>CAZRNE010000010.1:0-51917 GCA_964601365.1 uncultured Opitutaceae bacterium | reverse complement strand
AATCGCCACCGACGCCTTGCGCGCCCTGCTCCTCGAATGGGCCGGCTACGACACCAAGGCCTTCGAGTTCATCTCCACCGAGCACACGGCCAAGAATGTCATGATCGCCGCCACCAAGCGCGCCGCGCCCGACGACTTTGCCGCCCGCGATCGCCACGCCGCCGAGATCCGCGCCCTCGCCGCTTTCTACGGCATCAAATCGCACGCGCTGGCGATGCAGTTGCGATGCCCGCTGGACTGAACTGTCGGACTAAAGCATATTAAGGATTAGTATGGCCGTAAACCGGTAGGGCGAGGCGTCCTCGCCGAGCCGCGGCTCCCCGGGGACGGTTCGCCCAACCTTGAGTCGAGCGGCTGCGGTATTGCGGAAAATGCTCTAAAGTTTGGCGATGGTCGTGGCGAATGCCGTCTTGTCAGCGGCGCGGTAGAACGAGGTGCCGGCGACAAAGGTGTCCGCGCCGGCGGCGCGGCATTCCGCGGCCGTGGCGAGGTCGATGCCACCGTCCACCTCCAGGCGGAAATTGAGCTTCCGTTCGCGGCGCCAGGTGTCGATCTGCCGGAGCTTGGGCAGCATGTCGCGGCGGAAGGGCTGGCCGCCGAAGCCGGGCTGCACGGTCATGACGAGCACGAGGTCGACCTTTTCAAGCAGATGCTCGATGGCGGCGGCGGGCGTGCCGGGGTTGAGCACGATGCCGTTCTGGCAGCCGAGGGCGCGGATGCGCGCCAGGGCGGCGGCGTGGTCGTAGGCGGGCTCGATGTGGATGCTGATGAGGTTGGCGCCGGCCTTGGCGAAGGCCTCCAGGTATTGGCGCGGCTCGGCCAGCATCAGGTGCGTGTCGAAGAACAGCTTCGACCCGGCGCGGCGCAACGCAGCGAGCGTCTCCGGCCCGAAGGTCAGGTTGGGCACGAAGTGGCCGTCCATCAGGTCGAGGTGCAGCCACTTGAGGCCGAGGTTCTCGACGAGGGCGGCGCTGTCGGCGAGGCGGGCGTGGTCGCCGGCAAGGAGGGATGGGGCGAGGATGGGAGCGTGCATCGCGCGGGGAGATGACGCCTGACCGCCGGCGATTTGTCGAGCGCGGGCTCAGGCGGAGAGCACGATCACCAGGTGTCCAGGGTGCCGCCGACAAGCTGGCGGGCGAGATCGGCCGCGAGCAGAGGCAGGTTTTCGTATTCGGCCTGCTGCTGGCCGCTGTCGGTGAAGATGCCGCGCTTCGCCGTGAAGACACGGTCGGCAAACAGCACCTGCCCCGAGCGGCGGTCGGTGAGCGTGCAACGGGCGCGCAGCGAGATGTCGAAGCGGCGGGCACGGCCGGTGTCGTCCGCCCGCACGGTCGCGACCTCGCGGTCATAGCCGGCCAGAGTGACGGCCAGCACGGCATCCGCGGCCGCGGCGTTCTCCGCAAGGCGGACGCGCCCGTCGCGGGCGAAGGCGTCACGGATGGCGGTGCCGGCAACCGCCTGGGCCTGCGGCAGCATTGTCTCCACGGCAACCGGGGCGATGTAGATGGACGAGAACCCGGGTTCGGCGCCGGTCCCGAGGCGGTAGTGGGAGCAGGAGGAAAGGCCGATGGAGGAAAGCAGGAGGCAGAAAGCCGCCCTCCTTCGAAAACCGAAAGTAGAAGGCCGAGCTATCCGAAACCCGGTTCTTATCGGCTGTGGGGCAGCGGCCTTGGACGCGCCGTCATGGGAAGGGCGCGCGCAAGCGCGCTGGCCCACGGAAAGCGGGGATTCGTAATGGTCACTGGTCATCGGCGGCGCGGCTCGTCCGGAGGACTCGCCCTACCCGGTTTGCCTCAGAAGAGGATGAATCGCTTCTTCTTGGCCGGGGTGGCGGGCTTGTCAGGCGCGGTCACCGCCGGGGCGGGCTGACCGGCGAGCTTGGCCTCGACCAGCTCGAGCTGGGCCTTGGCGCGGTTGGCGATCTCGGAATCGGGATAGACGGTGATGGCCTCGTTGTAGAGCACCTTGGCGGCCTTGGGGTTGTTGCGATACTTGAAGTAGTAGTCGGCCATGGTCAGCTTGCTCTGCGCGAGGGTGGTCTTCATCTCGGCGAGTCCCTTCTCGGCCGCGGCGGCGCCGTTGTCGCCCGGGAAGAGGATGAGGAAGTCCTCGTAATAGGTGATGGCCTCCTTGGTGGAGGCCTGGTCGTAGTAAGGCCCCTCGACGAGGTTGGCGTGGGCCTGGCCGAGGCGCAGGTAGGCATCGGGCGTGAGGACGCTGCGCGGATAGGTGTTGATCATCCGGTCGAGGGCGTCGATGGCCTCCTCGGTGGAACCGGCGCGCTGGTGGCCGCGGGCGACGTTCATGAGCGAGAGCGGCGCGTAGTCGCTGTAGGGGGCGTTGACCACGATCTGCTCGAAATACTCGAGGGCCTTCTCGCGGTTCTTGAAGCCGGGTATCACACCCCAGAAGTAGTTGCGGGCGCCGTCGAGCAACTGTGACGAAAGTCGGTATTGCTCGGCGATGACCTGGCTGTAGCGCTCGCTGCTGGGGTAGCGGGCGATGAGGTTCTGGTAGGCCTCGAAGGCCTTGAAATACTCGCGGCGCTGCTGGCGCAGCAGGCCGATGCGGTAAAAGGCCTCGGGCGCGTAGATCGAGCTGGGGTATTTCTTGGTGACGTCCTCGTAGAGGTCGATGGCCTTGCCGGTCCGCCGGTCCTCCTCCGCGTTGCGGGCGCGGTTCATCAGCTCGAGGGCGTTGCCGCTGGACTCGGCCGTCAGTCCGGCGAGGGCGCCGCCCTCGATGCGCCAGCCGGTCTCGCGCGACCAGACGAGTTCGGCCGCGAGGGGGGCGCTGAGCAGGGCGGACAGGAGCAGGAGGACGAAGGAGCGCATCGGGAACTACCAGCGAATGAGGGTGGAGCCGTAGGTCAAGCCAGCGCCAAAGGCGACGAGCAGCGTGTAGTCGCCGGGCTTGATCTTGCCGGACTTGCGGGCCTCGTCGAGCGCAAGGGGGATGGAGGCGGAGGAAGTGTTGCCGTAGCGGTCGATGTTCACCTGGAATTTGGAGAGCGGGAGCCCGAGGTTGCCGGCCAGCGCCTCGATGATGCGGGTGTTGGCCTGGTGCGGGACGACGAGGCCGATTTGGTCAAACGTGAGGCCGTTTTGTTCCACCATCTCGCGGGCGACGGTCTCCATGACGCGGACGGCGTTCTTGAAGATTTCCTTGCCCTTCATGCGCATGTAGTGGCTGCGGTCGGCGATGGTCTGGGGGGTGGTCGGGCACCGGCTGCCGCCGGCGGGGGTGTAAAGGGTCTCCAGCAGCTCGCCATCGGCGCCAAGGTCGGTGCCGATGATGCCGATGCCGGGTTGGTCCACTTTTTTCAGCACGGCGGCGCCGGCACCGTCGCCGAAGAGCACGCAGGTGGTGCGGTCGGTCCAGTCGACGATGGAGGAGAGTTTTTCGGCGCCGATGACCAGGGCGCATTTGTAACGGTTGGTCTGGAGCTGGCCGTAGGCGATCTCGAGCGCGTAGAGGAAGCCGGAGCAGGCGGCCGCGATGTCGAAGCAGGTGGCGTGGGGCGGGACCCCGAGCTTGTGCTGCACGACGCAGGCCGTGGCGGGCAGAGGGTAGTCGGGCGTGGCCGTGGCGACGATCAGCAGGTCGACGTCGCTGGCCTTGAGCTTGGCGTCGGCGAGGGCCGCCTGGGCGGCCTTGATGGCCAGGTCGGAGCAGGCTTCGTCCGGCGCGGCGATGCGGCGCTCCCGGATGCCGGTGCGGGTGCGGATCCACTCGTCCGAGGTGTCCATGGTCTTGGCGAGGTCGTCGTTGGTGACGACGCGTGCGGGGGCGTAGGTGCCGAGACCGGCGATGATGACGGAGGCCATAAAGGTGCGGGGTTATTGGGCCGGAACGGCGGCCGTGGGTTTGAGCAGGGCGTCGGCCTTCGCCACGTCCTCCTCGGTGCGGTGATACATGTCCTGGCGGATGATCTTCTCGGCGGCCCGGATGGCGCTGGCCCAGGCGTGGCGGTTGCTCGAGCCGTGGGCCTTGAGGACGTTGCCCCGCACCCCGAGGAGCGGAGCACCGCCGTAGCGGTCGGGGTTCATGCGGGCCTTGAGCGTGTCGAAAGCGCCCTTGGCCAGGGCGGCGCCGGCGAGGCGCACGGGATTGAGCTTCAGCTCCTCCTTGAGCAGGCCGGTGATGAACTTGGCGAGCGACTCCCAGGTCTTGAGCAGGGTGTTGCCGACGAAGCCGTCGCAGACGACGACATCCACCTCGTCCTTGAACACCTGGAACCCCTCGATGAGGCCGACGTAGTTGATGACGCCGGTGATCTTCTCGAGCTGGGCGTGCGTCTCGGTGATGAGCTTGCCGCCCTTGCCCTCCTCGGTGCCGATGGTGAGCAGGCCGACGCGCGGCGCGGGCAGGCCGAAGATGACGCGGGCGAAGTTGGCGCCCAGGATGGCATTGTGCACGAGGTTGTCGGCGTTCGCCTCGGGGTTGGCGCCGGCATCAATCAGCACGAAAAAGCCCCGGTCGCGCGGGACCACGGCGCCGAGCGCCGGGCGGTCGATGCCGTCCATCATGCGCAACCGCAGCGTCGCACCGGCCATGAGGGCGCCCGTGTTGCCGCTGCTGACGGCAACCCTAGCCTCGCCGTTCTTCACGAGCTCGATGGCGCGCACCATGGAGGCGTCCTTCTTGCGCTTGAGCGCCTGCATGGGCTTCTCGTCCATGCCGATGACCTCCGAGGCGTGCAGCACCGTGATCTTGGGGTGGCCGGTCAGGCCCGCGCCCGCGAGCAACGGGTTCAGCTCGGCCTCGTCCCCGACCAACGTGATCGGATCGAAATCGTCCCCGTTGCCGAGGACGATCTTGAGGGCCTCGACCACCTCGGCGGGGCCAAGGTCTCCCCCCATCGCGTCAACCGCGATCCGGGGCTGCGAGACAACTGGACTGTCGGGCGTGGGATTGATGACGAAACCCCCTCAACCCGGGGGTCAGGTTTCGATGTTCAGAACCTGCCGGCCGCGATACATGCCGGTCTTGGGGTTCACCCGGTGGGGGCGGACAGCACCGCCGTCGGAATCTTTGGCGAACTTCGGGGCCTTGAAGGCGTTGGCGGCACGGCGGTTGGCGCTGCGGCGCTTGGACTGTTTGCGTTTCGGATTAGCCATGGGAAATCGTGGTTGTGAGGTCGGGCATTTGTTTCGCCCGATGTGTAAAAATCAAGGGCACAAGGGAAGGCTCCGGCACTTTCCCCGTCAAGGACTATGTCGGATTCGACTCAGGCGAAATGCCAGAGCACCAATACTGCCGCCAACCCCAAGCGGTAATAGGCGAACACCGCCAGCCCGTTGCGCGACAGAAACCCGACCAGAAACCGAACTGCCAGCGCCGCCGAAACCGCCGCCACCACGGCGCCGACCAGCACCGGGGTCCAGCCGAAGACCTCGATCATCGCCCCGCCGGACCTCCAACCCTTGTAGACGGCCGCACCGGTCAGGGTCGGCAGTCCGACCAGGAAGCTGAACTCCGCCGCCTTCACCGGGCTGAGCCCGGCCAGGTAGCCGCCGACGATGGTGACCATCGACCGGCTTGTGCCGGGCCACAAGGCCAGGCACTGCGCCAGCCCGATGCCCAAGGCGCGCCTCGCCGGCAGGTCGGCCGGCTCCGCCCGCGAAAGGCCGGGGATCGAATTGCGCCGGCGCCATTGCTCCGCCCACAACATGAGTCCGGCCCCCGCCACCAAGGCGGCGATGACCGCCGGCACCGAGAACAGATGCCGGTCGATCCAATCGTGCAGCAGGAACCCCGCGACGGCGCACGGCAGGAAGGCCAGCAGGACGTTCCGCAGGAGCCGCACACCACTGGCGCTGCGCCCGGCCAGACCCAGGACCATGCCGAGGATCTGCCGCCAGTAGAGCAGCACTACCGCGGCGATCGCACCCGCTTGGATGACCACGGCGTAGGTGTCGGCGGCCAGCTTGAGCGTCAGCGGCACACCTTCGGGCCGTTCCGGGGTCGGCCGCTTGTGCCACAACGGCTGGCCGGTGGCGTCGGTCAGCGGCTTGTCCGACTCGAGGCCCAGCAGATCGTTCGCGATGATCAGGTGCCCCGTGGACGAAATCGGCAGGAACTCGGTGACGCCCTCCACCACGCCCAACACGATGGCGTCACCCAGGTCCAACTCGGCGACCGGTTTGGTCTGCTTTGCCGCAACGCACGGACTGAGCAGCAGCAGCATTGATATCGCAGCCGGATGGAGTCGCATCGGGCGGTTGCTCCCAGAATCACCGGGGACTGTCGAGAAATATGCTTTGCCAGCCGGCTCCGGGACAGTGGATTCTGCGGCGCATACCCGCATGGCTGAACCCCGCAAATACTTCGGCACCGACGGCGTCCGCGGCCAATACGGAGGCCCCGTTATCAATGAGAGTTTCGCCGCGAGGCTCGGACTCGCCGCCGGCCAATGGCTCGCCTCCCGGCCTGGCATCACCCGGAGCCAGAAAATCCTCATCGGCCGGGATACCCGCGCTTCCGGGGAGAGCCTGCTCAAGGCCGTTGCCTCCGGCCTGGCCGCCGCCAAGTGGCAGGTGGTGGATCTCGGCATCCTCCCCACCCCGGCCGTCTCGCTCGCCGTCCGCACCCATCGCGCGGCCCTTGGCGTGATGATCACCGCCTCCCACAATCCGGCGACTGACAACGGCATCAAGTTCTTCGGCGCCTCGGGCGTCAAACTCACCGACGAGCAGGAAGCCGCCATCGAAGCCGCCCTGCCGGCGCGTCCGCGCCCGCTGCGCCCGGCCAACCTCTGGTCCTTGGACGCGCGCGCGGGCTACCTCGCAAAACTGCGCTCCCTTTTGCCCGCCGGCGCCCTGGCCGGCTGGAAGATTGTCACCGACACGGCCCACGGCGCCACCGCGGCGACCACCCCCGCGCTGCTCCGCGAACTCGGCGCGGAGGTGACCGCCATCGGCGACACCCCCGACGGCACCAACATCAACGCCGGCGTCGGCAGCGAACACCCGGAGGCCATGTGCAGCGCCGTGCTGTCCCGCGGCGCGCGGCTCGGCATCGCCCACGACGGCGACGGCGACCGCTGTATCCTCTGCGACGAGCAGGGCGGCGTGCTCGACGGCGATGAGATCCTCGCGATCCTGGCGCTGCACGCGCTGCAGCAGGGCCGTCTCGAAAAAAATCTCCTGGTCGCGACCGTGCAGAGCAACCTCGGCCTGGATGCCGCCGTCGCGGCCGCCGGCGGCCGCGTGCTGCGCGCCAATGTCGGCGACCGCTACGTCATCGAGAAGATGCTGGTCGAGGGTGCGAACTTGGGCGGCGAATCGTCGGGCCATGTCATCTGTGCCGAGGTCTCCCCCACCGGCGACGGCCTCCTCGCCGCGCTCAAGGTGATCGAGGTGATGCGCACCACCGGCCGGCCCCTGTCCGAGCTGCGCCGGCAGCTCCGCAAGTTCCCCCAGAAGACCGCCGCGCTCAGGGTGCGCGAAAAGAAGACGCTCGATGCCTGCGCGGTCCTGCAGGCCGAGATGAAGACCCTTGAGGCCGAGCTCGGCGCGCAGGGACGGCTGCTGGTGCGCTACTCCGGCACCGAGGCGAAGCTGCGCCTGCTGATCGAGGGTCCGACCGACGAGGTCGTCGCGTCCGGCCTCGCGCGCCTGTCACGGGCCGCCGCCGCCGACCTCGAGGTGCTCGGCTGATTCAGGCGAACCGCTTCAGCCGCGCCAGCGTCCGCTCCTTGCCGAGCACGCGGAAGATGGCCGTGAGGCTCGGCCCGGCGTTCGTGCCGGTGACGGCCAGCCGCGCGATCGCCTGGTAATCGCCGAAACCGAGACCCTTGGACTCCGCCAAGGCCTTGATGCCGGCCTCGATGGTTGCGTCGGTGGAAAAATCCATGCCCGGCAACGCGGCGATCAACTCCGCGAGGCGCGCCTTCGGGTCGCCCTTGGCCATGACCTTCTCCTTCACCTTCGGGTCCACCGGGAAGTCATCGGTGAAGAAATAGGCCGTGTAGGCCGGCAATTCGTCGATGCCCTTGATCTTGGGCTGGGCGAGCCGCATCACCTCGGCGAAGAGCGCCTTGTCGGCCAGCGCGTGCAGCGCGCCGGCCTTGGAGAAATAGTCGGCCGCCAGGGAGAGGAACTTTTCCGCCGACTGCTCGAGCAGGTAGACCATGTTCATGTTCGCCAGTTTCTTCGCGTCGAACTTGGCGTTGCTCTGGTTGACACCCGGCAGGTCGAACAGCTTCACGATCTCGGCGATGGGCATCTTCTCGCGGTCGTCGCCGGGATTCCACCCGAGCAGGGCGAGGTAGTTGACGAGCGCCTCCGGCAGGAAGTGGCGCTGCTGGTATTCCTCGATCAACGCGCCCTTGTCGCGCTTCGACATCTTGCCCTGCCCCATCTCCGGCGATTTCAGGATGAGCGGGATGTGCGCGAAGACGGGCGGCGTGACACCGAAACCCTCGTAGAGGCGCACGTGCTTGCTGGTGTTCGAAAGGTGGTCCTCGCCGCGGATGATGTGCGAGACCTGCATCGTGATGTCGTCGACCACGTTCACGAAGTGGAACACCGGGTTCCCGTCGGAGCGGAAGATGACGAAGTCCTCGTCCTCCATGCGCTCGACCCGGCCGCGGATCTTGTCGTCGATCACGACGGGCGGCGACTTGACCTTCTCGACCTCCTTCTTGCGGTGGTCGTCGAAGACCCGGTAGCGCTCGCCGAGGAGGCGGAACCAGATGGCGCCGTCCTTTTCGTAGGCCCGGCCGTTGGCGAGGAGCTTCTGCTTGTATTCCTCGTAGATGTGGCCGCGCTGGCTCTGGCGGTAGGGGCCGTATGCGCCGCGCTCGCCCCGGCCGTCCGGTTCCGGACCCTCGTCCCAGTCGAGCCCGAGCCAGGTGAGGCTGTCGTAGATGAGCTTGAGGTAGGCCTCGCTGTTGCGTTCCTTGTCGGTGTCCTCGATGCGCAGGATGAAGGTGCCGCCGGTGTGGCGGGCGTAGAGCCAGTTGAACAACGCCGTGCGGGCGCTGCCGATGTGGAAAAACCCGGTGGGGCTGGGAGCGAAGCGGACGCGGACAGGAGACATGCGAAGGGCCAAGCGAAGGCTTTTGCGCCTAGCCGGCAAGACTGCTCTCGAAAAAGCGCGCGGCGCTGCTATCGGACAGCTTCTGGGCCGCATCCGGCTCCAGGCCCATCTCCGTCCGGGCAAACTTGGCCAGGTCGGCCGGCCAGGGGGCCCGGAAAACATGGTCGAGGCCCGCCGGCCGCAGGTCGATGGCCGCGCAATGCAGGGCCTGACGCGGCAACGGCAGCAGGGCGCTGTGCCGCTCCGTCCAGCCCTTGGTCGCGAACTCGAGATACAGCGACTCGTCGGGGCCGTAGAGCTTGTCGCCGACCACCGGATGGCCCAGGGCGAGCGCATGCGCGCGGATCTGGTGCTTGCGGCCGGTCAGCAGCCTCATCGCCGCAAAGGTGCAATGGTCGGTCGCCGCGAGCGGCTTGAAGATCGTCTGGGCCCACTGCGCCCCCGGACTGCCCGCCTCGACCACGCACTGCCGGACGGTGACCGTCGACGTGGGATCGGGCCCGAGCGGCAGGTCGGCCGTGGTCACCCGCTCCATCCGGCCTTGCAGCAGGGCCGTGTAGCACTTGCCGACCATTCCGCGGGCCATCGCCTTTTGCAGCCTCGAGCCCATGGTCTCGTCCTTGGCGAGGACGATCACCCCGCTGGTTTCCCGGTCCAACCGGTAGACGAACCGGACGGCATCGAGCTTGAGCTCCTCGCGCACGGCCCCGGCCAGGCTGGACCATGGGCCGTTCTTGGACGGATGCACCACCAACCAGCCGGGCTTGTCGATGACCAGAAGGCGCTCGTCCTCGTGCAGGATCCAGCGCTTCAACGCGCCGGGTTCCACCAGGGGCGGCGCGGCCGGGGGAAGGTCTTCGGGGCTAATCGGCACGAGTGTTCAAAATTATTTTTGTGTCACCACGCCTTAGTTTGATTGCAAATGCCCGCACTGTGGGCAACCCTGCTCTCAGTTCGATGAAGGTAGTTTCCCGCCACGACCACGCGACCGGCCCGGACAGGGCGGCAGGAGGGAAGGAAATGTTGGCGGATCCGGCGTTGCTTTTCTTCGGTCAACCTCAGTCCCCCCATGAACAAAGCAAATAATACCCGCGATATCATCGTCTCCGGCATCCACCTCGAGCTCACCCCGTCGCTCAAGACCTACGTGCGCGAGAAGCTGGAGCGATTGTTCCGCCACGAGGAGCACATCGTGCGGGTCCGCGTCGAGCTGGAGTGCGACCGCAAGCACGACGTCGCCCACAAATTCGTCGCCAAGGCCCATGTGCAGGTGCGCGGCCCCGACATCAATGCCAGCGCCGACTCGGAGGAGATGCACAAGTCCATCGATCTCCTCGTCGACAAGCTCGACCAGGCCATCCGCAAGCGGCACGAGCAGCACAAGGAGAAGCGCAACCATCCCCACCCGGTCGAGTGGAGCGACGTCTCCCTGCCCAAGGCGGTCTGATTTTCCCGTCCGTCCGTGAAAAAGGCCCGCATCAGCGGGCCTTTTTTGTCGGCGAACGCCGCCAATAGTCCGTTCGGCCCCCGGTTTTCGGTTTCCAAAGCCTGGGCGGTCGCTTTGACTGCGCCCGTTCCCATGCCCGGCACCCTCGTCCTCACCGGCCAGTCCCTGACCCTCGCCCGACTGCGGCAGGCCATCGCCTCCGACCAGCGTCTCGCGCTCGCCCTCGCCGCGCGGCACCGCATCCGCGCCTCCCGCGCCCGCGTGGACCGCCTGCACGACGACCCGTCGCCGCACTACGGCATCAACACCGGCTTCGGCGTGCTGGCCCACAAGCGGGTCGCGCCGGCCGACATCGAGAAGCTCCAGGAAAACCTCATCCTCAGCCACGCCGTCGGCGTCGGGGACGAGGTCCCGGCCGAGATCGTGCGGCTCATGCTGCTGCTCAAGGTCAACGGCCTCGCCGGCGGCCTCTCCGGCGTGTCGGAGCAGGTCGTCAATCACCTCATCGCCTTTTACAACGCCGACGCCCTTCCGGTCGTCTACACCAAGGGCTCGCTCGGCGCCTCCGGGGACCTCGCCCCCCTCGCCCACCTCGTCCTGCCCCTGTTGGGCCTCGGCGACATGGTCGTGCAGGGGGAGCGCATGGGCGCGCGCGCGGCGCTGCGCAGGCTCGGTCTGAAGCCGCTCAGGCTTCAGTCCAAGGAAGGCCTCGGCCTCATCAACGGCACGCAGTTCATGTCGGCCTACGCCGTGCACTGCCTGCTGCGGCTCGGGAACCTGCTCAAGACGGCCGATCTCGCCGCCGCGCTCACGCTCGAGGCCTGCCGCGGCAGCGCCGCGCCCTTTGACGCCCGCATCCACGCCGCCCGGCCGCATCCCGGCCAGCGCACGGTCGCCGGCAACATCCGCCGCCTCCTCCGCGGTTCGCGGATCCTGCCCTCGCACGCCGGCTGCCCGAAGGTGCAGGATCCCTACTCGCTCCGTTGCGTCCCGCAGGTGCACGGCGCCGTGCGCGACGCCTTCGCCCACGCCCTCGCCACGGTCACGACCGAGATCAACTCCGTCACCGACAACCCGCTGGTCTTCGCCGACGGCGACGTCGTCAGCGGCGGCAACTTCCACGGCGAACCGCTGGCGCTCGTGCTCGACTACCTCGCCATCGCGACCGCCGAGCTGGCCTCCATCTCGGAGCGCCGCCTCTACATGCTCCTGCACGGCGACACCGTCGGCGACCTCAAGGTCCCCAAGCTGCTCATGAAGGACACCGGCCTCAATTCCGGCTTCATGATCCCGCAATACACCGCCGCGGCGCTCGTCTCCGAGAACAAGGTCCTCGCCCATCCCGCCTCGGTCGACTCCATCCCCTCCTCGCTCGGCCAGGAGGACCACGTCTCGATGGGCTCGATCAGCGCGACCAAGCTCCTCGAGGTCGTGAAAAACGTCGAGACCGTGCTCGCGATCGAGTTCATGAGCGCCGCGCAGGCCCTCGAGTTCCTCCGCCCGCTCCGCTCCGGCCCCGGCCTCGAGGCCGTCTTCGCCGAGATCCGCCGCCACATCTCCTTCGCCAAGACCGACCGCCTCTTCCACCACGACGTGCAGTCCGCCCTCGCCCTCGTGCGCAGCGGCCAGCTCGTCCTCGCG
The DNA here is from genome assembly GCA_964601365.1 of uncultured Opitutaceae bacterium. GTDB lineage: Bacteria > Verrucomicrobiota > Verrucomicrobiia > Opitutales > Opitutaceae > Didemnitutus. The sequence goes on along the minus strand of CAZRNE010000010.1, from coordinate 39,784 downwards.
GCCGAGGCCTCCGTCGGCCCGCTCCCGTAATCCCATGCCGAAGTCCGCCCCCCGCCTCGTCCGCGCCCCGCGCGGCCCCCAACGCACCTGCTCCACCTGGGCCGCCGAGGCCGCCCTGCGCATGATCCAGAACAACCTCGATCCCGAGGTCGCCGAGCGCCCCCGGGACCTCGTCGTCTACGGCGGCCGCGGCAAGGCCGCGCGCAACTGGGCCTGCTTCGACGCCATCTGCGACTCCCTCCGCCGGCTCGCCCCCGACGAGACGCTGCTCGTCCAGTCCGGCAAGCCCGTCGGCATCGTGCGCACGCACGCCGACGCCCCGCGCGTGCTCCTCGCCAACAGCAACATCGTGCCCGCCTGGGCCACGCAGGAGCGCTTCGACGAGTTCGAGCGCAAGGGCCTCATGATGTATGGCCAGATGACCGCCGGCTCGTGGATCTACATCGGCACCCAGGGCATCCTGCAGGGCACCTACGAGACCTTCGCCGAATGCGGGCGCCGGCACTTCGGCGGCACGCTGGCCGGCCGCCTCTGCGTCACCGGCGGCTGCGGCGGCATGGGCGGGGCCCAGCCCCTCGCCGTCACCATGGCCGAGGGCACCTGCCTCATCGCCGACGTCGACAAATCCCGCCTGCAGAAGCGCGTCACCGACCGCTACCTTGACGAGATCGCTCCCTCCATTGACGAGGCCATCGACCGGGCCGTCCTCTACGCCGAGCACAAGAAGGCCCTCAGCGTCGGCGTCGTGGCCAACATCACCGACCTGCTCGAGCGGCTCCTCGCCCGCAGGATCCGCGTCGACGTCCTCACCGACCAGACCAGCGCGCATGATCCGCTGGTCGGCTACGTGCCCGTCGGCTACGACCTCAGGGCCGCCGCCAAGCTGCGCAAGGCCGACCCGAAGAAATACCAGAGACTCTCCCTCGCCTCAATGGCCCGCCACGTCAGGGCCATGCTCGCGCTCATGAAGCGCGGCGCGAAGACCTTCGATTACGGCAACAACCTCCGTCAGCACGCCTTCAACCAGGGCGTGAAGCGCGCCTTCGACTTCCCCGGCTTCGTGCCCGCCTACATCCGTCCGCAGTTCTGCACTGGGCGCGGTCCGTTCCGCTGGGTTGCGCTCTCGGGCGACCCGGAGGACATCTACGCGACCGACCGCGCCATCATGGAGCTGTTCCCGCACGACGCCTCCCTGCACCGCTGGCTCAAGATGGCCGGCGAACGCGTCGCGTTCCAAGGCCTGCCCGCGCGCATCTGCTGGCTCGGCCTCGGCGAGCGCCATCAGGCCGGCCTGCTCTTCAACCAGATGGTGGCCGACGGCCGCGTGAAGGCCCCCATCGTCATCGGCCGCGACCACCTCGACTGCGGCTCTGTCGCCAGCCCCAACCGCGAGACCGAGGCGATGAAGGACGGCTCCGACGCCATCAGCGACTGGGCCATCCTCAACGCCATGGTCAACATCGCCGGCGGAGCCTCGTGGGTCAGCTTCCACCACGGCGGCGGTGTGGGCATCGGCTACAGCCAGCACGCCGGCCAGGTCATCGTCGCCGACGGCACGCCCGAGGCCGCGCGCCGGCTCGCCCTCGTGCTCACCAACGACCCCATGATGGGCGTCTTCCGCCACGCCGATGCCGGCTACCGCGAGGCGCAGGATTGCGCCGACCGGCTCGGCGTGCCGATCCCGATGCGCAGCTGGAAATGAGGATCCCGCACACCCTGCCCGGCCAGTGGCCCGCCGACGTGGCGGCCGGGCGCTTTGCCGCGACCATCAAGCGTGTTTCCTCGCTGGGTTGCGAGATCGCCCTGGTCGGCCTCGCCGACGACACCGGTGTGCGGCTCAACCACGGCCGGCCCGGCGCCAAGGACGGCCCGCGCGCCTTCCGCGCCGCGCTCGCCCGTTACGGCGCCGCCACTCCCGCCTCGGGCGCCCTGCCGCGTGTCTTCGATGCCGGCGACGTGCAACCCGGACGCACCCTGGAAGAAACCCATGCCCGGGTCTCGGCTGCGGTCGCGGCCATTCTCAATGCGGGTCTGCTCCCCGTCGCCATCGGCGGCGGCCACGATCTCACCTACCCGTTTGTCCGCGCCGTCGCCGCGCGCCACCCGCGCATGGAAGGCGTCTACTTCGACGCCCACCTCGACGTGCGCGAAAATCGCGGCTCCGGCATGTCCTTTCGCAGGCTCGTGACCGAGTGTGGCATCCGCGCGCTTCACTTGCATGGCTACCGGCCGCTGGTCAACTCACTCGAACACTACCAGGCCTTCCAAACCCTGGGCGGGCGGGTCTATCCCGACGGGCATCCGGCCAGGCTGCCCCGCGCCCGCGCCTTGTTTGCCAGCCTCGACCTCGACGTGATCGACGCCGCGCACGCGCCGGGCGTCAGCGCCCCCAATCCGGCCGGCTGGACGGCCAACGAGACCGCAGCCTGGGTGCGCGCCTGCGGCGCCCATCCAGCCGTGCGGTGCTTCGACCTGATGGAGCTCAACCCGGCCCACGACGATGACGGGCGCACCGCCCGCGTTGCCGCGCACTTGTTCCTCTCGTTCCTGCAAGGCTACGCCGAGCGATGAGCCTGCACATCCGCAACGCCCGCATCCTCACGCTCGCCGGTCCGCCCGGTCCGCGCCGCGGCAAGGCGCTCGGCGATCTTGGCGTCATTCCCGGCGGCGAAGTGCTCATCGCTGACGGCAGGATCGCCGCCGCCGGCCCGAAGGTCGAGGTCCCCGCCGGGGTGGAGTCCATCGACGCGCAGGGCCGCGTGCTGATGCCCGGTTTTGTCGATTGCCACACCCATGCTTGTTGGGCGGGCGACCGTCTTGCCGAGTGGGAGCAGAAACTCGCCGGCGTGCCCTATCTCGAGATCATGAAGAAAGGCGGCGGCATCCACAGCACCGTGCGCGCCGTGCGCGAGGCCACCCAGAAACAGCTCGCCGCCAGCCTGCGCGACCGCCTCGGCCTCATGCTGCGCGACGGCACGACCACGGTGGAGGTGAAGAGCGGCTACGGCCTCGACACGGAGAACGAACTGAAGATGTTGCGCGCCATCCGCCGCGCCGCCGGCGACTGGCCCGGCTCCGTCGTGGCCACCGCCCTGCTCGGCCACGCCGTCGAGGGCGACCCCGAGGACTACGCCCGCATGGTCACCAAGGAGATGCTCGCCGAGGTTTCGCGGGAGTTCCCCGACATCGCCGTCGACGCCTACTGCGAAAAGGGCGCATGGTCGGTCGAGATGTGCGTGAAGCTCTTCGAGAAGGCGCACAAGCACCACCCCATCCGCGTCCACACCGACCAGTTCAATTCCCTCGGCATGATCGGCGAGGCCATCCGCCTGCACGCGCGCAGTGTCGACCACCTCGAAGCCGCCACCAAGCGCGACCTCGACGACCTCGCCCGCTCCGAGACCTACGGCGTCATTTTGCCCTGCACCGGTTTCCATACCGACGGGCGTTATGCCCGCGGCGGCTACTTCGTGGACAAGGGCGGCGCCCTCGCGCTCGCCACCAACTGCAACCCCGGCTCCTCGCCCACGCATTCGATGCCGCTGGCCATCGCGCTCGCCGTGCGCTTCTGCGGCCTGACCCCGGCCGAGGCCATCGCCGCCGCCACGGTCAATGCCGCCCGCCTCCTCGGCCTCAATGACCGCGGCACGATCGAGCCCGGCCAACGCGCCGACCTGATTCTCCTCCGCCACAAGGACGAGCGCCAGCTCGCCTACGAACTCGGCGGCAACCCGGTCGACCTTGTCATCTGCGGTGGCGTGAAGCTGTAGGAGGGGCTTTACGCCCCGAACCTCACCTCACATCGCCTTGTGGACGGCGGCGAGGGCTTGCTGCTCGAGGGCTAGGGCGCGCTTTTCGATCTCGGCGCCTTCGCGGACGACTTTCTCGGCGAAGGCCTTGTCGGAAAAGCCCTTCACGTTGATGCGGACGTTCAGGTAGGCCCCCTGAACGGCGGCGCGGGCGCACAGTGCACCCACGCCGGCATCGGAGGCGGAGTTCGGGTTGCCCTTCTCGGCCATGGCGACGGCCAGCGGCAGCGCCTCGCACGAGAGCTGCATGGCGCGGAACGGAACCTCGATGGCCTTGCGCGTGGCGGCCTGGATGGCGGCGGTGCGCGCGGCCTTCTCGGCCTCAGTGCCCTTGGGCAGGCCGAAGGCGGCCATGATGGCGTTGAACGCCGCCGTGTCCTCGTCCACGAGGGCGAGTAGCCCGTCCTTGATCCGCTGCCCCTTCTCCGCCCAGTCGGAAAACTCCTCCCAGCGCTCGTCCCAGCCCACCTTGTGCGAGGACAGGTTGGCCACCATCGTGCCCAGCGCGGCGCCGAGCGCACCGACATAGGCGGAGATGGAGCCGCCCCCGGGCGCAGGGCTCTCGCTGGCGGTCTCGTCGGCGAAGGCCCGCAGGTCCATCTTCACGAGCCGCGCCTTGGAGTTGTCTCGGAGCAGGTATTCGATGACGCGCTCCTCGGGCTTGAACGGCGCCAGCTCGTCGAGGCCAAGCGAGCGCACGGCGATCTTGATGAGTTCCTTCTCCGAGACGCCGACCGAGCGCTTCTGCTTGCGCAGGAAATACCGTCCGGCGTCGAGCAACGCCTGCAGGGGCACGAGGCCGACCAATTCGGAGCCGGTCACGCGCAGGCCGCGCGCGTCGGCCTTGCGGCAGACCTCGTCGAAGGCGACGTGCACGGGCGTGACGGCGAGGTTGGTGAGGTTGATCGAGATCTGCGCGATGCCGTATTCCTCGATGAACCAGCCGATGGCCTTCACGCATTTGAGCGAGCCGGGGATGTTGACCGGGTTGCCCTGCGCATCCTTCACCACGTTGCCCTGCGCGTCCTTCTTCGGCCGGCCGGCCTCGCGGATGTCGAAGGCCACGGCGTTGGCGCGGCGGGTCGAGGTGGTGTTGAGATTGATGTTGTAGGCGACGAGGAAGTCGCGCGCACCGATGACCGTCGCGCCCCGCTTGGCGTCGAACTCGGCGGGACCGAAGTCGGGTTTCCACTCCGGCTGCTTGATCTTCTTGAAGAAGCCTTCGTATTCGCCGGCCCGGATGACCGAAAGGTTTTTGCGCGCGGGATTGGGCTGGGCGTATTCGTAAAGGTAGACCGGCAGGGCCAGCTCGCGACCGACGCGCTCGGCAAGTTGGCGCGCGTGCGCGGCGGTCTCCTCCATGGTGATGCCGGAGATCGGGATGAGCGGGCAGACGTCGGTCGCACCCATGCGCGGGTGCTCGCCCTTGTGCTTGGTCATGTCGATGACCTCACCGGCCTTTTTGATGGCGCGGAACGCGGCCTCGCAGACCGCCGCGGGCGCACCGACGAAGGTCACGACGGTGCGGTTCGTGGCCTTGCCCGGATCGACGTTGAGCAGGCGCACGCCCTCAACCGACTCGATGACATCGGTGATCTGCCTGATGACCGCCGGGTCGCGACCCTCGCTGAAATTCGGGACACATTCGATGAGTTGACTCATGGGAAAATTCTCGGACCGGGCGCGGCGGGCTCAATAGCCGGCCGCGTCGTAAGGCCCCTGCCCGCGGCCGTAGATGAGGATGGAGCGCTCGAAGACGCAGAGTTCGCGCCCGTCGTGCGTGCGCACGCTCGTGCGGGTGCGGATGATGCCCTGCCCCGGCCGCGACTTCGACGCCCGCTTCTCCAACACGGTGGACTCCGCGTAGATGGTGTCGCCCGCGCGGGCCTCGGCGAGGAAACGCACGTTCTCCCACGCGAGGTTGGCGACGATCTTGGAGAAGGTCTTGGTCATCATCCCGGTGGCCACGGCGATGACGTGCAGCGGGTTGATGGTCGCGGGGCCGCCGGCGGCTTGGGCCTGGAAATGCAGGTCGGTGAGCGCCGGGGTCTGGTCGAGAGCGCGCAAGGTGTGCGCGAGGTTCTCCTCGGGTAGCAGCGTCTTGCCCGGGCGGTGCTCGTAGGTCTCGCCGACCTCGATGTCCTCGAAAAACAGGCCCATCCGCTCCCGGAAGACACCCGGAGCAACCTCGATGTGCGAAGCGTGGCGGTTCATGGCTTGAAATGGCAGGGCGTGCCGAGCGAGAGCGATACTCGGTCACCGTCTCGGTGAGCCGCGGCTCGGCGGGGACGCCTCGCCCCACTTTGCTCGATCGCGTTCATCAGTAGTCGATCCGCGTGAAGTCGTCCTGGCCGGCGCGGGCGACGTGGATTTCGTAGACCAGCCGGGCGACGGTCTCACCTTTTTGGTTCAAACCAACCGTGCGGACCTTGAGGCGGCCGGCGCGGGTATCGCCGGGCAGGTCGGTCTTTTCGAGGATCTCCGACTCGGAGTAGACGGTGTCGCCGCCGAACAGGGGCTTGGGGATGGCGATTTCATCGAACCCGAGCAGGCGGACGCGCTTGGCAAAGGTCTTCCAAGTCATGCCCATGACGACCTTGGTCGTCAGCGTGGAATCCATGAGGCACTTCTTCCACTCCCCGTGGGCGGCGAACTGCTCGTCAAAGTGCAGCATCTGCTGGTTGAGGGTGTCGAGGCACTCGTCGCGGCTGTCCTGCTGCGACAGGGTGAGGCCCGGCCGGTGCTGGAATTTCTGCCCGACGGCGAACTGCCCGAAATCGAGCCCGAAGCGCTCGCGGTAGCGCTTTTCGCCAACTTGGATGAATGCGGGGAAATCAGGCATGGGCTTGTTAGCCACCGACAGCACGGTTTAACACAGATGATTCGTTCCCCTCTGGCATTCTGAGCGAAGCGAAGAATCCAGTCTTTGGCCTGCCGCCTCTCGACGATCCAATGGATCCTTCGCTGCGCTCAGGATGACAAACCATGTGGTTGCTTGCTGAATCCGTGAACATCGGTGAAATCCGTGGCTAATTGTCTTGGCCTGCACGCTGGAGGACACGCTGCGCCGAGCGATACATCGGCACGTCGATCATCTGCCCGTCGATGTTCGCCACATGGCCGCCAGCCGACTCGAAGGCCGCCACGATGCGCCGCGCCTTGTCCACCTGCTGTGCGGTGGGTTGGAAGGCGCGCTTGATCGTGGCGCATTGGTTGGGGTGGATGGCGAGCTTGCCGCCGAAGCCCAGCCGGCGCACGCGGTCGCACTCGGCGTCGAGGCCCTTGTCGTCGGCCAGGTCGATGAACGGCTGGTCGAGGGCCAGTTTGCCCGCCGCGGCGCAGGCGTGGACCATCTTCGTGCGCGGCCAGAGCAGAGCGTCCCAGGTGGGCTCTCCGCCCGTCTCGGCGGAGAGGTCGAACCCGCCGAAGGCCAGCGCCACGACCTGGGGCGCGGCGTTGGAAATCTCCTGCACATAGCGCACCCCGAGCACGGACTCGATCAGGCAGATGAGCTTGGTGTCGGCGGGCAGCTTGGCTGCGACGCGATGCACCTCGGCGGCACACTCGACCTTGGGGATGACGACGGCGTCGGGCCGGAGCTTGGCAGCGTGAACAGCGTCGAGATCCGCGAGGCCATGCGGTGTCCGCGGCGAGTTGATCCGGATGGCGGACACGAAGGGCGCGACGCCCACGCGTTGGTTCTTGGCGAACCAGGCCACGACCTCGGTGCGGGCGCGGTCCTTGTCAGGCAGGGGCACGGCATCTTCCAGGTCCACGATTATACCGTCGGCGCCGCTTGACGCCGCTTTCTCGACCCGGTCCAACCGGGTCCCGGGAGTGAATAACAGGGTTGTGTAGCGGGCCGCGTTGTGCGCCATGTGCCGGCAGCAGAACCACAAAATCCGCGGAGGTGAAACAAAAAGCGCCGCTTACCTCTCCGGCGCGACGAGCGGCTGTGTCCAGGCCACTTCGAACTCCCCGGCCGTGCTGGCGTTGGGCTTCGGTTTGGTGGAGATGATCTTGGCCCGCACGTAGAGTTCGTCGCCTTTCAAGGTGTAGCTCGCGCCGGGGCCGCGCATCTCGGCGAGGACCATGCCGACATCGCGGCTGTAACGGCGGTGCGGCCGGCCCTTGCTGCCGGGTGCGACCGGCAGGGGCGTGCTGCTGCGGTCGAAGCCCCTCCGCGTGCCGATGAACTGCACCGAATAATCCACCCCCGGCTCGGCCGCGACCTCCACGCGCAGCGTGCCGCCCTCGCGCCGCACGTCGGAGAGCACGACGCCGGTCGTGGCGTAGAAATCGCCGGCCTCCATGGCCTGCACGATGGCCTCGGGCGTAAGCGCCGGCGCGCGCACCATCACCCAGCCGCGCCCCGCGTTCTGCTTGCCCAGGCGCTGCGTGTGATAGTGGTGCGCGTCATCCACCGCGACGCCGAACATCGGCTCGAGCCCGAGTTCAGTCAGCCGGTGGGCCAGGATCACGTCCCACATCTCCTCCGTGCCGAGGTAGGACTCGCTGCCGGCGTTGCGCGCGTTGAAGTGGCCGTTGTAGACCTCGAAGAAGCGCTCTCCCCTCACGCGCATGAGTTCCTCCGCTGTCACGCCCCAGAGGTAGTTCGGGTGGTTCAGGTGCGGAAACATCGGCTGTCCGGTCCGCGCGCGCTGCTCCAGCACCAGATCGACGTTGCGCTGCATCACCTCCAGCGCGTCGGCGCCTTTGCTGGGCACAATCAGCTCGCGGATGTTGGTGACATTGAGATGCACCGGGCCGCCGCGCTCGGCCTCGCCGCCGGCCTTGGGCCGCGACCAGGTCGTGGAAATCTCCTCCGACGGTATGAGCAGGAAACGTCCGGGTTCCTCAAAAAGGTGCCTGAACTCGGCCAGCGTCTTCAGCCGCACCTCAGGACGCCCGCCTGACTGGCGCTGCTCCACCCACTGCGGTCCGAAGCGCGCAATGTATTTTTCCAGCACCGCGCCACCGCCGCGATATTGGATGTCACCACCCGGCGAAACCGGGTCCTTCGCCTCGATCCATTTCTCGCCCTCCAGCGTGATGTTGTGGTCGGAGATCGCGAGGAAGTGGTAGCCTTGCTGCTTATACCACTCGACCACCATTTCCGGGTAATCATCGCCATCCGACCAGAGCGTATGAGTGTGCAGGTTGCCCTTCCACCAACGCGGCTCCGCCCCGTAACCGGTCGGCGTGACCAAGAGTGATGCAAGCAACAGCAGGTGGCTCAGGACCTGAGGAATCCTGCACGTGTCGTGACGCCCGTTTTCATGTTCGTCTGACGTATGCCGCTTCATCTATCCGCCTGCCTGCACCCGCTCGCGGTAGAAGGTGTCGACCATGGCGTAGGTCTTTTTGGCGTCCGTCGAGGCGAGCGCCTCGGTGGCGAGACGCTTGGCGTCGGAAAACTTCATGCTGCGGACGAGATATTTCACGGAGGGCAGCAGCGGCGGGGTCATGCTGAGTTCGTCCACCCCGAGCCCGACAAGCAGGGCGGTGTAGACCGGATCCCCCGCCATCTCGCCGCAGACGCTGACCTTGATCTTGGCCCGGTGCGCCTCGTCCACCACCTGCTTCAGCGTGCGCAGCACGGCGGGATGCGTGGGCTCGTAGAGGTGCGCGGTGCGGTTGTTGCCGCGGTCGATGGCGATGAGGTATTGGATGAGGTCGTTGGTGCCGATGCTGAAGAACGCGCACTTCTGCGCCAGCACGTCGGCCATGAGCGCGGCGCTCGGGATCTCGATCATGGCGCCGACGCGCAGCTTCTCGTCGAAGGCCTGGCCGCGCGCGCGCAGCTCGGCCCGCGCCTCGTCGAGCAGGGCGTTGGCCCGGTCGAGCTCGTCGCCGCCGCTGATCATCGGATACATCAGCTCGACGCGGCCGTGCGCGCTGGCGCGCAGGGCGGCCCGCAGCTGCGCCTTGAAGATTTCCGGCTGGTCGAGGCAGAAGCGGATGGCGCGGTATCCGAGGAAAGGGTTGGCCTCGCCGCTGATCTCGGTCGGCCCGCCGGGCATGAACTTGTCGCCGCCGAGGTCGAGCGTGCGGATGGTCACGGACTCGGGTGCGAGGCCCTCGACGATCTCCCGGTAGGCGGCGTATTGCTGTTCCTCGTCCGGGATCCGGCCCGCGCTGAGGAAGAGGAATTCGGTGCGGTAGAGCCCGACGCCCTCCGCGCGGTATTTCCGCACGAGGTCGACCTCGTCCACCTTCTCGATGTTGGCGCGCAAGGTGACGTGCACGCCGTCGATGGTCTCGCTCGGCTCGTTGGCCACGCTGAGCTGCCGGGTCTCGAAATTCTGGCGCTCCTTCTGGATCTTGCCGTAGCGGAACAGCTCCGCCTCGCTGGGGTTGACCACGACCACGCCCTCGTAACCGTCGACGATCAGCCAGTCCCCGTCCTTGACCTTCTGCGTGAGGTCGCGCGCGCCGACGACGGCGGGGATCTTCATCGACCGGGCCACGATGACGGCGTGGCTGGTGCGGCTGCCCGTGTCGGTCACGATGCCGAGGGCGGCGCTGCGGTCGATGCTGGCCGCCTCCGAGGGCGAGATGTCGTGCGCGACGATGATGCGCTGCTCGACCAGCTCGGAAAGGTTTGAGGCCGTCTGCCCGAGCAGGACGTGGAGCAGGCGCTTGGCGACGTCCTTGATGTCCGCAGCGCGCTCGCGCAGGTATTCGTCGTCGATCTGGGCGAAGGCCTCGATGTAGCGTTGGGCGACGGCGTTGAAGCAGGTCTCGATGTTCAGGCCCGTCTGCTCGAACTCGCGGATGGTCTCCTGGATCAGCGCGCGGTCTTCCAGCACCATCTGGTGCGCGTCGAAGATCAGCGCCTCGTCCTCGCCGATGTTCTGCTTCACCTGCTGCTGCAGGCGGGCGATCTGCTGGCGCGTGACGACGAGGGCGCGTTCCAGGCGCTCGATCTCGGCGATGCGCTTGTCGGCATCCACGCTGTAGCGGGGGATCTCCAGCTCGCTCTGCAGGTAGACGAAGGCGCGGCCGTAGGCGATGCCCTTGGAGGCGGGCTGTCCCTTCACGATCAGCTCGGGTTTGTCGCGGGCGTCCATGGGTGTCGGGCCGCCGGATTGTCCGCCGGGCCGCAGGGCGGTCAATGCGGAAACCGCCGTCCGCTCAACGCCGGTCCGTGCTGCCGGCCGGCGTCACGATGGTGGGGTTCTGGAACAGCGACCCCGGTCCGGCCGCGCCCACCTGCTGCTTCGTGGGCACGCCGCCGGGGCTGACGAGGTTCGCGGTGACAAAGATGAGCAGATTCCGCTTCTGCGTGCTCTCACCCTGGCTGCGGAACAGACGGCCGACCAGGGGCAGGCTGCCGAAGACCGGCACCTTGTCGTTGACCTTCTTCACGTCCTCGCGGGTCAGGCCGCCCATGACCAGCGTCGCGCCGTCCCAGATCGTAACCTTCGTCGAGACTTCGCGCACCGAGAAGATCGGTTGGTAGAAGCCCGGCGGCACCGTGACGGTCGTGCCGCCCGAGATGGCGATGCTCGGGCCGCCATATTCGACAAAGCCCTCGAATTCGGTGACCTTCGGATTCAGGTCGAGGCTGACGCTGCGGTCGTCTTCCTCGACGGTCGGTGTCACGCGCAACTCGACGCCGACGTTGCGCGTCGTGAACTCCTGCGGCGTGCCCGAGGTGATCGACACGCCCGCCGAGCCGCCGCCGGACACGCTGCCCGTGCCCACCTGGCTCTGGATCTCGCCGTAACTTTGCGGATAGCGCAGCTCCTGCGCCACGGTGATCGTGGCGGGGTTGCCCGAGAGCACGGTCAGTTTCGGCGCGCTGAGCAGCTCCGTCCCGCTCTTCTGCGAAAGGGCACGCACGATGGCGTTGACGTCGAATTCGCCGATGATGGTCGAGACGTTGGCCAGCGCGGCCGCGCCGGTGCCGAGCAGCACGCCGCCCGGGATCTGCGGAGCGGAGGTGTCGAGTCGGATGCCGTCCGCCGGCAGGCCGGGACCGGTCACGGAGATCTGCTGGTTGGTGGTCGAGTTGCGGAACGCGTCCGACAGCGTGCGGTTGATGCCGCCGCCGGTGGTGTATTCGGCCTGCGCGCGGGCGTTCTGCTGCGAGGCCTTGGTGGCGAGGTTCCACTGCACGCCCAGCTCCTCCAAGGCGCCTTGCTGGACCTCCATGAACTTCGCCTCGATCTCCACCTGCCGCACCTCGCTGTAGCGCGCGAGGATGTTGCGGATGCGTTCCAGGTTCCGCGGCGTCTGGGTGACGATGAGTTGCGAGCCGTCGAAGGCCAGCGTCGCCCCGTCCACCCCGTCGAAGCCGACGCCCGCAAGCTGGAGAAACCGCCGGATGCGCTCGCCCTCCTGCTCGACCGGGGAAGCCGAAGCGGAGGCGTCCGCCGCGGCGTCCTTCATCGCTCCACCCTGCCCAGTCATGCGCAGCACCGTCGAGCGCGAGACCGGGAAGAACTGCGTGTCCAACGCCGACTTTTCCCTGCCGGCACGCACGACCACAGCGTCGGTCTGCACCTCGTATTGGTAGCCCACCGAGTCGGTGATCAGGTCGAGCACGCGCTTCAGCGGCAGGTTGCGCAGGGTGATGTTGACGGCGGGGTTGGCGCCGGCCGGGTCGATCAGCACGATATTCACGCCCTTGGGGGCGATCCCCGTGTGGTCAAACTCCTCCGAGATCACGCCCAACGTGTGCACGACGCGGCTCAATTCCATGCCGCTGAAATTCACAGCCGGCACCGTGATGCGGTTGAGCTTGTCCCACATGGGCGCCGATTCGGCGGTGGCGGTCTTGCCGGGCGGGTGGCCGGTGCTCACCTGCGGCCGCTGCCAGGCGCGGTCCACCTCGCGCAGCATTTCGCTGCTGGTCGCAGTGCGGGCCCCGAACGCGCCCGTCCCGGCCTTCTCCGTCTCGATGCGCGCCAGCAGCGTCCTGGCTTCGTTGTCCGAAGGATCGGCCTCCAGGGCCCGTCGTAGGGTTTCCGCGGCCTTTTCGGCGTCTCCCGCCAGATATTGGCTGCGGCCGCGGTTGACGAGATTGGAGTCTTCCCCGGTGCCGCCGGAGACCGAGACCTTCTTCCCGGCCGGCTGATCCAGCGACTGCAACAAACGCTGCACGGTCTCGTCGTTCGGTTCGAGCCGGTTCAGCTCCTCGAGATGCCGCCGCGCGGCGGCGATGTCGCCCTGATCGCGCGCCAGCAAGGCATCGGCCATCAGACGGACTTTTGTCTCGCTGCTCCCGGCGGCGGCCAACCCCGGCAGCACCATGATGAGGATCCCGAGCAATGTCAGTGTGTGTCTCATTTCTTCGCCGTCATTTCCCGCGTTGCGGTTGCTGGGTGCTTCTTCGGGGACGCCGCGCCGGCGGCTGATCCGGCGGGCCGCAGGACCCTGGTTTCCGGCTGCGGGAGGCTCGCGACGCGCCGGGAGATGACCACTTCGGGCGGATCGAGCTGCACGTGCTCGATGCGGTAGGTCGCGACTGCATCGCTGAATTCGTCACCTTCGCGCAATTCCCGCGGCTGCCGCTCATTGGCAAACCTCAGCCGGGCCAGCGGCGTGTCGGTCAGCTTGCGCACCCGGCTGTCCAGCGTCACCACCGTCCCCGCGCGCTCGTCGAACAACGTCGCGATGGCGGCGACCTCAAACGCGGGCACGACATCACCCGCGTCGACGGGCACCTTGCGCACCTCGAGGTTGCGCAAGGTCAGTCCGAGTTCCGGGAAATGCCGGCCGTTGCGGCCCAGCAGCGGCGCGGCGAGATGACGGCTGGTGAATGCGCCGACCAACTCGTCGGGGTTGCCGTAGTAGCCGGCCAGTTGCAGCCGATAGGGCTCCAATTCCACCGCGACCAGCTCGAAGCCAATCGCGCCCGCATCCGGGACCGGCGGCATGACGGTGAATGTTCCGGCGAGCGGACTGTAGTAGATGGCCGGCGGGGTGAAGAGCTCGTAGACCCAATCTTGGCCGCCCGACTGCGGCAGGGGTTTGGGCCACTGGGCCGCCGTGGCACGCGCCGCCATCACGACGCCCGTCTGATAAACCGGTCCGCGCAGATCGACGCGGGCGGGCTCGCGTTCCAATCGCGCGGTCAGGCCTGCGTGCTCCCTCGCCGCCCACAGGGCCACGGCCGCGAATGCAACCAGCGCCAGGGCGACTCCGGTTTTTTCGGGGGAATGACGGAGCGATACGATCATGGGCTGGTGGGTCGGCGGACAAGCTCTACAAGTTCCACGACGACGGCAAACTTTGAAACAGTCGGCGGCACAACCGGCCGGACCGCTTCCGTGTCAGCCGCGCTGCCTGCGGACGGCGGCGCAGCCAGCGGCTCCACCTCGACGCTCCGCACAAAGAGGGGAACCGGGGAGGCCGCGACGGAGTTGAGAAAACCGCGCAGGCTGGACGTGTGGCCGGTGAATTCGAGGCGGAAGGCCATGGTGTCGGTCTGGCCCGGAGCGAGCAGCGATAGCGCAGGGTCGATGGAAAAGAAATCGGCCGCCGTGCCCGAGACGCCGGAGTCCTTTGGCGGACGTGGAGCGCCCCCGGCGCGGCGCGCCGCCCATTGTCCAGCGGCGAGCGGCCGTTCCCGCTGCACCGCCAGCAGCTCCCGTGGCGCACTCGCGAAAAGGCACTCCAGCAGCGGCCCCAGCGCCGCCGCCTGCCGGGCGACAAAGGGGAGCATCTCTTCCGGCGGGCCCTGCGTCGCATGCGAGGCGAAGCCGAAGCGCTCGTGGTCGGCCAATACCGTGCGGGCGGCGGCGGCCAGCGCGCGGTTTTTCTCCACGTAGGCGGCCAGCTCGAAATACGCGTCCACCGGCTTGGTTGGCGCCGGTGTTTCGAAAATCCCGGGGGACTCCACCCCGAGCTTCGCGGCGAGCGCGGCCACCGTGTGCCGGACCGCGGTGAGTTCCTCGGCGATCCGCTGCTCGGTTTCAACACTTGGCTGGGGATCCTCGGCCGAGATCTGATCACGCTCCGCAAGTTTGCTCCGGAATGCTGCGCCCGCCTTCAGCCCGGCCGCACGCTCCTCCCAGGCGAGCCACCCCATGAGCCCGGCGCCAAGCACACAGGCGGCCACGGTGACCGGGAACCAGCCAGACGGTGCGGATCGGGTGGAGGACATCAGAGGGGACGGGCCGCCTTGGGCACCAGGATCAGGTTGAAATGAAGGATGCCCGCCTGGGCATCATTGAATTTCTCGCCGGCCACAGAAACGAAAGGCGAGGCATCGATGTCAGCGAGCAGGGCCCGCGCCCGCATCGAAGCCTCCCGGCTGACGGGCGCGCGGGGATTCGTCTTGTCGAGCAGGCGGCCGGCCACGGTGATGCGCCAGCCGCTCTCGCCCGGGCCGGTCGCGGCGGAAACCTTCATGCTGTCGAACCAGACATCCTCGACGCGGCCGAGCCGTTCCTGCAGGTCGGCCAACAGCCCGACCCAGGCATCGCGCCGCTCGTGCAAGCTCCGCAGCCGCTGTTCGGAAGCGCGAGCCGCGGCGAGATCGTCCAGCAGGCGGCGGATGCGCGCCTGCCTTTCGCGGACCGGCGCCAGTTCCGATTCCAACGCGGCGATCCTTTCCTCAGTGGCCACCCGCACCGCCCGGTAACTCAAATAGGGCGGCAGGGGCGCGAGAGCGAGCAGGGCGGCGGCGACGGCCCACCACGGACGTCTCCGGCGTTGCTCCTCGGTGGCGCGCAACCGCGGCGGCAGTAGGTTTGGGGCGGGCTTGTCCCACGAAGCCAACGCGGCCGCGCCGACCAGCTCCGCCAGCCGCGGGGCATCGCGTTTCGCATCCTCCGCCGCGTGCGCGACCTCGACCCCGCGCAAGGCGTCGAAGGTGTGAACGGGAAGATTCAACCGCGCGGAGAGTTCGCCCACAACGGCGGTCCCGGCGAGCACACCCGTGACGTGGACCTCGCTGGGCGGCGGTGCGCTGTCAGACTTTTGAAGATGAGCGATCGTGCGGGCCAACTCCGCGCTGAGGCGGGCCGCGGTCTCGGAAGCGTCAGTGGTCCGGTTCGGGGCCGACAACCCGGCCCGAGCGCGGGAGATGCCGTCGTGCCGCAGCGCGACAACCGTCGAATGCTCACCGGCACTGATGAGCGCCTGCGCCGTGACCGTGCCCGGACCAGCCAGATCCGCCGCGGCACCCAGCGCGAGCGTGGCTGGGAAAAGTTGCCTGACCTGCAGTCCGGCATCCTCCGCGGCGGTGCACAGCGCCTCAATCAGTTGGCGCTTCGCCGCGCAGACAACCGCTTCCGGAGACGAGCCTTCGGAGACGAGCGGGGCGGACCCCCAGACGACTTCGTCGAGAGGCAGCGGAATGGCCTGCGCCGCCTCGAAGCGCAGGATCTTCGCCTGTTTCGCCGCCTCTACGGCCGGCAGGCGGACATACTTGGTCAGCGTCAGGGTGGTGGGCAGGACCAGCACGACCTGCAGATCGGCGCATGCTTGCCGCATCTCCTGCAACGCGGCCCTGGTTTCTCCCCGCCAGATGGCTTCACTCGCTCCGGTCTCGGAGTGCACCACCGTCTGATAGTCGAGCAGTTGCAATCGCCCACCGGTCCGGGCAAACACGCCCAGGGTTGTCCGTCCGAAGGCGCAATCCACGACCGCTATCCGCTCGTTGAACATGGGCGGGCCCAGTGTCCGTCCGCCACGCGGTGCCGCAAGAGATTTATTGCCGCGCGGCGAGTGTCCGCCACGCTGCGCGCCCATGCCGGACGTGCTGCCTTACAAGATCAGTGTGCTGGTGTTCCTCGAGAACACCGCCGGCGAGCTGCTGCTCATGCTGCGCGCCAAGCAGCCCAACCTCGGCGTCTGGTCGCCCATCGGCGGCAAGCTGGAGATGGCCACCGGCGAGTCGCCCTTCGAGTGCGCCGTGCGCGAGACCCGCGAGGAAGTCGGCTTGGACGTCACAGCCGCCGACATGCACAACTTCGCCATCATCGCGGAGAAGGCCTATCAGGGCGAAACGCACTGGCTGATGTTCCTCTTCCGCTGCAAGAAACCGCTCACGCGGCTCCCGCCTGATATCGCGGAGGGAAAGTTCGCGTTTTTCCGACGCGAGCAGATCAAGTCGCTGCCCATCCCCGAGACCGATGCCGCGGCGCTCTGGCCCATCTACGACCGTTATCGCGACGGCTTTGTGATGTTGAAGGCCGACTGCCGCCAAAGTCCCATCAGAATCGACATCGAGCAGGTGCTGGACGGTGCAAGGGAGTAAACCTGCTTCGTGCGCGATTCGGGGGTGTGCCCGGAGCGCGGCGGAGCCGGCTGAAATCGCCTTATAGCATTCCCGCGGCGGAAGTTTCACTTGTCATCAGGCCGCTGCTGGCCGATTTGTCAGGTTCCACGCCCTGAGATTGCTTTGAATTTGAAATAACCGTGACCAAAAAGCTATCCGCCACGAAACGCCCTGAAGCCGCTC
This sequence comes from uncultured Opitutaceae bacterium, assembly GCA_964601365.1. Lineage (GTDB taxonomy): Bacteria > Verrucomicrobiota > Verrucomicrobiia > Opitutales > Opitutaceae > Didemnitutus. Next base: position 22,555 of record CAZRNE010000010.1, on the reverse strand, counting down.
CCGGCTACAACGCCCGGCAATCCCCCATCAACGCCCGCCTCGGCCATGACGAGTTGATCGCCCTCTACCGCGACATGGTGCGCATCCGGCGATTCGAGGAGCGATGCCTCCGCGCCTACCAGCAGGGCAAGATCGGCGGCTTCCTCCACCTCTACATCGGCCAGGAGTCCATCGCCGTGGGCTGCGTTTCCGTTTCAGGCAAGAACGACCACATCATCACGGCCTACCGCGACCACGGCCACGCCATCGCCCTCGGCATGGGTTTCAACGAGCTGATGGCGGAAAACTACGGCAAGATCACCGGCTGCGTGAAGGGCAAGGGCGGTTCGATGCATTATTTCGACCCGGCGCGCCGCATGTGGGGCGGCCATGGCATCGTCGGCGGCCAGATCCCGCTCGGCACCGGCATCGCCTACGCCCTGAAATACCGGGGCATCAAGGGCGCCTGCATGGCCTTCATGGGCGACGGCGCCGTCAACCAAGGCGCGGTCCACGAGTCCTACAACCTCGCCGCGCTGTGGGATCTGCCGGTCGTCTTCGTCATCGAGAACAACGGCTACTCGATGGGCACCAGCCAGGAGCGCTCCTCCGCCGGGCCCGATCTCGCCCAGCGCGCCGAGGGTTACGGCATGAACTGGGACATCGCCCACAACGGCCACGACGTCTTCGAGGTCCGCGACAAGTTCGCCGCGGCCCTGAAGCTGGCCCACGAGCAGTCGAAGCCCACCCTGCTCGAGGTGCGCACCTACCGTTACCGCGGCCACTCCGTCGCCGACCCCGACACCACCTATCGCGACAAGGCCGAGATCGAGGAATACAAGAAGACCAAGGACCCCATCATGGTCCTTGAGCGCACCCTCACCGCCGAGGGCGTGCTTAACGAAGACCTCATCAAGCAGATCGACGAGGCCGCGCGCGCCGAGTCCGAGACTTCCGCCCAATTCGCCGACGCCAGCCCCTTCCCCACCGTCGAGGACATCAAGAAGGATGTCTATTGGGAGGCCGACAACCCCGCCGACCGCAAGTCCGTCGGCTCGCTCTTCTTCGACTGAGCCGCCGCGCACCCCCACCTCCCGCCACCCACTACTTTCCAGCCCATGCCAGTCATCACATACCGCGAAGCCGTCCGCCACGCCCTCGCCGAGGAAATGGAGCGCGACATCAACGTCGTCCTCATGGGCGAGGAGGTCGGCCAGTTCCACGGCGCCTACAAGGTCTCCGAGGGCCTGCTCGCCAAATTCGGTCCGAAGCGCGTCATCGACACGCCGATCAGCGAGGCCGGCTTCATCGGCCTCGGCATCGGCGCCTCCATGCTCGGCATCCGCCCGGTGATGGAGCTGATGTTCTTCAGCTTCTACTCGGTCGCCTTCGACCAGATCTTCAACAACGCCGCCAACATGCGCTACATGTCGGGCGGGCTGATCAACGTCCCGATCGTCATCCGCGGCCCCGCCAACGGCGGAACCAACGTCGGCGCCACGCACTCGCACACGCCCGAGTCCATCGCCGCCTACCACCCCGGCATCAAGGTCGTCGTGCCCTCCACCCCCGCCGACGCCAAGGGCCTCCTCAAGTCCGCCATCCGCGACAACGACCCCGTGCTCTTCATGGAGAACACCATGCTTTACGGCGAGAGCGGCGAGGTGCCCGAGGGCGACGTGCTCATCCCGCTCGGCTCCGCCAAGGTCATCCGCGAGGGCACCGGCCTGTCCATCATCGGCCACGGCCGCGCCATCCAGATGGCGGTCAAGGCCGCCGCGCTCCTCAAGGAGAAGCACAACGTTGACGCCGAGGTCGTCGACCTCCGCTCCATCCGGCCGCTCGACGAGGAGACCGTCCTCAAGTCGGTCCGGAAAACCAACCGCGTCCTCCTCGTCGAGGAGGCCAAGCCCTTCTGCTCCGTCAGCGCCATGCTCGCCTGCATCATCCAGGAAAAGGCCTTCGACCACCTCGACGCCCCGATCAAGCGCCTCACCTCCATCGACGCCCCCGCCATCTACAGCCCCCCGCTCGAGAAAGTGCAGCTGCCCAACGTGGACCGCATCTACGCCGCCGCCCTCGAAGTCCTCCGCTAACCGAACCTCAACTCAAACCTGCAACTTCAACCGCCCCGTCTCGTCGGGGTTCTGCCATGGCCCAGATCATCGACATGCCGAAACTCAGCGACACCATGACGGTGGGCACGCTGACCAAGTGGCTCAAAAAGGAAGGCGACGCCGTCAAGGCCGGCGACATGCTCGCCGAGGTCGAGACCGACAAGGCCACGATGGAGCTGGAGTCGTTCTTCGACGGCACGCTGATAAAGATATTCTCTCCCGCCGGCTCGCAGGTGCCCATCGGCGCTGCCCTTTGCGCCATCGGCAAACCGGGCGAAGTCGTCGAGGCCCCGGCTGCTCCGGCCCCGAAAGCCGCCGCACCGGCTGCGCCTGCACCCGCTCCAGCTCCGGTCCCTTCGGCCCCACTGCCTACACCAGTTGTAACCGCTTCGCCTGAGGCGAAGCCACAGCACGAACCTCGCCATAGCACGCAGAGTGAAGGCGGGCCCGCTCCCACCGCTCCGCAATCGCCCGGCGAGCGCCTCCGCATCTCCCCCCTGGCGAAAAAACTCGCCGCCGAGCACAAGCTCGACCCCGCCCGCCTCACCGGCTCCGGTCCCCACGGCCGCATCGTCAAGGCCGACGTGCTCGCCGCCGCCGCGAATCCCGCCCTGCTCAAGTCGCCCGCCGCTGGGGGCGCGGCGCCCTCACCGCGCGCCGCCGGGGGTGTCGACATCCTGCCCTGGAGCACCGGTCCCGTGCAGGAAGAGCGCATGGTCACCGCCTCCAACATGCGTGCCACCATCGCGCGCCGCCTCCTGGAGGCCAAGACCCAGATCCCGCACTTCTACCTCGAGGTCGAGGTCGATGCCGAGCCGCTGCTCGCCCTTCGCGCCCAGCTCAATTCCGGCCTCGAAGCCCAGGGCGTGAAGCTCTCCGTCAACGACTTCATCCTCAAGGCCAGCGCGCAGGCCCTGCGCCGCGTGCCCGGCGTCAACGCCTCCTGGACCGGCACCGGCATCCAATACCACGGCGCCGCGCACGTCTCCTTCGCCGTCGCCATCGACGACGGCCTCATCACTCCCGTGATCCGCGACACGCACCTGAAGTCGGTCTTCGCCATCAGCACCGAGGCCAAGTCGCTCGGCAAGCGCGCCAAGGAAAAGAAGCTCGCCCCGAACGAATTCACCGGCGGCACCTTCTGCGTCTCCAATCTCGGCATGATGGGTATCCCGAAATTCAGCGCCATCATCAACCCGCCCAACGCCGCCATCCTCGCCGTGGGCACGACCGTCACCAAGCCGGTTGTGAAGAACGGCCAGATCGTCGTCGGCCAGACGATGACCCTCACCCTCTCCTGCGATCACCGCGTGGTGGATGGAGCCTTGGGTGCGCAGTATCTCGCCGCCCTCAAGGACCTGCTCGAAAAACCCGCCCTGCTGCTCGTCTGATCCGGTCTTAGCTCCTGACCCGGTGCCGACTTTGCATGGCAGCAGAGATAAAGTCATCCAAGGAGCGAGTTGTGGGGTATATTTCCTAAGCGGCTAATATTCCATAGTTGGCTCGGGTAGGCATGGACGCCCGTGATTTCGGGCTAGCCGGACGGGAGCCCGGCGCTATTCCTGTAGGCGTGGCCGAGGCCTACCTGGAACACCGCGACAAGAAGCGCACGGCGCTGGACCGCCCCGTTTCCCTGGGCCGGAGTTCGTCCTGCGACATCGCGCTCAACGACACCGAGTGCTCGCGCCGCCATGCGCTCATCAATCCGCAGGCCGGCGGCGAGGTTTGGATCGTGGACCTCGGCAGCACCAACGGCACCTACCTGAACGGCCGCCGCCTCTCCCGCCCCACCCGGCTCGCCAACGGCGACGTCATCCTTATCAGCAAGAGCGAATTCACCTTCCGCGGCCCCACCGCCGCCAAGAAAAAGCCCGCCGCCGACCCGGGCGTCACGCAGATGGTCACACTGCCCGTCATCAAGAATGAGCGGGCCTGGCTGCTGCTGGCCGACATCGAGGGCTTCACGCCGTTCTCGCAGCAGCACCCTCCGGAAGAGGTCTCGCGCCGCGTCGGCGGCTGGCTGGCGGCCTGCTCGGCCCGCTTCGCCGAACACCAGACCGATATCCAAGCCTACCTCGGCGACGGTTTCCTGGCCTATTTCCCCATCAAGGCCGTGGCGCCGAAGAAATTCTTCGCCCTGCTCGCCGAACTGCGCGAACTGCAGCTCGACACCTCGCACCTGCCTTTCCGCCTCGTCGTGCATCACGCCGACATCACCCTTGGCGGCGGGGCGGGCGGCGGCATCGAATCGGTGCTCGGCCCGGGCGTGAACTACCTCTTCCGCATGGAGAAGGTGGCCGGAGCCGCCAAGGCGCGCGTGGCCCTGACGAAGGACGCGCTCGAGGCCTGGCCCGCGCCCAAGCCCGCCGTGCGCGAGCTGCCACCGGCCAGCCTCAAGGGATTTGAGGGGTCGCACGTGCTCTACGCCTTGGAATGATTCCTGCCTTCTCCTTTGCATGAAGCGATACCTTCGCCCCGCGGCCGGGCTATTGGCCGGTCTCATCCTCGGCGCCCAATCCGCGTTCGCCGCCATCAACCCTGCCGAATTCAAGCGTGTCGCCTCAGAGGTGGTTTGCCTGCGCGAGATCGCCCGCATCGTCCACACCGACCAGCGGAGTGGCGACAAGCTCCGCCGTGTCACGATCGTGGGGCAGATCGTGGCCGCGCACGAATCGCGCGACAGCCGGGTCGGCGACACCATCGCGATCGATTACACCGTCAACCTCACGGAGCTGGCCCGCGCGGCGAAGGAGCACCACGACCGGCAGGGCAACATGCCGGGCCGGCAGTTCGTGGGCGAACCCGAGCCCCCGCAGCTGGATGAAAAGGGCGAATTCTGGGCGCACCTCGCCAGGGCCGGCGGCCGCCTCGGCAATGTCAACCGACACGCCGGCGCCGTGATCGGCATCGGCGACTACGAATTCAAGGGCGGCGTCTTCGTGCCCGTCGCCGGGCAATATTCGTTCGACACGCCCTGACGCCGGCGAGCGCGACCGTTGTCAGCGCTCGCCAACTTCCGGCCTCATCCGGAGCGGCGCAGCAGGACAAGTGACCGGATGGCCGTGGTGGTGTGCCGCATCTTGCCGCCCTGCGAGAGATACTCGAGGTTGCCGCCGCAGAAGAGCGCGCCGGGCCTGATGGTGCTCGACTGGCCGAAGGTGCAACCCTGGATCCGCACCGTCCCGCTCGGGCGGTCGGCGCGGTTGGTCGTGAGCGTGACCGTGCCGTCGGCCTGCCACTCGAAGCCGTAGCGCGTGTGCAGGGTCTCGACGATGAGCCGGTCGCCCTTGCCCAGCGAGTTCAGGTCCACCTCGGGCAAACCGAGCGCGCTGTGGTGGCGCAGGAAGCCCTCCCAATCCCAACCGCGGGTGGAGTCCGGCGCGTGCATCTGGTCGATCATGTGGATGATTTCGGCACGAAGCGTGCCAAGATCACCGTGATGTTGTCCGGGCCGCCGGCGGCATTGGCCGCGTCGACCAAGCCCTGTGCCCCGACGGCCAACTCACCGCCGAAAGCGGTATCCAGCCCGCCGGCCAGTTGTTCCCGGAGCGGACCGTAGAGTCCGTCCGAGCACAGCACGAAGCGCGAATCCACCGTCCACTCGAGCCGGCCGGCCTGGGGATCGATCGGGGCTCCATCGCCGCCCATGACCTGCTCCAGCATCGAACGGTAGCGCAACCGGCGCACCGCCTCCTCGGTCATCTCGCCGCGCCGCACCATGCCCGCGCCGACACTCTGGTCGTCTGTCACCTGGCGCCACTCCCCGTCGTGGCGGTGGTAGATCCGGCTGTCACCGACATGGCAATAGAAGGCCGCGTCCGGACGCAGCCACAGCGCCGAGAGCGTGGCGCCCATGCCGCGCAACCCGGCTTCCTCCTCCGCCTTCGCGAAAAGCTCTTCGTGCACCCCGGCGAAGCACTTCACCAGGGCGTCAACCGGATCCGCGGCCTCGCGGCGCTTCTTCAGGTGTTCGGCGAGCCGCGTGATGCAGAAGTGGCTGGCCACTTCCCCGCCCTCGGCGCCGCCCATGCCGTCGCTAACCGCGAGCAGCAACCCGGCACCGGACAAGGGGACGACGCCGGCTGCGACAGATGCCGGCGCTTCGCCCGGTGTCCACACGCCCCAGAAGTCCTCGTTGTTGGAGCGGCGCTGACCGAGGTCGGAGCACGCGGACCAATCCAGCAGACATGAAGTCGTGGTGTTCACGGCGTCAGCGCGACTGGTTGCCCATCAGTTTTGTGGGTTTCAGGCTGGCCACCCAGGCCTTTCCTTCCGTTTCCGTTTGAGCGCGGATCTGAGGTTTGGTCATACCAAAGCCGATTTCAAAATAGTTGGTCTGCCCGGGCACGACCTGGATGACGGTGTCCACCCGGATGCCCATGGTGTCGCCCACGCCCTGCACGACTTGGATCGGGTAGGTGCCCGGTGCCATCTCGACCATCTGGTAGGTGCCATCCGACAATCGCACCAGCGGCTCGCCGCGCAGGTCGGCGCCAAGGCGCGCGGCGATCCCGAGCATGACGTTGTTCCGGCGGACGAAATACACGGGCACCTTGGCCGGCGCGACCTCCGCCACGACCCGGTCGGCCTGGCTCTCTCCCTCCAACGGGCGGATGGTGATCCTGGCCGTGGAATCAATCTCACTCACGACCATTGTCGGAGCGGACCTTTGCGCCAGCAGAGCAACTTCATTGCCACCGGCATTGCTGACGGAGGTGGTATATTTCAACTGGGAGCGAAACTTTTGCTCCGCCGACGTCACCATCTTGGCACCGAGGTCGATCCGAATGGTCAGGGTTCCGACATAGCTCGCCTCGGTTTTCCACTGGCTCATCGAGGAAGGCAGGGCCGAGGAGGGTGTTCCGCCGCGCAGATCGAATGCATACTCCAGATCCACCCAGGGGTTGCGCGCCGCGGGATCAGCGCCCGCCACCCGGCCCCGGATGCTGCCAGCGGGATCAACCAGCAGGAAAGAGGAGAACAATACCGTGGCGGCCCGTGAAGGGAGATTCCATTCCTTACCCGGCTCGGCCGCCCCGGATGGCAGGACGGAGTCATCCAGCCAGAGTGCGGGATACGACGGTCTCAAGGCATCGGTCGCAGGCCCCGTCTCCACGAACCCGCCCCGGGCGATGCGGGCACTCCAGGCATCTCCCATCCGGTCAAAAACTATGACCGAATCCGGCTTGAGTGAGTATGCTCCGGCGCCTGCTTGGCGCTGCACCGTGGCGACCGCCTTTGTCCAGCGCCCGTCGCTTCCGGTGGCGAGATCGTAGACCGACAAGACCTCGATGTTGGCATTCTCGCCCGGCAGTGGTGTGGTTTGGCCTCTGGCGTCCCGTTGATAGGAGGAGACCTTCACCGAGCCGGTCAAACTCATGGAAACCCGCTTGTGCCAGTCGCGGAAGTCCGCGCGCAGTTCGACGGCATTCTTCTTCAGCTCCGCCTGCCATTCCTGCGGCGTGTCGGCGTTGGGGATCCAGACACTCTCCTTCGCCGATTTGTAGCCGGCCAGTCGTAGCTCGATTTCGGTCGCCTTCTTGGGGAGGAGATTTTCCAGCGTGAGAGGGGTCAAACCGACCCGGCGGCCCTCCTGCCAGACTTCGGCGCCGGCTGGCACCGAGGTGATTTGCAGCGACCCCGTCCGGACATCAGCCGCGACATTCACAGTCTGCCCGCGCACGACCGTCACTGTTTCGCGGTGCTCCAGCCCGGCGACCCTGGACTTCGGCACCACCAGCACCTCGTAGCGGCCCGTCTCGACCACCAAGGGCTCCTGACCCGCAATTCCGGAATAACGCGGAGCGCTGGCCAGCCGGCGGCCATTGTCGTCCAGCGCGGAGAGAGAATCGGCTGCGTCATCAGGGCGGACTTGGAAAGCCACCTTCCCCGTCGAGCGGACCAAGGCAATGGTCCACTCGCTCTGACCTTTTTCGGTAACCTCGACCGTCTGTTCGGACTCATCATGGTTGGCCAGACGCGCGACGATGCTGTGCTTGCCGAGGGGCAAGGGCAGGCCGGCGAGCGGCGACTGGCCGCGCGGTGTGCCATCCAGCACGATCTCCGCCCCCGGTGGGCTCGTGCGGATGGTGACGGGGATTCGCAGCGCGGCCAACCGGGCCTCCTCGCGCTTCTGTCGGAACAGGACCTGCAACCTGCCGTGGGCTCCGGCCCATTGGCCGGACCAACCCTGGGGCTTGCCCGCGCCCGTGCGCTCCATCGCAGCCAGTGCAACTTCGGCCTTCACCCACTCGGCCGCGGCCAGATGCGCTTCCACCTCCTTGATGGAGGCGGCCAGTTCGCGCTCCTCCGCCAAACGCTTTTGCTCGGCTTCCGCCCTCACCTGTTCCTCCTGCCGGCGCTTCTGCTCGGGCAAATGCAGGCCGAAATACCACCCCAGCCCACCGGCCAGGATCAGACCGACCACCGCCAGACCCGTGAACAACGGAGTCAACCTTCTCGGTGCCGTTGCTTTTTCAACCGGAGCCGGGGTAACGGCGGCGGGCTTCGGCGCAGCCGGTTTGGCCGGAGCGGCGATGAAGGGAGCGGACGTGCCCCCGCCCGTCACGCCGAGCAAATGCGCCATCTCGCGGGCTGACTTCGGCCGGGCCTCGGCCTCCTTGGCGAGGCAGGCGGCGATGGCCTGGTCCCACTCCGGTGGCACCGACCGCTCGATGCCCTCGTCCCGCAGGCGCTCGGAGACCGGCGCCGGCACCTTGTTCTGCACCTGCATGAGGATGTTGCCCGAGTGAAAGGGCGGCTTCCCGGTCAGCAGGTCGTAGAGCGTGGCGCCGAGGGAGTAGATGTCGTCGGTGACCGCCGGCTTCTCGCCCATCATCTGCTGGGGCGACATGTAGACGGGCGTGCCGGAGGAGCCAGCCTGGTTGCTCACGCGCGAGACCGAGTCGCTCACGCTGGCGGCGATGCCGAAATCGGCGATCTTCAGGTCGCCGCGGCCGTCGATCATCAGGTTCGCGGGTTTGAGGTCGCGGTGCACCACCTGGGCCTTGCCGTGGGCATAGTCGAGGGCCTCGCAGAGCTGCCGCACCCATTTCGTCAGGTCGGCCGCCGTGTAACAATGCTGCGGCTGGTCCAGCTTCAGGGCGGCGAGGGTGTCACCGGCCACGTATTCCATCGAGATCGCCGCCGTGCGGCCGTCCTGCACGAAATCGTAGATGCGGATGATGTGCGGATGCGTCAGTTCCAGCGAGCGGCGGGTCTCGCGCTTCAGCTCGAGGATGGCCTGCTTGTCCATCGCCACGACCTCGGGCAGGAACTTCAGGGCCACGTCCCGCTCCAGCTCCTCGTCCTTGGCCAGCCACACCACGCCCATGCCGCCACGGCCGAGGATCTTCCGCAGCGTGTAGCGCGCGAACACCTTCTGGCCGGGCGAGAAACCGCGGATCGTCGATCCTAGATCGAGTTCGTCCATGGGTAGTGCGCGGTTTAGAGCCCGCTGCGGGCCAGCTGCTGCCTCTCCAAGCGGAGCTGAAGCACGGAACTCAGCATGCTCGCGCGGGCCGCCCCGGCGCTTGCGGAGTCGACGAGGGCCTCCTGGTCCTCAGGTTTCGCCGCGCGCAGCCGGGCAACATTGATGATATTCTGGCCCGCAAAGCGGATGTTTGCGTCGCGGATCCGTTCGAGGTAAGCGACGGCCTCGTCGTGGCGACCCAACGTGGCCAGCAGTTGCGGGATTTGGTATCCGTAGATCCAGTCCGTGGAAGCGCCGGCGGACTGGGCATAGAGCTGCATGCAACGTTCGAACGATGCCGTGTCGCCGATGCTGAGGAACATCTGGGCATTCCAGAGTCCGAGGTAGGCCTTGTCCGCCGCATACGAGACCGGCACCGATTGGGCGATCTGACGGGCCCGGTTCAGGTCCCCGACCATGGCGAGGACCGGGACGGCCTGCTGCCGCCCCAATCCGTATTCCGGATTGCCGAAGTTGCGGATCTGGGCCGCGGCCGCCCGGGCCTTGTCCTTCATGCCGATCCTGGCGTAGTAGGCGGCGATATCCCGGTAGGCGTCGCTGCGGCGCGTCGTGTCGCCTTCGTCCGCCAATCCCGCGGCCAGAGATTCGGCGAAGACGGGATTGTTCGCCGACAACGCATAAGCCACCAGCGTGGCGGGGTAATACGGCGCCATGTTGGGCTCCACCCTGCCACCCAGCTGCCGGGCGGTATCGAAATCGCCCCGCAGCATGAATTGATAGGCCAGCAAGCTGGCGGCGCCGAAGCTCATTTGACCCGCAACCCCTCGCAACATCTGCCGGGCTCCGTCCAGGTCACCGCGCAGCAGCCGCAACTGAATCGGGTCGGTCACCCGGAAGGATGCGCCATCCTTGACGTTGTTGTTGATGGCGTCGTCGCGATAAGGGCCCTTCGCGCGCGCGGTCATCAATTGCACGCCCCGTTCGTTGCCAAACCGCTTGTGCAAACCGGCCACCATCGAGGCATAGGCCCACTCGCCGTCATTCCCGCTGAACCAGTCGTCCATGACGGTGGCCATGCGGTCGGCCAAGTCGGGGTGCATCCAGAACAGGCTCGCCGTGTAGAACACCCCGGTGCGCTCGTCCTTGTCCGTGATGCGGGCGATCGCCTCGACCGCGGCCTCCGCCCAGGCCCGGCTGTAGGCGAGATCATATTCGGCGGCGCTGACAGCACTGTTGCCCAAGGCCGCAAGCCGGGCCTTCGGGTTTTGGATCTGGCGCGCCGCCTCCAACTGACGGTCAAGGACCGCCTTCATCGCCTCCCGTGGAGTCTGGCCCAGGCGCTGCAACGCATACGCCGTGGTTGTCAGGATGCCGGCCCGGACCTCGGGATTCGTCTCTTTCTCCAACTCCTCGAGGATGCTCTGGGCCACAACCTCAGGATCTTCGAGGCCGCCTTTCTTGAGCGTGGCGGCCAGCCTCAGCTCGCGCCGGTTCTCCACCCGGCCGGTCAGGCGCTGGCGCGCATAGCCCTTGCTGCGCACCTCCAGGGCAACGTCGCCCACGGCAATGTGCTCGACGTTGAAGGGGGTGCGGCCGAGCACGCGGCCATCGCGCCAGACCTCCGCGCCGGCCGGCTCGGAGCTGACCAGCAGCGCACCATAGGCAAAGCTCAACTCCACCGGAGTGCGGGCGGCTCGTGTGATCTCCACCTGCCGGCTGACCTCGGCCAGTCCCGGGAATCGGGCCGTGATGGTGTAGCTGCCGGTCGGCAATCCCTCCAACACGGCGGGCAGGCGGCCGTTTCGCTGCGTCTTCTCGCGTCCCTGCTGCTGCAGGATGAACTCGGCCCCGGCCGGGTCGCTGCGCACATCCAGTGTGCCCGCGCTGCGCACCAAGGCGATCACGCCCGGGTCGGTGAAATCATTTTCCTTCACCACGATTTCGCCGCGCCACTCCTCGTAGCCCTCGGCGCGGATGGTCACGGGGTAGGTTCCCAGCCGCACCTCGTTGCGTGTGAGCGGGCTCTTTTCCAGGGCCAGGCTGCCCACCTGCACCTCGGCGCCCTCGGGATTCGTGCGGATGCGGAATCCCCCGCGGGCCGTGTTCAGCCGATGGGTTTCCCAGCCGTTCAGGCGCTTGGTCCACCGACCCTCCACGTCCGCGCGATAGCGGGCCGGGGCGGAAACGAGATATTCCTTCACGGCCTTGTCGGTGGCTTCCTTCTGGGTCTCAGGCGCCCCGTCCAGCAGGGCCTCGATCCGGGCCACCACGAGGGCGAACGCCTGCTGCTCCTGTTCGGCTTTTTCGCGGGCGGCGGCATCGGCCTTCTCCTTTTCGTTGCGCAACCGCTCCGCCTCGGCCGCGCGGCCCTCCGCTTCAAGGCGCGCGATCTCCGCGAGACGCTTCTGCTCGGGCACGTGCAGGCCGAAATACCAGCCGAGTCCGCCCCCGAGCAGCAGCAACCCGGCGAGAGCCCCCATCAGCAGACCCTTGTTGCCACCCGGCTTGGTCGGCTCGGTCTTGGCCTCCGGTTTGGCGGCGGGTTTGGCCGGCGCTTGGGCGGCAGCGGGTGGCGGCGCGGACGTCTTGGCCGGGGCGGCCATGAAAGGAGCGGAGGTGGCCGCGCCCATCACGCCGAGCAACTGCGCCATCTCGCGGGCCGACTTCGGCCGGGCCTCGGCGTCCTTGGCAAGACAGGCGGCGATGGCCTGGTCCCACTCCGGCGGCACCGGCCGGTCGATGCCCGCGTCCCGCAGACGCTCCGACACCGGCGGCGGCACCTTCGCCTGCACCTGCGCGATGATGTTGCCCGAATGGAAGGGCGGCCGGCCCGTGAGCAGGTCGTAGAGCGTGGCCCCGAGGGAATAGATGTCGTCCGACACCGCCGGCTTCTCGCCCATCATCTGCTGGGGCGACATGTAGACGGGCGTGCCCGAGGAACCCGCCTGGTTGCTCACGCGCGAAACCGAGTCGCTCACACTGGCGGCGATGCCGAAGTCCGCCACCTTGAGGTCCCCGCGGGCGTCAATCATCAGGTTGGCGGGCTTGAGATCGCGGTGCACGACCTGCGCCTTGCCGTGCGCGTAGTCCAGCGCCTCACAGAGCTGCCGCACCCACTTGGCGAGGTCCGTGGCGGAGTAGCATTGGTGGGGCTGGTCCAGCTTCAGCGCGGCGAGCGTGTCGCCCGCCACGTATTCCATCGAGATCGCCGCCGTGCGGCCGTCCTGCACGAAATCGTAGATGCGGATGATGTGCGAATGCGTCAGCTCGAGGGAGCGACGCGTCTCGCGCTTCAGTTCGAGGATGGCCTGCTTGTCCATCGCCACGACCTCCGGCAGGAACTTCAGGGCCACGTCCCGCTCCAGCTCCTCGTCGCGCGCCAGCCACACCACGCCCATGCCGCCGCGGCCGAGCACCTTCCGCAGCGTGTAGCGCGCGAACACCTTCTGCCCGGGGCTGAACCCCCGGATCGTCGAGCCTAGATCAAGTTCGTCCATGCGAGTATCTTGGTCAGTGGGTGGGGCGCAGGGCTTCGTTGCCGGGGTGTGGCAACGGCAGTCGTGCGGGAGATGGAAAAATGCTGCCCAAGCAGAGGGCCGCTACTCCTTGGCCGCCCCGCCGTCCTTGCCCTTGGTGTATTTGGCGCGCATGGCGTCGGCCACGGCGGGCGCGATCTCGGGCGATTTCTCGGCGACGAGGGCGAGGGCCTGTTCGACCGAGAGCCCCTTGCGCATCTCCAGCTCGGCGAGCTTGAGGAGGCGGTCGGCCTTCTCGCCGTCGAGCGTGGCCAGGAGCGCACGGAAATCGGCGTTGCCGCGCAGCTTGAGCCGCTCGGCCTCCATCGCGACCTCGTGCTGGTCCTCCTGCTTCTTGGCCTCGAGCTTCGCCTGCTTGACCATCTTGAGGGCCTCGATCCCCTGCTTGGCGACCTCGAGGTCGGTGCGAGCCTGCTCAGCCTGCTGCTCCTGCGAGGACTTGAAGCGCTCGCGCTGCTGCCGCATGTCCTCCGCGAACTGCACCTTGCGCAATTCGACGGCGTTCATGGCGTCCGCGATCTCGGAGGAGTGGCGGAGCTTCTGCTCGTCGAGGCGGTTGACGATCTCCGTGCGGCGCGCCTCGTAGTCGAGGCGCAGGCCCTCGAGCGTCGTCTTCTGCTCGGCCGCCTGGACGAAGCGCTTGCGCGCCTCCTCGCGGTCGGCCGCCTTCATGCCTGTCTCGACCGCGATGCGGTCGAAGGCGTCCTTCAATTCCTGCTCGTCGCGGTAGGCGTCGATCTTGCCGGCGCGGACGGCGTCCGCCATGCGGCGGTTGGCCTCGAGCTCGCGGTTGAGCCGGTCGATCTCGCCCAGCTTGGTCCGCATCTCGGTGACGGCGGGGCCGCCGAAGTCGGCCAGGCGCACGCCCTCGAGCGAGAGGCCGAGCGGCAGCAACGCGGGCTGCAGCTGCATGGTGAGGCCGCGCTCGAGCAGGTCGCGGGCGTTGGCCGTGGTGAGGATCTCGTCGAGGCCGTGCTCCGCGAGCGCGGCGGCCGCGGCCGCGCGGACGTCGCCGTGCAGGCGGTTGGTGAGGTCCTGCGTGGAGAAGTCCACCGCGCCGTTGAGCACGCGCTCGGCGAACTGCTTGGGATCCTTCACCTGGAAGAGCAGGCGCATGCGCGCGTCGATCGGCACCTGGTTCTTCACCCGCAGATCCTCGAGCATGAAGTCGATCTCGGCGGCCTTGGTGTCGATGAGGATGGCGTGCGCCGCCTGGCCCTTGTCAAATCCGAGCAGCCGCTTCAGGAAATTGTCGAACGTGTGGTAACCGGGCTCGAGCAGGCCGGTGAACTTCCCGTTCTGGAACACCAGCGCGACGGTGCCCTCGTCGATCTGCAGGCCCTGGTGGAGCACGGCGGCGGGCGTCTTGATCTCGACGCGCGCGGCGAAGTCGTCCGGCGAGCGGTGCCAGCGGTCGCCGTAGAACTGCTTGCGCTTGTCGCTGTCCTGCTGTTCGCAGCCGCACTTCCAGCAGAACTTGGACTCGGCGCCGACGGAGGAGCCGCAGCGGTGGCAGGTCGCCCAGGACTTGGCCGTGGGGCAGCCGCAGGCGTTGCAGAAGGCGGCGTCCATCGCGACGGACTTGCCGCAGTTGGGGCAGCGTTGGTTGTAGAATCCCATGGTGGTGTGCTCCGGTCAGCCGTTGGGCTTGTCAATGCGTTGGTCCGGCTTGTTGTGCCGCAGGCTGGACTCGCCCTCGGGCACGTTTTTCTGCGGGATGGGCGCCGGCTTGGGCTCGATGCCGCGGATTTCGTTCTGCGCGTTGGGGTCGGGCGGAAGGGCCGGGCCCTCGTCCACGCTGCGGCAACCGGTGACGAGGAGGGCGAGGGCCGCCAGGGCGGCGAAAGCTGGGGCGGTGCGGGTGTGCTTCATGGGAGTGGCTTCCTTAGTTCTGCACGGAGATCAGGTAGGGGGCGGCCCGGACGGCGTTCTGGATGCGACCTTCGTCGGCCGCGTCCTTCGGATCGTAGCCCCCGGCATTCAGCCAGCGGCGCTCGACCACCCCGCCCACTGTGTCACCGATGCCCACGGCGCGGAGGAAATAGGTGCGGGTGAATCCCTTCGTCTCGACGACCAGCTGCACCACGCTGCGCGCCTCGACCGGCAGATAAAAGGCCAGTTCGCGCTGGCCGTCGCCGGGGGCGAAGCTCCCGCGGAAAACCTCCATCACCTGGCCGACGCGCATGGTGATGCGCTTGGCGCCCGCTGGGAGGTTGCCCGTGCCGGGGTCGTATTCCGCGCCTTGGAAAACGTCCTTCTGGCCTTGGAACGACTTGGTCTCGGGCGCGGGGTCAATGCGCTGGGCCATCTGGTTGTTGACGGGCTGGTTGTTGACCGCGGCCGACGGACCTTGCGAAGTCGATTCGCAGCCGACGAAGGCGAGACTGGTCAGCGCGAGTGTAACGGAGGGCAGGAGGCGATTTTTCATGGTAAGGGGCGGATGAAGACGGGGTGCCGGAGCTTAAGGCAAAGTCCGTGCCAAGTGTGCGGGGTGTTGTGCGAAACGGGAGCTAACCGGCGGCAATTCAGTGCTCTGCATGGTATTGGGCAATCCCGAAATCCCCTCCGGGCCGGAGAAATATCTTCCGTTGCGCGGCGCGATGCGTTTCATCCCGCGAGCCGATGCTTCGCGCGATCCAAAACCCCACCTTGGTGCTGCTGCGCCTGGGCCGACCCGTGGCCACCTATCCACTCCCGGAGGGCGTCACCACCCTGGGCCGCGCCCCGGACAACGGCATCGTGCTCGACGACCCCTCCGTCTCGCGCCGGCATGCCGAGATCACCGTCGGCCCCGACCAGGTGCAGCTGCGCGATCTCAAGAGCCGGAACGGCGTGCAGGTGAACGGCGCGCCGCGCCGCGAAGCCGCCTTGCAGGCCGGCGACCGCGTGAAGATCGGCGCCGTCGAGCTGGAATTCGCGGCCGGCTTCGTCAAACCCATCAGCCCCGCCCGTCCGCCCGGCGGCGCCACGGCCGACCCGCTCACCGAAACCCGCCACGCCCGCGCCGCCCTGCCCGACCAGCGGCAGGACCGCCACCTCGCCGCGCTCTACCACCTTTGCTTCCGCGTCACGGAGGGTGTGCCACCGCAGGACGCCGAGCAGATGCTCCTCGACCTGCTGCTCGAAGGCGTGCGCGCGACCGTGGCCCAGCATTATTCGCCCGACGACCGCCTCGCCTTCAGCGCCGCCGCCGAGAAGACCAGGGGTGTCCCGAAGTTCGCGCCCTACCTGCTCGACAAGTTCCGCCGCCTGCCCGAGGCCGCCACCTACAGCTCGCGCGACCTCGCCCGCTACCAGGAGAAGCTCGGCCAGTGGCACTTCCTCGTCTGCCCGATGGCCACGCCCGCGGGCGACGGCGCCGCCGTCATCGTGTTGATGCGCTCCACCGAATGGCAGGAATTCTCCGCCGAGGACCGCCTGCTGCTCAACGCCGCCATGCGCCTCTGGCCGCGCGGCCAGGAGCGCAACCGCGAGCTCACCGGGCTCCGCAAGGAAAACGACACCCTCCGCAACCGCGCCGCCCGCGCTTCCGGGCTGCTTGGTGACAGCCCCGTCCTCGCCGCCCTGCGTGCCCGCCTCGGCCGCGTTGCCGCCACCAAGGTCACCGCGCTCATCACCGGCGAGACCGGCAGCGGCAAGGAAGTCGTCGCCCAATACCTCCACGACCACAGCCCGCGCGCGAAAGGGCCGTTCATCAAGGTCAACTGCGCCGCCATCCCGGCCGCGCTGATGGAGAGCGAGCTGTTCGGCCACGTGAAAGGCGCCTTCACCGACGCCAAGAGCGACCACCAGGGCAAGTTCCAGCTCGCGCACGGCGGCACGCTCTTCCTCGACGAGGTCGGCGAGCTGCCCCTGCCCGTGCAGGCCAAGCTCCTCCGCGCCCTCGAGAGCGGCGAGGTCGAGAAGATCGGCAGCGAGCGCCCGACCAAGGTCGACGTGCGCATCCTCGCCGCCACCAACCGCGACCTCCGCGCCGAGGCCAGGGCCGGCAACTTCCGCGAGGACCTGCTCTACCGCCTCGAGGTCGCCACGGTGGCCGTGCCTCCGCTGCGCGAGCACGCCGAGGACGTCCCGCTGCTGGCCCGCCATTTTCTCGAGCAGTTCTGCGCGGAGAACGGCCTCGCCGCCGTCACGTTCGCGCCCGAGGCCCTCGCCGCCCTGCAGAAGCACAAGTGGCCGGGCAACGTGCGCGAGCTGCGCAACGTCGTGCAGCGCCTCGCCATGGACGCCGACAGCCCCGTCCTCACCGCCGCCGCGGTGAAGCAGGCGTTGCGCTAGGCGTGCTCAGCGCTGGGAGCCGAGCGCGCAGACGATGCGGAAGCCGATGAGCGAGCTGCGCGCGCCGGCTTCCCACGGGTAGCGATGCCTCGAATTGAGGTCCGCGCGGGCCTGTTGCCCGAGCGAGGCGCCGCGGATGCCCTGCGATCGGTCGCCCACCCGTTCCCAGACATTGCCGGCCAGATCGTAGATGCCGTAGCGGTTGGCCATGAAGCTGCCGACGGGGGCGGTCCGGGCGTAACCGTCGTTGTAACCCTCCAGGATCTGCCAGCCCGCGGGCCATTGGGCGTCCTTGGCGCTGATATCGGCGAAGTTCCCCGCGCCCCGCGGTGGTGGCCACTGGTTGCCCCAGGGAAACTCGTCGTTGCCCGCGGCCGCATCCCACTCCGCATCGGTGGGCAGTCGGTATTCCTGATCCGGGGCGAGCCGGCCCTCGCGCCGCTCCTTTTCCGTCAGCCAGCGGCAGAAGGCGCGCACATCGGCTTCGTCCACGCCCACCACCGGGTGCGTCGGCCCCTGGCTGTGGCCGGGGTTGCGCCATGAGTCGCCGTGCTTGCCGAAGTTGCCGTTGCGCAGCGATTGCATGTCCTGCGTGGCGTCATGTCCCGTCGCGCGCACAAAGGCCTCGAAATCCTGCACGCGCGTCTCCCAGATGCAGACGAGGGCGTTGATGCCGGGCACGGGAACGAACTTCTGGCCGAGCGAATTCTCCCAGTTCTTCCCCGGCTGCGGGTAGGGAATGCGCACGAGGTCCGCCACCAAGCGCAACTCGTCATTGCGCGGGATCTCGCCCGCAAGCTCCGCCGTCTCGTGGCCCTCCAGGCTTACGGTGTAGCGCACCGGCCCCGTGGGCAGCCGATCCAGCGTGAGCGGCAGCGTGCCGAGGCGGCGCGAACCCTCGGTGACCACCGCGCCCGGGGTTCCGGTCAGCACTACCCGGCCGGTGCTGCGGACCAGCTTCACGTCGAGGTCGGCGAATTCGTTCTCCTTCACCTCCACCTCGCCGGACCATTCCTCGTAACCCTCCATCCGGATGCGGACGGGATATCTGCCGAGCTTCTGCTCCTTGAGCGTGAGGGGCGAGCGGTCCAAGGCGATGGCGCCCACGCGCACCTCGGCGCCGGGCGGGTTGGTGCGGACCACGATGCCGCCGCGCGCGGCGGCGAGCCGGGCGATCTGCCAGCCGCTCTGCCTCTCGATCCAACGCCGCTCGACCTCGACCCGGAAGCGGGCGGGCGCGGTTGCGAGGTAGTTCTTCACCGCCGTATCGGTGTTGGTGCGAAGCAGGTCGGGAGAGCCGTCCACGAAGGCGTCGATCCGGGCGACGATGACGGCGTATTCGCGCTGCTCGCGATCAGCCTGCTCCTTCGCCGCGGCCGCTTCCTGCTCCTGCCGGGCCCGGGCCTCCGCGGCCTCGCGTTCCTGCCGGGCCCGGGTTTCGGCGGCGGCCTTTTCCTGTTCTGTGCGCAGGCGGTTGGCTTCCTCCGTCCTCTTCTCTGCCTCCAGGCGGGCGATTTCGGCGAGGCGTTTCTGCTCGGGGGCGTGGACGCCGAAATACCAGCCCAGCCCGCCGAGGACGAGCACTGCGGCGGCGAGGCCGGCGAACATCGGCATTTTGGATTTTCGGTTCTCGATTTTGGATTGGCCCGAGGCAAGCGCGTTGGGGTCTACCGAGCCGGAGGCGACATCGGACACGCGCTCCACCTTGTTGCCCTTGGTTGGGCGTTCAGCGCTGGACGTCGAGCGCTGTGCGCTGCCCTTGGCCGTGAGGCCAAGCCGTTCCGCCACCTCGCCCGCGCTCTGCGGACGGTCCTTCGGCTCCTTCGCGAGACAGGCCGCGATGGTCTGTTCCCATTCGGCGGGAACCGGTCCGTTCCCGACGCCAAGTTCCGACCGGCGCTGGTTGAGCGGCGGTGCGACCTTGCTCTGCACCTGCAGGATGATGTTGCCGGAGTGGAAGGGCGGCTTGCCGGTCAGCAGGTCGTAGAGCGTGGCGCCGATGGAATAGACGTCGTCGGTCACGGACGGCTTTTCGCCCATCATCTGCTGGGGCGCCATGTAGACGGGCGTGCCGGAGGAGCCGACATCCTTCGAGACCCGCGAGACCGAGTCGGCGATGCTGCTGGCGATGCCGAAGTCGGTGATCTTGAGGTCGCCCGCCGCATCCACCATGAGGTTGGCCGGCTTGAGGTCGCGGTGCACGACCTTCGCCTTGTGGTGGGCGTAGTCGAGCGCCGAGCAAAGCTGCACGACCCACTTCGCGAGCTCGGCCGGCTCGTAACAATGGCCGGGACGGTTCACCCGGGCGTTGGTGAGCGTCTCGCCGTCGATGAATTCCATGGCGATGGCGGCGGTGCGCCCATCCTCGACAAAGTCATAGATGCGCACGATGTGGCTGTGCGTGAGGTCGAGGCTGCGCCGGGTCTCGCGCTTGAGGTCGGAGAGGGCGAGCTTGTCGCTCATCATCACCTCGGGGAGAAATTTGAGGGCGACGTCGCGCTCGAGCTTGTCGTCGCGGGCGAGCCAGACCACGCCCATGCCGCCGCGTCCGAGGATGCGGGTGAGCGTGTAACGCGAGAATACTTTTTGGCCGGGCGCAAAGCCCTTGATCGTGGCGCCGAGATCGAGATCACTCATGGGATGGGTGCGTGGGATGCGAAACCAGCATTGGCACGCCGCGTGCCAACGGGAAGCAGGATTTTGCGCTGCTCAGGCTGGCGCCGGGGATTTTGCATCCCGGCCGGAAACCACCACCCACGTGGCGGCGTAGGCGGTGAAGCCGAGCGTCAGCAACGCAAACCAGGTCGGGGCCGACTCGGCTGCCTCCATCGAGAAGCCCGCCGGTATCCACCCTGTGGTCCACGCGGCACCACCGCCGAGGACACCGAGCAAAAAGACCGCGAGGGCGCGGATCAATCCAAGCCGCCAAGCCCGCATCGTCAGCAATATCAGCAAGCCCGTCGCCGGGCCGAAGAAGAACAACACTATGTTTCCGGGGTCATTTTGCGAAGGGGCTCCCGTGTGGTCGAAGGAGAGACCGCTGCCAAACAAGGTCGAATCCCAGGTGCGCCACTGCATCCGGAAGAGCAAACCCAGCGTCGCCGCGACCGCCCCTGCCAATAGCCAGCGCCGCCGCGCGCCGCCGTTGTCGGTTGAAGCCATAGCGCCCAGGCCGAAAGCCGACCCGCACCACAGGAGAAAATAGAGGCATTCGCGCCAGGCCGCCGCATCGCGGACTCCGGGCAGGTAGTAATAACCGCGATGCCAGTCGGTCATCAGCACACCCGTGGCCGCGGCGGCGACCAGCAGCGCCACCACGGCATGCAGCCAGGACGAGCGCGGCGTCACAGGCCTGCTGCCCGCAGCACGGGACATGCGCCACCAGATGAGGGCGAACCCTGCGAGCGGAAGCACCAGATCAGGAGACCAACTGATAATGGGCTGACCCTCGATATGCTTGGGCAAAAAGAGCAGACTGACCGAAGCCAAGGTTCCTGCGGCCAATCCGATCGTGGCGCGCACCAGCATTTGGCTGATGCCGCCCACCCGTCCCCATGCAAGCAGTGCCACGCCCGCGCCGAGCACAGACGCCGGCAGAATGGCGAAGGGCTGGATTCCTCCCTCCGGATTGAACAATGCATCCTTCGGATAGTAGCCCAGATACCAGAATCCGGTGTAAAGGACTTGGCTGAAGACAAACACCGCGGCGATGACCACCGAGCGGCGGCCCTGCCAGTGACCGGTGACCACCCGCGTGCCGGCAAAAGCCGCCGCCACCATCCAGGAGATGCTCACCAGGATCTGCATTTCCTGTGGCAGCCCGTCAGGCAGATCCAAGCGGTAGGAATAAAACCCCAGCACGAACCACACCGGGGCCAGGCCGCATCCGGCCAGCACCACCGCGAGCAAAGTCGCCAAGGCGGAATCGCTTTTCGCCGGCACGATCGCCGGCTCAATGGCGACAGCGGGCGCTTTGACCGCTGCGGTTGCGGCCGGTGCAGCTTTGACGGCGAGCGATGCGGCGGGCGCATTGCCGGAAAGGCGGTCGAAAATCTCCCCGGCCGTCCGCGGCCGCAACGCGGGGTCTTTTTCCAGGCAGGCGGCGATGGTGTCCTCCCAGGCCACGGGCGCAGGCTCGAGGCCCAGCGTCTTGCGGCGCTCGTTGAGCCGGGGAGGCACTTTGCTCTGCACCTGCAGGATGATGTTGCCGGAGTGGAACGGCGGCTTGCCCGTCAGCAATTCGTAGAGCGTGGCGCCGACCGAATACACGTCGTCGGTCACGGCCGGATCCTCGCCCATCATCTGCTGCGGGCTCATGTAGACCGGCGTGCCCGAGGAGCCTTGGTTGGAGACCCGGGAGACGCTGTCGGCGATCGACGCGGCGATGCCGAAATCGAGCACCTTCAGCCGGCCGCGCGCATCCACCATCAGGTTGGCCGCCTTGAGGTCGCGGTGCACGACCTGGGCGTCGGCGTGCGCATAGTCGAGCGCGGCGCAGAGCTGCTTCAGCCATGGCAGCAGGTCCGCCGTCGCGAACACCTGCCCCGGCTTCTCCTGCCGCAGCGCGGCGAGCGTGTGGCCGTTGACGTATTCCATCGAAACGGCGGCCGTGCGGCCGTCGGTGACGAAATCGTGGATCTTGACGATGTTCGGATGCGCGAGATCGATGGCGCGGCGCACCTCGCGCTTCATGTCGCCGATGGCATTGGGATCCATCGCGACCAGCTCGGGCAGGAATTTGAGCGCGGTCTCGCGGCCCAGCTCCAGATCCTTCGCGAGCCACACCACGCCCATGCCGCCCCGGCCGAGGATGCGTTGCAGGTGATAGCGGGCAAAGAGCTTCTGTCCGGGGGTGAAACCGCGGATGGTCGCGCCGAGGTCGAGTTCGTTCATGCGGGTGTGCGGCGGGCATTCAGGCAAGTGCCGTGCCGACCGGAAGGCTAAATTCGGCCTATTTGCCGCGTTTCTTGACCCCGCCACCGGTGCCGGGACGGACAAATCTCATCTTCTGCGGATTGCCGTTGTAGCTGAACCGCATCTCGAAGTTGTTCTCATCGATCAGCTCGATGGTGCAGTCACCCATGTAGAAAACGAACGGGGCGCTCGGGGTGAAGTTGGCCACCAGCGAACGTCCGTCAGAATTGACCCGCACCACCCGCCCGCGGTCCTGCATGACGGGGGCCAGCATGATCTTGTGCGCGCCGGTGGGGGTG
>CAZRNE010000009.1:0-112802 GCA_964601365.1 uncultured Opitutaceae bacterium | reverse complement strand
AGGAGCCGACCGCCTCGATCCGGGGATGGTCCTTGCGCACGCGCTGGCCGTAGAGCAGGGAGGTCGTGCCGTCGTCACCCTTGCGGGTGGCGATGCTGTGCGGATTGCGAGGACGGGCCTTGGGCATGGTCAGGCGGGCGCTTGGTAGAGCCGGAGGTTGGGGATGTGGGTGAAGTCGGCGTCCTCCGTAAACAACGGCCAGTTGAGCCGCAGCGCGGTCGCTGCGATCAGGCAGTCGGAGGCGGGGACGGTGACGCCGCTCCAGCGCAGTTTCGCGTAGAGTTGAGCCGATCTCACGAAGTCGGCCTCGGCTTCTGCGACACGCTCCCAGAGCTGCATCTCGCGTTGATAGCGGTCGAATTGCGCCTGGGTGCGGCAGCCGCGAAGCACCTCGTGAAGAATGTAGCCCGAGACTGCGAGCCGTTCGTTTTCGGCCGCCTTGGCGAGTCGCGTGGCGGTGGCCGTGTTGCCGCGCAGGAAGTCGATCCAAACCGAGCTGTCCACCAGGATCATGATTTGGACCGGCTGCGGCGTTGCTCGCTTTGGGTCTCCCGGTCTTCCGCCACGCGCCAGTCTTCCATGTCAGGGGCGCTGCCGGCCAGTTGCATGAAGCGGGCGACGCGCTGGCGACGCACCTTTTCCTCGACCGCCTCGCGGATCAAGTCCACGGCGCTGCGCCGCGGCGCGGCCGCCATCAATTCCTTGATTTGGGCGTCATCAATTGTGACCGTTGTTCGCATCAACCTACTGTCGCTCCGGCATCTTGCTTGTCAAGCCGGGTCCGGGCACGCTTCAGGACGGTGATGTCCGTTCCTTGGTGCGCTTCTTAAGTTCCTTCAGCTCAGGCTCCAAGGCGGCCTTCAACTCCTTGGCCATGCGGTCGATGAAAAGGACGCCGTTGAGGTGGTCGACCTCATGCTGCACGCAGCGCGAGAGCAGGCCGGTGCAGGTGAGCACGTGCGGGTGACCGCCCAGGTCCTGGAACTTCACCGTGCACCGGTCGGGCCGCACGACATCGCCGTGGATTTTGGGAAAGGACAGGCAGCCCTCCTCGTAGACCGTCTCGGGCTTGGCGACGGTCGTGACCACGGGATTCACGAGGACCAGCGGCATGAAAAGCTCCAGCGGTGTGCGCGCGCCGTCGTATTCCCAGTCGAATTCGCTCTCCGTGTTCCGCAGGTCGATGACGCAGAGTTGGATCGCCTGGCCGACCTGCTGGGCGGCGAGCCCGATGCCGTGGGCCGCGTGCATGGCCTCGACCATCTCGGCGGCCAGCTTCTTCAGCGCCGCGCCGAAAACGATGATTTTCTCACCTTTTTTGCGCAGGATGCGGTCGTTGTAGTGAACAATCCGGAGGCCCATGAGTCGAAGAAGAGGCAGGGTATTTGCCGGCGCAATCCGCCGGCAAATAAAATTGTTCCTCCCGCCACGTTCCGCTATGCCCACGTCCATGCCCGCCGCCTCCCGCACTTCCCCCGCCAGTCCCGTCTGGCTGGCGTGGCTGGCTTTGGGACTGGTCCTGCTGGCCACGGCCTGGCTGCTGCCGGTGAACATCAAGTCGCTCAATAGCTCCCTGCTGCGCGAGGCCGGGCGCGATACGACCACCGCGGCCGGATTCGCCAGCGAACTGCTCGAACTCGACAAGCCCGGCCCGGCCGCGCTCGTGCTCGCCGCCGCCAAGGCCAACGGTGACAGCGGCGCCGCCGCGGTCGAGACCCTGCTGGCCGCCTTCGCGCAGAAACACCCCGAGATGATGCCATGGGGCGGATGGGACGCCGCGCTCGAGCCGCTCCTCCAAGGCAAGGCCAGGGCCAGCGGCGACTCGCGGCCGGTGCTGAACTTCCTCGTCCTGCAGGAGGCGCGCGAGAACCTGCGGTCCTACCTCAAGGTCTCGCGCCTGCCCGGCGTGCAGGCGCTGCTCCAGACTGCGGAGCTGACCTCAACCAGCCGCTTCGTGCCGGCGCGCCGTCCCGGCGGCCAGCCGCTCGACGCCGTGATCCTCCTGACGGCCTACCTCTGGCAGAGCGAACACCTCGCCCCCTCCCTCCAGCGCGAGGTCCGTGCCCTCGCCGAAGCCGCCGTGCGCTCCGGCCAGATGGGCCCTTTGGAGGATTTCTACATCGACATCCTCACGCTAGGCAAACGCCTCGACTGGACCCAGCTTTCGGAGCTGCTCCGCACCGCCACCGGCACCGGCACCGTGGGGCAATTTGCGCACCTTGCCCGCATCGCGCCCGAGCACCTGCCGGTCATCTATACCGCCGCGCTGATGACCCGCTCGGCCGACGGCGTGGCGCGCTACCTCATCACCTTCGGGCAGGCCGGTGCCAGCCACCTGAAGCTCGCGCTTTCGCACGGCGCCGGCGCCGTGGAGCAGCTCGTGGCCCGGCAGGCGCCCGTCACCACGGCGCGCGGGCCGGACTTCGAGGCCGGCGCCGCCTTCGCGCTGCGGCACCCCGACCTTGCGCTCTTCCTCAAATACGGCGCCTTTCTCGGCGGCGTGTTCCTGTTGTTCCGCTCCCTCGACCTGCGCATGTTCCGCCCGCTCGCCGACACCTTCGCCGGCGCCATGCCCCGCATGGGCAGCGGCATCCTCGCCAGCATCCTGACGTTCATTTTCTTCGCCTTTTCCGAGCCGCTCCTGCTCAACGCCGCCCCGGCCTCCGAATATCAGGTGCGCCTCGTCATCCCCCTTCTCGGCGAGACCACCGCGTCCACCGCCGCCACTTCAACGACAACCCAATCCACCGCCATGGACACCACCACCATCCTCTCCATCACCGTCTTTGCCGCCATCCAGGTCGTCATGTATATGGTCTGCCTGATGAAGATCACCGAGATCGAGAAGCAGGGCCTGCCCGCCGCCACCAAGCTCCGCCTCATGGAGAACGAAGAGAACCTCTTCGACGGCGGCCTCTACATCGGCATCGCCGGCACGGCCACCGCGCTGGTGCTCCAGGTCCTCGGCCTGATCGAGGCCAACCTCCTCGCGGCCTACTCCTCCAACCTCTTCGGCATCGTCTGCGTGGCCCTGGTCAAGATCCGCCACGTGCGCGCCTACAAGCGCAAGCTCATCCTCGAGGTCCAGTCCGGCGCCTGATCCGCGGCCATGAACAAGACGCTGCTCCTCATCATCTGCGACTTCCTGTTGCTCAACCTCCTCGCCCTCACGCGGTGGGAGAAGGCCGAGCCGCCCCGGGAGAACGCCACCTCGGCCGCCGCCGCCCGCGCCGCGGCCAATCCCGCCGTCAACGCCGACATGGTCGAATTGATGCGCATCTCGCTCGAAGACGAGCGCGCCACCCGCGAGCAGGTCGCCAGCCAGCTGTCGACCACCCAGACCGTGCTCTCCGAGCGCGAGAAGAGCCTGGCCGCGCTCACCCAGCAGAAGGGCCAGTTGGAAAATGCGCTCACCGCCACCCAGACCAACGTCAAGAACCTCGAGCGCAAATACTCCGACGCGGCCAACGAGGCCCTGCTCACCAAGGAGCAGCTGGCCCAGATGCAGCGCGAGCTGGAGGAGCGCCGTCAGGAAGCCGAGCGCCAGAAGGCCGAACTCGCGCGCCTGGAGCGCCAGAACGCCGAGGCCCGTCAGCGGATCGAGAACCTGAACGTCGCCGTCAAGGTCGCCGAGCAGGAGAAGCAGCTCATCGTCCAGAACCTCACCGAGGCCAAGCAGCAGATCGAGCTCGAGCGCACCGAGCGGCAGAAGGTGCAGGAGCAGACCATCCAGCTCGCGCAGGGCGTCGGGCAGCTGGCCGAGAAATCCGGCGAGCTCAGCCGCGAGATCCGCGACAACCGCCCGATCAACTCCAACCTCATCTTCAACGACTTTCTCGCCAACCGCGTGCAGACCCGCCTGACCGCGCGCAAGCCGGGCCTCTTCAGCCCCACCGTGCGCGAGAAGGACACGCAGACCGTCCTCGTCTCCGATGGCCAGCGCACCTACGCGCTCATGCACGTCTCGGACACGCCCTTCAGCCTCACGCCTGAGGCCAGCCAGGACTGGGAGATGATCGCCGGTTCGCTCACCCGCGGCGGTGTCAACGCCCCGGTGAAGGAGCTGCATTTCCTCGCCCTCGACCCGCGCGTGCTCGTCGTCCCCTTGGACGATGACACCGCGGCGGCCATGGCCGCCAAGGTCTACCGCCTCGCCGCCGAGCCCTTCAAGTTCCCGGAGGCCGTGGTCGTGCGCGCCGACGACGGCCGCTACGGCGACACCCCCTTCCGCATCGACGCAGCCAACCCCTCCTACGTGAAGCTCGACAACCGCATCGTCACGCGGCTCTTCGGCGAGTTCGCCCCGAAGCGCGGCGACCTTGTCTTCAGCAAAACCGGCGACCTCATCGGTCTCATGGTGAACAACGACTACTGCGCCGTGCTCGGCAGCTTCACGCCGGTCCACAAGCTCGCCGCCGGCCCTGATGTCGCGCAGCCGACTGCCCGCGGGGTCTTCGCCGACCTCGCCGCCCGCTGGACCCGCCTGCCGCTCAAGCTGCAGTGACCGCTTGGTTGTAGGAGGGGCTTTATGCCCCGATTTTTTCTATGGTGGGTCAGCGCGTTTGCACGCGCTCTTACCCGATCAATCGCGGGGTAGCGATTTTCGATTAAGCGCAAGGTCTCTATTTGTGGGAGCGACCTTGGTCGCGACTATCGCGTGCAAGCACGCTCCCACAGACCATCAACAAGGTGCCAACTATCGCCTGCCGCACACGCGGGCTTTACGCCCGCACCCCCAGGCCCCACAAACACCGGCGCTTGAACCTCCTGCCGGACCTCATCGACTCGCTCGGGCTCACCGATCCCTCGGTCTACCTCATCATTTTCTTCGTCGCATCGCTGGTCATGGTCTGGCGGCTCGAGGCGATGCTCGACCACGGCCTCGAGGGCACCGCGCTGGGCACGCTCATCATGCCCTACTGCTCGGGCCTGGGTAACATCGTCTTCGTCGGCATCGTGCTCTCCAACCGCACCCCCACGCGCGAGGTGGCCGTCAACTGCCTCGTCAACAACGTCACCAACCTCACGCTGCTGCTCGGCCTGCCTGCGGTGTTGTGGGGGCTGAGTGTGCTCAACGGCGGCAAGGGCGCGGCCGCCACGGAGCAGCAGATCAACCGCCTCTCGCTCCTGCTCACGCTGACGGCCGTGCTCTTCTTCAGCGGCGCCCTCTGGATCATGGGCCAGGATGGCCGGCTCGACGCCCGCGACGGCGCGCTGCTCGTCGGCGCCTTCCTCTTCTGGCAGAGCTTCCAGATCTACGACGTGCTCAAGCACAACCTCCGGCGGAAAAAGTCCTTCGGCCTGATGTTTTATCTCGATGCCGCCCTTGTGCTCGTCTGCGCCTACGGCATCTACGGTTCGATCGACTGGCTCGTGCCGTGGCTGACGAAGCAGCAAGGCGCATTGCTCAACGCCGGCAACCTCGGCTGGCTGAGCGGCTGGCTGATGGTCGTGCCCAACGCCGTGCTCGCGCTCTATTGGGGCTGGCGGCGGCGCGCCGACGTGGTCTTCAGCTCGCAGATCGGCGACGGCCACATCTGCATCCCGTTCTGCCTCGGGCTCTGCGCCCTGTTCGCGCCGGTCGAGCTGCCTGACTTCTTCAACGGCGGACTGCTGATCCTGCTCGGCGCCGCGCTTTTCCACGTCGCCGGCCTGCTCGGGCTCGGCGGACTGCCCCGTTGGGCCGGCGCCGTCCTCATCGCCGCCTACGCTGTCTTCCTCTGGCTGGGCTTGATCAACTGACCGCCATTACAGCAGCGGGTCGGCGCGGAATTTTTCGCTGAGGTCGGCGAAGGCGGTCTGGGCCTTGAGCCAGAGCGGACTCTGCCGGATGTCGTCCATCGACTTGGCGATGTTGTTGCAGAAGAGGTAGCCGGTGTCGCCGATGCACATGACGGCATCGTGCTGGGTGCCGGTGGCGTTGCGGGCGAAGGCGAAATCCCCCGCGGCCATCTTCTGTCCGAGGATCTCCTGGTGCAGGGCGCGCGCGTCGGTGCTGAACTGCTGCTTGTAGGTGTCGGCCCGGGGGCCGGAGTAGGCGAGGATGGAGCCGCGGCCGGGGCGCAGGGAGACAAGGATCCACTCGTCGAACACGGTCTGGCCGTAGAGCGCGTTCATGCGGGCGATGGCGGCGGTGATGGCCTGGCGGGCGTCTTCGAGGTGCATGGCGCCTTTGTGCCGCAGGGCGGGCGCTTGGCCAGTGGAATTTTGGGCCCGAGGCGCGCCAGCACGTAAGCGGGCGCTGTCTGAGCGCGCGCCAGCGCGCTGACCCACCGCGGCACCCAGCCCAGTGGAATTTTGTGTCATTTTGCCCGGCTTCGTGGCTGATTCGGGCGCAGCTTGCAGACCGGAAAACCCAGCATCGCCCTCCTCTTCACGACGTTCCCGAAGACGTCGGAGACCTTCCTCCAGCGCGAGGTGACGGCCCTGCAGGCCCGCGGCCTGCCGTTGCGGCTGTATTCGCTCTGGGGCGGCGGCGGGGAGTTCAACGGGCTGCGGGTGGAGGCCTTCAACAAGTGGGAGCTGGTGCCCCTGTTCCTGTTCATCATCCCGTGGAATTTCCTGCGCCGGCCCCGGCTGATGCGCGACCTCTGCGAAGGGGTGCTGACGCGGCCGGCGCCGTCGTGGCTGAACTTCTGGGAAAACATGCTCGGGGCGGGCTTCGCCGGCTGCTTTTACTGGCGGATGCGGCGCAATCCTCCCGCCCTCGTGCATGCTGCGTGGGCCGGTGCGCCCGCCACGGCGGCGTGGTGTCTCTGGCGGATCTTCGGCTGGCGTTACAGCGTCGGCGCCCATGCCTACGACCTCTACGAGCACGGCGGCGACTGGTGGCTGCGCGAGAAGCTCGCGCACGCGGTCTTCGTGCAGACCTCCACCGAGATGGGCCGGGCAACGCTGTTGGAGCGCGGCGTGCCGGCGGACAGGATCCACGTCATCCGCCGCGGACTGGAGCAGTTTCCCATCTGCAAGCCCCTGCGCACACCGCGCCGTCCGCTGCGCATCGTGTGCGTGGCGCGGCTCGTGCCGAAGAAGGGCCTGCACCGCCAGCTGCGCATCTACGCGGCGCTGCGCGACGCCGGCGTGCCCTTCGAAGTGCGGGTCGTGGGCGATGGACCGCTGCGGACGGAATTGGAGCTGCTGGCCGCGCAGCTCGGCCTCGGCCAGGAGGTGAAGCTGCTGGGACAACGCCCGTCGGCCGAGGTGTGGGAGCACTATGCCTGGGCCGATGTGCTCGTGCATACCGGGGTCGTGGCCGAAAGCGGCGACCGCGACGGCCTCGCCAACGTCATGCCCGAGGCCATGGCCGCGGGCACGTTGGTCGTGACCACGCCCACGGCGGCCTCGACCGAGGCCGTGCAGCACGAGCGCACGGGGCTCGTGGCCGAGCTCAACCGGCCCGCAGATTGGGTGAACGCATTGCGCCGGCTAGCCACGGATGATGTTCTGGCGGAAAAATTGCGCCGGGACGCGCGGCGATGGAGCGAGGAAAACTACGACGCCCACAAGAACACGACCCGCCTCGCGGCGTTGTTCACCGAGGCCATGAAACGATGATCTACTACGACGTCACCAAGATGGGCGGGGCGGCGCACCGTTCGGGCCTCACGCGCGTGAGCGGCCGGTTGGGCCAGGAGCTGGGCGCGGCCATCGAGCCCGTGCGCTGGGACGGCCGCTCCCGGAAGTTTCTCACCATCGAGGGCGGCCGCACCGTGGTGTTCCAGCGCTCGGATTGGCTGCTCACGGTGGAGTTGTTCAGCGAGGCGGAGCGCCCGGGCTTCGGGGACTTCGTCGCCCGGCCGCCATGCCGGCTGGCGGCGGTGTTTGCCGACGCCATCCCGCTCCGCTTTCCGCACATCACCTGGCCGCACAGCGTGCAGCGGCATCCGGGCTACATGAAGCTGCTGGCGGCATTCGACGTGGTGCTGGCGATCTCGGAGGACACGAAACGGGACCTCGAGGGATTCTGGGCCTGGCAGCAGGCGGCGCCGCGGGCCCGGGTTGTGACCATACCCCTGGGGGCGGACTTCGACGGCTCGCCGCGCATCACGCAGCCGCCGGCGCCGTCGTCGCCCGCTTCACTGGTCTGCGTGGGCATCGTCGAGCCGCGCAAGAACCAGGCCTTCCTGCTGGAGGTGGCCGCGGGGCTTTGGCACGCGGGGGTGGATTTCGAGCTGCATGTCGTCGGCCGCGTGAACCCGCATTTTGGCGGACCGATCGAGCGCAAGATGCTGGCGCAGCAGAAGCGCGAGCCGCGGTTCCACTACCATCGGGCGGCCACCGACGCGATGCTGGCCGGGCTTTACGGCGCGGCGCGCGCCGCGGTCTTCCCGACCATCGCCGAGGGCTGCGGGCTGCCGGTGATCGAATCGCTCTGGCGCGGCGTGCCCTGCGTGTGCAGCGATCTGCCGGTGCTGCGCGAAAACACCGCCGGCGGCGGCTGCCTGCTGGCGGCGGTCGATGACCCTGCGGATTGGGCGCGCCAGCTCCGCGCCGTATTGACGGATGACGCGTTGTCCGGCCGGCTGCGCGCGGAGGCGGTGGCGCGTCCGTTGCCGACCTGGGCCGACACGGCGCGCGCCGTGCAGGCCGCGCTGGGTTAGAGCCGCTTGACGGCGTAGGACATGGCGGCGTGGATCTTCTCGAGATCCTCGTCGCTGTGCAGCGCCGAGACGGCGGTGCGGATAAGATCCTTGCCGGGGGGCACGGCGGGCGCGATGGACATCACGGTGAAGACGCCCTTGTCGAGCAGCGCCTGCCAGAAGCGGTAGACGAGTTCCTTCGAGCCGAGGACGATGGGCACGGCGGGTGTCTCGCTTTCCCATGTGTCGAGACCGAGGCCCTTCAGCATCTCCCGGTATTTCCTGGTGTTGCGCCAGAGCCTTTCGAGGTGCTGGGGTTCGCTCTGCATGATGTCGAGCGAGGCGGAGGCGGTGGCGGCCTGGCTGGGGCTCAGGGCGGCGCTGAAGAGCGTCTGCTTGGAGTTGGTGCGCAGGTATTCGATCAGCTCCTTGGTGCCCGTGACGAAACCGCCGGTGCTGGCAAGGGACTTGGACATCGAGCCGCAGTAGATGTCGACCTTGTCGTTGAGCTTGAAGTGGTCGACGGTGCCCCGGCCCTGTTTGCCGAGGACGCCGAAGCCGTGGGCGTCGTCGAGCACGGTGAAGCAGCCCGCGTCGTCGGCGATCTCCGCCAGTTCGGGCAGGCGGCAGATATGGCCCTCCATCGAGTAGACGCCCTCCATCACGAGCATCTTGGGGGTGTTGTGGGGCACGCCCTTGAGGACCTGGCGGAGGTCCTCGGGGTTGTTGTGGCTGAAGCGCTCGACGGCGGCCATCGAGAGGCGGATGCCGTCCCAGAGGCAGGAGTGGATGTTCTTGTCCGCGAGGATGAGGTCGCCCTTCTGGGCGAAGGCGGCGACCGCCGAGCAGCACGAAACGTAGCCGGCCACGCTGATGTGACAGGCCTCACGGCCGAGGAAGGCGGCGAGTTTTTCCTCGAGGGCGAGGTGATAGGCGCGGGAACCGTTGGAGATGCGCGCGCCGGTCGTGCTGGTGCCCCAGATCCTGGCGGCGGCGGCGCAGGCCTCGATGACCTTCGGGTGGAAGGACAGTCCGAGGTAATCATTGCTCGAAAGCATGATCATGTCCTTGCCGTTCAGGCGGATCTTGGTGCCCTGCTGCGCCTCCATCGCATGGTAGTAGGGCTTGTATTTGAGGCGCATCTTCGTCGCGTAGTCGTCGTGACAACGCTCGATGATGGCCTTTTTGGATTTGGTGAAGAGGGTCAGCGCCATGGGGCTTGTGCGGGGCGATTCAGGCGGGCGGAGTGCGCATGGCAACCGCTAAAGCCGGGTCAACCGCGGTGCGGCAGCGAGCGCATCCACGAGCGCAGGTCCGCGGCGTAGTCGCGCCAGGTGCGGATGGGTCGTCGTGCCGCCTCGGCGGTCAGTGTGGCGAGTCGCGCGGGCTCGGTGAGCAGGCTGCGGATGGCTGCCGCCAACGGGAGGGCGTCGACGCGATCAACCGTGAGGCAACCGCCGCCGCGGGCGGCTTCGCCCATCGCGCCGTGCGCGGAGCACACGCAGGGCTTGCCGTAGCTGAGGCTTTCGAAGACGGGCAGCCCGAAACCCTCCGCCAGCGACGGATAGACGGTGAATGCGCAGCGCCGGTAGGCCGCCGCAACCTCGGAGGCGGGCGCCACGCCATGATAGGCCAGCGGCCGGCCGAAGGCCTGCAGCCGTTCGATGCGGCGCAGCGCCGCGGCGGCGGTGTCGGGCCGGGCGAGACCGATGAGCTCGAGCCGGAAAATCTGTCCTTCGCGCCAGAGCATTTCGCAGGCATCGAGGAGGGCCGCATGGTTCTTGCGACCCTCGATGGTGCTGACATAGAGCAGGGTGGGCGGGCCCGATGGAGCGGACGAAGGAGGTGTATCCTGCGGGACCGGATCGACCCCGAGCGGAATGCCCTGCACGGGCGGGGTCTTGGTCACGCCGAGCCAGCGCCAGTAGTCGCGCAGCGCGGCGGCGGAATCCTCGGAGATCGCCGCGATGCCGTCGAATTGGAGCAATTCGCGCAGATAGGCCGGCATGCGCGCCACGGTGGCGGATGGCGTCAGTTCCGGATAGCGCAACGCGATGGCGTCGTTGAAGGTGGCCACCCGCGGTCCGCGGACGGCGGCGAACAATTCAGGATAGTGCGCGCCGACCTTGGCGGAAAAAAGCTCGGGGCAGACGAGACCGGAGTTGTCGGGCAGCGCGCGTCGGCGGCCGGTGAGCCGGGAGGCGTGGCCGGTGATTTTCTGTGCGAGCGACCATCTGGCCCCGCGTGAGGCGCCCGCGATCTCGCGGGGCTGCAGGTTGGAGGTTTCGTCGCGGTTGAGCGGCCGCCAGCCGCGGAGGTAAGGATCGTAACAGACGGCAGTCACCCCGTCCGTCGCGCCCAGCTCGGCGAAGAGCGCGCGGGTGACACGCTGGATGCCCGTCTGCGCGCGCGTGTGACTGGTGTGGGTGGCGTCGAGGAGGAGCATCATCAAGGGGGGGATTCAACAAGACGGTAAAACGTGGTCGGACCAATTGCGGCGAGTTTTTCCCAACGGCCGCCGATGCGGGCAAATGCTTCCGTCTCTTCGAAGGGGAACAGAGCGGCATAAACAGGCCGGTCCTGCGCGCGCGCCGCCTGCAAAAAGGCGGTGTGCTGCACCGGCAGCATCTGCTCCCAGCGGGCGATGACAAGATCGGTGTAGTAGTGCAGTGCGCTGCTATTCTGCATGCAGTAGACCACCGAATTTCCGGGCACATTCTGTCGGACCCAGTCGGCCGTTTCACGATAATGGCGTTCACCGGCGACAATCTCCGCGGGTTTCAAGTGCAGGACCCCTGCCGCCTGCCAGGCAAGGCAGACGGCGAACCCGGTTGCCGGAACAAGTTTCCGCTGCCAAATCGGCTGGCGACCCTGAAACCGGGCAAGCACGGACCTCCATCCCGAGGCGGCGAGAAGCAATGCAGCCGGAGTGACCGGCAGCAGAAAACGGAAATACCACCATGTTTCGCCCGTATGAAAATAGAAGAGATACAGGACACCCAACGAGACGAACCAGAGTCCCAGGGCGAAAACGGCCCGATGGGGCCTGCACCCACCCAAAGGTGCCAACAGGAGACCAAGGACAAACGGGGAGAGAAGCCCGACATAATTCTTCAGGATCGGCCAGGCGTTGGCGTTGGCGTAGGTGGTGGAGAAGGAATCGCGCCAGTTGCCGTAACCCGAAGCCAGCGGGTGCCCGTAGATCTGCTGGTTGTAGTAGCCGAGAAAAAGGGCGAAGGGCAGACCGGACGCGATGGCCTGCAATGTGGTGCGGTTTGAGCCGAGAAGGAAGAAGACAGGCAGCAGCACGAGGGCATTCGTCGGGCGGACCAGCACGGCCAGGCTGATGGCCACGCCGGCAGTCCAACCCGAGCCGCCGGGGCTGCGTGCACGCAGCGCCGCAGCGAGCGCTGTCATCGCCCAAGCCGCCGCCAGCAGGTCGCTCATCGGCTGCAACGCGCAGAACACCAAGATAGGACTGCAGGCGAGCAGCGCAACGACGCCGGCGGCCCAAGTCGGCGGCAGATCCAAGGCATGGGCGCAGGTCCATACTGCCCAACCCAACAACAAGAGGGCCAGCAGGTTGGTGGCGATGACCGCGCCTTCCCCGCCGAGAAGCTTGCTGAAGACGGCCAGGTGCAGTGGCAGGCCCGGGGGGTAGGTCGGCACCATGCGGTCGCCTCCGGCCAACACGGTATAACCGAGGGGCTGGAAAGCAGCGCGACCGAATTCCTCAGGACCGTGTCCGGGCAGCACGCGCGGCTCGGTCACAAGGCGGCCGGCTGCAAAGAGGCGCGCGCTTCCGAGATAGCCG
This sequence comes from uncultured Opitutaceae bacterium, assembly GCA_964601365.1. GTDB lineage: Bacteria > Verrucomicrobiota > Verrucomicrobiia > Opitutales > Opitutaceae > Didemnitutus. Next base: position 100,409 of record CAZRNE010000009.1, on the reverse strand, counting down.
CCGGAGTCGCTGCCGCCGGCGTAGGGGGCGATTCGCACCGCGAGCAAAGCCAGATAGATCACGGCGGCGAGGCCCAGCAAGACGGCCAGCCAGCGGGCCAGTGGTGTCGTGCCTTTGGTCAGGTCGGGCGGCTGCATTCTTTAGCGTTGTCGGGCGCGGCAGCGTGCCATTGTTTGCGCCGATGGCACCAGCAAAAATCCCCCACGCCGGCCCCCGTGCAACCGGCATCCGGCGTTCATGAGCGGGCGGTTACGCAGTTTTCTGGCTCAGCGCGGCTGGCAACCGGCCTATGCCGCCGGCTATGGTCTGTTGTTGGCGGTTTTTCTGGCGGCCTTGGCGCAATTCCACATCCCGGGCAAGGGCTTCACCTATCTCATCACCTTCGGGGCTGAACTGGAGCACACCTGGATCAGCAAGGTGCGGAACCTCAACCTGCACATGCAGCGCGGCTCGGTGGGCTACGACGCCCAATACTATGCGCAGATCGCGATGGATCCGTCATTGCAGAACCGTGAGCTGCATACCGCGGTGGACAGCCTGGGCTATCGCGCGCGGCGCATCCTCCTGCCGGCCGTGGCGTATTTGATGGGCTTCGGGCAACCGGGATGGATCATCCAGGCCTACGCGCTGCAAAACGCGCTGGCATGGATCGCTCTGGCCTTGGTGCTGCTGCACTGGTTTCCGCCCCGCGATTTCGACCGTATGCTGCGGTGGGCGGGTGTGCTTTTCTCCTTCGGATTGCTGGTGAGTTTCCGCAACGCCCTGGTGGACGGCCCGAGCCTGCTGCTGGTCGCCGTCGGTGCCCTGTTGTGGGAACGCGGCCGCACGCACTTGGCCACGGGCGTTCTGGCGTTGAGCGGACTGGCCAAGGAGACCAACCTGCTGGCCGCTGCCGCCGTCTTGCCGGGGCGCGGGACGGACCTGCGCGAGTGGATGAAGTCGGCTCTGCGGGGACTGCTCATTCTCACGCCACTGGCATTGTGGATGGTTTATCTTTTCTGGCGGGTGGAGGGATCGATCTACGCCGGGGAGCGTAATTTTGACCTGCCCTTCGCAGCCTACGGGCGAAAGTGGCTGGAGATCGCCTCGGGCTGGCCCCACCTCTCGGTGGAAAATCCCGGGCCGGCGCTCAGTCTGCTGATGATGGTGAGCCTGACTGCGCAACTGGCCTACTTCGTATGCCGGCCGCAGTGGTCGCAGCTCTGGTGGCGGATCGGTGCGAGCTATGTGGTCCTGATGATTTTCTTGGGCGACGCGGTGTGGGAGGGCTACCCCGGTGCGGCCTCGCGCGTGCTGCTGCCGATGCAGCTGGCCTTCAACATCCTCGTGCCGGCCGGCAAAGGATGGAAAGTGCTGCTCCTTGCGGGCAATCTGACTCTACTCGGGGCGGCGGCGGCGCTGCACGGGCCGGAGGGGGAGGGCTACCAGGTAAAGGGAGACGGTGATTTGCTCGTGGCGGAGAACGGCCGGCCATTCGCGGTCGAATTCAATGAGAGCTGGCATAGCCCGGAGCGCGGCCAGGGAACCTACTGGGTCTGGTCCTCTGGAGCGGGGGTCATCGCACTGCAAAATCCCCATGCCTTCGAGCTGGCCGCTCGCCTCCGGTTCCAGCTCACCGCCGCGGGCACGCGAAACCTCACGGTCCGGGTGAACGGCATGGAGGTCTGGCGCGTGTCACTGGCCGAGGCGCAGGCGGTGCAGGTTTCGCTGGCGCAGATCCGCCTGCCTGCGGGAATAAGCCGGCTGGAGTTCCTGACCGATGCCCCCGCCCGGCGGATCGGCACAGATCCGCGCGATTTGGCATTCTGTCTGCACAACCTCCGGATCGACCTTGCCCGGCCCTGAGGCTCAGGGCTTCTCTGCCCGAGGTCCCCCAAAACTGGTGGGAGTATTCTGAGCGACTCATAGCATATGCCTCCCTTCGCCCGCACAATGCCACATTTCGCTACCAGCTGGCGATGCTCTCAAGGCGCTGACGATACAGGGCGCCGATGGCCGCGGGGGAGAATTTCGCCTCGATGGTTGCGCGCGCAGCGGCGCCGAGGCGCCCGCGCAGCGCATCGTCGCCGGCGAGGCGGCGCATCCATTCTGCGGCGTGGTCGAGGTCGGGATCGGCCCAGGTCTGGCCCTTGGCGTAAGGGCCGTGGTTGCGGTCGAGGGTGACGAGGGAACAACGCACGGGGCAGCCGTTGCCGACGGTGACGAATTCGGCGCTGCCCGACCAATCCGTGGACACGACCGGCTTGCCCAGATACATGCATTCGGCGATGGCGAGGCCGAAGCCCTCCGAGCGGTGGAGCGAGACGAAGACATCGCAGGCGGATTCCAGTTCGTAGACCTCCTGCCGCGACAGGGTGCGGTTGATCAGCACGGTGCCGGGCAGCTCCGCGGCGGCGGCCTGCAGGCGCGCCCAGTCGCCGGGGTTGGCGGCGGCGTTGTGCACCTTGATGACGAGCGCGGCGTTCCGGCCGGCGAGGCCGGAGCGGCGGAAGGCCTCAAGCGCGCCGGCGGGATTCTTGCGCTCGGAGTAGGAGTTGAGGTCGTAGAGGAAAAGGAACAGCAGCTTGCCGACGGGCAGGTCGAACTTCGCCCGGAAGTCGCCCACGGGCCGCTCGAAGGAGATGGCGTGGGGCATGGCGAGCACGGGCACGGGCACCTTGCGCGCGATCGCCTCGGCGGCGAAGCGCGATGGCGCCCAGACCTCATCGACATAGGAGGAGTAGGGCACCCACGCGTCGGGGAAGTCGGGCAGCTCCCAGGCCCAGTAGCCGACGTTGTATCTGCCGGAGCGGAAAGCCTTGCCGTGATGGTGGTCGATGTCGCGCGAGCCGGGGGCATCCACGTGAAACACATTCACGGGATGCGGGTTGTCGTCCTGCAGGCGACCGGTGAAACTGTCGTCGCCCTGCGGGTTCTTGCAGGGGAGGCGGAGATTGACGAGGGTGGCGGGCAGACCGGCGCCGTCGGCGGCGCGGGCCATGCAGCGGGCGGATTCACCGATGCCCAGGTCGGCCCGAAAAAAACCGACGACGTTGAGGCCGACGCGCAGGAAGCGGCGGACGTAGGCGCCGTTCCAAGGCGAGGCGCGGTTGCCGAAATCGAAAACGGTTTCGCCGTCGGCCTCGATGCGGCGGATGCGGAGCCGGCGGTTGCGGCGCTGCGCGCGCCAGGGTTGGAGAAAGCCGAGGCCAGTGATGCGGCCAAGCCAGGCGAGGAAGTTTCCGCCGGCCACGCCGAGCAGTTCCAAGCGCAGTTCGTGTGCCGTAGTGCGGCCGGAGCCGGGGTCGGGCACGGCGAACTCCAGGGTTCCGGCGGGCAGATCCCGCCGCGCGAAAACCTCGCGGCCGTCGAAGGTGGCGCGCAGGCCGACGGGCCCGGCGGAGGTCGGTTGGGCGGGATCGACCGGCAGCAGCTCACCGGTCACACGCAGGGACTTGACGCCGGTCAGGGCCGGAAGGGACAGCACACCGCACTCCCGGATCCAGTAGGAATCATCGGCGGTCTCGTCGTGAAACAGACCGGAGAATTTCGGTTGGTGGCGGCGGGCGACCATTGGGTGCGGGGTTTGTGGCTAGGGCGGCCAGCCTTGTAAACGGGGAAGTGTCCGCGCGGCTTTTCGCTTCCCAATCCGGCGGGCGCTGGCTGTGCTGGCGGCGCCCCATGAACTATTTCTTCGCCGTGCTGAGCATAGCCGTGCATGCGTGCTTCTGGGGCGCCGGCCTGAGCCGACTGATCCTGCCCGGGCGGTGGCGTCGTTGGTGGTGGGCCTTTGCGCCGGGTTGCGGCTGGGCCCTGCAGTCCGCCGCCATCTGGTTTGCCGCGCTGGCGGGCCTAGGGGGAGCGGACCGCTACGGTGCGGTTATCGAACTCGTCCCCTTTTTCCTGCTGGCCATCGCGGGGTGGCGCGGAAGGAAGGGCTGGTTGGCCAGCTGGCACGGGGCCGGCGCGGCGGTGCTGCTGGCTGCGGTGGGTGCGTGGCTGCTGGTTGCCCCCATGCACTCGGCCTCGCGCGGCCTGAGCGCAGTCTCGCTCGGGAGCTGCGATCACGCCGATTATGCGGCCGGAGCCCGGGTGCTGGCCGAGTTCTCCCGGGATGAGCGCGCCGGTTTTCTCGACCTGCCGGAGGTAACGCGGGTCGGGGGCGCCGAGGATTTCTTCACCTATTGGCTGCGGTTGAACCATTTCACGCCGGCGGCGCTGCTGGCGCATCACGGCAGCGTCTTCGGTTATGAGGGCTGGCAATTGGTGAGCGTGTTTACCGCCCTGCTGGCAGTGCTGAACATCCCGCTGGTTCTGCTGTTCGCCCGCGCGGTGTTCGGCCTGCGCGGGGCCGGGGCGGGGGTGGTGGCCGCGCTGTATGCCGTGTCGCCGCTGTGCGCCTACGGCGTGCATCATGGCGCGATGGCCCAATTTCTGGCGATGCAGGGCGTGATGCTCGCCACGCTGGCGGCGCGCGGGGCTGCCTGGCGCTGGCTGCCGCTGGCTGTGGTCGCGGTGTGGCTGCTGGCCGGCAGTTACAACTTCATCCTCGTGGTCGCCTTTGCTCCGGCCGCGGGTTGGGCGCTTTGGCGGGCCCTGGTCTGGCGCGATCCGCGTGGCGCCTTGACGGGCGTGGGGGTGATCGTTGTCGCGTTGGGGCTGTGCGCAGGGATTTTCTGGGGACGCTTTGCGGGCATCATCGAGCGATTCCGGCTGCTGGAGGCGCACGATTTCGGCTGGCCCGTGCCGCTCCTCAGTCCGGCGGGCTGGCTGGGTGTGGTGCGGGGGGCGGGGCTCGACGCCGCGCCTGCCGTGATGGGCTACCTTGGCACCGCCCTTGTGGTCATGCTGCTGTGCCTGTGGATTTGGCGGTCCGGCCGCCGTGTGCTGGGCCCGGCCTGCATCACGCTGCCGGTCATCGCGGGGTATCTCATCCTGGCCGCCCGTGCCAACACGTCCGCCAACGCCAGCTATGATGCCTACAAGTTCCTGATGGTCTTTCTGCCGGTGGTGCTCGGTGGTTGCCTCGGCTGGACCGGGCTGCTGTCTCGGTCCGCGGGATCCTGGCGCGATGCGGCGCGCCTGGCGGTGGCGGTGCTGTTGTCCTTCAACTTGGCGGGACAGGCGGATTTTCGCACCGCGGTGGCCCGGGCCCCGCTGGTGGTGACGCCCGAATTGCGTGACCTGCGCAAACTGGAGGCCGAGCCGCGCGTGGCCTCGCTCAATCTCCGCATCGAGGACTTCTGGGCGCGCATGTGGGCCAATGCATTCCTGCTGCGAAAGCCGCAGTATTTCGTCACCCACAGCTATGAGGCCCGCCGCGACACGCCGCTCCGGGGAGAGTGGGATTTGTCCGACGCCCTGCTGCGCGTGCTGCCGCCGGGCGCGGAGGACGCGGTCGTGCTCAACCCGCGGTTGGCCGCGGTGCGGGTGGGGGTGGCGCCGGTCTCGGCCCGCTTCGGCGCTGGCTGGCATGAGGCCGAGAGTGACCATCGTCAGACCCGCTGGCGTTGGTCGGAGGGCGCCGGTCGGGTGCTGTTGCGGAATGACGGGGGCCGGCCCCGGCCGGTCCGGCTGGCCCTGCAGATCCGGGGTGTCACGCCACGGGAGGCGCGGCTCAGCCTCGGTGGCATGGTCTTGGCGAGATTTCCCGTGGCGGAGGGGACACCGGCTGTGCAGACAACGGAGTTCGAGCTTCCGGCGGGTGAAAGCGAGCTGTGGTTGGACTCAGACCGGCCGGCGCAGCCGGGCGGCGTGACCGACGCACGGAAGCTCGACCTTGCGGTCTACCTCTTCGAGTTGCGCCTGCTGCCGGTCCCGTCCGACGTCAGGTAAACCGCGCCACCAACCAGGCACCAGCAGAGGGTCAGTGCGAGGAAGGCCACGGCCAGCAAGGGTGCCCCGGCGGACAGCCCGAACCAGCCGAGCACGACGACCAGCGACCCCTCGCGCACGCCGTGTCCGCCGATGCTCAGCGGCAGCGACGCCACGGTGTAGGCGACGGCCAGGGCCACGCTGATCTCGACGAGCCCGACGGGCCAGCCCAAGGCCCGGGCCAGCAGCCACCCGGCGAGGAAATCAGCCGCCCAGATGGCGAGGGAGACCAGAACGGCGGAAAAAAGCGGAGCGAAGGGACGGACGGTCTGGCGCGCGGCAGTCCCCAGGTCGGCCAACCTTCCGCTGGTTTGGCTGCGGGCGAGCAGCACCCAACCAACCGTGAGGGCAAGGAACGATGCCGCGAAGAGCGGAATGAGAGCAGTGACCTCAGGTGCGGGTGTCGGCGCGGTTTGCCGATGGGCGAGGGCGGCCATCGTCGCGAGAAAGAGCAGCGTGACCAGTCCGACCACCCGGTCCGCCACCACCGCCACGGCACTGCCGGTCTTGTTGGCCGGCACCCGGCCGTGCACGTGCAGCAGCCGGGAGACATCGCCACCCACGCCGCCCGGGGTGAACGAGCCGAAAAAGATGCTGATCCAGGTGATGCGGTGCAGTTCACCGAAGGGCAGGCTGATGCCCTGTTGCCGCAGCAGGAGGCCGAGCCGCACCGCGTGCAGCGGATACGCCAGTCCCATGAAAAAGGCCGCGAGCAGCAGCACGGGCCCGTGGAGCCGCCCGGGCAGTCCGGCGAATGCCGCCCAGTCCACCGCCCGCAGGACGAGCACCAGGACCGCCGCCGTCACAATGACACGGAACCAGAGACCCAACTTGGGAAGAAAGGACGGCACGGCGGAGTTGAAACCGTGTCGCCGGGACGGGCAAGCCCGCCGGTGAAATTTTCGTCGCCAGCATCCGGCCGGTGGAAAAGCTGCGGGGGTGCAACTGGACGAATACCGCAAGCTCGCCGAGGTCGAGGACCGGATGTGGTATTTCCAGGCCCTGAACCACCGCATGCTGCGGCCGCTGCGGCACGGACTGGCGGGGCGCGCAGCCCGCATCCTCGACGCCGGCTGCGGCACGGGCGGCCTGCTGAGGGCGCTCCGGTCGTGCGACGACAGGTGGCGGCCGGAAGGACTCGATTTCTCGCCGCGGGCCTGCGCGCTGGCGCGTGAACGCACGGGGCTGGCGGTCACCGAGGGCTCGATCACCGCGCTGCCGTTCGGCGACGCGGTGTTCGACGCCATCGTCTCGGCCGACGTGGTCTGCCAGGTTGAGGACGGGGCCGGCGCGGTCGGGGAATTCGCCCGCTGCGTGCGGCCGGGCGGCCTCGTGGTCGTGAACGTGCCGGCGTTCATGTGGCTGTGGTCGTATCACGACGACACCTGCGAGACGAAGCACCGCTACACGCGGCCGGAGCTGGCGGACCTGTTCCGGGCCGCGGGTCTGGAAGTGATGACCGCCACCTATGCCAACATGCTCCCGCTGCCGCTGATCTGGTTGCGGCGGAAACTGTTCAAGCCCGCGGCGCCGACCAGCGATGTGCGCTTGTATCCCGCCCTGGTGGAGACCATGTTCGCCGGCATGGCCGCCGTGGAATATGCCTGGACCAATTCCGGCTGGAGCCTGCCGTTCGGCAGCTCGGTCTTTGTCGCCGGCCGGAAGCCCGCCGTCTCCCGATGAAGCCGGCGCTGAGCTTTGTCATCCCCCTTTACCACAGCGCCGGGACGATCGCGCCCCTGGTGCACGAGATCGCGGCGCTCTCGGTCGAGGGCGGCCACGAAATCGTGCTGGTGAACGATGGCAGCCGCGACGACACGGCGGGGGTCTGCCGCGGGTTGCTGCGCGAGGCAAAGGTGCCGGTGACCTACGTCGAACACGCGCGCAACTACGGCGAGCACAACGCCGTGCTGACGGGTTACCGCCATGCGCGCGGCGACTTCGTCGTCAACCTCGACGATGACGGGCAGAACCCGCCCGCGGAGGCCGTGCGGCTCTGGCAGCAGGCGCGCGCGCAGGGCCTGGACGCGGTCTTCGGGCACTACGCCGAGAAGGAACACTCGGTTTACCGCAATCTCGGCAGCTGGCTGACGAACCGCATCACCGACTGGGTGCTCGACAAGCCGCGGGGCTTCTATCTGTCGAGTTTCCGCTGCGTGAGCGCGTTCGTGGCCAAGGAAGTGGCGGCGCACGAAGGACCCTATCCCTATGTGGACGGACTGATCCTGCAGGTGACGCAGCGTATCGGGGCCATCGAGGTCCGGCATGCGCCGCGGGCGGCCGGACAGAGCGGCTACACGCTGCGGCGGTTGTTCCGGCTCTGGTTGAGCACGTTCGTCAATTTCTCGGTGATGCCGCTGCGGTTGGCCACGCTGCTGGGTCTACTGATGGCGGTGGCGGGCCTGCTGGGCGTGGCCGGCGTGGTCTACCTGCGGCTGACCAACCAGGGTCCGGCCCTGGGTTGGGGTTCGTTGATGGCGGCGCTGCTGGTGTTCTCGGGCACGCAGCTCGTCATGCTCGGGTTGATCGGCGAATACCTCGGCCGGATGTTCCTCACGGTGAACCGGCGCCCGCAGTCGGTCGTGCGCACGGTGGAGCGGGCCGGCTAGGCCCGGCCCCCCAGCAGCTCGTCCCAGCGCTGTTCCTCGTGCCGCATGGCCAGGCGCACCCCGGCCATGACCCCGCTCGAATTTTCGGGCAGCAACCCGAGCCAGTAGTAAAATGCCTCCCGGGCGAGGGCGTCGTCATAGACACAGGAGAGCTCCCAGTGCCGCTCGATGAATTCCCGGCACCAGTCGCGTCCCGCCAGCGGCGGGATGACTTCGCGCCAGCGGGTGGCGAGGAGGCGGGAATTCTGCTCGTCGCGCAGCTTGCGGCCGGTGGCGGCGCTGATGTGGTGGCGCACCACGCTGCGGAGCGCGACGAAGTGCCGCCAGCCCCACTGCCCGGCACGCAGGGCGAGGTCGATGTCCTCGCCGCCGTTGACGAAGCCGGCGTCAAAGCCCCCGAGCTCGATCCAGCGGTCGCGGCGGACGGCCATGCAGGCACCCGTCACGGCGGGGACGGTGCGGTAGCCGGAGAGGCGGGCGAAGAGCGGGCGGGAGGTGTCGTGCGCAGGTTTGCCGGAGTGGGCGAAGTAGATGCCGGCATGGTCGACGGCGCCGGTGGCGGCGTTGCGCTGGACGTTGCCGACGAGGCCGGCATCGGGGAAGCGCGCGAAGGCCGCCTGCATGGGCTCGAACCAGCCGGGCAGCAGCACGAGGTCGTTGTTGAGGAAGAACAGCAACTCGCCGGCCGCCGCGGCGGCACCGCGGTTGCAGGTGGTGGCGAAACCGAGGTTCTTCTCGTTCAGCAGCACACGACAGGGGGCACCTTGGTCGGCCAGCCATGTGCGCGTGCCGTCGGTGGACCCGTCATCCACCAGGATGATCTCGTGGGCGAGGCCCGGCGGCAGCGTGGCCTGCAGGGTGTGCAGGCACTCCCGCGTGTGCCCCAGGCAGTTGTAGAGCGGGATGATGAACGAGACCTGCATGCGCAGGCAATCAGGTAGCGCTCCGGCCGCCGGCGCGCACGCCGAAAGTGGTCAGGTCAGGAGGCGGCGGAGATAGTCGCCGTAGGAGGACTTGCCGAGGCGCTTGATGTTGGCCTCGAGGCCGGCGCGGTCGATCCAACCCTGCTTGTAGGCGATCTCCTCGAGGCAGGCGATCTTCAGGCCGGTGCGGTTCTCCAGGACGTGCACGAAGGTGGCGGCCTCGACAAGGGAGTCGTGCGTGCCGGTGTCGAGCCAGGCGGTGCCGCGGCCGAAGACCTCGACGTGCAGCTTGCCGCGCTCGAGGTAGAGGCGGTTGAGGTCGGTGATCTCGAGTTCGCCGCGCTTGGAGGGCTTGAGGCTCCGGGCGAGGGGCACGACGTCGTGATCGTAGAAGTAGAGGCCGGGCACGGCATAGTTGGACTTGGGCTGGCCGGGTTTCTCCTCGAGGGAGAGCACGCGTCCGTCCGGAGCAAATTCGACGACGCCGTAGGCCGAGGGGTTGGCGACGTGATAGCCGAAGATGGTGGCGCCGGTGGTGCGGGCATTGGCGCCCGCGAGGGATTTCACAAAATCGGCGCCGTAGAAGAGATTGTCGCCGAGGACGAGCGCGGCGGGCTCCCTGCCGGTGAGGAAACCCGTGTCACCGGCGATGTGGAAAGCCTGCGCGAGGCCGTCGGGGCTGGGTTGCTCGGCGTAGCTGAGCTTGAGGCCGAACTGGGTGCCGTCGCCGAGGAGCTTGCGGAAAAGCGGGAGGTCGGTGGGCGTGGAGATGACGAGCACCTCGCGGATGCCGGCGAGCATCAGCACCGAGAGCGGGTAATAGACCATCGGCTTGTCATAGACCGGCATGAGCTGCTTGCTCACGGCGATGGTCAATGGGTAGAGGCGGGTGCCGCTGCCACCGGCGAGGATGATTCCTTTGCGGTTCATTTCAGGCTTGGGTGCCGAGTCTCTCGAGTTTGTAGGAGCCGTCGAGGATGGACTGCCACCAGGGCTGGTTGTCCAGATACCACTGGACCGTCCGGCGGAAGCCCGAGGTGTGGTCCTGCTTCGGGGTCCAGCCGAGCTCGCGTTTGATCTTGGTGGCGTCGATGGCGTAACGGAGGTCGTGGCCGGGACGGTCGGTGACGAAGGTGATGAGCGATTCGTATTTCCGGCCGTCGGCGCGCGGACGGAGTTCGTCGAGCAGGCCGCAGAGGAGGCGGACGAGGTCGATGTTCCGGCGCTCGTTGTTGCCGCCGATGTTGTAGGTCTGACCGATGCGGCCGCGGGCGATGACGGTGTGGAGCGCCTCGGCGTGGTCGACGACATAGAGCCAGTCGCGGATGTTCTCTCCCTTGCCGTAGACGGGGATGGGATCGCCGCGCAGGGCCTTGAGGATCACGACGGGGATGAGTTTCTCGGGGAACTGGTAGGGGCCGTAGTTGTTGGAGCAGTTCGTCACGAGGACGGGCAGCCGGTAGGTGTCGGCCCAAGCGCGGGCGAGGTGGTCGGAGGCGGCCTTGCTGGCGGAGTAGGGCGAATGCGGATCGTAGGGCGTCTCCTCGGTGAAAAGGCCGGTGTCGCCGAGCGACCCGTAGACCTCGTCGGTGGAGACATGGAGGAAGCGGAAGCGGTCCTTCGCCGCGCCGGTGAGTTTGTCGTAGTGGCCGCGGGCGGCCTGGAGCAGGGTGAAGGTGCCGACGACGTTGGTCTGGATGAAGGCACCGGGGCCGTCGATGGAGCGGTCGACGTGGCTCTCGGCGGCGAGATGCATGACCCAGTCGGGTTGGAAGTCGGCGAAGAGTTTCGCCATCGCCGCGGCATCGCAGATGTCGGCCTGCACGAACCGGTAGCGGGGGTTCGTGGCGAGGTCGTCGAGCGAGTGGCGGTTGCCGGCGTAGGTGAGCTTGTCGACGTTGAGCACGGTGTGCTGCGTCGTGGTGACCAGGAGGCGGACGAGGTTGGAGCCGATGAAGCCGGCCCCGCCGGTGATCAGGATTTTCATGCTGAAAATCGGTTGAGGTGAACAGTTGAGGTTTAGGAGCGGCGACTGGTAGGTGGGGTTGTGCTGTGGAAGAGCAGCATCAACCTGAACCCTCAACTTCAACTCGCGGCACCTCCGGTGGTGCGCCAGCGGCGCAGGTCGCGAGCGACGGCCTCGTGGACCTCGGTCATCACGATGCCGGCGCGGGCGAGCTTGGTGGAGTCCATCACGCAGTTGGAGCGGGGGGTCTTGGCGGCGGTGGCCATGAACTCGGCCTCGTCCCGGAAGAAGGAGAACTCCTTGGTGGAGACCCCGGTGCGGCGGATGAGCTCGACGACCTCGCGGGTGGTGACGTGGCCGGGGTTGGTGACGTTGTAGGTGCCGAAGGGCACGCGCTTCTCCCAGCAGGCCAGGGTCGCGGCGGCGAACTCATCGAGCTGGGAGATGGAGTTGGCGGCGTCCAGCAGGCGGGAGTAACGGAGGAGCTTCGTGAGGTAGTTGCGCGGGTTGTCGACCTCGTTGAAGGGGATGCGCAGGCGCCAGACGTAGAGGTTGGGCACGCCCTGCAGCACTTCCTCGCCGAGGGCCTTGGTGCCGGAGTAGAAGCTGCACGGCGGCGCGCGGAACGTGAAATTGGGGGTGTCGTCCTCGCGGAAGCCGGCGCCGTCGGGCCGCGCGCCGCTGTAGATGCAGCCGGAGGAGACGTGGCCCCAGGGCACGCCGGCGGCGGTGCAGGCCTCAGCGATTCGGCCGGGCAGGACGCTGTTGCCGAAGAGGCACTCGGTCTTGTGCAGCTCGCAGGCGTCGACGTTGGGCTTGCCGGTGTAACCGGCGGCGTTGATGAGGAACTGCGGCTTGGTCTCGCGCAGGAAGGCGGTGAGCTTGGCCGGGTCGGCGTAGTCGAGGTCGGCGCGGCGCAGGTTGCGGAAGGGCAGCCCGCGGCGCTGCAGCAGCGCCTGGTAGGCGTGCCCCACATAGCCGGAACCTCCGAGGAGAATGATCATGAAGCGCGCAATTGGAAGGACTCGGGGCCGGAGTGCAAGGGCGCGTTATCGCTTCCGGTAATCGCCGCGGCTGAAGTATTTTTCCAGCCAGACGTAGGCGCAGATGAAGAAATAGCGGCTGCCCATCTCCTTGATCTTGAGCTTGGCCTCGCCGTATTTGCGGTTGCGCCACGAGATGGGGATGACCGTCCAGGTGTAGCCGCGCACGATGGCCTTGAGCGGGATCTCGACCGTGAGGTTGAAGTGCGGCGCGAGGAAGGGCCGGCAGCCCTCGATGACCGTGCGGCGGTAGGCCTTGAAGGCGTTGGTCGTGTCGTTCAGCTCGATGTTGAAGCCGACCCGCACCAGGAAGTTCGCGAGGCGGTTCACGAGCAGCTTCACGCGCGGATAATCGATGACCTCGCCCCCTTCGACAAAGCGCGAGCCGAAGACGCAATCCCAGCCCTTGTTGAGCAACTCCCAATAGCTCACCGCGTCGGCCGGGGAATCGGAGGCGTCGGCCATCATGATGACGCAGGCGTCGCCTTGCATGTGGTTGAGCCCGTAGATGACCGCGCGGCCGAAGCCGTGCGGGCCGGGGTTCTGCACGGGGGCCAGGGTCGGGACCTTCGCCTTCAGCTCCTGCAGCACCGCCCAGGTGCGGTCGCGGCTGCCATCATCGACCACGACGATCTCATGGGGCACCCCGGCGCGGGAAAATGTCTCATGGATGTCCGTGACCGTGTGTGGCAATGAATCCTGCTCATCCCGGGCGGGGATGACGACCGAGTAGAGTTTCAGCGGTGGCTGGGCGGATGCCGGCATCACGGCATTCGACAGAATCGGCCGCGCCGGGCAAGCCTGCTCAGCGGGGCGCGGACAATTCCAACCAGCCGGGATTCGCCTCCGCGTGGCGGCCGATCTCGTCGAGGATGGCCGCCGTGGGTGTCTGGGGCCGCCAGCCCCAGAGGCGCGTGGCCTTCGTGTGGTCGAGCACGATCCAGGGGATGTCGAAGGGGCGCGGCGTGCCGTCCTGCACGACGGCGTGCGGGCCGAAGCGCGCGGCGCACCAGTCCGAAAGCTGCTTCAGCGACATGGCCGAGGCCGCGCCGCCGGAGAAATTGGCCGTGCGGTCCGCGACGGACAGCTTGGGCGCGGCGAACTGCTTTTCGAGGACCGGGAGCAGGTCGCGGGGGTGCAGGCAATCGCGGACCTGGTGGCCGTGGCCGCCGAAACCGAGGTATTTGAGCGGGCGTTTCCGCAGCCAGCTGTTGATCCAGTAGGCGAAGATGCCCTGGTCGGCGCGGCCGAACTGCCCGGCACCGGCGAGCACGCCGCAGCGGTTGAGGTAGACCGGGAACCCGAAGGTCTCGCCGTATTCGAGGGCAAGGGCCTCGGAGGTGAGCTTGGTCGCGCCGTAGAGCGAGAGCGGGGCGAGCGTGGAGAAATTCTCGTCGAGCCCGGCGGCGGTCAGCCCGGGAGGCAGCGGTCTGGTCGCCTCGGGGACAAAGGCCTCACGCTCCACCTTCACCGGCAGCCGGGCCAGCGGCTCGATGGCGTAGACCCGGCTCGTGCTGAGCAAAATGAAGCCCGCCTTGTGCGCCTTGCAGTATTCGAGGAGGTTGACGGTGCCGTAGAGGTTGTGGTCGACCAGCTCGCGCGCGCTGGTGCGGCCGTCGATGCCGGCGAGCACGCTGGGGTTGGCGGCGGCATCGATGACGAAGTCGGCCGGAGGGAGGGCATCGATATCCTTGGCGAAGCGGAGGTCGGCCGTGATGACCTTGAGGCCGAGTTTCTCGAGCGGCTCGCGGTTGGTCTCGCTGCCGGGGCGGATGTAGTTGTCGAAGCCAGTGATCTGGTGGCCGCGGCCGGCGGCGACCAACGCCTTTGCTATGGTGCTGCCGACGAAACCGCAGATGCCGGAGATGAGGATGCGCACGGTCCGCAGCTATACACCGACCGCGAATCAGGGGAAGGTGGAAATGGCCGGCCGGCGGCGCAGGGGTGTGAGGCTCAAAGATCGGTTCGCAGGCGCCAGATTTCCGGGAAGAGGACGACATCGAGCATCTTGCGGAGATACTCGACGCCGCTGGTGCCGCCGGTGCCGCGCTTGAAGCCGATGATGCGCTCCACGGTGGTGACGTGCCGGAAGCGCCAGAGGCGGAAGGCGTCCTCGAGGTCGGTCAGTTCCTCGCCGAGCTGGTAGAGGTCCCAGTTCTTCTCGGAGTTGCGGTAGACGGCGAGCCAGGCCTGCTCGACGGCCTCGCTCGGGGCGTAGGGCTGGGTCCAGTCGCGCTGGGTGTGAGAGGCGGGGACGGGCAGGCCGCGGCGTGCGAGGAGTTTCAGGGATTCGTCGTAGAGCGAGGGGGCCTTGAAGGCAGCCTGCACCTTGGCGAGGAGGTCGGGCCGGTGCCCGTGGGGCTTGAGCATGGCGCGGTTCTTGTTGCCGAGGCGGAACTCGATGCAGCGGTATTGCCAGCTCTGGAAGCCGCTGCTGTTGGCGAGGTGCGGGCGGATGGCGCTGTATTCGGGCGGCGTCATCGTCGCGAGCACATCCCAGGCGTGGACAAGCTGCTCCATGATGCGGGAGACGCGCGCGAGCATCTTGAAGGCCGGGGCGAGGTCGTCGCGCGAGAGGTGCGCGATGGCGCCGTCGAGTTCGTGCAGGAGGAGCTTCATCCACAGCTCGCTGGTCTGGTGCTGGATGATGAAGAGCATCTCGTTGTGGTTGGGCGAGAGCGGGTGCTGGGCGCCGAGGATCTGGTCGAGGCGGAGGTAGTCGCCGTAGGACATGTCCTGCGAGAAGTCGGTCTTCGCGCGCTCGGACTCGACGATGCGGGCGGGGTCGGGGGTGCCGTGCCCGAAGGGGCATTGGCCGGAGGGGGTGCTCATGTGACCTTGTTTTGCTGGTTGAAGCGGGACTCGCGCCATTCGCCGGAGCAGAGGACGGCGGCGAGGTGCTCGGCGGCGTCGAAGGCGTCGACGAAACGCGTGTAGAGCGGGGTGAAGCCGAAGCGCAGGATGTCGGGCGCGGCGTCGTCGCCGGCGCGGAAGTCGCCGATGACGCCGCGGGCGATGAGGGCCTGCACGATGGCGTAGGCGCCTTCGGCGCGCGTGAGGCAGACCTGGCTGCCGCGTTGCGCGGGGTCGCGCGGCGACACGACCGAGAGCCCGTGGCCGGCGCAGCGCTCCTCGACGAGGCGGGCGAAGAGGTCGGTGAGCGCGACGGACTTGGCGCGGAGGGCCGCGATGCCGCCGAACGGTTCCGCGGCCAGCACCGTGTCGAGGCCGCAGTCGAGCGCGGCCATGGCGAGGATGGGCGGCGTGCCGCAGAGGTAGCGGGCGATGCCGGGCGCGGGGGTGTAGTCGGGCGTGAACCGGAACGGCGCGGCGTGGCCCATCCAGCCGGAGAGCGGCTGGGTGAAGCGGTCGGCGTGCCGCGGGTGCACCCAGACGAAGGCCGGCGCGCCGGGGCCGCCGTTGAGGAACTTGTAGCCGCAGCCGATGGCGAAGTCGGCGCCGGCGGCGTGGAGATCGACGGGCACGGCGCCGGCGCTGTGCGCGAGGTCCCAGACCGTGAGCGCGCCGGCGGCCTGGGCGGCGCGCGTGAGGGAGGCCATGTCGTGCATGCGGCCGGTGCGGTAGTTGACGTGCGTGAGCAGCAGCACGGCCACGTCCTCGCGCAGGCGCGCGGGGATTTCACCGGCTTCGGCGAGCACGAGCTCGCACCCGTGGTCACGGGCGAGGCTGGCGGCGATGTAGAGGTCGGTCGGGAAGTTGGTGCGCTCGCTGAGGATGACGCGGCGGCCGGGCGCGGCGGCGCGCTGGAGGTGGAGGGCGGCGGCGACCACCTTGAAGACGTTGACCGAGGTCGAGTCGGCGGCGACGACCTCGCCGGGGCGCGCGCCGATGAGCCGTGCGATCTTGTCGCCGAGGCGCCGGGGCAGGTCGATCCAGCCGGCGGTGTTCCAGCTGCGGATGAGGCCCTCGCCCCATTCGCGGGTGACGGCCTCGTGCAGGCGCGGCGCGGTGGACTTGGGCAGGACGCCGAGGGAATTGCCGTCGAGGTAGATGACGCCGGCGGGCAGAATGAATTGCTCGCGCAACGGGGCGAGGCGGTCGGCGGCGTCGAGGGCGAGGCAGTCGGCGCGGGTCGTCATACTGGGATCAGGGAAAACATATCACGGAAGCGCGGAGACGGCGGAAACACGGAAAGACACACCACGAATGGACACGAATAGACACGAATTTCCAACAACTCGGAGGTTTCTTCGGGCATTGGTGTCAATTCGTGTGGATTCGTGGTTATTCGATCAGGTCAACGAGCGCAGCACGGCGCGGACGGGGCTGGCGTCGGCGGTCATGAGCTTGAGCGGCAGGGCGATGAGTTCGTAGTCGCCGGCGGGCACGGCATCGAGGACGAGGTTCTCGAGGATGCGGAGGTCGCGGCGGAGGGCGACGCGGTGGCTGTCGAGGGTCTTGCTCGTGGCCGGGTCGATGCTGGCGGTATCGAGGCCGACGAGCTTCACTCCGAGGTCGGCGAGTTTCTCGAGGGTCTCCGGAGCGAACGCTGTGAAACCGGGGTCCCAGCGGTCGACGGGTGCGCGCTCACAGGTGCGGACGAGGACGCGTGGCGGGAGGCTTTTCGTGAAGCCGGCGAGATGCTCCCAGCGGATGAGCGGGCCACAGCCGATGGCGTGGATGACGCGGCAGGGACCGAGGTAAGGCGTCAGATCGAGTGCGCCAGCCGTGGCGCCGTCAGCCGAGTAGTGCAGCGGAGCGTCGGCGTGGGCGCCGAGGTGCGCCGTGAAGGTGAGGGTCGCGACATTGACCGGGCACTTCTCGCCGAACTGGGCGTGCCAACGCTGCGAGTAGGGCGTGTCGCCGGGGAAGACGGGACTGTCGGGGCGGAGGGGAGGGGAGATGTCCCAGAGTCGGCTCATGCGGGGCGGCGAGGAGCTTGCCGCGCCGCGGTCCGACCGCAAGCGCGCGTCACTCGGCCTAAAGGGCTAATCAGTGCAGGGGCGGCTTGACACCGTATCATTATTGATACGCTATGGCCCATGTCCAAACCGCGTCCGCTTCCGTGTGTTTTCTTCCGCACGGCCGCCGGCAACGAACCGGTCCGGGAATGGCTCAAGGGCCTGCCCGAAGGCGAACGGAAGCAGATCGGTGCGGACATCCTGGCGGTGCAGTTCGGCTGGCCGCTGGGTCTGCCGCTGGTGGATTCCCTGGGCGAGGGCCTGTGGGAGGTCCGCACGCGGCTGCGCAACCGCATCGCCCGCACCCTCTTTTTCACCCACGACGAAACCATCATCCTGCTCCACGGATTCATCAAAAAGACCCAGGCCGCGCCAGCGCAGGAACTGGCCTTGGCCCGCCAAAGGAAACGCGACTATGAGCACCAACAAAAACATCCACCACGGAAGTGACTTCACGGGATTTCTCCGCGAGGAGGGCCTTTACGAGGAAGCCGAGGCGGCCGCCCTCAAGAAGGTGATCGCCGCCGCATTGGCGAAGCAGATGGAGCGCAAGGGCGTCACTGTGTCCGCCTTGGCGGAGAAGCTTGGCACCAGCCGCGCGGCGGTGAACCGCGTGCTCGATGACGAGAACACGTCGATCACCCTCACCACGCTGTCCCGCACAGCTGCCGCGCTCGGTTGCCGGGTGAACCTGTCGATCGTGGCGGCGCGGTGAGGCGGCCAATTGCTACATCAACATCCGCAGCCTGACCACTTCTGCTCGTCCCGTAGAAATCCCGGGCATAGCGCAGGTCGTGCTCGACCTGCTCCAAGAACTCCACCGGCTGGCTTTTCACGACCGGGCGAGGCGGCGCTCCAGTTCGGGCAGCGTGATGCGCTTGGTCTTGCCGGCCTTGTAGGCGATCCAGCGTTCGTCGAGGACTTTCTTGTGTGTCGGATGAACCGGCAGGCTGTCATCCACGCCCGAGAACCACAGCTCCTCCGCCAGCTTCATCCGCTGGCGTTTCGACAGCTTGGTGAGCTCGGGAAATTGGGCTAGGGTCATGGCGTTAAATTACGCAGATGCCGTCATCGGTCAATCATCGGTTGGTCACGGTCTGGCTGGTCGATTGTCGCGACGCTGCGAGTGCCTGCTAACATCCGCTTCCGCAGCCTGACCCCGTCTGTCGCGCCCCCAAAAAACCAAGGCTAGACCCCGTCCTCAGGCCCGATTGTGCGGTGATATGCACAGTGTGCACCAACAATGCCGCTCTATTATTCGATGCATCTAAGTGCTTGTCGAGGTTTGCGCGACACTGGATACTACGCATGTGAATCGCATGCGCATACCGACGGTTGTAGTCTTTGCATCGAGTGTGATTGCGCTATACGCTGACGACTTGGAGCAGGATTTTCGAAAGGCAGTGGAGATGATGGAAGCGAAACAGTTCCGCGAAGCCATACCTCTGCTCGTGCAGGTTCGTAACGCATTTCCAAGGGACGTGTCTGTTAATGCAAATCTCGGCCTTTCCTATGCTGAGACCGGGCAGCACGAGAACGCCTTGGCATGCTGGCAGCTGCTATGCGAACTAGAATCAGACAACTGGCATCACGCCTCTAAAGTTGTGCAAGCCTATCAGGCATTGGGGCGGATGAAGGAACGTGATGCGGCTATTGTAGAAGTTTTTGAAAGACGTAAGAGGACCCAAGACCCTTCTTCGATCAAGAGACCTTGGTTTTGCCGCGAACAATTCGACCTTCGTGAACAACGTGTCATGGGTGTCCAATACTTCACGCCTGAACCAGGTAGGGAGGTCTATTTCGCGTTCATATTTTTAGATCAAGCTGGACATGAAAGATTTAGAATCTCTCTAGGTAGCTATGAGCCAACCAACGAAATTGCCCGTGCTACGGGCGAGATAAGCGCGGATGAAAGGCTTTTCCACATCGACTATTATGCTCGCGGCGAACACCGAACATACGGTTTCTACAAGCGGAAACTAGAATATGATGAGTTTCGTGAAAGAGTACTTGGTATCGTTACTGACGAAAAAACGCCGGTTTCGAGTTCCAAAGCACCGACCAATGTATTGCCTAAACAGTAAGGTTGATCGCTTCTGAGGTCTACGCCAGCTTGGCGCCGAGGCGCTTGGCGGCGCGTTCGAGGGCGTCGGCCATGTCGGAGGGCGTGACGGCGCATTCGATGCCGCACTCCTTGAAGATGGCGATCTTGGCCGCGGCGGTGTCCTCGGCGCCGCCGACGACGGCGCCGGCGTGGCCCATGCGGCGGCCGGCCGGGGCGGTGGCTCCGGCGATGAAGCCGGCGACTGGCTTTTTGCAGTTCGCCTTGATCCAGCGCGCGGCCTCGACCTCGGCGCTGCCGCCGATCTCGCCGATCATGATGATGCCCCAGGTCTCCGGGTCATCGTTGAACATCTTCATCACGTCGAGGTGCGAGGTGCCGTTGACGGGGTCGCCGCCGATGCCGACGCAGGTGGTCTGGCCGAGGCCCTTGACGGTGAGCTGCCAGACGGCCTCATAGGTAAGGGTGCCGGAGCGGGAGACGACGCCGACGTGGCCCTTCTTGTGGATGTAGCCGGGGGCGATGCCGATGCGGCAGCCGCCGGAGGAGTCCTTGCCGGAGCCGGGGGTGACAATGCCGGGGCAGTTGGGGCCGATGAGGCGCGTCTTCTTGCCCTGCATGGCGCGCTTCACCTGGATCATGTCGCGGATCGGGATGCCCTCGGTGATGGTGACGCAGAGGTCGAGGCCGGCATCGACACCCTCGAGGATGGCGTCGGCGGCGAAGGGCGGGGGGACGAAGACGGCGGAGGCGGTGGCGCCGGTGGCGGCGACGGCGTCGGCCACGGTGTTGAAGATCGGGACCTTGTGGGCGCCGTGCTCGAAGAACTGGCCGCCCTTGCCGGGGGTGACGCCGGCGACGATCTGCGAGCCGTAGTCGAGCGAGAGCTTGGTGTGGCGGCCGCCGAACTCGCCGGTGATGCCCTGGACGAGAACCTTGGTCTTTTCGGTAACGATGATGGCCATGAGAGTGAGCGGTAAGCGGTGAGCAGTGAGCGGTGCGTCAGGCGACGAGCTTGACGATCTTCTGGGCGGCGTCGGCCATGGAGTCGGCGGACTCGATCTTGAGGCCGGACTCGGCGAGGGTCTTCTTGCCGGCGGCGACGTTGTTGCCCTCGAGGCGGACGACGAGGGGGATCTTGAGGCCGAGTTCGCGGGCGGCGGCGACCACGCCGGTGGCGATGGTGTTGCAGTCCATGATGCCGCCGAAGATGTTCACGAGGATGCCCTTCACGTTGGGGTCGGTGAGGATGATGCGGAAGGCGGCCTGCACCTGGTCCTTGGAGGCGCCGCCGCCGACGTCGAGGAAGTTGGCCGGGCTGCCGCCGAAGTGCTTGATGATGTCCATCGTGCTCATGGCGAGGCCGGCGCCGTTGACGAGGCAGGCGATGTTGCCGTCGAGGGCGATGTAGCTGAGGGAGTATTTCGAGGCCTCGATCTCCTTGGGGTCCTCCTCGTTGAGGTCGCGGAGGGCGACGATCTCGGGGCGGCGGAAGAGGGCGTTGTCGTCGAAGGAGACCTTGGCGTCGAGGGCGAGGACGCCGCCGTCGGGCGTGGTGATGAGGGGGTTGACCTCGACCATGGCGGCGTCCGTTTCCCAGAACATGCGGTAGAGACCGGTGATGAGCTTGACGGCGTTCTTGAAGAAGTCGCCGCTCAGGCCGAGCTGGAAGGCGAGCTGGCGGGCCTGATAGCCCTGCAGGCCGACGGCGGGATCGACAAAGATCTTGAAGATCTTCTCGGGGGTGTCGTGCGCGACCTTCTCGATCTCCACGCCGCCCTCGGTGGAGGCGACGATGACCGGGCGCGAGGTATTGCGGTCGAGGAGGATGGCGAGGTAGTATTCCTTGGTGATGTCGGCGGCCTTGGTGAAGTAGATGGTCTGGACCTTGCGGCCGGCGGAGCCGGTCTGGGCGGTCACGAGGGTGTTGCCATACATCCGGTTGGCAAAGTCGAGGGCCTCGGCCTTGGTCTTGGCGAACTTGACGCCGCCCTTGAAGCCGTCGGTGAACGTGCCCTTGCCGCGGCCGCCGGCGTGGATCTGGGACTTCACGATGAAGGGCCCGTGGTCGAGCGTGGCGAGGGCCGACTCGAACTCGGCGGGGGAGCGTGCGGCGACGCCCTTGGGGACGGCGACGCCGAATTTCTCAAACAAGGCCTTGGCCTGATACTCGTGAATGTTCATGCGGGAAAGGGAGGCGTGTGTTTAGCCACAAAGAGGCCCAAAAAGACACAAAAAAGAAAGCGGCAACGTGTCTCCCCGCCGATTACGCGGATTGACGCGAATCCCGGGGGTGGCGGCGAGCGAGCGGTTGGCGCGCGAGCAGCGAGACCCGGCGGGTGGCAGATTAGCAGCAGGAGTTGCTTCGTGGGCCGGCCCGCCTGCCGGCGCCCCCCGGGCGCGAGCAAGCTCGCTGACCCACGGCAGCACGGTCCTGGCGCGTTAGGTCAACGCGCTCCTCGCAACACCAAGCTCAGGGATTGCGTTGCGGTAGGCGGTTCACAAGATGCCCGCCATGCATTCCCATGAGCTGCTGAAGGAGGTCCTGAAGAAGACCAGCGCGAAGCAGATTGCGGCCGACATGAACCTGTCGCTGTCGCTCATCTACAAGTGGGCGGAGCCGCCCGCCGACGAGACCGGCAGCGGCGCCAACAACCCGCTCGACCGCATCGAGCAGCTGCTGCGCATCACCGGCGACACGCGCATCGCACAATGGGTCTGCGAGCGGGCCGGAGGCTTTTTCATCACCAACCCGAAGAACAAGCCGCACGACATCAACCTCATCCCCTCGACCAACAACATCGTGCAGGAATTCGCCGACATGCTGGGCGTCATCGCCGTGGCCGCGGCGGACAACCAGATCTCGAAGGAAGAGGCCAAGGCCATCCGCCGCCGCTGGGAAGACCTCAAGTCCGTGACGGAGGGTTTCGTGCGCCACTGCGAAGAGGGCAACTTTGCCGCGCTCAAGCAGGAGTCGGCCGCGCGCGACGCGAAGGCGGCGGGGTAGGGGCTATTTCTAGATGGCATGTCATCGCGAGGCCCGCAGCGCGGGCCGTGGCGAGCCAGATATTCTGCTGGATTGCTTCGTCGTCCCGTCCTTGGGCGGGACTTCTCGCAATGACGTTTTGAGGATACCCCTTACGATGCCACGCCCTGTTTCGCGAGGAAGTCGGACTGGATGGACGTCAGCTCCGTGAGGCCGCGCTTGGCGAGGACGAGGAGCTGGTCGAGCTGCTCCTGCGAGAAGGTGGCTTCCTCGCCCGAGCCCTGCACTTCGACGAAGTTGCCGCGGCCGGTCATGACGACGTTGGCGTCGACCTCGGCGTCCTTGTCCTCGAGGTAGTTCAGGTCGAGCAGGGCCTCGCCGCCGAGGAGGCCGACGCTGACGGCGGCGACGGAATCGGTGAGCGGGCTCTCCGTGATTTTTTTCGCGTCGAGCAGCTTCTGGATGGCGAGGCGGGCGGCGAGGTAGGCGCCGGTGATGGAGGCGGTGCGCGTGCCGCCGTCGGCCTGGAGCACGTCGCAATCGACCCAGAGGGTGTTTTCGCCGAGTTTCTCCAGGTCGAGCACGGCGCGGAGCGAGCGGCCGATCAGGCGCTGGATCTCGACGGTGCGGCCATCGAGCTTGCCCTTGGAGATGTCGCGCGGCTTCCGGTCGAGGGTGCTGTAGGGCAGCATCGAATACTCGGCGGTCAGCCAGCCGCCCTTGACGCCCTGCTGCTTCATCCACGAGGGAACCTTGGGCTCGATGGTGGCGGCGCAGATGACCCGGGTGGCGCCGAAGCCGATGAGCACCGAACCGGAGGCGTAGGGGGCGATGTCGGCCTCAAGGGTGACGGGACGGAGCTGGTCGGGACGGCGGGAGTCGGCGCGGGGCATGAGAGAAAGGGCTGGAGGACTGAAAGGCTGGGGAAGTGGACTAATGTCTTAGATTGTCATTCTGAGCGAAGCGAAGAATCCAGCTGTATGTGCGTCGCCAATTGATTCTACGCTACGCTCAGAATGACACGGTGGCGGGCAGGTTGATAACGAGTTGCGCGTCACGACGGGTTGGCGGGCATGGAGTCGTCGTCGGCGATGGTCTGGAAGGGGGCCTTGCTGGGCAGCTTGTGCTGGACCGCGGCCTTCTCGGCCTGTTGCCGGTTCATGTGCTCGATGAGGCGGTCGTTGAACTCCTTGGCGGGGTCGTGGCCCATCTGCTTGAGGGCGTTGACGAGGGCGGCGACCTCGATAAGGCGGGCGATGTCGCGGCCGGGGCGGACATAGAACTCGATGTGCGGCACCATGATGCCGAGGATCTCGTAGAAGTTCTCCTCGAGGCCGGTGCGCTCCTCGACCACCTCGGGCGTCCACTCCTTGAGCGTGACGACGAGGTCGATGCGCTTCTCGAGGCGGAGGCTCTTCACGCCGAACATGTCGGCGATGTTGATGATGCCGATGCCGCGGCACTCCATGTAGCCGCGGTTGAGCTCGCGCGAGCTGGCCATGAGCTCGCGCTCGTCGCGGAGGGTGATGCAGGTGAGGTCGTCGGCGACGAGGGAGTAGCCGCGCTCGATGAGGGCGAGGGCGCACTCGGACTTGCCGATGCCGCTGTCGCCGCGGATCATGACGCCGATGCCCTTGACGTCGAGGGTGGTGGCGTGCTCGGTGCCGGAGGGTGCGAACTCGTTGTCGATGCACAGCGTGGCGGCGTTCACGAAGTTCATCGTGATCATCGGCGTGCGGAAGATGGGCAGTTTCATCTCCTGCGCGACGGCGAGCAGCGGGTGCGTGGCCTGGTAGTTGCGGGTGAGGACGAGGCAGGGGATGCCGCGCTTCACCATCTCCTGGAAGATCTCGATCTGCTGGCGCTGCGGGAGGGTCTTGAGGTAGGTCATCTCGGCGGCGCCGAGCACCTGGATGCGTTTGTTCGCGAAATACTTGAAGAAGCCCGTGAGCGCGAGGGCCGGCCGGTTGATGGAGCCCTCCTTGATGAGGCGGTGCAGGCCGTCGCCGCCGACGAGCAGCTCCATCTGCAGCTTCTCGCGGTAGGTGCGGTAGAAATGATCAACGGTGATGCCTTGGATGGCCTTGGTGGGCATGGGGAAGGGGGCGATCGGCGATCAGCTTTCAGCTATTGGCATGGGAGGCAAGGCGCTGATTGCGGGCAATGCTTGGGCGCGAGCAAGCTCGCTGCCCACAATTCACATGTTGAAGTCCTTGCCGAGGTAGAGCTCGCGGGCCTGGGGGTCGTTGATGAGGAAGTCGCCGGTGCCCTCGGTCATGACCTTGCCCTGGTGGATGATGTAGGCGCGGTCGACGATGCGGAGGGTCTCGCGGACGTTGTGGTCAGTGATGAGGACGCTGATGCCGCGGCGCTTGAGGTCGCGCACGATGTTCTGCACCTCGGCGACGGACTTGGGGTCCACGCCGGCGAAGGGTTCGTCCATGAGCAGGAACTGCGGGCGGGTGACGAGGGCGCGGGCGATCTCGAGGCGGCGGCGCTCGCCGCCGGAAAGCGTGTAGGCCTTCTGGTCGGCGAGGTGGCCGATGCTCAGTTCGTCGAGGTGATGCCGGACGAGCGCGGTGCGGTCGGCGGCGGAGACGCCGCGCAGGGTCTCGACGATGGCGAGCACGTTCTCGGCGACGGTGAGCTTGCGGAAGATGGAGGGCTCCTGCGGCAGGTAGCCGACGCCGAGGCGGGCGCGGCGGTGCATGCGGAGGTGGGTGGCGTCCTGTCCGTTGATGAGGACGCGGCCGGCCGTGGCGGGCACGAGGCCGACGATCATGTAGAACGTGGTGGTCTTGCCCGCGCCGTTGGGGCCGAGCAGGCCGACGACCTCGCCGGCGCCGATGCGGACGTTGACGCCGTTGACGACGTTGCGCTGGCCGTAGGTCTTGACGAGGCCCTCAGTGCGAATCTCGGCGGCGGCGGACATGCTCAGTTGGACTTGGGCGTCTCCGCCGGCACGGCGGGCTTCTCGTCGGGCTTGAGCAGCTTGTCCTTGTCGAAGCCGAGATCCTTCAGCGCGGGACCGACGCTGCGGATGTTCTTCGCCGTGACCTTGCGTTCGCCACGATGCATGGTGAATTCCTCGGCCTCGGTGCGGGTTTGCGACCCGTGATCGACCACCACGGGGCTGTCGGTGAGCACGATCTTGTCCTCATCGGGCAGGATCACGGCGCGGCCGCACGCAGCCTCACGTTCGCCTTGCACGATGATCACGTTCCCTGTGGCCAACAAGGACCGGAACTTGTCGAGCTTGCCGATGGTGGAGCCGGCGGCACCGGCGTTGGTCAGCTCGATTTTCAGGTAATCGCAGGCGAGGCTGAGGTTGGTGCCCTTCACGCGGACTTTCCCCTCATAAACTATGGTCGTCAGGTTGCCGACGGTGACCATCTCAGCGCTTTGCGCCTCAATGGTGGTCGGCACGGGCTCGGCGTTCTGGGCCGCCAACGTGGCCGCGCCGGCGAGCGCGAGGAGGATTTGGAGAAGACGGCGGAGCATCATTGCAGGAAATTGCTGATTTCCGCCTGGATGACTGTGCGGACGTTTTTCCCAAGGCGAATCTTCTTCTCGCGATGGTGGTAGCTCCAATTTTCGCCGCTGACCTCCAGACGGTCGCTGATGACGCGGATGGGACTTTCTCCTTTGGCGATCTGATCCTGCGGTGCGAGCCGCGCGCCGGGGCTGAGAATCTGGGTCTCGACGCGGTTGTCGGCGGTGCCGGAGAAGACAGTGATGGTCATTTCCTTCACCTCGATGTTGTTGGCGTCAAGGTAACGGGCTTCGCTGCCGCGGAAGAGCCAGTCGCGGTAGCCCTCGGGGGTGAAGGTGGGCAGACGGAAGTTGAGCACGGGCTGGTCGGAGAGCTTGGTGGCGGCTCCGGCGGCGGCAGCGAGGAGGCAGAGGAGGAGGAACGCGCGCGCGGTCATGTTCACGACGATGGGACGCGGGCGGCGAGGATTTGTTCGCAAACTTCGCGGACGGCGCCGCGACCGGCGGAACGGATGGGGACATAGCGCGCGGCCCTGAGCGCGGCGGGCATGGCGTCGGCCGGAGCCACGCCGATGCCGGCCCAGGCGATGGCGGGCGCGTCGATGTCGTCGTCGCCCATGTAGCAGATCTGCTCGGCCTTGAGGCCCAGTTCGGCGGCTAGCTGCTGCAAGGCCATGAGCTTGTCGGTGCGGCCTTGGATGACGTGGGGGATCTGCAGTTCCTTGGCGCGTGCGCTGGTGGCGCCGGAGGGGCGGCCGGAAATCCAGGCGGTGGCGACGCCATGTTTGCGCAGGCGGACGAGGCCCATGCCGTCGAGAATGGAAAAACTCTTCGACTCGGAGCCATCGGAGTGGATCTCGACCGTGCCGTTGGTGAGCACGCCGTCCACGTCCATGGCGAACAGCCGGATGTTGCCCCACGGCAGTCGGCGCTTGGATGCGGACTTGAATTTGTGGACTGCGGTTTTGGGCTTCGCCACGCGACGGAGGTTGCGGGGTGAGACCGCCCTCGCCAATCAGAAACTAGGCTACCTTAACCCGAAGGGTTATCGTCACCCGGTGGCGGACGGGACGACGGTGTGCGCCAGACGCGAAATGCGGTGATTCCGATGAAGAGGGCCAGTTGACCGCCCAGTATCGCCAATGCGCCTCCGTGCAGCCCAAACATCACGGCCATTGAGACCGCGATGGAGAGCACCGTCCACAGCCACGCCCAGCTTCTTTCGTGGACGCCGGCGCGATAGTAGAAAACCGCCGAGACGATAACGACGATGGCAGTGGTGTAGTCCAATGTATTCCGGGGTGCCGGTTGCGACCGCAGCCGGGATTCATCCCATCCACGCCGCGATGGCGTCGACGATCTTGTCCTTGCCGGGCCGGTAGACGGCCTCGAGCTCGGGGGCGAAGGGCACGGGGAGGTCGAGGGCGGCGATGCGGAGCGGGGCGGCCTTGAGTTTGCCAAAGTGCTTCTCGGTCAAGCGGGAGACGAGCTCGGCGCCGAAGCCATGGGTGCGGCGGCCTTCGTGCACGACGACGAGGCGGCCGGTGCGGGCGAGCGAGGCCTCGATGGCGTCGAGCTTGAGGGGTGAGAGCGCGCGGAGGTCGAAGAGGTCGAACTTGGTCTCATATTCCTCTTCGAAGTAGGTGCAGGCCTCGTTGCAATGCAGGACCATCTCGCCGTAGGTGACGATGGTGGCGAAGTCGCCCTGGCGCACCTGTCGCGGCTGCCAGACCGCGCGGTAATTCGGGTCGAATTTCACCGGGTGTTTGCCGCGACGGTAGAGGCCCTTGTGCTCGAAGAGGATGACGGGGTTGTCGTCCTCGTAGGCCGCGAGGAGGGCGTTGAAGGCGTCCTGCGGGGTCGAGGGGTAGAGGGCCTTCAGGCCGGGGAAGGAGAGATAGGCGGACTCGAGTTCTTGCGAGTGGAACGAACCGAATGTGAGGCCGCCGCCGCAGGGGAAGCGGAAGACGAGCGGCACCTTTTGGCCGGCGCGGAAGTGATAGGTGGCGGCGTTAAGGACGATCTGCGTGGTGGCGTCGGTGGCGAAGTCGGCGAACTGGAACTCCTCGATCGGGCGATGGCCGAGGCAGGCGAGGCCGATGGCGTAACCGGTGGAGGCCGATTCGCAGAGCGGCGTGCTGAAGACGCGCGGGCGGCCGAAGTCCTTGAGCAGGCCCTCGGTGACCTTGAAGGCGCCGCCGTAGGTGCCGATGTCCTGGCCGAGCACGAGGGATTCGGGACGCTCGGTGAGGATTTTCCGCAAGGCCTTGTTGATGGCCTGGGCCATGGTGAGGTTCTCGGCGGTGGCGGGCTCGGCCTTCCACGGCATCGGTTTGGTCTCGGGCGCGAAGAGGTCGGCTTCCATGCCCTCAGGCGAGATGGGCGCGTGCGCCATGGCGGACTTGACGCTGGCCTCGACGAAGGCGCGCACCTCCGTGTCGATGGCGTCAAGCCGGGCGGCGTGGCCGGCGGCGGCGAGGCGGGCGCGGAACCTGGGCAGCGGGTCCTCGGCGAGGATGGCGTCGGCCTCGCCGGGCTTCATGTAGTCGCAGGTGTCGTAGGCCGCATGGCCGCGCAGGCGGAAGGTGTGCGCCTCGATGAGCACGGGCCGGGAGGTTGTTCGGGCCCGGTCGATGGCGGCGCCGAGGGTCTTCAGGACGTTCTCGGGATCGGAGCAGTCCATCGCGAAGCCTTCCATGCCGTAGCCCTTGGCGCGCTCCCAGAGGTTGGGTGAGACGAACTGTTCGCAGACGGGCGTGGAGTAGGCGTATTTGTTGTTCTCGATGACGAAGACGACGGGCGTGCCGAGGAGGGCGGCGAGGTTGAGCGATTCATGCACGTCGCCCGTCGAGCTGGAACCGTCGCCGAAGAACGCAAAGCCGACGGCGGGCCGGCCGTTGCGGCGCTGGGAATCCACCGCGCCGACGACGTTCGAGAGCATGATGCCGAGGTGCGAGATCATCGGCAGGCTGCGGTTTGCGGGGTCGCCGTGGTGGATGTTGCCTTCGCGCGCCTTGGTCGGGCTGCCGCTGTTGGCGAAATACTGGCAGAGGTGCTCGGTGAGCGTGCCGCTCCAGATGATGTGGCCGCCGAAGTCGCGGTGCGAGAAGGAGACGACGTCGACGGACTTGTCGGCGAGGAGGGCGAGCGGGCAGATGAGGGCCTCGTTGCCCTGGCCGCCGGTCACGGTGCCCCGGATGAGGCCTTGGCGGAAAAGATCGAGGATGCGATTGTCGCCGGTGCGGGCGAGCTGCATCCAGGCATAGGTGGTCAGCAGGGCTTCGTCGCGGTTGGCGGCGAGGTCGGCGGGGCGCAGGTCGCGGCGTTGAAGGATCGCGGGCGTGGCGGGGGGCGTCATTCGGCGCGAAGCTGGCCAGCGGCCCCGCATCCGGCCAGAAAAATTATGACAGAGCGGCGATCATGAGACCCGGTCGCCCGGTGTGGGCCGCCGGCTAATCACCGGGGTGGGGCCGGAGCCAACGGGTGACGGCGGCGAGGTCGGCGGGAACAAGCTGGTGGCTCGCCGCGTGTAGCTGCAGGTCAACCCCGGCCCCGGTGCGGCGAAAGGTATCCGCCAGCCGTTGCGGGTGGTCGGCGGGCACGATGGGGTCGTGGCGGCCGGAGGAAATGAGCACGCGCTTGCCGTCGAGGCGGGGCAGGACGGCGGGCTCGAGCACGACCATTGGCCGGAGAAGGGCGGCGGCGGCCAGCGACCCGGGGCGCAGCAAGAGCAGGCAGGCGGCGATGTTGGCGCCGTTGGAGAAGCCGAGCGCGGTCAGGCGCGCGGGGTCGATGCCGTGGTGTTTGGTCGCGGCGGCGATGAAGTCGGCCAGCTCATGGGTGCGGCGCGTGACCTCGGCCGTGTCGAACACACCTTCGGCGAGGCGGGCGAAGAAGCGCGGCGCGCCGCGCTCGAGGACGTTGCCGCGGGGGCTCAACAGGGCGGAACCGGGCGAGAGCTGGCGCGCCAGCGGGATCAGGTCGTGCTCGTCGCCGCCGGTTCCGTGCAGGAGCAGGAGTGCTGGCGCGGCGGGATCCGGGCCGGGCTCGAAAAGGTAGCGGTAATGTGAGAGAGTGGGCATGGGCGGATTGTCATCGCGAGAAGCGCAGCGACGAAGCGATCCAAGCTGATGGATTGCCACGCCCGGCTGCGCCGGGCTCGCAATGACCGGTTGGTCTAGTTCAGCGCGGGCAGGTGCGCCTCGATCTCGGCGCGGCGCGCCTCGTATTTCGCGGGGAGCTTGAGCGAACGACCCAAGCCAGCGAGGGGCTCGTCGATGGCAAAGCCGGGTTGATCGGTGGCGATCTCGAAGAGGATGCCTGGCGGCACCCGGTAGTAGATTGAGTGGAAATAATTCCGATCCATGACAGGACTGACATGGTAGCCGGCCTCGGCGAGCCGCGCCTGCATGGTCACCTCCGTGTCGTCAGTGGGGGTGCGAAAGGCGATATGGTGCACGGTCCCCGCGCCGTTCAGACCGCGGGGCAGAGCGGGATCCACGAGCAGGTCAATGAAGGTGCCGGGTTTGCTGTCACCGGCGATCAGACGGGTGCGGCCGGAGGCCGACTGCTGGACGCGATAGTGCATTTTCTCGGTGAGCAGCGAAGTCAGCGGCTTCGCGTCCGGCACGGCCAGGGTGGCGCTGTGGAAGCCGCGGATGGCGGCGTCAGCCGGAACATCGGAGTGGGGGATTGCAGGCCGGGGGTCGCCGGCGGATTCGATCAGTTCGATCACGAGGCCGTCGGGATCGGTCAAGGACAGGACCTTTTCGCCGAAACGCTCCGGCAAATCGCGGAAGGCAACCTGCACCTTCGCCAGATGCGCGCGCCAGAATCCGAGTGCTCCGGTGGGCACCGAGAACGCCGTGGCGTAAACCTGACCGGTGCCCGGACGTCCCTTGGGCAGGTCAGGCCAGGGAAAGAAGGTCAGAACCGTGCCCGGGGTGCCCTCGTAGTTGGCGAAATAGAAATGGTAGGTGGAAGGGTCGTCGAAATTGACCGTCTTCTTGATCAGGCGCAGGCCGAGGACCTTGGTGTAGAAGTCCAGGTTAGCCTTCGGGTCCGAGGCCATGGCTGTGATGTGATGGATGCCGGTGATCAGGTTCATGGCGACATGTATTTTGATATCAAAATAATAGTCAAGAAATATGTCCTCACCGTTTCAGGCCGACCTTCTTGCTGAGGCGTCCCAACTCGAGCAGTTCGGTGGAGGAAAGCGTGCTCATCTCGGCCGTGACCCGGGCCACGATCTTGGGAAACAGCTCGGCGATGAAGGCGCTGCCCTTGGCGGTGAGCTTCACGACGACAAACCGGCGGTCGGCAGGATCGCGCTCGCGCTCGACCAGTCCCGATTTCTCCAAGTTGTCGACGACCAGGGTCAGGTTTCCCCCTGAGCGCAGGAGTTTTTCAGCCAGCTCGCCCTGACAGAGCGGTCCGATGTGATGCAGCGCCTCGAGCACGCCGAACTGCGTGATCGTCAGGCCAGGAGGCAGGATTTCGTGCACCCGGGTCGAGACCGACTCGGCGGCACGCTGCAGCTTGATGAACGCATTGAGCGCATTGATCTCCTCAATCGTTCCGCGATGCCTTGTGCCCATGCCGACAGCCTGCCGAGTGGTATTTAGATGTCAAATCATCATCGCTTTCCCGACCATACCCGTGGAGTTCCGCTTACTCGCTTTGGCTCAAAGCACGAGGTTTGCTTGGGGCTGTGGGAGCGTGCTTGCACGCGACCATCGCGACCAAGGTCGCTCCCACATTTCCGATATCGGCGGTCATGATCCACGGCCTCGGGGTTTGCCCCGAAAATGCTCACGGGTCGATCTTCTGGATGCGCGGGATGTGCCGGCCGCCTTCGAAGGGTGTTTCCAGCCAGACCTTCACTATCTTGAGGGCCTCCTCCTCGGTGATGGTGCGTTGGCCGAGCGAGAGGCAGTTGGCGTCGTTATGCGAGCGGTTCCAGACGGCGACCTGCTCGTTCCAACAGAGCCCGCAGCGCACGCCGCGCACACGGTTGGCGACGATGGCCTCGCCGTTGCCGGAGCCGCCGAGCACGATGCCGCGTTCGAACTCGCCCCGGGCCACGGCCTCGGCCACGGGCCGGATGAAATCGGGGTAGTCGCACGAAGCCTCGGAGGTCGTGCCGAAGTCGCGCACGACATGGCCTTCGCTGAGCAGCATGGCCTTGATCTTCTCCTTGTAGGCGAAGCCGGCGTGGTCGGAGCCGATGGCGATGGTAAATTTCTTCATGCGAAAAGTTTCAACCACGGATGCCACGGATTGGCACGGATAAACTGCATCAGTGGGCGTCGATCACGCGGAGGAAGGCGGCGGCATCGGAGAAATCGGCGAAGGCGGCGGTGGGCGCGTGGGCGGCGAGTTCGGCGACGGGGAACTTGCCCGTGGCGACGGCGATGGTGCGCGCGCCGATGACCTTGCCGCATTCGATGTCGCGCGGGGTGTCGCCGATGATGAAGGTGCGGGCGGGGTCGAAGTCGTGCGCGTGCCGTTCCTTGGCGCGGCGCAGGGCATGGGGCCCGAGGTCGTTGCGCAGCGGGCTGTCGTCGGCGAAGGCACCAAACTCAAAGTAGTGCCAGACTTGGAAGTGGGTCAGCTTCAGCTCGGCGCCCTTGCGGAGGTTGCCGGTGAGCAGACCCTGCGCGACATCATCGCGGCGGTGCAGGGTGTCGAGCAGCTCGAGCACGCCGGGCAGGACCCGGCCGTTCGGGCCGGCTTCCAGCTCGAGCGGGAGCAGGCGGAAGTAGGCCTCGAAGAAGCCCTGCCGGTTTTCGGGCGTGTCGGGGATGCCGGCTTGGACGAAGACCTCGCCGGCAATCCAGGTGTCGGTGCGGCCGGCCCAATCCACGCGGCTGAGGTCGCCCGGCCGGCCGAAGTGCTCGCGCAGGGCGCGCTCCATGGCGCGGACGCCGGCGCCGTGCGAGACGATGAGCGTGCCGTCGATGTCCCAGAGGATGAGTTTCTTGTCGGAGGATTTTTTGACCACGGATGGCACGGATGGACACGGATATGGCCGGGGCCGCAAGCAAGGAAGCGCGGGGCTGGGTATTTGGCAGCGCGCGGGAAGATGGCGCGAGCAAGCTTGCTGCCTACAGCTTGAGCGCGTCCGGAGGCCGCGCTCCACCCAGGGGGAAGCATTGCGGCGTATGGCCGCTCCTACATCGCGTGCAGGGCGGATTTGCTCACGGCGAGGCCGGCTTCCTTGACGGCTTCGCTCATGGTCGGGTGGCCGTGGATGGTGCGGCCGAGGTCCTCGGCGCTGCCGCCGTATTCCATATGGGTGACGACCTCACTGATGAGTTCCCCAGCATTCTTGCCGAGGATCTGGCAACCGAGGATGCGGTCGGTCTTGGCGTCGGCGATGACCTTGACGTAGCCGTCGGTGGCGTCGGCGGCGATGGCGCGGCCGTTGGCGGCGAAGTTGAACTTGCCGACCGCGATGGCGCGGCCGGCGGCCTTGGCGGCATCCTCGCCGAGCCCGACCGAGGCGACCTCCGGCTCGGTGTAGACGATGGCGGGGACGAGGTCCCAATTGATGTGCCCGTGCTTGCCGGCGATCCACTCGGCGACGGCGCC
This sequence comes from uncultured Opitutaceae bacterium, assembly GCA_964601365.1. Classification (GTDB taxonomy): domain Bacteria; phylum Verrucomicrobiota; class Verrucomicrobiia; order Opitutales; family Opitutaceae; genus Didemnitutus. The sequence goes on along the minus strand of CAZRNE010000009.1, from coordinate 66,960 downwards.
GCCGTCCTCCTCGGCCTTGTGGGCGAGCATGGGGCCGGCGACGACGTCACCAATGGCCCAGATGCCGGGCACGTTCGTGCGGAGGTGGTCGTCGACCTTGACGCGCTTCTTGTCGTCGAGCTGCACGCCGGCCTTCTCAAGTCCGAGGCCGTCGGTGTAGGGACGGCGGCCGACGGCGACGAGGACCTTGTCGGCGGGGAATTCGAGCTTCTGCCCCTCGCGCTCGGCGGTGAGCACGCCCTTGGCGAAACCGGTGACACGGGCGTTCACCTCGATCCTGAGGCCCTGTTTCTGGAGGATGCGGGTGAAGTTGCGCACGATGTCGTCGTCGAAGGCCGCGACGATCTTGGGCAGGAACTCGACGACAGTGACCTCGCTGCCGAGGCGCGCCCAAACGGAGCCGAGCTCGAGGCCGATGGCGCCGCCGCCGACCACAACGAGCCTCTTCGGCACCTCGGTGAAGGCGATGGCGTGGTCGCTCGAGACGACGGTCGTGCCGTCGAACTTCAGGAACGGCAGCTCGACGGGCGCGGAGCCGGTCGCGATCACAAAATGACGCGCCTGCAGGCGCGTCGTTGAGGTTGAAGGTTGAAGTTTAGGATCAGGAGCGACCTCGATCTCGGTCGGGGAGGTGAAGGACGCCGTGCCGGTGAAGACCGCGATTTTGCGGCCCTTGGCGAGCAGGCCGACGCCGCCGGTGAGCTTGGCGACGACGGCGTCCTTCTTCTTCATCAGCGTGGCGAGGTCGACCTCGACGCTTCCGAGCCTGATGCCGGAGTCGGCGGCGTGGTGCCTGGCCCAAGTGACGTGCTCGGTGGCGTGGAGCAGGGCCTTGCTGGGGATGCAGCCGACGTTGAGGCAGGTGCCGCCGAGCGCGGCGCGCTTGTCGACGAGGGCGACCTTGAGGCCGAGCTGGGCGGCGCGGAACGCGCAGACGTAGCCGCCGGGGCCGGCGCCGATGACGATGAGATCGAAGGAGGTCATTTCAACAGAAGGACGCAAAGTTCGCAAAGAGAAGGCATGGATTCTTCGCTGCGCTCAGGATGACAAGGCAGTGAGAAAGATTGGGATTAGCTTAGACACCGAGGACCAGGCGGGTGGGATCCTCGAGGGCGTCCTTCACCTTGACGAGGAAGGTGACGGATTCCTTGCCGTCGACGAGGCGGTGATCGTAGCTGAGGGCGAGATACATCATCGGGCGGATGACAACCTGGCCGTTGAGGGCGACGGGGCGCTCCTTGATGGCATGCATGCCGAGGATGGCGCTCTGCGGGGAATTGATGATGGGGGTGGCGAGGAGCGAGCCGAAGACACCGCCGTTGGTGATGGTGAAGACGCCGCCCTCGAGGTCGGGCAGGGTGATCTTGCCGTCGCGGGCGCGCTTGGCCGCGTCGGCGATGTCCTTCTCGATGTCGGCGAGGCTCTTCCGGTCGCAGTCGCGGATGACGGGGACGATGAGGCCCTTGTCGGTGGAGACGGCGACGCCGATGTCGAAGTAGTGGTTCTCGATGATGGAGTCGCCGTCGATCTGCGCGTTGATGGCGGGGACCTCCTTGAGGGCGTTGACGACGGCCTTCACGAAAAAGGACATGAAGCCGAGCTTCACGCCGTGCTTCTTGACGAAGTCGTCCTGATACTTGGCGCGGAGGCCCATGATGCCGGACATGTCGGCCTCGTTGAAGGTGGTGAGCATGGCCGTGGTCTGCTTGGCCTGCACGAGGCGCTGCGCGATGCGGGCACGGAGCGGCGTCATCTTCCGGCGGGTCTGGCGTTCACTGGCGCCCTCCTTCGCTGAAGCTACGGAGGGTGAAGTCGCTTTGGCGACTTCAGCGCTCGGCCTCGTGGGCTTCGCCACAGGCGAAGAGGGTGAGTCGGGCTTCTTGCCCGACTCAGCGGCTGAAAGCATGTCGCCCTTGGTGACGCGGCCGGCCTTGCCGGAGCCGGCGACAGAGGCGGGGTCGATGCCGGTTTCGGCGGCGAGGCGGCGCACGGCGGGCGAGGCGCTGGCGGCGCCGGTTGAGGTTGAAAGTTGAGGTTGAGGCGAAGCGGGAGCAGGTGCGGCTCCAGCGGTAGCCGCGGTGTCGATGACGGCGACAACGGCGCCGATCTTCACCTCGGTGCCGGCGGCGACCTTGAGCGAGATTTTCCCGGCCGCCTCGGCCGTGCCCTCGGAGGTGATCTTGTCGGTCTCCAGTTCGAAGAGGACCTGGTCCTTCTTCACGACGTCGCCGTCGGCGACGTGCCATTTGGCGAGAACACCGGAGGTGATGGATTCGCCCATCGGGGGGATTTTGACTTCGAGGGACATGGGAAAGGTGGGAGATTGAGAGGGTTGAGTTTGGATTCTTCGCTTCGCTCAGAATGACACGCGAGGGTGAAGTAGGAGGTCAGACCTTGAAGGCGTCGCGGAGGACGGCGGCCTGTTCGAGCTTGTGGACGGCCGCGAGGCCGACGGCGGGGGAGGCGGAAGCGTCGCGGCCGGCGTAGAGGGGCTTGCGGCCGAAAATCTCCTCGAGATGCGAGGCGATATAGGACCAGGCGCCCATGTTTTGCGACTCCTCCTGGCACCAGACGAGGCGGGCGGAGGCGTAGCGCTTGGCCAGGGCGGCCATCTTCTGCGGGTGGAGCGGGTAGAGCTGCTCGATGCGGACGATGGCGGTGTCGGTGACCTTGTGTTTGTCGCGGTAGTCGCAGAGTTCGTAGTAGATCTTGCCGGAGCAGAGGATGACGCGGGCGGCTTGGGCGGGCGCGGCCGGGTCGTCGATGACCTCCTGGAAACCGCCGCCGGTGAAGTCCTCGAGGCGGGAAACGGCGCCCGGGTGGCGGAGGAGGGACTTGGGCGACATGATGACGAGCGGCTTGCGGAAATCGCGCTTCACCTGCCGGCGGAGGGCGTGGAAGTAGTTGGCGGGGGTCGTGATGTTGGCGACCTGGATGTTGTCCTCGGCGCAGAGCTGGAGGAAGCGCTCGAGGCGCGCGCTGCTGTGCTCGGGCCCCTGGCCCTCGTAGCCGTGGGGCAGGAGGAGCACGATGCCGCTGGGTCGCTCCCACTTGGATTCGCCGCTGACGATGAACTGGTCGATGATGACCTGCGCGCAGTTGGCGAAATCGCCGAACTGGGCCTCCCAGAGGCAGAGGAGGTTGGGGTAGTAGAGCGAGTAGCCGTAGTCGAAGCCGAGCACGGCGGCCTCGGAGAGCAGGGAGTTGTAGATGCAGAACTGGGCCTGCGAGGTGTCGAGGTTCTTGAGCGGGCAGTATTTCGCGCCGGTCTCGGTGTCGTTGAAGACGGCGTGGCGGTGGCTGAAGGTGCCGCGCTCGCAATCCTCGCCGCTGAGGCGGACCGGCGTGCCCTCGAGCACGAGCGAGCCGAAGGCGAGGGCCTCGCCGAAGGCCCAGTCGTAGGGGCCGCCGGACTTGTGGGCCTCGGTCTTCTGGTCGAGCAGGCGCTTGATCTTGGCGTGGACCTTGAAGCCCTCCGGCACGGTGGTGAGGGCCTTGACGATCTTGTCCACGGTCTTGGCGCTGATGGCGGTCTTGACGGGGTCGTGGCTGTAACTGGTGTGGAGGATGGTGCTGACGGCGCGGACGGAGTCGGCGCCCTTGAGCTTGTCGGCGCGCTTGGGCTCGCGGGCCTTGGCCTTGGCGAGGTGGTCTTCGAGCGCGGCGGAATATTCGGCCTTGATGGCGTCGCTCTCGGCGGCGGTGATGACGCCGGCGGAGACGAGCTGGCGGCCGTAGATGGCGGAGACCGGCGGATGCGCCGCGATCTTGCGGTAGAGGAGGGGTTGCGTGAACGAGGGCTCGTCGGACTCGTTGTGGCCGTGCTTGCGGAAGCAGACGAGGTCGACGAACACGTCACGCTTCCAGCGGTTGCGGAACTCGAGCGCGAGCAAGGACACGAAGCAGACCGCCTCGGCGTCGTCGCCGTTCACGTGGAAGACGGGGGCGTCGACCATCTTGGCGACGTCGGTGCAGTAGCGCGAGGAGCGGGCGTCGGCGGGGTCGGTGGTGAAGCCGATCTGGTTGTTGATGACGAAGTGGACGGTGCCGCCGGTCTTGTAGCCGGGCAGCTGGGAGAACTGGAGCGTCTCGGCGACGATGCCCTGGCCGGCGATGGCGGCGTCGCCGTGGATGAGGAGGGCCATGACCTTGGTGCGCTCCTTCATGTCGCCGCGGACGCGCTGGCGCGCGCGGACGGCGCCCGCGACGACGGGGTTGACGATCTCGAGGTGCGAGGGATTCGTGGCCATGCGGACCTCGACCTTCTTGCCCCCGGTGGTGGTGAGCACCGACTCGTAGCCGAGGTGGTATTTCACGTCGCCGTCGCCCGCGACGGTGTCGGGGATGTAGTTCTCGGAGAACTTGTCGAAGAGCTCGTCGAAGGACTTGCGCATGACCGAGCAGAGGATGTTGAGGCGGCCGCGGTGGGCCATGCCGATGACGACCTCCTCGACGCCCTGGTCGGGGCAGGAATCGATGACCGCGTCGACGGCGGCGACGATGGACTCCGCGCCCTCGCCGGAGAAGCGCTTCTGGCCGACGTATTTCGTGTGGAGGAACTTCTCAAAGAGCTCGGCCTTGTGCAGGCGGCGGAGGATGCGGAGCTGCTGCGCCTTGGTGAAGCGCGGCTTCATGCGGTTCGGCTCGATGCGCTGCTGCAGCCAGCGGCGGATCTCCGTCTCCTGGATGTGGGTGTATTCGGCGCCGACGGTGCCGCAGTAGGTCTCGCGCAGGGCGGCGATCATGTCGCGCAGCTTCATCGGGCCGCCGCCCAGGTAGTGGCCGGAGTCGAAGACCTCATCGAGGTCGGATTCCTTCAGGCCGAACTCGGCGAGGGCCAGCCGCGGGGTGGGGGCCGGGAGCTCGCCCAGCGGGTCGAGGTGGGCGTCGAGATGGCCGATGGAACGGTAATGGAAGATCAGGCTGTCGACCTTGGACTGCTTGAGCGAGTCCACGGCCACACCCGCAGCGGGGGCGGCTCCGACCGGGCGACCCTCGGAGCCGAGGCTGAAGCCCTGGAAGAACGCGCGCCAGGTCGGGTCCACGGACTCCGGGTTGTCGAGCCACCGCTGGTAGTATTCCTCGATGAGCTGAGCGTTGGCGCGCTCAGCGACCTGAACAGGGTTGACGGAGGGGAAGGTGGACATGGCGGGAGGATTAGAGTCGCAGGGAAAGGTCACGTTCACAAGCGCGGGTTGGCCGCTCAAACCGATTCCGGACTGGCGCCTAGTTTTGAAATGGCAATTATCCGGCGCGTGAGTCTGATAAATTCTGCTTAACATCCGCACTCGTCCCATGCCCGAGGCCCAGGTCAAAGCCGCTCTCATCCGCTTCCAGTCCGCCATCACGAAATCTGATGGACCGGCCCTCTCGGCTGCCTTGGCCGAGTTGGACGGATTGCTGGCGGAGCACCGGGGGCGGATCGATCCGAGGTTGGAGCACTTTTTGGAGGGACGGAGCTATGCCAAGGCCTTGGCGTGGCTGGGGGAGCGGAGCGATTTCGGCCGACCCGCGACGCCGCCGGACGGGTGCAAAGGTGGAGCCTGACCTCCGGGCGGCTCTGGATTCCTCGCTTCGCTCAGAATGACATGCGACAGGATATGAATACTTCCGGCAAGATCCCCACCGATGGCGGGCAGGCGCTCGGGCAGAACCCGTTTGGCGCGCTGAGCGGAGCGGGATTGCCCGCAGGTCAGTCACAGCCCGTCGCGAGCAAGCTCGCTCCCACCGGCGATGCTCCGCCGGCCAGAAGCCGGGGCCGGGTGGACATCAAACGCACCACGGCCGGTCGCGGCGGCAAGACGGTGACGCTCGTAACCGGCTTTGTCGGCATCGGGCTGCCGGAAAAGGAGGCGCTCTGCAAAAAGATGCGCTCGGCCTGCGGGTGCGGCGGCACGGTGAAGGACGGTGCCATCGAGATCCAGGGCGACCAGCGCGACACCATCGCGCGCATCCTCGCCGAGGCCGGCTTCAAGCCGGTCTTCGCCGGCGGGTGATCAGGCTGCGAGGCCCGCTGCGAGGGCGAGGGCGCTCTTGGCGCGGTTCATGATGTAGAGATGGTAGCCGGGCGCGCCGTTGGCCAGCAGGCCGCGGATCTGCGTCAGCGCCCAGTCGAGGCCGATGATCTCGACGACATCGGGGTTCTCGGCGGCGGCCTCGAGGCGCGTGACCAGCTTCGGGGGCAGAGTGGCGCCGCACATCTCGGTGAAGCGCTTGATCTGCTTGAGCGAAAGCACGGGCATGATGCCGGGGATGATGGGCACGTTGATGTCGCGTGCGCGGCACTGTTCGACGAAACGGTAATAGAGCGAGTTGTCGAAGAAGAGCTGGGTGGTGACGAAGTCGGCGCCGGCGTCGACCTTGCGCTTGAGGTTGTCGAGGTCGGCCTCGAGCGAGCGGGCCTGCGGGTGCTTCTCCGGGTAGCCGGCGACACCGAGGCAGAAGTCGGCGTGCCGGGCCTTGAGCAAGGCTACCAGCTCACTGGCGTAGCGGAGACCGTCGGCCGGCGGCTGGTAGCCGGGGTTGTCCTTCGGCAGGTCGCCGCGGAGCGTCATGATATTGCGGAAACCCTCGGCGTGGATGCGGTCGGCGATGTCGTTCAGTTCTGCCCGGCTATGCCCGACGCAGGTGAGATGGGGCATGACGGTGAAGCCGAAATCCTTCTTCAGCAGCGCGGCGGCGCGGGCGGTGCGCTCGCGGGTGGTGCCGCCGGCACCGTAGGTGATGGAAACGAAGTCCGGCGCGATGCGCTGGAGGGCCGCGGCCGAGGCATGGAGCATCGCCATCTGCGTCTCGTCCTTGGGCGGGAAAAACTCGAGCGAGCGCACGAGTTTCCTGCCGGCGAAGAGCTCGGAGATGGGGCGGTCGGCGGACATGCGCGGTCTATTGGGCGGGGATTGCCGGTGGCGACAAGTGCGGAATAAGTCCTACGGTCCGGGGTCGGCGCGCACGCGGTAGACCACGTATTGGCCGGAGACCTGATGAAGCTGGAGATGAGCGCCAAGGGCGGGATGCGCATAGGCCTGCACGAAGCGCGCGCCGTGGCTGTCGCGGGTGAGGATCAGGCAGCAGTCGCCTAGTTCCCGCAGACGCGAGGCGAATTCCGCGGCGGGCAGCTGCCGGTCGAAGAGCCAGCTGGCGGCGGGACTCCAGATGGGGACGACCGTCAGGCCGGTGTCAGCCAGCAGCCGTTGCAGGCCGGCACTCTCGGTGATGATGACGGGCCGGCCGGGCAAGGCCCGCAAGACCGGGAGCAGTTCCGCATCCGCGCGGGCGGTGCGCCCGACAAACTCCCCGCCGGCTTGCAGCCAGTCCACCGGCGCGGCCCGGTAGGGGTTGACGGGCAGGGCGAGGGTCTTGGGCAGCGATTCGAGACCCAGCCCGAGCAGGAGCACGGCGCCGATGCTCCTGAACAGGAGATTACCCGCAGCCTGCGCGGCGACCACGCCGCCCAGCACCGCCGCGAGCGCGAAGACCGGCGAGAGCACGCGCATCGAATAGAACAGCCCGCCCGCGGTATAGCCGATCGAGGTGATCCACAGCGCGACGGTGGCGACCAGGAAAGCGGCGGCGAGGGTGAAGGTGATTTGCGCCCGCCACGCCGCCAGCACCAAACCGGCACAGGTCGGCAGGGCGAACAGCAGCAGATAGCGCGCGAGCTGATACAGACCGTCGGTGGAAAAGAGACCGGCCGATTGCAGCAGCCGCACAAAGGCGGTGTAGCGGTCGAAGACCTCGTTGACCGGAAACAGGCCGGCGAGGTTGAGGCTGTAGAGCGGGTTGCCGGTCTTGAGCCAAACGAAGCCGAGCCAGGCGGCCGGCAGGAGCAGCGCGGTGAGACCGTAGGCGAGCAGGTTGCGCCGCGGCGCGCACCAGAGGAGCAGCACCACGGCGCCCAGGACACCGAAGGCCACACCGTATTCGCGCGCGCCGGCCACGAGGGCGGCGGAGAAACCTGCGAGCAGCAGCCAGGCCCGGTTCCGGTCAGCTCCCCAAGCGATGAGGCCGTAAACCAAGCCGCAGACCCCGAGCGCCGTCAGGCCGGTTTCCTGGCCGATGACCACGGACCAGTTGAACAGCGGGGTGGCGGCGAGGAGCAACACCGCGAGGCGGGCGGCGGGCTCGCCGCCCATCCGGTGCGCCAGCCGCCAGACGAGGTCGTGCAGAGCGAGGAATTGCAGGAGCACGACCGGCGAGGTCCAGAGCGGCGCAAAGCCGCCGCCGCAGGCATAGCTCCACGCGTAGAGGCCGGCCACGCCGGGCGGGATGCTCTCGGCCCAGAAATATCTGGTGAAGTCGGCCGCGTCGTGCGGGGGATAGAAATCGAGCGATCCCTGCCGCAACATCTGCTCGGCGAGCCAGCTCCAGCGGAAACCGACATCCGGCCCCGTCAGCGGCTGCGCGCCGAGGCGGTAGAGCAGCACGAGCCACACCGCGGCATAGAGCAAGGTCCACGGATTCCAGCGGGTGAACATCACCCCGAGGCCTTCTTCGGCGGATGCCACGGCCGGCTTTCCGCGCGCAACGATGAACGCCGCTGTGGCGATCAGGGCCAGGCCGCCTGCGATTGAGTAGGGACCGACGGGCAGTCCTGTGAACGCCAGCGCCAGGATGACGCCGTGGAGCGCGACCGCGGAAACGATAAACGCCCCGGAGAGGGAGCGCGGCAGTCCGAGCGCGCTCAGGATCAGGGCGCCCGGTCCCAGCAGGCCCGCCAGCAGGAGCGCGAGGCGGAAGGGGAGGGCGAGGAGTTGCAGCCAGTCCATGCGGTGAGGTCAATTTGCGGCGGCACGCTGCTTCTCGGTCTGGAGGCGGAGCTGGCCGCAGGCGGCGGCGATGTCGTGGCCTTTTTCGCGGCGGAGCGTCACGGGCACGCGCGCGGCGCGGAGCACGTCGGCGAAGCGCTCCTGCCGGGTGATCGACGGGCGCTTCCAAGGCAGGCCCTCGACGGTGTTGTAGGGGATCAGGTTCACGTGCGCGTGGAGGTCTCGCGCGATGTCGCGGAGCTTCTCGGCCTGGGCGAGGGAATCGTTGATCTCCTCGATGAGGATGAACTCGAGGGTGACCATGCGGCCGTGTTTCTCCGAAAACTCGCGCACGGCAGGCAGCAGCTCGGCGAGCGGGTAGCGCTTGTTCACGGGCATGATCTGCTCGCGAACCTCGTCGGTGGCGCCGTGCAGGGAGACGGCGAGCCGGAGGCCGAGGGGCTCGTCCGCCAGCTGGCGGATCTTCGGAACGAGGCCGGAGGTGGAAAGGGTGATGCGGCGCGCGCCGAAACCGAGGCCCCAGGGGGCGTTGACGATGGCGAGCGCGCGGATGACGGCGTCGTAGTTGTGCAGCGGCTCGCCCATGCCCATGACGACGATGTTGTCGAACGAGGCCAGCTCGGCGCGGGCGCGGGGCGTGCGGGCGTCCTCCTGCCGGCAGACCTGGATGAGCTGGTGCACGATCTCGCCGGCGCTGAGGTTGCGCTTGAGGCCCTCGAGGCCGGAGGCGCAGAACTTGCAGCCCATCGCGCAGCCGACCTGGGTGGAGATGCAGATGGTCTTGCGCGATTTCTCGACGCCGACGCCGAGCATGGGGGCGCGGATGATGACGGTCTCGATGAGCGAGCGGTCGCGCAGTTCGAGCAGGAGCTTGTCGGTCTCGTCGCCGGACTGGCGGTCGAGCACGAACGCGGTGGGCTCGAGGTCGAAGGTGGCGTCGAGCCAGGCCCGGAGGTCGCGCGGGAGGTTGGTCATCTCGTCCGTGGTGCGGACGCGCTTCTTGTAGAGCCACTCGAGGATCTGCCGGGCGCGGAACGCCGGATGGCCCGCGGCGGTGAGCTGCGCGGTGAGCGAGTCGAGGGTTTCGCCGTGGAGGGCGGGCTTGGCGGGGGTGAACTTCACAAGGGTGGCTGGAATGTAGGAGCGGGTTGATCCCGCGACAAGCATCGCAACAGATTCAATCGCGGCGTAAAGCCGCTCCTACAAAACGGATTGCCCGCGCCGGGCGCGCCCCCAAGGGTCGCCCCAAGCATGAAGCTCATCCACCGGCACATCTTCTGGAGCGTCGCGCTGACGTGCCTGACCGCGGTGGGGTTGTTCGCCTTCGTGCTGATGCTGGGCAACGCGCTGAAGGACCTGCTCGGCTACCTGCTGGCCGGGCAGCTGGAGCCGGGCACGGTGGTGAAGCTGGTCGCCCTGCTCGTGCCGTTCGTGGTGTCGTATGCACTGCCGATGGGCATCCTGGCGGGCGTGCTGCTGGTGCTGGGGCGGATGTCGTCCGACCGCGAGCTGACGGCGATGCGGGCGGCGGGCGTGAGCGTGGCGGGCATCTCGGCGCCGATCTTCTTCTTCGCGCTGCTGGGGGTGGGGGCGGCGGTGTTGGTGAACTTCCAGTTCATGCCGGCGGCGCGCATGGAATACCAGCGCGAGCTGGCCGAGGCGATCCGCCGCGATCCGCTCAGCCTGATCCTGCCGCGGACGTTCACCCGAGATTTCCCGGGCCTGGTGATCTACGTGGGCGACAAGCGCGGCGACCTGCTCGAGGACATCTGGGTGTGGGAACTGGGCCCGCAGGCCAAGGCCAAGACCTTCGTGCGCGCCCGCTCGGGCCGGATCAAATTCGACGAGGCGGCCAACAAGCTCGTGCTCACCATCGAGCACATGCAGGCGATGGCGTTTTCGGACCGGGATCCCGAGGCGATGGGCGAGGTGCGCGGCATGGGCGCGTCGGACCGCGCGACCTTCGACCTCGTGCTCGACAAGATGACCGGGCAGCGTTCCGTCCGGAAAAAACCCAAGTGGATGACCTTCGACCAGCTCATGGCCGAATGGCGCCGCCTCGGCCGGCCCGACCCGGCCGTGGCAACCGCGGAGCGCGAAAAGCAGCGCATGAAGATCCAGATCGCCATCCACGAGAAGTTCGCGAAGGCGTTCTCGATCCTGTCCTTCGCGCTCATCGCGATCCCGCTCGGCATCAAGGTGTCGCGCAAGGAGACCTCGGCCAACCTCGGCGTCGCGCTCGCGCTGGCGATGGGATACTACTTCGCGACCGTGGTCGTGGGCTGGTTCGACAACCGTCCCGAATTGCGCCCCGACCTGCTGATGTGGCTGCCCAACCTCGGTTTCCAGGCGCTGGGCATCTGGATGTTCCGGAAGGTCGACCGGGCCTGACCATCGTGCGCGCCGCGTTGGACAACAGCGGGTTAAACCGGGGGCGCAAGGTAACTGGGGCGCAGTCGCGCGCGTCTCGTGGGTTGTGCCTGACAACCACACAAGTCCATGCCTGACGACGCCTTCGACCTGGCCGCCTGCCTTGCCGCGGTGCGCCGGCGCGACCAATCGGCCGCCCGCCAGCTGGTGGAACACCTGCATCCCCTGGTCATCCGCATCGTGCGTTCCCACCTCCCGCGCCGGGTGGCCGAGGAAGACCTCGCACAGGAGATTTTCCTGAAGATGTTCACCCGCCTCGAACAGTATCAGGGCGCCGTGCCCTTCCCGCACTGGGTCTCGCGCATCGCGGTGACGACCTGCATCGACCACCTGCGCGCGCAGAAACGCCGGCCGGAGTTCCGCTGGGCCGACCTCTCGGAGAACGAGGCCGAGGTGCTCGACCAGGTGCTGAGCGACGAGCGGGACGAGACGCCCAACGACGCCCTCGCCGCGCGGGAACTGGTCCGCAAGCTTCTCGACCAGCTCGGTCCCGAGGACAGGACCGTCATCCAATTGCTCGATCTCGAGCAGAAATCGGTGGCGGAGATCTCCGCCCTGACCGGCTGGGGCCAGTCCATGATCAAGGTGCGGGCCTTCCGCGCGCGTCGGAAATTGCAAAAACTCTTCCGAGACCTACAACGACAGGAGAAATCATGAACAACTTTGACCAGAAGTGGCAGCGACTGACCGCCGCCGCCCGCCGGGCGCCCGCCGCGGGCGACGAGGCGGCGCCGCAGGGTTTCGCCACGCGCGTGGCGGCGCGGGCCTTGGAAGCCCCGCCGGCCGGGCCCTGGTTCGGCGTGGAGAGGCTGGCCCTGCGCGGCCTGCTGGCGGCCTGCGCGCTGTGCGCGGCCAGCGTGGCCTTCCATTACGCCACCGGCGAACTGACCGTCGAGGGCGAGGACGAGGCGCTGATCGAGTTTGTGAACACCGACTACGAACTGTCCTGACATGGCGAAGTGGAAGATCATCCTCGCGATGTTGGGCATCTTCGTGGCCGGCGCAGCCACCGGCGCCTTCGTGGCGTTGGGCACGGTCAAGAAGATGGCCGAGCGCCGCGGCCTCAACCAGCTGCCCGCGCCGTGGAGCCCGCAGCAGCTCCGCCGCATGTCCGAGGCGCTCGGCCTCAGCGACGAGCAGGTGAAGAAAATCCGTCCGATCATCCGCCGCAACATGGAGGACATGGGCCGGCTGCGGCAGTTCACCGCCGGCGAGATGCGCCGCAACCTGGAACGGATGGAGCGCGAGATCTCGGCCGAGCTTACCCCGGAGCAGCAGGGCAGGTTCCGGGAGATGCAGGAGCTGATGCGCAAGCGCGTTCTGGAACGCCGGCCGGGCGGCCCCGAAGGCGGGCCGGGCCGGCATATGGGCCCCGACGAGCGCCGCCGGCCGGACGGCGAGCTGCCGCCCCCGCCGCGCAACGGCGAACGCAAACCGCCGGGCGGCGGGTGAGTTGCGGACGCGGGAGGTTATTTGGTTGAAAGGGGAGGTCGCCGGCCTACGGTGCGCGGCGGCCAGGTGCCATGCATGGGCAGGCGCGTGAACCCCGCCAGGGCCGGAAGGCAGCAACGGTGACGACGTTCTCCCAGTGCCGTGGAGTGCCTGGCCACTTTTTTTGCCGCCATCGGCGGCGGGATTCAAGTTGAAGGTTGAAGTTGAAGCGCCGGCTACGATTACTTGGCTTCCGTCGCTAGGCTTAAACTTTTCACTTCAACCTCAACCGACCTTTGTCCGGCTCCTACCAAGTCATCGCGCGCAAGTGGCGCCCGCAGACCTTCGACGACGTCGTCGGACAGGACCATGTGGTGCGGACGCTGAAGAACGCCATCGCGCGCAACCGCATCGCGCACGCCTACCTCTTCGTCGGTCCGCGCGGCACGGGCAAGACGAGCACGGCCCGCATCTTCGCCAAGGCCCTCAACTGCACGGGCGGCCCGAAGGCCGACTTCGACCCCAAGGATCCCATCTGCCTGTCCATCGCCGACGGTTCCTGCCTCGACGTCATCGAGATCGACGGCGCCTCGAACAACGGCGTCGAGCAGGTGCGCGAGCTGCGCGAGACCGTGCGCTACGCCCCGGCGCAGGGGAAGTTCAAGGTCTACATCATCGACGAGGTGCACATGCTCTCGGCCGCGGCGTTCAACGCCCTGCTCAAGACCCTCGAGGAGCCGCCGGCGCACGTGAAGTTCGTCTTCGCCACCACGGATGTGCAGAAGGTGCTGCCGACCATCATCTCCCGCTGCCAGCGCTTCGACCTGAAGCCGATTCCGGCGGAGCTGATCGTGCAGCGCCTGAAGAAGATCGCCGCCACGGAAAAGATCAAGACGACCGACGCCGCGCTCGGCTGCATCGCCCGCATGGCCGACGGCGGCATGCGCGACGCCCAGTCCATCTTCGACCAGATGATCTCCTTCTGCGGCAACGAGGTGACCGAGGCCGACGTGCTCGACGTCTACGGCCTGGTCGCGGAGGAAAAGATCGCCGCGCTCGCGGCCGCCGTCGCCGCCGGCGACCACCGGAAGATTGTCGAGATCGTGGACGATTGCGACGAGAACGGCCGCGACCTCTACCGGATGCTCGTGGATCTGCAGGCGCACGTGCGGCAGGCCCTGCTCGACTCGATCGCCCAGGGCGGGGCCAGCGCCAAGCTGGGCAGCAAGCTCACGACGGAGCAGCTCACGCGCTTGCTCGACGGCCTGCGCGAGGGCGAGGGCGGCGTGAAGCACGGCCTGTCGGAGCGAATCAATTTCGAGGTCACGCTGCTCAAGGCCGTCGAGGCCAGCCGGGCCCGGGCCATCGACAGCCTGATCAAGGACATCGCCGCGCTGGCGGACAGCCTGCCCGCCGACGGCTCAAAAAAAAACGACTGACCCCGGCTCCTGAACCTGCGGCACCCGCCGCCGAGCCGGCGGACGAGGGCGCGCCCGTCGGTCCCAGTCCGGCCGAAGAGGCGGCCTTGCAGGCCACGGAGACGCCCGTTGGCTCACCGGAATGGCCGGAGGCCGCCCCCCGCGGCAACGACCGGGACCTGCCCCCGCTCGAAGACTTGGTGAAGCGCATCCCCCCGAAGACGCGGGCGGCCATGGACGAGTTGTTCCGGGCGAATTTCGTGACCGTGAAGCGCGTGACGCTCGATCAGGCCAAGAGTTGAGGATTAGGGCGAAATTCCCGAAAAATCCCGCAAGGCTGGCATGGGACGGGCTTAATCCGGGCCACCTGCGCGGCTCCACACCGGGGCGGCGCCGGGCTGTTTCCAACCTGCATCCCACCTACCTCCTATGAGCGTCAGTCCCTCCCGTCTCGCGGCCATCTCCGCCGCCAACAACTACCGCACGACCAAAACGGTCGAGATCGCGGGCAGCCATTCGGCCGGCCTGTTCGGCAAGAATGTCTTCAACGACAAGATCATGCAGCAGCGCCTGCCCAAGGCCGCCTACAAGTCGCTGCGCAAGACGATCGACACCGGCGCGGCCCTCGAGGCCGGCGTGCTCGACATCGTCGCCACCGCGATCAAGGACTGGGCGCTCGAGCGCGGCGCCACCCATTACGCGCACGTCTTCCAGCCGCTGACCGGCATCACCGCCGAGAAGCACGACAGCTTCCTCGAGCCCGACGGCCGCGGCGGCGCCATCGCGGAGTTTTCCGGCAAGCAGCTCGCCCAGGGCGAGCCCGACGCCTCGTCGTTCCCCTCCGGCGGCATCCGCGCGACCTTCGAGGCCCGCGGCTACACGGCGTGGGACGTCACCAGCCCCTGTTACCTGATCGAAAACGCCAACGGCGTCACCCTGTGCATCCCGACCGCCTTTGTGTCGTGGACCGGCGAGGCGCTCGACCTCAAGACCCCGGTGCTGCGCTCGATGCGCGCCCTCGACGTGCAGGCGCGCCGCATCCTGAAACTTTTCGGCCACCAGAACATCGCGATGGTCACGGCCACCGCCGGCCCCGAGCAGGAGTATTTCCTCATCGACCGCAATTTCTACCTCAGCCGCCCCGACCTGCTGACGGCCGGCCGCACCCTGTTCGGCGCCAAGCCGCCGAAGGGCCAGGAATTCGAGGACCAATACTTCGGCGTCATCCCCGACCGCGTGCTGGCGTTCATGCACGAGGCCGAGGCCGAGCTCTACAAGCTCGGCGTGCCGGTCAAGACCCGCCACAACGAGGTCGCGCCGTCCCAATACGAGATCGCGCCGATCTACGAGAACGCCAACATCGCCGCCGACCACCAGCAGCTGATCATGATCACGCTGAAGCGGGTCGCGCGCAAATACGGCCTCGAGTGCCTCCTGCACGAGAAGCCCTTCGCCGGCGTCAACGGCTCCGGCAAGCACCTCAACTGGTCGCTCGGCAACTCGACCCAGGGCAACCTGCTCGAACCCGGCAGCACGCCGCACGCGAACATGCAGTTCCTCGTGTTCTGCGCCGCCGTCATCCGCGCCGTCCACAAGCACGGCGCCCTGCTGCGCGCCATGGTGGCCTCGGCCTCCAACGACCACCGCCTCGGCGCCAACGAGGCCCCGCCCGCCATCATCTCCATCTTCCTCGGCGAACAGCTGGCCGATGTCTTCAACCAGCTCAAGAAGGGCAAGGCCAAGACCTCGAAGGCCGCCGGCACCATGCACCTCGGCGTCGACACGCTGCCCGTGCTGATGCGCGACGCCGGCGACCGCAACCGCACCTCGCCGTTCGCCTTCACCGGCAACAAGTTCGAATACCGCGCCGTCGCCGCCAACCAGTCCATCGCCGCGCCGCTGGCCGCCCTCAACACCATCATGGCCGAGTCCCTCGATTACATCGCGACCAAGCTGGAGAAGGCGCCGAAGGGCAAATTCAACGCGGCGGTCGAGGACGTGCTGCAGGAGATCGCGCGCGAGCACAGCGCCGTCATCTTCAACGGCAACGGTTACTCCGAGGAGTGGCACAAGGAGGCCGCCCGGCGCGGTCTGCCCAACCTCAAGACCACGGTGGACGCCGTGCCCGTGCTCGCCGCGAAATCCACCGTCGCGGCCTACGAGGCCTACGGCATCCTCACCAAGCGCGAACTCGAGGCGCGCCGCGACATCGCTTACGAGCAATACGTCAAGGCCGTCGCCGTGGAGGCCAACATCGTCACCGAACTGGTGAACACGAAGTTCCTTCCGACCGCCCTCCGTTATCAGACCGAGCTCGCCCAGAACGCCGCCGCCCTCAAGGCCGCCGGCAAGAAGGCGGACACCGGCCTGCTCGACAAGGTCACCGACCTCATCAGCGAGCTGCATGCCGCCATGGACAAGCTCGCCGAGATCCGCAGCCACCACGCCTCCGGCCTGGAGCCCGAGGCCGCGCACATGTGCCACCAGGTGCTGCCGCAGCTCGGGGTCATCCGCACGGCGGTGGATGCCCTTGAGGCCGTCTGCCCCGACGAGAGCTGGCCGATGCCCACCTACGAGGAGATGCTCTTCATCAAGTGACCCTTTGGAGATAGCAGGGACTCAGAGAGACGCCCGGCCGGAAACGGCCGGGCGTTTTGCTGGCAGCTTGTAGGAGCCTGCTCGCAGGCGATACGGGGCAATTACCTATGTGATCATTTCGTTCAACCACGGATAAGACTGATGGGCGCGGATTCCACAGATCCATCCGAGTAATCCGTGGTCAAAGAAGGGCCGAGTAGGCGACAGGAGGCACAAGAAACGCATAGACACAGCGCTCTTGGATTCAGGCCTTTGGCTTCCGAGTTCGAATGCCCCAAATATGTGTAGCAAAAAAGCCGCGCCTTGCGGGCGCGGCTGATGTCTTGGGGTCGGGCGAGTCGTCTCGACGAACCGCGCCTCACTTCATCGCGGCCTGATAATATTTTTCGGCGGCGTCCCAGTCCACGACGTTCCAGAAGGCGGCGATGTAGTCCGGCCGGCGGTTCTGGTAGTTGAGGTAGTAGGCGTGCTCCCAGACGTCGAGGCCGAGGACGGGCTTGCCCTCGATGCCGGCCACGGCCTTGCCCATCAGCGGGCTGTCCTGGTTGGCAGTGGAGCCGATGGAGAGCTTCTTGTCGGGGCCGACGACGAGCCAGGCCCAGCCGGAGCCGAAGCGCGTCGCGCCGGCCTTGGCGAAGTCTTCCTTGAACTTGGCGAAGCCGCCGAGCTGCGCGTCGATGGCCGCGGCGAGGCTGCCCTTGGGCGCGCCGCCCTTGCCGGGACCCATGATGGTCCAGAAGAAGGCGTGGTTGCTGTGGCCGCCGGCGTTGTTGCGGATGACGCCGCGGATCGCCTCGGGCACCTTGGAAAGGTCGGCGATCAGCGCGTTCACGTCGAGGGCCGCGAGCGCGGCGTGGTCCTTGAGCGCGTTGTTCGCGTTGGTGATGTAAGCCTGGTGGTGCTTGGTG
Source organism: uncultured Opitutaceae bacterium (assembly GCA_964601365.1). Classification (GTDB taxonomy): domain Bacteria; phylum Verrucomicrobiota; class Verrucomicrobiia; order Opitutales; family Opitutaceae; genus Didemnitutus. The sequence continues at coordinate 49,410 of CAZRNE010000009.1, read as the reverse complement.
TGGTGGATTTCCATCGTGCGCGCATCGATGTGCGGCTCGAGGGCGTTGTAGGCGTAGGCCAGTTTCGGGAGTTCGTATGCCATGATCGTGGTGGGTTGAAAGTTGCGTGCCCAAGGGAGCACGGGTTCGGCCGGGCGTCAACTGCCGGGCGAAAAGTTCAGCGGCATGCGTGGCGGGTTTACAGCAGGCCAAACACTTCTCGGATGCGCCGCTTCAACGCCGTGATGCGCTCAGCGCTCACCCGGCCGTAGAGGCCGGTAATGCTGTCGCGGCGGATGACATGATAGAAGGAGCAATCGACCGCAGTGCGGAATTCAAGGCCATCCGCACTGTTCAGGGCGAATTGGGTGGGAGCAATATCGCCGGCAGGCGGTAGTTTGGTGCAGTAGAGCACATTCAATTTCAGCACGCGCTCGTTCAGCGCCACGTGCTTGGGAGAAATAATGACCGCGGGGTGCTCGTCTCGATCGCCGGGATTGATCCGGATGCGAACGATGTCCCACTGCGAAATTTGCCTGATCACCCGCCGAGGCTCACTTCGGCGCCATTGATCCGGCTGATTTCAGCATCGGTCAGGCTGAAAACCTGTGGGCGGGGCCGCCGAGCTTGAGGCATCCGCCGGCGGACGACACGTTGTTTGGCCGGGCGACGACGCTGCAGGGTTGGCATATTGGAAATCTGCGCCGCCATCGCCGGCTGGCAAGTGGCATTTGAGCTGCCTATACGCCCTTGTCCTCGCCGCGCTTGAGTTGGAAATAGGCCTGCAGCAGCTCGCGGCACGGCGCCTCCAGCACGCCGCGGGTGATGACCGCGCGGTGGTTGGACTGGGGCAGGGCGTTGAGGTCGGTGGCGCCGCCAAGGCAGCCCATCTTGGGGTCGCCGAGGGCGAAGACCACGCGCTTCACCCGCGCCATGAGCACGGCGCCGGAGCACATCGGGCAGGGTTCCTTCGTCACGTAGAGCGTGGCCTCGTTCAGGCGCCAGTCGCCGAGGGCGCGCGCGGCCTGTCCAAGCGCCAGCACCTCGGCATGCGCCGTGGGGTCGCGCATGCTGTCGCGCTGGTTGTGGGCGCTGGCGATGATGCTCCCGCCCAGCTCGATGACCGCCCCGATGGGCACCTCGTCCGCCCGCCAGGCATCGATGGCCAGGTTGTAGGCCTGCCACATGTAAAACTCGTCGTTCTTCACCAGCTGCGACGGATGCACCTTAGCAAAAGGGCATTGCAGCGGACGGTTCACCATTTCGTCTTTCATCCTGAAGGGGTAGGGCTTGCCTCGCCGTAGCTCCGGAGGAGCGAAGGCGGGTCGCGGTGGGTGTCGAGCATCGGAGAGGAGGATGGACTGGTCGCGCCGTGGGCCATGGGAAATCAGGCGGACAAGTCTTGCCAACTGAGGGCGAGGCGGACTTGTCACGCCGAAGCTCGCAGAGCGTAGGCGGACGAAAACCTTGACTTAGGCGCGGCGCTGCGGTCTTACAACGGCTTTTTCCACCGCATGACCCGCACCCAGCACCCGCGCGCCTCCCATGTCTGACGGCAAGGCGATTGAAGTCGAAGGCAAGATCGTCGCCGTCCTCCCCGGCACGATGTTCCGCGTCCAACTCGACAACGGGCACACGGTGCTCGCCCACATCTCGGGCAAACTGCGCAAACACTTCATCAAGATCGCCGCCGGCGACCGCGTGAAGATGGAGATGAGCCCCTACGACCTCGACAAGGCCCGCATCACGTTCCGCCTGCGCGACGTCAACGCCCCCCCGCCGCCCCCGCCGGGCGCCCGCCGCCGGTATTGAGGCGCGCCGGCCGCGCGCCGGAACCCGCCATGAAGACCCCCCGCGAGAAATCCGGCCGGCCCGTGCCGATGCCGCCCGCGCCCGCGGCCTTCGCCGGGGAGATCGACGACTACCTCGCCACGCTCGCGCTGGAGCGCGGCCTGGCGCGCAACACCGAGGTGTCCTACCGCAGCGACCTCACCCAGGCGGCGCATTTTTTGGAAAAGCACGGCGCCGGCGGCTGGCGCGCCGTCACCCCGGCGCACCTCACGGCGTGGCTGCACTGGCTGAGCGACCGGCGGTTCAGCGAGGCCAGCCAGGCGCGCAAGCTCACCGCCGTGCGGATGCTCTTCCGCCACCTGCAGAAGGAAGGCCGCCGCGCCGACGATCCCACCGACCTGCTCAGCGGCCCGAAATTCCGCCGCAAGCTCCCGCAGACCCTCTCGCCCGGCGAGGTCGGCAAGCTCCTCACCGCCCCGACCGGCGCCGACGCCTACGCGGTGCGCGACCGCGCCATGCTCGAGCTGTTCTACTCGAGCGGCCTCCGCATCTCCGAGCTGTGCAAGCTCACGCTCCAGCAGGTCGACCTCGAGCACGGCTTCGTGCGCGTCTTCGGCAAGGGCGGCAAGGAGCGCGTCGTGCCCCTCGGCCGCAAGGCCCGGGACGCCGTGCAGGTCTATCTCGGCGGTGCGCGCGCCCGGCTGGTCAAGCCCCGCACGGGCTCGGAGTTGTTCATCAGCGAGCGCGGCCGCGCCATTTCCCGCAAAACGCTCTGGGCCATCGTCAAGAAGTCGGCGGCGCGGGCCAGCCTGACCAAGAAAGTGAAACCGCACCAGCTGCGCCACTCCTTCGCCACGCACCTGCTGGGCGGCGGCGCCGACCTGCGCGCCATCCAGGAGATGCTCGGCCACGCCAGCATCGGCACCACGCAGATCTACACCGCCGTCGAGAACTCGCGCCTGCTCGACCAACACGCCAGGTATCATCCCAGGAACAAGGTGAAAAAGTAGCCGGACATCCGTGGCAGCGTGTTGGCGGCCAGCAGGTTGTGAGCGACGGCGAATTGAACTGAACCGGGAGCGCCGTTCGTGCGACCTTTAAGTCAGAAAAGCGATGAACCCTGATGCCAAGCAGATCCTGACCGAGTGGCTGGTGCTCGCCGCCCAAGGCGGCAGCGAGACCGCCTTCCGGGACCTGCACGACCTCTGGCGTTCGGATTTGCGGAGGCTGGCCTTGGTGCAGGTGGAACGCCCGGAAGCCGCGGACGAGGTCCTCGCCGATGTCTGGGTGGCCATCGCCCGCGGATTGTCGCGGATCGACGATCCCGCCTGCTTTCCGCGCTGGGCCTTCCGCATCGTGGAGCGTCGTTGCGCCGATTGGATCCGCCGCCGCGGCTTGGAGCGTGAGCGGCAGACCCTCGCCCAGCGGGAAGCTGCATCACTCGCTCCGGTCCAACCCGAGGAGCCATCGGAGGGCACCTTGAGGTTGCGCTCACTCATCAACGCCCTGCCGGCCGCGCAACGCGAGTTGCTGCACCTCTTCTACGAACTGGACCGCAGCGTGAGCGAGATCGCCGAGATCCTCGCCGTCCCGCCCGGCACCGTGAAATCGCGTCTCTTTTCCGCACGTGAAACCCTCAGACAACAACTCGAAAGAAACTCCCATGAATGATCTCGACCAGAAAATCCAGGCCGCCCTCCGCGGCCAGGCCGGCGGCGACGCTCTCGCCGGCGAACCCAACATCGCCGAGGAAGTGATCGCCGCCTTCAGGGGCCGGCACCGCGCCCTCTCCCTCTTCACCTTCGTCTACAGCGTCGTGCTCTTTGCCGGCGCCATCTGGGCCGGCGTGAAGTTCTACCACGCGACGACCGTCATGGCGCAGCTGCAGTGGGGCGGCCTCGGTCTGCTGCTCATGCTCATCGTCATGTTCATCAAGGTCTGGTTCTGGCTGGAGATGCACACCAATCGCGTGCTCCGCGAGGTGAAGCGGGTCGAGCTGCTCCTGGTCAGCCGGTCTGCGTCCCCCGACGCCGCGCGGGCGGCGCGTTAGAATCAGCCTCACGTGCTGGCGTTGGCATAAGACCAAGACACAGGTGACCGATCTCAACACCGACCACTTCAACGGTGAATTCATGCGGCCCTGCGGAGGCAGCCCGGTCAGTCGCGACCCGGTCTCGCCGGTTCACGCAGATTCCAGCATCTGCGTCTCCCCGGCCGTCTGCAACCGATGGGCAAGCGATTTACCACGCTGGCTTGGCAAAGCCGGTGGCGGGAGGGCAAGCGCGTGCCCGAGCGGGCGACCCAGCGCCGAGCAACCGGCGCAAGGGCGCTCAGGGAGGATCCCGGGGGAAGCACCGCCATGAGCAACGAAAAGCGATAAGACTGGCGCGGAGTCGGTTTCATCGGATCGGGAAGTGTGACTGGGCAGAGCCCGGGCTGGTGCATTCCCGCGGCCGGCCCGTGGCGCGTCAGGTCAGGGTGCGTCGCGCCGCAGGCGGGGCATGAGCATCGGGGTGTTCTTGCGGTAGGCGAGGTAGTCGTCGCCGTGGATGTCCACGAGATCACGCTCCTCCAGCCGGATCGCGATCAGGATGTAGGCGGTGGTGGCGAGGGCGAAAACCAAATGCGCGACGGTCATGGTCGGTGTGAACCAGAACGCGCAGAGCCAACCCACGTAGAGCGGATGGCGCACGAGCTTGTAGGGGCCGGGCGTGACGAATTTCAAGGGACGATAGGGCACGCCGCGGAAATACTTCCACACTTGGCGCAGTCCGAAGAGGTCGAAATGGTTGATGAGAAAAGTCGTCACCAACACCAGCAGCCAGCCGAAGGCAAAGCCGGCATGCAGCAAAGCGGCCGCCACGGGATGGCTCACGTTCCAGAGGACGCCGCCCATCGGCTGCCAGAGCCAAAAGAGCAGGAGCAGCGCGAGCGACGAGGCCAGCACGTAGGTGCTGCGCTCGGCCGCCTCAGGCACGTGACGCGTGAGCCAGCGCTTGAAGAAGGTGCGCGCCATCAGGCTGTGTTGCACGGCGAAGAGGCCGAGCAGGGCGGCGTTGACGGCGAGTGCCTGCCAGAACGGTGCGGTTGCCGCCGAGTCCATGGACTTGGGCACCAGAAAATTGCCGACGAAGCCGGCGGCATAGCAGAAGGTCGCGAAGAAGATCGTGTAGGCGGCGGCGCCGTAGAGGAGGACGCCGGTGCGTTGAAGGAGAGAGGGAACGTGGATGGTTTTCATGTAGTATCGAAATAGAGGTTGTGGGAGCGGAGATCAGGCAGGCAGCACCACGAGGGTGCAGACGGTGGCGATCAGCACGGCGGCCAGGAGCGCCGCGGTTGCGACCCCAGCGGGCGGTTGCGCGGTGGCGATTTCGGGCGGCGGGAGCAGGTCTGGCATCATGGGTTTTCGTTCGCTGCGGTTCAGGTGGCCTGGGGCGGGTCGTCGTTGATGACCACGGTTTCACCGATCGGGATGATTTCGTCGGCGGGTAGGAGGGCACAGCGTGCGTGTTCGCGGATGGCTTCCGCATCGGTGGCCTGATAGACGCAGACGGTGCCGAGGCGACCATCGGATTCCTGGACGACGTAGGAGCGGATCCAACGGACGCGCCCCACCATTTCTTTCAGACCGACGCGGCTGGAGCGTCCGGCGGCGATTTCGAGCTCCCGGGCGGAGGCCCACCCACCGCGGCGGAGTATGATGTAGTTTTTCATGGATGACATATTGGAGGGATAGAGAATGCCGTCGGATGGCGTGGCACCCGGGGCGTGGAAGTGGCGACATCCTAGCGAAACCCACCGCCCAAGTCCTTTCCTTGACCTGATCAAATCCTTACCATTTGCTCCGCGCCCCCGAGATGCCACGCCGGGCTCGCCGCATGGTCCACCGCTTCGCCAGGTTTGAGATCGACGCCAACACCCGCGAGATACGCGCTGCCGGACATGTGCTCACGTTGCAGCCGCGCGTGTTCGAGCTGCTCCTCTACCTGGCGGTCCACCGCGACCGTGTCGTGCCGAAGGACGAGCTGCTCGACCGGGTGTGGCCGGGCGTGATCGTGACCGATGCCTCGCTGCAACGTGCGATCAGTCTCGCCCGGTCGGCGTTAGCGGAGGTCGGAGCGCCCGGTGCCATCCGCACCTTTGCCCGGCAAGGCTACCGGTTGGGCGACGGGCCCGCCGTTCAGGCGGAGACCGGTGGCGCGAGATCTGCCGCGATCAAGGCCGCGTACGCGGCTTACAACCGGGGAGAGTGGGGACGGGCCATGGCAGCCTTTCGCAAGGTGGACGACATCGAGGGGCTTTCGGCGGAGGATCTGCAGCGCTGGGCTCACGCCGCACAATGCGCCGGCCGGCCGCACGAAGCTGCGGAGCCGCTGGAGCGCGCCGTGGCGGCCTTTTCCGCGCGGGGCGACCGCCGCCGGGCCGGCTGGGTGGCGATTCTGCTTGGACAGTTGCACTTCGAGTGGCGCGAGCCGGTGCTGGCCAAGGGTTGGCATCACCGAGCCAAGCGATTGCTAGAAAATGAACCGCCTTGCCGGGAGAGGGGCTACCTCGACCTGCTCGGTGCCCGCATAGCGCTGATGCAGAATGAAATCGAAGCCACGTTGCAACTGGCGGAAAACGCCCGGTCGGCCGGTGAGAAATTCGGGGATCCCGATCTGGAGAGCCTCGGGTTGGTTCACGTTGGAGAGGCACGACTCTATCTCGGTGACGTTCGCGCGGGCATGGCCGCGCTTGACGAGGCCGGGGCATCGGTTACGGCCAGCGGGCTCAGTCCTTGGGCCGGTGGGCTGGTCTATTGCGGTGTCATTTATGGCTGCATGACGCGGTCCGATTGGCATCGCGCGGGGCAGTGGACCGACCAGTTCACGCGCTGGTGCGAAGGCAAGGGGGTGGCTGGTTACCCCGGATTGTGCCGTCTCCACCGGACGGAAGTCCTCACTGTGCGCGGGGACCTGCGCGCGGCGGAGAAAGAGTGCCGGGTCACGATCGCCACACTCGCCAAGCAGGCGCCTTGGGCCGAGGGCGACGCATGGGTGGCACTGGGCGACATCCTGCTGGCCAAGGGCGAGTATGCCGGGGCCCGCAAGGCCTACCTGCGCGCCACCGAACTCGGTTGGGAGGCGCGTTTCGGACTCGCCCACGTCCATTTCGCCGAGGGCAACGTGACGGCCGCCGCGAAGCTACTTGGTCGCACTCTGACTGACAACGCCTGGTCCTGCCGCTCCAAGCGGGGACAGGCTCTCGCATGGCATGCCATCATCACGGCCCACGCCGGACGTCTGGACGACGCGCGGGCCGCGTTGCTGACGCTGGAGCGTGAATCAGAGCTGGTTTCGACGCTGGCCCTCGAGGCACTTGTGGAGCGTGCGCGCGGCGAAGTGGCCGTGGCGGAGGGGCGGCGGAGCGAGGCGGTCGCCCATCTGCGCGGCTCGCTCCGGTTGTGGCAGAAGTTGCAGACGCCGGTCGCGGCCGCACAGTTGCGCTGCCGGCTGGCCGATCTCCTGGACGAGGAAGGTGACGCCGAGGCCGCGGCGCTGGAGCGCGCGGCGGCATTCACCGCCCTCGATCAGGCGGGGGCGCACGCCCTGATCCGCTCGTGCAAAAATCTCAGCCGCATGCGTGCCCTGCGCCGGCGCGGTGCACGTTCACGATCCGTGCTCGCCGGCTGAATCGGTGCTCACACCTTCTGCTGTTTCCATTTGCCGCCGCGGAACAGCGCGTAGCTCCACAGCGTGAGCACGGAGAACGACACCGGCACGGCGATGTAGACGCCGGTCGGCCCCAGTCCGGCCGGTTGCGCGAGCAGCCAGGCCAGCGGCACCTGCCCGAGCCAGAAGCAGAAGAAGTTCAGCCGCGTCGGCGTCCACGTGTCGCCGGCGCCGTTGAACGCGCCCTCGAGGCACATGCCCGCGGCGTAGAGCGGGAAGGCGAGGCTGACGATCCACAGCGCGCGCGTGCCGTGGTGCAGCACCTCCGGCTCGGTGGTGAAGAAGGCCACGATCGGGTGGGCCAGCGCGACAAACACCACCCCGACGAGACCGAGGAAGGCCACGTTGAAGCGGGCGGCGATGCGGATGGACTCCTCCGCGCGGTCGGGCCGGCCGGCCCCGAGGTTTTGCCCGACCAGCGTGGCCCCGGCGTTGGCCAGGCCCCAGGCGGGCATGAGGGCGAAGATGACGACGCGGATCGCGACGGTGTAGCCGGCCAGCACGGTGCTGCCGAACGGCGCCATGATCTTGAAGAGCCCGACCCAGCTCGTCGTCGCGATGAGCAGCTGCGCGATGCCGTTGCCCGAGGTGCGCAGGATGGTGCCGAGGACCTCGGGCTGGGGGAGCAGGTCGCGCCAGCCCAGGCGGATGCGGCCCGGGCGGCCGGTCAGGTGCCAGAGCTGGTAGCAGACGCCGATCCCGCGGCCCACGTTGGTGGCGACCGCGGCGCCGGTCACGCCCATCTCGGGGAACGGCCCCCACCCGAAGATGAAGCACGGGTCGAGGACGATGTTGAGGGCGTTGGCCAGCCAGAGCGTGCGCATGGCGATCACGGCGTCGCCGGCCCCGCGGAAGACGGCGTTGATGAGGAAAATCAGGAAAACGGTGATGTTGCCGCCGAGCATCACCTGCGCGTAGCCGGAGCCCAGGGTCACGACCGCATCGGTCGCGCCCATCAATCGCAGGATGTCCGGGGCAAACCAGCCGAGCCCGACCCCTAGGCCGGAGGCGATGAGCGTGCCGAGGACGAGGATCTGCCCCGCCGCGTGGGCCGCCTGCGCGGGGTTCTTCTCGCCGATGCGGCGCGCCACGATCGCGGTGGCTGCGAACGAGATGCCGATGGCCACCGCGTAGACCAGCGACATGAGCGACTCGGTCAGGCCCACGACCGCCACGGCGTCGGCACCGAGCCGCGATACCCAGTAGACGTCCACGACGGCGAAGAGCGATTCCATCGACATCTCCAGCACCATCGGGACGGCGAGCAGCAACACGGCGCGGTTGAGGGCGAGCGCCGTGTAATCGTGATGGCCGCCCCGCAGCGCCTCGAGGATGAGGCGCCAGAGCGGCGCATGGGACGCCGGCGGGGCCGATGGGGGTGCTTCGGACATGAAGGCGCGGACACTGGTGGCCGGGCCGCGCGGCTCAAGGCCGCTTTTCTTCGTCCTTCGCCCCGTGGCCGGGCTTGTATGCCGCGGGGCAGGCGCTAGGCTCCGCCCATGACCGAACAGCAGGCCCACTACGAAAACATCCGCCAGTCCGCCGCCATGATCTCAGCCGCCCTGGGCGGCCTGAAGCCCCGCATCGCGGTCATCCTCGGCTCCGGGCTCGGCGGCCTGGCCGCTAAGGTCGAGAAGCCGGTCGTGCTCAACTACCGCGACCTGCCCGGGTTCCCCGTGCCCACCGTGGCGGGGCACGCGGGCCAGCTCCTGCTCGGGAAGCTCAACGGCGTGCCGGTCATCGTGTTCAACGGCCGCAAGCACTTCTACGAGACCCACGACGCCTACCCGATGAAGACGATGCTCCGCGCCGTGCATCGGGTCGGCATCGACACGCTCTTTCTCTCCAACGCCGCCGGCAGCCTGCGCGCGCATATCAAGGTCAGCGAGCTGATGCTCATCACCGACCACATCAATTTCCTCGGCCTCAACCCGCTCGTCGGCCCGAACGACGACGAGTTCGGTCCGCGTTTCGTGCCCGTGAGCGATGCGTGGGACCCGGAGCTGCGTCGCCGCGTGCACGCCGTCGCGCGCCGCGAGGGCATCACGCTGCACGAGGGTGTCTACGTGGCGTTCCGTGGACCGTCGTTCGAGACCCCGGCCGAGATCCGCATGGCGCAGGGTTGGGGCGCCGACGCGGTGGGCATGTCGAGCGTGCCGGACTGCCTCATCGCCCGGCACTGCGGCATGAAGGTGGCCGGCGTGTCCTGCATCACCAACATGGGCGCCGGGCTCTCCGACGAGAAGCTCTCCCATGCGCACACGATGGAGAACGCCGCGCGCGGTGCCGGCGCCTTCGAACGCCTCGTTCTCGCCGCCCTGCCGGAGCTCTGAGGGTCAGCGTCAGAGCGCCTGCCGCCAGTCCGCAGCTTCGCCCGGGAGGCCGTGGGCGGTGAGTTTCGCTTCGATCTCGTCGAGGGTGGGCTCGCGGACCTGATGCTTGGGGTCGGCGGGCCATTCGGGGCGGACGGCGCGGGCCACGGCCCAGCCGGCCCACGCGCGCCAGCGGCGCTGCTCGCGGCGCGGCTCGTTCATGCGGTCGGCGAGATGCTGGTAGTGCACGCGCGGGTTGCCGATGAAGATATCGGGCGGCGTGTGGCGGAAAAACCAGGCCAGGGCCGCGTAGGGCATCGGCCATTCGCGCAACACCGGTTCGTCGCCCCGCAGGTCGGCGCCGAGGGCGCGGTCGAGCGCGAGGGTGGCCCGGGCCGCCATGCCGCGCTGCCAGAGATGATGGCCGTAGGTCAGCGCCGTCAGGTAGAAGGCTGCGCCGCGGTCGGGGCCATGGGCCGTCAGGGCGGAGGCGTCCATCGCGCCCGGAGCGGGCGGCAGGTGCGGGCAGGGTGAGAGGTGACGCGACATCGTGTTTTTGTAGGAGGGGCTTTAGGCGTAGGTGAGACCAAAGTCTCTCAGATTTTGGGTTTCACACGAAGGAAGCAAAGGTAGCAAAGGTTTGGAGTTCGAATCCTTCGCGTCCTTTGCGAGCTTGGTGTAATGTCTGATTGGTCCAAGCGGCTTATGTGAGGTGAAGGCAGTGGTCGGGGCGTAAAGCCCCTCCTACAGTGTCCGCCAAGTTTATCTTGGCGCACGGCCCGGCCCCGCCGCATAACAGGCGCGTGCAAAGCGAAACCGCCGCGGAGATCAACGAGGTGCAGGGCTGGCGCCGGCTGGCCTTGTGGTGCGCCGCGCTGCTCGTGCGCACCTGGGGCCGCACCCTGCGCATGGAGGCGGAGGCGGAGACGCTGGCCAAACTGACTTATTCGGAGCAGCCCGCGGCCATCACCCTGTGGCACAACCGGCTGTTCCTCTCGGCCGAGATTTTCCGGCGCTACCGGACCAAGCGCAAGGTCTACGGGCTCGTGAGCGCGAGCAAGGACGGCGCGTGGCTGGCGGCCTTCTACCGCATGATCGGGATCGAGCCGGTGCGCGGCTCCAGCAGCAATTTCGGGCGCGAGGCGGCCCGCATGCTCATCGAGCAGATGCGCGCGGGGCATGACATCGGCATCACGCCGGACGGGCCGCGCGGGCCGCTCTACGAGGTGGAGCCGGGCGTGCTCGTGGTCACGCGCCGCACCGGCGCGCCGATGGTGTTGCTCGGAGCGGAATTCACCCGGGCCTGGCGGCTGAAGAGCTGGGACAGATTCTACGTGCCGTGGCCGTTCTCGCGCGTGCGCATGCGCTGCACGCTCCTGCCGCCGGTCAAGGCGGACGGGGAGAAGATCAGCGCCGACGACGTGCGCGCGGCGCTGTGCGCGATCAATCCGGATCTGCCGGGTTGACGGTCAAGGTGGGCGTCGGCGTCCTCGCCGTCGCCAGGGACGGCGACGACCACCCTCAGAATTTCGGCGCGATGGTGATGCTCTGGCCGGCCTCGACCACGTAGTCGTTGCCCGTGCACCAGGTGACGTCGTTGATGAGCACCTTGAAGGTCACGGGGGCGGTGGCGTTCTGGATGCTGGCCGTCCACTGGTCGTGGGCGACGCAATCCATGGCGACGCCCTTGTCCCAGTTGAGGCCGGGGCCCTCGCCGCGGAGGTAGAGGTGGTTGCCGAAGCCGATGTCGACCTTGGCGGTGATGAGGGTGGCCGCGGGCTGCTGCAGAGGCGTCTTCTTGCGCGCAACGGCGGGTTTCTTGGCCGGCGCCTTGGAGGCGGTGGCCGGGCTGGAAGTGGTCTTCTTGGTGGTCTTCTTCATGGTGAAAAGGTGTGTGGTTGGGTCAGGCAAACGCGCTGTATCCAGCGCCAAGCGTGCCGGTGCAACCGAAAACTCGGTCAAGGTGTGGCATTGGTGTTAAATCGCGCATTTTGAGGCGCTAGCGGGGACGGGAAAATTTTGTTTGCGCCCGGCTTGGCGCGTCGGGCAAAAGCATCGGCTCGGTTTGGGGCAGTAGCTCAGTTGATAGAGCGCGTCGTTCGCAACGACGAGGTCGTGGGTTTGATCCCCATCTGCTCCACCAGCCTTCGCTCTACGAGCTACGGCTCGGTAAACCAGCCACCGGAATTTGGAAATACTATCCAACTCTCGTTGCGCCTTGCGAAGGCTGCCGCGTCGTAGCCCAACGGGCGAAGACGGGCCTCGGCAAGCCAGCCACCGGAATGCGGAAATACTATCCAGCTCTCGTTTCGCCGTGCGAAGGCTGCCGCGTCGTAGCCCCATCTGGGGCGTAGGCGGACACTCGGCAAGCCAGTCAGGTGATACGCGCCCCCTATCTTTCGCCTTGGAGGCCGGGCGGTTGCCCGTAAGTTGACCCCGTTCTGGGTCCTCGTAGCTCAGCTGGATAGAGCATCGGTTTTCTAAACCGACGGTCGCGTGTTCGAGTCACGCCGGGGACGCCATCCTCTGCTCAGATCCCATTGGTCGCCGAGCTACGGATGGCAGGCCATACTTCGCCTGAAACGGTCGAAAAAGTGGTCGGGCTGGTGAGATTCGAACTCACGACCTCTTGCACCCCATGCAAGCGCGCTACCAGGCTACGCTACAGCCCGAAATCAATCGGAGTGGTGAACAAGTCTCATGCCCCAAGCCTAGGCAAGTAGTATTTTCACGGGGCCGGGCCGGTCATTTTTACCGCGACGACAGGCGCAGTTTGCCTCAACTTTGCGGCTGTCATGACCCCCGCCGAGGCCAAGAAGCGCATTGCCGAGCTCCGCGCGGAGGTGGCGCGCCATGACGAGCTTTACCACCGCAAGGCCAAGCCGGAGATCAGCGACTACGATTACGACCGGCTGAAGCGCGAGCTGGCCGACCTTGAGAAGCGGTTCCCGCAGTTCGCCAGCGCGGAGTCGGCGACGCAGCGCGTGGGCGACGACCGGGCGGAGGGCTTCGCGCGCGTGAAGCACCGCATGGCGATGATGACGCTCGACAACACCTACGACGAGGCCGAGCTGCGCGAATTCCATGCGCGCCTCGCCAAGGCGCTCGAGACCGAGGACCTTGCCTACACGGTCGAGCCCAAGGTGGACGGCGTGGCCGTGAGCCTCACCTACGAGAAGGGCAGGCTCACGCGCGCGGTCACGCGCGGCGACGGCGAGGAGGGTGACGACGTGACCGCGAACGTGCGCACCATCCGCTCGCTGCCGCAGGTGCTGAAGGGCCGGGGCCACCCGGACATCATCGAGATCCGCGGCGAGGTCTACCTGACCGACGCGGAGTTCCGGCGCATCAACGACGCCCAGGTCGAGGCGGGCGAGGAGGCCTACGCCAACCCGCGCAACCTCGCCGCCGGCACGCTCAAGCAGCTGGATTCGTCGCTCGTGGCGGAGAGAAAACTCGAGATCGTCCTCTACGGGCTGGGCTACTGCGAGCCGGCCGTGGCGGAGTCGCAGACGGAATACCTGGCCAAGCTGAAGGCGTGGGGCCTGCCGCTGGTCGGGAAATTCTGGGCCGTGCGCGGCATCGATGCCGTGTGGGCGGCGATCCAGGAGCTGGACCAACTGCGGCGGGGTTTCGCCTTCGGCACCGACGGCGCGGTGGTGAAGCTGGATTCGTTCGAGCAGCAGCGGCACAGGAAGATCGGCTTCCGCGGCGCCGACGCGGCCGGGCAGGCCGAGGCCGCCCGCAAGCTGTCGCCGCGCTGGGCCTGCGCCTACAAGTTCGCGCCCGACCGGGCCGAGACGCGCGTGCGCGACATCACCATCCAGGTCGGCCGCACGGGCGTGCTCACCCCCGTGGCGGAGCTGGAGCCGGTTTTCCTCGCGGGCACGACGGTGAAACGCGCCACCCTCCACAATGCCGACGAGATCGCCCGCAAGGACGTGCGCGTCGGCGATGCCGTGCTGATCGAGAAGGCCGGCGAGATCATCCCCGCCGTCGTGCAGGTGCTGACCGACAAGCGCCCGGCCGGCAGCCGCGCCTACCGTTTCCCGAAAAAATGCCCGGTGTGCGCAACCGAGGCCACGCGCGCCGAGGGCGAGGTGGCCTGGCGCTGCCCGAATCCGGACTGCCCCGAGAAGGTGCGGCGCCGCATCGCGCACTTCGCCTCGAAAGGCTGCCTCGACATCGACGGCCTCGGCGAGGAGATCGTCGACCTGCTGCTCAAGAACTCGCTGATCAAGGCCGTGCCGGACCTGTTCCGGCTGAAGATGGAGGACCTGCTGCCGCTGAAGAAGTCGGGCGAGGTCTGGGCGGGCAACCTGATCGCGGCGATCGAGGCGCGGCGCGGGGCCGAGCTGTGGCGCGTCATCAACGGCCTCGGCATCCCGCAGGTGGGCGCCGCGGCGGCGAAGGACCTCTCCCGGACCTTCAAGTCGCTCGACGCACTCATGGAGGCGAAGGAGGAGGATTTGATCCGCGTCGAGGGTTTCGGCGAGAAGACGGCCGCGGCCGTGCGCGCGTGGCTGGACGAGAAGGGCAACCAGCGCCTCGTGCGCGACCTGCAGGCGGCGGGCCTGAAGCCGGCCGCGCCGGCGGCCACCGGCAGCGTGCTGGCCGGCAAGGTCATCGTGCTCACCGGGACGCTGCCGTCGCTGTCGCGCGAGGAGGCCACGGCGAAAATCGAGGCGGCCGGCGGCAAGGTGAGCGGCAGCGTGAGCAAAAAGACGAGCTACGTGCTGGCCGGCGAGGAGGCGGGCTCGAAGCTCGACAAGGCGAAGGAGCTGGGCGTGCCGGTGATCGACGAGGCGGAGTTTTTGCGGATGCTCTCCCCATAGGTGGCGCGTGGCGTCCCGCCGCGCATAGAACCCGTCCGGATAGTTGCGTAGGCAGCGCGCTGGCGCGCGCCAATGTCGCGTGCAAGCACGCTCCCACAGTAACTACCAAGCCGAATCAGGCCCGTTTAAGAGGATCCAAATCGAGGAGGCAGCGCGCTGGCGCGCGCCAGATCAGGGCGCGACCAAAGTCGCTGCTTACGACAACCCGTGGTTCAGTTCGCGCTGGCGGGCTTGATCTTCGGCATGCCGTTGTCGACGGAGAGCGGGCCGGCGCCGGCCACCCAGAAGATGATGAGCAGGAAGAGCACGAGGCCGGACAGTTCGAGGGACTGGCCCGCGGTCATGAGGCCTTCCTTGCGATGGAAGAGGAGGATGGCGCCCGCGAGGATGGGGATCTGCACAATGGCGGCGATGCGGGTGAGCAGGCCGACGCAGAGCATGGCGCCGCCGACGAGGTGGGCGAGGGCCACGTAATGCAGCAGCGCGGCGGTGATCAGCCAGTTCTGGGTCGAGGTGGCGAGCAGGTCCTTCACGAACTCGGCGCGGGAGTTGGTGATGATGAGCAGACCGCGGATGAAAAGGCCGAGCCCGAGATAGATGCGCACGCAGTCGAGCCAGACCTTGGGGTGGGCTTCCGCCCAGTCGATCCAATGACGCAGCTTTTCCATACAGCCTCCGTGGGGTTGGGGTGGCGGGCGGGCGGAATGCCCGTCGGCTGACGGGAGAGTGCGCGCGCGCCGCGCGGGAGTCAACGGCGGGTTGGGGATGAGTAGCCTATAGCCTAGGCTTCGCGTCTGGCTTGCGCCTGTGGGACAGCGACCTTGGGCGCGCCGTCGGAAAGGAACACGCGCGCGCGAGTGTGCTGGCCCACAACCGGGCAGGGAGTGTCGCAGAGGCTCAGTAGCCCTGGCGCTGGAGCTGGCGGCTGAGTTCGCGCTGGAAGGCCTGCACGTCGGCGGCCGGCGGCTGGTAACCCTTCTTGCCGGTCTCGAGCATGAGGCGGCCGTATTGGTCCATGGCCCATTTGCCGCTGGTGCCGTCGCTGAAGGTGACGCTGCCGCTGACCACGGCGCCGGGGCGCACGATGCGGTCGACGTCGACGGTCACATTGCCCGCGCCGGCAGGCGCGGGGGGCGGCGCCTCCTCCGGGAAATCCTCCTCCGGCGCGAAATCCTCGTCCGCCTCCTCCTGACTGAGGCCGACCTTCTCCTTCAGCTTGTCCATCAGGCCTTTTTTCTCGGCGGCCTGGGCTGCCGGCTTGGGAGGCGGGGTCTTGGTGACATCGGAGGCGTCGGCCTTGGGCGCGGCGTTCTTCAGCTCGAGGCCGAGGTCGTCCACGAGGAAGCGGACGTCCATGTAGGTGAGCGAGAGCTTGAACTGCTCGGAGAGCTTCTTCTGCACGGCGGAGAGGTTGTCGCCGGCGGCGATCCACGAGGCGACGGCCTGCTTTTGTTCGGGAGAGAGGGTCATGCGAAAGTTGACGGGAAAGTAGATGATTCCCCTGCGGATGCAATAGTCGGGTGAAACCTGCACACGAGCAGGTTGGCGAGTGAAAGCCCGCACCGGAGTGCGTGCTCCACCCACCTATAATTTGCGTCCAAGCGGGCGGGTCAGGCAGGTAGGGCCGCCGCCGCCCTTCCTGGCGATCTCCTCGCCGGCGAACTCGTGCACTTCGCAACCGGCCTCGCGGAGGCGGCGGGCGGTGACGGGATTGCCGGCGGCGAGCAGGCAGACGCGCGGGGCGACGGCAAGGGCGTTGCAGGCGAGGCTGTCGTATTCCCCCGGAGCGATCTCGACGAGGCGCTGGCCCTTGGCGAGCAGCAGCTCGCGGAAGGGGATGGGCATCAGCGGCGAGTGGACGAGCGCGAGGTCGTCGGCGAGCGGCGAGTAGATCGACATGAGATGAAACACGTCCGACGGTCCGCGAAAGTGGGGCAAGGGCACGGGGACGACCTCGACCTCCGGGCCGACGAGGGCGCGGAGCTGGCGGATGCCCTCGTCGTTGGTGCGATAGGCCCGGGCGACGGCGAGGGTATGGCAATCCACCCAAGCGACATCGCCGCCCTCGAGGCGGCCGGCGCCGGTGATCTCGCCGGCGATGGGGATGCCCCAAGCCTCAGCCGCCCGGCGCAGGGCGGCGGGCTCGGCGCGGCGGTTCTCCTTGCCCATCGAGCAGAGGATGAGACCGCGGTCGCAGACAATGCCGGCGTCGCGCGCGTAGATGGAGTCGATGCTCTGCGCGTCGTCGCGGGGCAACGTGAGCACTTCGGCGCCGAACTTCCGCAGGAGGGCAATGAAGGCATCGGATTCGACCCGGGCCTTGGTGAAGTCGGGCTCGGCGGTGAAGTTGAGCGCGCGCCACTCCGCGCCGAGCCGGGACTGGTCGAGGAAGGCGTTGGCGGCGGGCTTGACGATGACGCGGCGGAGGGGCGCGACATCGCTCTGGAAAGTGACGGGCATCAGGGCGAGTCTTGGGCGGAGCGTTTTTCAGGCAAAACAAAAGGCCCGGCTTGTGGCCGGACCCATTGCTTGGTGTTGGTGTGTGGCTAAATGGATTCTTCGCTTTGCTCAGAATGACAAGACGGGGCGTGTCACTTTGCGAGCTGGGTCTTGAGGAAGTCGACGCTGCTGCGGACGGAGTCGTCCTGCTCCATCATGTTCTCGACGGTCTTGCAGGCGTGGATGACGGTGCCGTGGTCGCGGCCGCCGAAGGATTCGCCGATGTCCTGGAGGGAATGGCGGGTGAGCTGGCGGCAGAGATACATGGCGATCTGGCGCGGGAAGGCGATGGAGTTGGGCCGGCGCTTGCTCGTCATGTCCGTGTGGCGGATCTGGAAGTGGTCGGCGACGCGCTTCTGGATGGCCTCGATGCTGAGGCGGTGCTGGGCCTCCTCCATGAGCACGTCCTTGAGGAGGGACTCGGCGGCGGCGAGGTCGATGGTCTTGCCGGTGAGGGCGGCGTAGCTGGAGATCTTGATCAGGGCGCCCTCGAGGCGGCGGATGTTCTTGGCGATGTGCTGCGCCATGAACTCGATGACGGGCATGGGCAGCTCGATCTTGAGGCTGGCGGCCTTGGTCTTGAGGATGGCGACGCGGGTCTCGAAGTCGGGCGACTGGATGTCGGTGACGAGGCCCCACTGGAAGCGCGAGACGAGGCGCGACTCGAGGGTGGCGATCTCGTTGACCGGGCGGTCGCTGGAGAGGACGATCTGCTTCTGGGACTCGAAGAGGTCGTTGAAGGTGTGGAAGAACTCCTCCTGGATGCGCTCCTTGCCGGCGAGGAACTGGACGTCGTCGATGAGGAGCAGGTCCACGCTGCGGTAGCGCTGGCGGAAGCGGGTGAGGGCGTTCTCCTGGATGGCGTGGATGAACTCGTTGGTGAACTTCTCGGTGGAGAGGTAGGCGACCTTGGCCTCCGGGTTGCGCTGCATGACGCTGTGCCCGATGGCGTGCATGAGGTGGGTCTTGCCGAGGCCGGTGGCGCCGTGGATGAAGAGGGGGTTGTAGGCCTGGGCGGGGGCTTGGGCGACGGCCATGGCGGCGGCGTGCGCGAGCTGGTTGTTGGGGCCGACGACGAAGTTCTCGAAGGAGTTGCGCGGGTTGAGCGAACCGGCGGGGCCGCCGCGCTCGTCATAGCGCGCGCGCCGGGGCGGGGCGCTCTTGACCTTGGCCGCGGTGTCGGCCGACGCATGGAGGCGGCCGGCGCCGTTGTCGCTCTTGCGGAGGGCGATGTGCATCGGGCGGCCGGAGGTGAGCCGCAGGCGCTGGGTGATGAGGTCGAGGTAGTTGTCGTGGATCCAGATCGCCGCGAAGTCGTTGGGCACGCCGAGCGTGAGGGTGTCGTCGTTGGCCTCGAGGCAGGTCATCGGCTCGAACCACATCTGGTAGACGTCGTCGGGGAAGAGACCCTTGAGGTCGCACTTCACGGTTTCCCAGAGGCTGGTGTGGACAGGGGACGGAGGCATGGACTGGTCGGGAACGGGTGGGGTTATGCACACCCGCAATTCGCTGTTTGCGCGTCGTCCTGCTCGTGGGGGCCGGGCTCGGGAAGGAAAGGGGACTGGAGGCCACTGCGGAAGGCGTTCACACGGGTGTGGAACGCCGGGGGCGTCAATGGCCGGCGGCGGGGGAGACCTTCGCGGGCGGGGAACCTACGGTGCGGTGGAAAACGGCAAAGAACAACCTGCGGGAAGTTGGATAAAACGGAAAGGCATCATGACGGGAACAAAAAAATGCGTTTCAAGGGCATCTTCTTCCCGAGTTTTTCACAGGTGAACTGGGCATAACTTCGCGCATTTTTTTGTTGCGCAAAGCGGGCCGGGTGCGGGGAGGGCTTTTTCGCTCTGAAAACCCGCGCTTACGTCGCGGCGGCCGGCACCGGGTCGGGATCGACCCATTTGCCGTGCTCGCGGATGAGCGCGATGAGCCGCGCGTCGGCCTCGGCCTGCGGGATGTTGTATTGGACGCAGTTCTTGCCGACGTAGAGGTTGATCTTGCCCGGCGCGCCGCCCACGTAGCCGAAGTCGGCGTCAGCCATCTCGCCCGGGCCGTTGACGATGCAGCCCATGATGGCGATCTTGACGCCCTTCAGGTGGCCGGTCTGGGCGCGGATGCGCTGCGTGGTGGTCTGGAGGTCGAAAAGCGTGCGGCCGCAGGAGGGGCAGGCCACGAACTCGGTCTTGGAGATGCGGGCGCCGGCGCCCTGGAGGACATTGTAGGCGAGCTTGGTCGCGCGGACGGGATCGGCCTCGGTCTCGATGCTGATGAAATCTCCGACGCCATCGCAGAGCAGGCTGCCGGAGAGGAAGCTGGCTTCCAGAAGCTTGGAAAGGAAGCTCGGGTCGCCCAGCACGGCGGTGCCCGCGGTGTTGCGGATCCAGATGGGGGCATTCAGCCCCAGGGTCCGGAGGTTTTCGGTCAGGCGGCGGTAGCTGCCGATGGCATGGGCGGAGTCGGTGGTGCGGATGGAGAGCGTGAAGATGAGGCTGTCGGGGCCGGTTTCGCGCAGAATGCCCGCCAGCGCGGAGAAATCCTCCGGCACGATCTCCGCGGCCAGCACATGGCCGTGTCGGCGGACAAGGTCGATGAAGCCCGCCAACGTGGCCGCTTCCGACGCGGTGAATTTCCGCACGAGCACCAGCTTGCCCTTGCTCAGGGCGAGGAGCGGCTGCAGCACATCGGGGCTGAGCGCCGGCCCCACCTCGAGGGCGAGGAAATCGACCGGCAGCGCGTTCTGGGCCGCGGCCTCGCACAGCGCGGCCAGATCGCCCGGTGACTCGACGGGCACCAGCAATCCTTCGGCGGGCGTGTCCTTCAGCGCCGGACTGGAGAGAGCCTTGGCCGCCTCGGGCAGCCGGGAGGGGGAGGCGACGCGCACGATGACGCGCGGGGGCTGCTCGGGGCCGACCGCGCAACGGTCGGACAGCTTCAGCACGGCCGGCTCGCGGCGGTTGAAGTGGTAGGGGTCGATCGAATCCGATTGCGGATTGTGGACGGCGGATTGCGGAACGAATGAGGAAGCGGATTCCGCTGACAGTAATTCCGCATTCCGAACTCCGCATTCTGCATTCCCCCAGAGGCTCATCGCCTTGTCGGCGATGGCGCGCGCAACGGGGATTTCGTAGACCGAGTCCTCGGTCAGCGACACGCGGATGGTGTCGCCGAGGCCGTCGAGCAGCAGCGAGCCGATGCCGATGGCGCTCTTGATGCGGCCGTCCTCGCCGTCGCCGGCCTCGGTGACGCCGAGGTGGAGCGGGTAGTGCATGTCCTCCTGCGCCATGCGGTCGACGAGCAGGCGGTAGGCCTGGATCATGACCTTCGGGTTGCTGGACTTCATCGACAGGATGATGTCGTGGTAGGAGTGCGAGCGGGCGATGCGGAGGAACTCGAGCGCGCTCTCGACCATGCCGAGCGGCGTGTCGCCGTAGCGGTTCATGATCCGGTCGGAGAGCGAACCGTGGTTGGTGCCGATGCGCATGGAGCGGCCCAGCTCCTTGCACCGTTTCACCAGCGGCGAAAAGGCGTCGTGCAGGCGCTGCAGTTCGGCTTGGTAGTCGGCGTCGGAGTATTCCTTGACCGCGAACTTCTTCTTGTCGGCGTAATTGCCGGGGTTGATGCGGACCTTCTCGACGTGTTCGACGGCCTCCATCGCGGCCGAAGGCAGGAAGTGGATGTCGGCGACGAGCGGGACATGGCCGAAGCCGGCGGCGGAAAGCTGCGCGCGGATGTCCTTCAGGCACTTGGCGGCGGCGACGTTGGGGGCGGTGACGCGGACGATCTCACAGCCGACCTCGGCCAGGGCGATGGACTGTTTGACGGTGGCGGCGATGTCCTGCGTGTCGCTGGTCGTCATCGACTGCACGCGGATGGGGTTGGCGCCGCCGACGCTCACGCCGCCGACCTTCACCTCGACGGTGCGGCGGCGGACGGTGTGGAAGCGGGAGGCGGAGTAGGACACGGGTGAGAAAATGGTCAGGGGCTATTGATTATTGCTCATTGGGCTATTGTCACAGCGTTCCTGCAAGCACGGGAGGCAATGGCCAATAGCCAATAAGCGGTAACCAATAAGCAATCCGCTCAGGGTTTGGTCGGCTCGGCGGATTTCGCCTTCTCGGCGGCCTCGCGGGCCTGCGACTCGGCCTTCACGTCGCGCACGATGCGCCGGACGTCGAAGAAGCTGACGTAGATGATGAGCGAGAACAGCAGCACGATGAACACGCTCTGCGCGCCCATGATGAAGTTGGGCGGCAGGGTGCGGCCGCGGAGTTTGCCGATGGTGGCGAAGAGGATGTGTCCGCCGTCGAGCACGGGAATCGGCAGCAGGTTGAAGATGGCGAGGTTGATGTTCACGAGCACGGCGATCCAGAGCACGTAGCGGATGCCGGCCTCGGAGGCGTCCCAGAACACACGGCCGATGCCGACCGGACCGCTGAGCTTGGAGACGTCGATGTCTGACGTGGGGTGCAGCAGGCTCCAAAGCGTGCGGAAGGTCATGCGCACGTGGTCGGAGATCTGCTTGAAGGGGTTGTGGTGCACGAGGCCGACGGCGGTGCGGAAGCCGGCACCGAACAGGACCGGGGTGTCCGCCGGGCGGTCGGCGGGGACCGGCACGGTTAGACGCTGGCCGCCGCGTTCAAGCCCGAGGGTGAAGGCCGGGCGCGACTTGTCCTGCATCACGTCCGCCAGCGCGAGGAGGTTGAGCAGGGGCGCGCCGTTCAGCTCGACCAACCGGTCGCCCGCCTGCAGTCCGAGTTTTTGGGCGTAGGAGTCGGCCGGCACGACGGCGACGATGGGCGTGTAGGCGGCCACGATGCCGACCTTGCGCACCTTTTCGTCGCCGATGAGGCGGGGATGCACCGTGACCTCGTGCAAACGGCCGTCGCGCTCGATGGTGAACACCGCCTTGCGGCGGCCGTCGAGGGTGACGCCGGCGCTGGTGACGAGCGTTTGCATCAGGTCGGGCCAGTCGGCGATCGGATCGCCGTCGATGGCGCGGATGATGTCGCCGACCTGGAGTCCGGCTTCGACGGCGGGGCTGGGCACGGAGGTGCCGTCGGCGAGGGTGACGGTCTTGGTGACGTAGCCGATGCGGGTCGTGGACAGGTCCTCGCTGGTCGGCTGGCCCACGACGGAGAGGATGGAGGCGAGCAGGAAGGCAAAGAGGACGTTGAAGAACGCCCCGGCCGCAAAAACGATGACCTTGGTCGAGTAACTGATGGGTGGCAGGCTTGCGGCCGGTGTTTCGGACTCGCCTTCGATCGCGGCCATGTCGGCCAGTTGCGGCAGCGCGACGTAGCCGCCGAGCGGCAGCCAGGAAATGCGGTATTCGACGCCGTCCTTGCCGCGCCAGCCCCAGATCTTCGGACCGAAGCCGATGGAGAAGCGCTCGACCTTCACGCCGCGGCGGCGCGCGGCGAGGAAGTGGCCCAGCTCGTGCACGAAGATCGAGCCGCCGAAGAACAGCACGATGAGGAAGACGGACCAGGCGCCGCCGAGGATGGAGAAAAGGGATTCCATGTCAGAAACGTGTCATCCGCGGGAAGCGAAGGATCCAAGATCGGAAATGATGGGACGCATGAGCATGTGGATTCTTCGCTGCGCTCAGAATGACATTTTGCTGGTATTGGTGCTGACGGCCGTGGCGAGTCGGCGCGCTTCGGCGTCCACGCTCAGGACATCGGCGAGGGAGGTTGGTTCGCTGGCTTTCAATTGGCCGAGAGTCTGCTCCACGATGCGCGAAATCGCAAGGAAGGGGATGCGCCCGTCGAGGAAGGCCGCGACGGCGACCTCGTTGGCGGCGTTATAGGTGGCGGGGGCGGTGCCGCCGGCCTGCATGGCCTCGCGGGCGAGGCGGAGCATGGGGTAGCGGGCCTCGTCCACGGGGCGGAAGTCGAGCCCGAGCACCTGATCGAGGCGCAGCGCGGGGTCGGTGGGCGACGGCGCGCGCTCGGGGTGGAAGAGACAGTGCTGGATGGCGAAGGTCATCGTGGGCGGGCTGAGTTGCGCGAGGAACGACCCGTCGGTGAACTCGGCGAGGCAATGCACGATGCTCTGCGGATGGATGACGGCCTGGCATTGCGCGGGGGTGAGGCCGAACAGCCATTGCGCCTCGATGAGTTCGAGGCCCTTGTTGGCGAGCGTGGCGGAATCGACCGTGATCTTGCGGCCCATGGACCAGTTGGGGTGCTTGAGGGCGTCGGCCACGGTGGCATGGGCGAGCTTTTCGAGCGGCCAGTCGCGGAAGGCGCCGCCGGAGGCCGTGAGCACGAGCCGGCGCACGTCCGCCGCGCGGTGTCCCTCGAGGCACTGGAAGACGCCGTTGTGCTCGCTGTCCACCGGCAGGAGGCGCGTGCCGTGGAGGCGCGCCGCCTCCATCACGAATTTGCCGGCGAGGACGAGGATTTCCTTGGAGGCGAGCGCGATGGTCTTCTTGGCGGCGATAGCGGCGAGGGTGGGCTGGAGCGCACTGGTGCCGACGACGGCCACGAGGACGAGGTCGGCTTCGGGCAGGGTGGCCAGGGTTGTCAGACCTTCGGGCCCGCGATGCAAGGTGACACCGGATGGCGCCGGGGCCGCGGCGGTGGCATCGCCGAGGGCGGCATGGCGCACGCCGAATTCGCGGCAGATGGCGAAGAGTTTTTCGGCGTTGTGGTGCGCGGCGACGCCGACGAGTTCAAGGCGGTCGCGGTGCGCGCGGAGGACGCGCAGGGTGTTCTCACCGATGGAGCCCGTGGCCCCGAGCAGGACGATGCGGCGTTTGGCGGCCATCGCGGGTTTACTCGACGAAGAGGAAGATGAAATACGCGACCGGGGCCGTGAGGATGAGGCTGTCGGTCAGGTCGAAGGCGCCGCCGATGCCGGGGATGAGCTTGCCGGCGTCCTTGATGTCGGCGCGGCGCTTGATGGCGGACTCGATGAGGTCGGAGATGACCGTGGTGACGGCGAGGGGGAGGGCGACCAGTGCGGCAACGGTCGGGGTGAGGTTTTCGGGCAGGTGGCCGGAGGCGAAATAGGCGATCGCCGCGCCGATGCCCATCGAGAAAACCAGCCCGCCCAGGGTTCCCTCCCAGGTTTTCTTGGGCGAGATGCTCGGGGCCATCTTGTGCCGGCCGAGGGCGAGGCCGGTCAGCAGCCCGCCCACGTCGCAGAATTTCGACACGGCCACGATCCAGAGGCACAGGGTCAGGTTTTCGGTGCTCGGCGCCTCGCGCATGAGGATGCGGACGAGGAAATGGAGCATGTAGGGCACGAGCAGGAGACCGAGCGTGGTGGAGGCAATGGCCTCGACGCGGCTGGCGGTGTCGCGCTCGCCCAGCACGCGGCAGCAGGAGGCGATGAGGCCGACCACGAGCAAGCCGGAGGGGATGCTGGCGAGCACATCGGGTTCATCCACGACCAAGGCCAGGTAGTAGGTGCCGGCCGTCATCAGAATGCTGAGCGTGATCCCCATCCACCGGAACGGCCGCTGCCCCATCTTCTCCATCATGCCGTAGAACTCCCACAATGTGGCGACCGTCAGCAGGGTGATGAGGGCGACCGCGGCGTGCGTCCCGAACAGCCAGAGGCTGCCGAGCACAACACTCCAGAGGACGACGGTGCTGAAGATGCGCGCGCCCATGTCAGCGGGTGGAGCCGGCCTGCAACTGCTCGGTGGTCAGCCCGTAGCGGCGCTCGCGGCGGCCGAACTCCGCGACGGCGGCGGCCAGCTCGGCTTTGCCGAAGTCGGGCCAGAGGGTGGGGAGGAAAACCAGCTCGGCGTAGGCCAGCTGCATCATGAGGAAATTGCTGAGCCGCGTCTCGCCGGAGGTGCGGATGAGCAGGTCGGGCTCGGGGAAGTCCGCCGTGTAGAGATAGCGGCTGAACCGCTCCCAGGTGCAGGCGGCGGGGTCCTCGCGGCCGGCCTGCGCCGCGCGCGCGTAGTCCCGGGCGGCGTCGGCGATCTCGGTCCGCGAGCCGTAGTTGAGGGCGAGGATGAGGTTCCACTGGGTGAAGGACTTCGTGGCCTCCTTCACCCGGTCGAGCTCGCGCTGGACGTTGGCGGGCAGCTCGTCGGTGCGGCCGATGGTGTGCAGGCGGACCTTCTCCTTGATGAGGTTGTCGAGCTCGCGCTTCAGGAAGTAGTCGAGGAGGCCCATGAGGCCCGAGACCTCCTCCGGTGGGCGCTTCCAGTTTTCCGCCGAAAAGGCATAGAGCGTGATGTAGCGGATGCCGATCTCGCGCGCGGCGTCCACCACCCGGCGCACGGTCTCGACACCCTGGCGGTGCCCCT
The DNA here is from genome assembly GCA_964601365.1 of uncultured Opitutaceae bacterium. Taxonomy (GTDB): domain Bacteria; phylum Verrucomicrobiota; class Verrucomicrobiia; order Opitutales; family Opitutaceae; genus Didemnitutus. The sequence goes on along the minus strand of CAZRNE010000009.1, from coordinate 24,014 downwards.
CCAGCCGGGGCAGGCCGCGCTGCTTCGCCCAACGGCCATTGCCATCCATGATGATGGCGACGTGCTGGGGGATCTGGCCGGCGGGGCTCATGCGACGGGCGATTGAGGTTGGGGCGGGGAGCTTTGACAAGCCCCCATCCGCACGTGGCGCGGGTCCTTCACTTGGCGTGCTTGGGTGGAGCGCGGCGTCTCGACGCGCTCAGAACACGTCCGGCTTGTCCCGCCATAGCCTGGCGACGGCGGAAGGCCGGGCTCCACCATCCGGCCCGGCAACTGGCTTGCCTTGGATAGAGGCTTGCTCAATTTCCCCCGCGTGCCCGCCACGCCCCTGACGTCCGAAGAAATCAACGCCGCCTTGCGCGAACTGCCGGGCTGGCGCCGCGACGGCGATGCGCTGGCGAAGGAGTTCAAGTTCGGTTCGTTTCGCGAGGCGATGAGCTTCATGGTGCGGGTCGGCTTCGAGGCCGAGGCGGCCGACCACCATCCGGACTGGACCAATGTCTACAACCGCGTCGCCGTGCGCCTCAACACCCACGACGCCGGCGGCAAGGTGACGGCGAAGGACGTGGCGCTGGCGCGCAAGATCCAGGCGATCAGCTGGGTGGGGTAGCGTGCAGCTTCAGCGCGGTGCCCCCGGTCGGGGCGGCGGTCCGGAACCGTGGGTCGAGCACTCGGCGACATACTTGCCATTTTCATTTGACGACGCGGAGTAGGATCCGCCGGTCGGGCACACTGGCATCGTGGCGATGAGCTTGCCGGCCCCGACAATCTCATCCCAGGAATCGGGGGCCTTGCCTTGCTCAAGGATGTGCTGTTCGAGTGCGGCCTCGAGCTGCAGGCGGGAATTGTAACAAGCCCGGTGCGTGGCGGATTCGCGCACCTTCTGGAAGGCGGGTATCGCCATCGCGGCCAGCAATCCGACCACGACCACCATGATGAGCAGGCTCGAGGCTCCGCCACCGCCGAGGTTGCCGCCGGGGACAAAGAGACCGAAGAGATAGGCGAAGGGATTGCGCTTGGGCGCCGGGGCCGGCTGGCCGTATTTGAGCGCGAGCACATCGCTCACGTGCCGCGAGAGCGTGGGATAACCGGAGGTCAGCTCATGCAGCGAGACAAAGAAGCCGCGTTCTTCGGTGTGCTGCGCGGCGTAGACTTCGGCGTTGAGCGAGCGGCCGTGGTCGCGTCCGCCGCCGAGAACCATCATGGCGCGGACGGAGCCTTCCACGTCATTGGCAGCATAGGCGCCATGACGGTCGCAGGAGGATTCCCACGCGCGCCGGTAGGCCGGGCCGATAAGGGGACAGAACAGTCCGGGCGCGAGCAGGATCTGCTTCAGGATGTGGCGGCTCTTGATGTGGCCCAACTCGTGACCCAGCACGAATTTCATCTCGCTGGATTGCGCGCCGAGCGCCCCGAGGAAGTCGGCATAGATGACGACAAAATCGCGGCCGGAAAAGCGCGTGGCAAAGGCGTTGAGCGCACCTCCCGCCTCCAGCACATAAAGCGCCGGGATCTGCCGCACGCCGAGTCGGGCGCAAACGTCCAGGAAGGTGGCGTGCAATTCGGGCAGCTGCTTCTCGCTCACCCGGACGGCCTCGGAACGGAGATAGGCGATGAGCAGACCGTTGCCGATCCAGAGAAACAGGCCGATCAACAGACCGTAAACCAGGCCGATGATGGTAAAGGCCAGTGCGACCCAGGCCAGGATCGAGATGATCAGCACGAAGACAAAGTAGGTGCCCTCCTTCGCGACGGACAGATTGCCAGGGGTCAGGTTCAGCGGTTGCGAGCCAACAGGCGGTGTTTGCATCGATGGGGTGGGGTTGCCGTGTAAATTGGGAATTTTTCCAGCCGGGCCAAGACCGAACAGGTGCCGCGCGTTGATGTTCAAACATCCGGGACCAGAACAGTTTCGACCCGGACCGCTGACGGCAGGCTTTTCGACGGCATGGGCCGATCGGCCAGAGGCGCGCGGGGCGAAGAGCCGCTATGGTCCTGCCATGCCAGCCGGTCTTCCCAAACCCACTTTGTTCCAGCGGTTGCTGGCCGCCATGGTGCGCCGGCAGGAGAAGGTGGTCGGCGAACCGCTCGACTACCTGAAGCCCGTGATCGCGCACACGCCGGGCCTCGTCCTCAAGCTCGGGCTGCTGGGTCCGCTCGGCAGCCATCGCCATGCCCTCCCGCCCGCGGCCAAGCACGTCGCGGTCGTGCGGGCCACGCTCCGCGAGGACTGCGGGGCCTGCGCGCAGATGGCGGTCAACCTCGCCAAGGCCGAAGGCGTGGCCGACGACCTGCTGCGGGCTGTGGTCTACAACCGCCTGGAGGAACTGCCGCCCGGACTGGCCGACATCTGCCGTTGGGTCGACGAGCTGCAGGCGGGCGGTGATCCCGCCGGGTTGCGCGAGAACCTGAGGGCGCATTATGGCGAGGCCGGCCTCATCGAGCTGTCGCTCGCCTTCTCACTCGCGGCGTTCTTCCCCCGGTTCAAAAAAGGCCTCGGCGCGGCCACGACCTGCGCCTTGCACCCGGTCAGGATCTAGGGATCGGCGCCGGGGAATCCATTTGCGCGGGCCGGGCGCAGGGGTAGCATGACGCCCATGAGTGATTTCGCCCCTGCCGCCGAAGTCGCCGCCACGCGCGGCACCCTTGACCGGCTCAAGGCCAACATGGGCCAGACCATCAAGGGCAAGGACAACGTCATCGAGCAGACCCTGGTCTGCCTGCTGGCCAACGGCCACCTGCTCATCGAGGACCTCCCCGGCGTCGGCAAGACGACGCTGGCCTACTCGCTGGCGCGCTCGATGGACTGCGCGTTCTCGCGCATCCAGTTCACCAGCGACCTGCTGCCGAGCGATGTCACCGGAGTGTCCATCTACGACGAGGCGGTGAAGGAGTTTGTGTTCAAGTCCGGTCCGGTCTTCGCCAACGTCGTGCTGGCCGACGAGATCAACCGCGCCACGCCCAAGACCCAGTCCGCCCTCCTCGAGGTGATGGACCGCGGCCGGGTGACGATCGACGGGCAGGCGCACGCGGTCGGCACGCCGTTCATGGTGGTGGCCACGCAAAACCCGGTGGACTACGAGGGCACGTTCCCGCTGCCCGAGAGCCAGATGGACCGTTTCCTCATGCGACTGCAGATGGGCTACCCCGAGGCGGCGGACGAGATGGAGATCCTGCGCGCCCCCCGGCTGGCCTACGACGCCATCGCGCTCAATCCCGTCGCCACCCGGTCGGACATCCTCAAGATGCAGGCGTTGGCCGGGAAGGTGTTCGTGGAGGAGACCGTGCTCGACTACATCCTCAAGATCGTCGCCGCCACCCGCACCGAGGCGGAGTTCAAGGCCGGCATCAGCGTGCGCGGCGGACTCGCATTGCGGGGCGCGGCGCAGGCCCGCGCACTCCTGCGCGGGCGGGATTTCGTCATCCCCGAGGACGTGCAGGAGATGGTCGCGCCCGTGCTGGCGCACCGGCTCGGCCTGGCCCGCCAGACCTCCGACGCGCTCGAGGAGCGGCGCACCGTCGTGGCGGCGTTGCGGCGGATCGTCGCCGCGGTCCCCGTGCCGGAGTGAGCGATGGGCGCGATGGCACAGGCAGGGACCGCTGCCGACAACGGCCCCCGGCCGGAGAAATCCGACCTCCGGACGGTTGAGGGCAACCGCCCCTACCAGACTGAAACCGCGCCCGACTGGCAGGGGCCCGGCGCGCGCGACCGCGCCAAGCGCGTCTTCCGCTGGAGCACCTTGCTTTGGTCGATGGTGTTTCCGCCGAAGCGCCACCGGATCTCGCCCACGCTGCCCGGCGTGTTCCTTTTCGTCGTCGCGATGGGCATCGGCACGGCGGCCTACAACACGGCGAGCAACATCCTGTTCATCACCCTCGCGCTGCTGCTGGCCTGCCTGCTGCTCAGCGGCCTGCTCTCGTGGTTCAACTTCATGGGCATCTGCTGGCGCCTGCGGCCGCAGGGTCCTTGGCGCGCCGGGCACGAGACCCTCGTGCAGGTGGATGTGCGCAACACCAAGACGTGGCTGCCGACCTACGGCCTCTGGTTCGAGCTGGCGACGCAGCCGGTGAAGGCTCCCCTGCCCGACGACGGGGAACTCGACGGCAAGAAGATCCGCCAGATCCTCGCCGAGGCCGAGAAGGCGGTCACGCGCGGCCGGCTCTTCCTGCGCGAGCGGCTCGAGCCGGGTGGCGAGAGCACGGTGGACTGGGTGGTGAAGCCGTCCGAACGCGGTCTCGCCGCCGTCGAGCTGGGCGCGGTCGGCTCGCTGTTCCCCTTCGGTTTCCTGCGCAAGAACATCGGCACCGGTCTGAAGACCCGCGTGCTGGTCTGGCCGGCCCAGGTCGAATACCGGGCTCATCACTCCCTGGCCGCGCAGACCGGCAGCGGCGGCAGCCGCACGGCCCGGGCCGGCACCGGCGAAGACCTGCTGGCTCTCCGGAAATACGCGCAGGGCGATTCGCACCGGCTCATCCACTGGAAGGCCAGCGCCCGTCTCGGCCAGCTGATGGTGCGGCAATTCGCGGCCGAGAGCCACGACGGTTACGCCCTGTGGGTCGACGCGCCGGCGGAGGTCTGGGTGCGTCCGGAGCAGTTCGAGCTGTTGTGCAGCCTCGCCGGAACGATGGCCGAAGACCTCTTCACGGCCGGACGGCTGAAAGGTCTCTGCGTGAACGACGCGCCGCTGCGCGAAGTCCGCCGGGGACGCGACGTCGAGGCCTTCCTCGACGAGCTCGCGTTGCTCAAGCCTTCCCCGCGCGCCTCGGCGCCGCCTTTCCCGGCGGCGGGCCTCACGCGCAACGTCATCACCTTCGCCCCGGAGGGCGTGAAAGGAGTCGCCGCCTATGTCGACGGCAGCAAAGCGGCCGCAGCTTAACCTCGACGAGCTGCGCCGGCTCAAGTGGCTGCTCGGCGGCGCACTGGCGCTGGTCTCGCTGTTCACGGTGTTCTTCCTCGATGTCGAGGCGCTGGGGCTGGTGGCGGTGGCGGGCACGGTCATCCTCGCGACCATCGCCTGGCCGCAGCTGCCGGCGCGCGTGCCCCCGCTGGTGTGGAAGCTGGCGGTGCCGGCCATCATCGTGGCGATGTGCGCCGACTTCTATTTCTCGCCCGACACGCTGCCCGTCCTCATCCGGCTGGCGATGCTGCTCACCCTCTACCGGGCGGTATCCTACCGGGGCAAGCGCGAGGATCTGCAGCTCATCGTGCTGGGCCTGTTCCTCATCGTCGTGGCCGGCGTGCTCACGGTCACCCTGGGCTTCGCCTTCCTCCTGCTCCTGTTCACGGCCTGCGCATTGGGCTTCCTTTTCATCGTCACGCTGGTGGACACGGTGGCGCCGGAGTCCGCCGTGCTCCGGCCCGAGGAACTGCGTGAGGCGCCGGCCTGGACGCGCCTCGGCTGGGGGCGGCTCTTCGCGCGATTGCGGCAGGTGTTTGACTGGCGGTTGCTCGGGTTCACCGCCGTGCTCTTCGCCCTCGTGGTCGGCCTGTCGGGCCTGCTCTTCGTCATCATCCCGCGCTTCGAGCTGGGCAGCAGTTTCTTCCTCGACCGCTACATCACGCGCAAGAGCAAGACCGGTTTCACCGAGCGGGTGAGCTTTGGCGACGTGAGCGAGCTGATCCGCGACGAGAGCATCGCCATGCGCGTGGACCTGACCGACGCGAAATCGGTGCGCGACATCCCTTATTGGCGGCTGGTCGTGCTCGATGAATACACGCCGGAGGGTTTCCGGATGTCCACCGCGATGCAGGTGGAGCTGCAGAAAGAGCAGATCTGGCAGCAATACGTCAGGGGCAAGGCCGGCTTCGGCGGGCCGCACGCCGTCGGGGGCACCTGGACGATCTATGTCGAGCCGGGCGTGAGCCGTTTCCTGCCGCTGCCCGGTTCCTTCACGCATCTGCGGATGCGCGACATCGCGCCGGTGCAGGTGAGCCGGCGGCACCGGCTGGTCGCCCTGCGGCAGGAGCCGGTGGCGATGAACGCCTTCCAGCTCGACGGAGTCGTGCTGGACGAGCCGATCCCGGACATCCCGCTCACGAACATCCTGGCCAAGGCGGCCCGCGGCTCCCCCTTGCCCTCGCTCAATGTCCTGCGCGGCCCGGTCGGCCCCGACAACGAGGCCGTCCTGGCGCGCATCGTGGCGCAGATCACCCGCGGCGAAAACCTGTCCGCGACCGAATTCGCCCGCCGCGCGACCGCCTGGCTGCAGGAACGCCACGCCTACGCCCTCTCATCGCGTTCGCCCCCGGGACCGGGCGACGACATCGTGCGGTGGATCGACTCGAACGAGCCGGGTTTCTGCGAGTATTTCGCCACCGGCCTCGTGGTGCTGTGCCGGGCGGCCGGGCATCCGGCGCGGGTTGTCACCGGATTCCGCGGTGGTGTGCTCAATGCCTACGAAAACTACTTCATGGTGAAGAATTCCGACGCGCACGCCTGGAGCGAGGTCTTCGACAACGGCGCCTGGCAGCGCTTTGACGCCACGCCGGGTGCGATGACCTCAACCGCCCAGGCCGCGGCGTTGCGCGCGGCGCGCGCCGAGGACAGCAGCTGGGACGCGCGCTTCGACAGCCTGCGCGTCCTCTGGTATCGCCGCATCGTCAATTTCGACCAGCGCACACAGGCCCAGATGATCGAACGGGTCCGCGGTCTGACGGTTGACACCGGCGGGGCGATCCGTGAGGCGCTCGCCGGTCTTGCGGCCCGGCTCAAGGCTTGGGTCAAACAGCCGTGGGACATGCGCCGTGTATCCCGCACGACATTCTGGCTCGTCCTGACCGTGGCCCTGGTTTGGGCGCTGGCCCGCATGTTGCCGTGGCTGTGGTTGCAGGCGCGCGCGCTGGGCGGCGAGAAAAATTTCGATCCGGTGCGGCACGAGGCCGGGCAATGGCTGCGGCGCATCGCGGAGTTTGGCGCAGCGGGCGCGGAAACGGCCGGCTTGACCGGCGTGAGGGATGAACTCAGGCGCCTTCGCTACGGCCGGCGTGAATCCTGGCCGGAGCCGCGCAGCATCTTCCGCCAAGCCCGGCGCGAGCTGCGCGCCGCGCGCGGCTGACGACGCTCACTCGGCGCGCAACGTGATGGTCGGACTCGTGCGCTGCTCGCGCTTGGCGTGCCACTTCTCGAGGATGGCCCTGACCACGGGGCCGGCGTGCAGGCCGCCGCCGAAATCGCCGTCGAGCTCCTGGCCCTCGAGGCAGACGGCGATGGCGATCTCGGGCCGCTCGATCGGGGCGAGCGCGACCATCCAGCCGAGCTCGATGCGGCCCTTCTGCGCCGTGCCGGACTTGGTGCCGGCGCTGACGCCGTCGACCTTGGCGAGCCGGCCGGTGCCGAACTGGTAGCCCTCGGCCATGCCGTCGAGCACGGCCTGGTAATCCGGCGGATCGAGTCCGAGCGGGGCGGAGCGCTGGGCCGGCCGCCGGGGATCGTGCAGCAGGGTGGGCTTGGTGAGGGTTTCTCCGCGCCCCAGCGAAGCGGCCAGACAGGCGATGTGCAGGGGGGTGACGAGGGTGTCGCCCTGGCCGATGGCGAGGTTGGCGGTGTCGCCGGGAAACCAGCGCTCGTTGTAGATGCGTTTTTTCCAGTCGGGCGTGCCGACATGCGGTGTGCGGAACTCGGAGGGCAGCTCGATGCCGGTGCGCTCGTCGAATCCGAAGCGGCGGGCCTCGTTGGCGATCAGGTCGGGGCCCAGTTGCTGGCCGTAGGTGTAGAAGAAGATGTTGCAGGAGTCGCGGATGGCGCCGATGAGGTCGCGTTCGCCGTGGCCGCCGCGCTTCCAGCAGGGAAAGCGGCGGTTGCCGACCATCATCCAGCCGGGGCAGTCGGTGTGCGAGCTGTCGCGGTCCACGACACCGGCGCGCAACGCCGCGATGGCGCTGACGAGCTTGAACGTGGAACCGGGCGGATACTGGCCTTGGATGGCGCGGTTGAGCCAGCCGCCGGCCTCTTCGATCTGCCTGAAGGTCTCCGTGGAGATGCGGGGCGACAGCGCGTTGAGGTCGTAGTTCGGGGCCGAGGCCATGACGAGCACCTCGCCGGTCCGCACGTCCAGCACGATGGCGGAGCCGACGTGGCCCTTGATGGCCTCCTCGGCGGCGAGCTGGAGGTCGAGGTCGAGGCTGGTGACGAGGTTTTTGCCCTGCACGGGCAGGCGCTTCTCGATGGGCAGGTCGACCTTGAAGCCGGCGGGATCGACCCGGTAGATGGCGCCGCCGGCCTCGCCCTGCAGGAGGTCGTCGAACTGCTGTTCGAGCCCGGCCTTGCCGACCGTGCCCTTCATCTTGAAGGTCATGAGGTCCTCGCCGGGGAAATCCTCCGCCTTCGGATTGTTGTTGGCGCCGACGTAGCCGAGGACGTGCGCCGCGGCCGCCCCGTGCGGGTAATAACGGGAACTGGCGGTGTAGACCTGCAGGGGGGAATTGACCGGCAGGCGCTCGATGAGGCGGGCGTATTCCTCGGGCGCGAGATCGTCGAGGAGGACGAAGGGCAGGAGCAGGGTCTGGGCGTAATGACGGTCGAGGTCGGCGCTGCGCACGCGGTCGGCGCGGCCGAGGATGAAGTTGATCTGGTCGAGGTAGCGCTGGGCGACGGCGGCGCGGGCGAGGCGCTCCATCTGCGCGGAGGAGGGGCGGTCGGCGGGCGCCTCGGCGCGGAAGTTGCGGACGATCTTCAGGTATTCGCGGCGGAACTCCCCGCGCAGCTCGGCGAGGTTGAGCACGACGGAGAAACGCGGACGGTTGCCGACGAGCACGCGGCCCTCGCGATCGAGGATGTCACCGCGCGGACCGGGGACGATGACGCGGCGCTGGTTCTGGATGCGCTCGCGCTCGCTGTAGAGGCCGCTGCGCAGCAATTGCCGCCAGACGAGGCCGCCGAGCAGCGGCGCGAGCAGCAGGGCGAGCAGCGGGTAGAACAGCAGCAGCCGCGGATGCCGGGCGTTGTAGATCTGGACGACGTTCACGGCGCTAGTGCGGCAAGGGGCGGCCGGTTTCCGGGTGGCGGCCGGTGAATTCGATGAGGGCGTTCTGCAGGGCGAAGAACCACGCGGCCACCAGGGCGAGGGCGAGCTGCGAGAAGATCAGGTCCACGAACAGGCGGCCCCACGCGGCCGCCGGCCGGGGGTTGTCGCCCACGAGCGCAAAGGACAGGCAGAGGAACAGGAAGAGGTTGGCGAGCAGCGCCACGACGGTGAAGAAGACGGGCTCGTCGCGCGGGAAGCGCTGGCGGCCCTGGAAGATCAGCACATGCGCGAGGCCGAGGAAGAAGGTGCCGAGCCCAAAGGGCACGGGGCTGAGCGCGTCGAAGAGCAGGCCGGTGAGCAGCGTGCCGGTGAGGCCGTGCCGGAGATCGAGCCGCGCGGCGGCGTAGGTGACCAGCAAGCCGCCGCAAAAGAGCGTCAGGCCGAAAGGGGCCAGGTGGTGGTTGGCCAGCGCGCCGAGCTGGAGCAGCACCATGTTCGCGACGAGGGGCGCGAGCCAGCGGAGGTCGGGGCGGCGCATGTCAGCGATCCTCGGGGTTGAGCTGCACGAGCACGGTCACCTCGGTGAGCGAATGCAGGCGGTCGTCGAGCCGGACCTCGCCGGTTTTGAACAGGCCGTCCGAGCTGATCTCGAGGCGGGTGATCTCGCCGATGAGCAGACCGGACGGGAAGACGCCGCCGAGGCCGGAGGTGACGAGGCGGCGGGGCGCGGACGGGCTGGCGTTGATGTCGAGCGGCACGAACTCGACGGTGCCGCGGGGCGCGCTGAAGCTGGCGTTGAGACCGCCCTGGTAGCTGACGGGGCGCGTGTCGGCGTCGATGGCGGCGGCGAGGCGCACGGTCGGGCTGGTGACGAGGTCAACAACGGAGGTGTAGAGATGCACCTCGCTGATGCGCCCGACGACGCCGCCGGAGAAGACCACCGGCGCGCCGACGGTGATGCCGTGTTTCTCGCCCTTGCGGATGACCATGCGCTGCCACCAGCCGTTGAAGTCGCGCCGCGCCACGCGGGCGGGCTCGAGACGGTGGTCGGGCAGGGGCGGGAGCTTGAGCAGGTTCTCGAGGCGGAGGATCTCGGCGCGGAGCTGTTCGTTTTCCTGCAGGCGCACCTCATAGGCGGCGTTGAGCCGCGCAAGGTCGCGGCCGGCCTCGATGATCTCCTGCTTGGGGCGCACGCGCAGCGCCCAGAACTCCTGCAGGTCCTGCACATAGGACTGGGCGGCGGCGAACGGCGCCTGCAGCTCGAAAAAGGTCGTGCGCGTGAAGGCCTTGAGCCCGAAGGGCAGCAGCAGCCACACGAGCAGCAACACGCCGAGCGTGGCGAAGGGGCGGGCCTGGTCGAAGCGTCGGGGAAGCACGGCGGGACGGGGCGCGACAGCTGTCAGCGGCCGTCGTCGCCCTTCTTGCTTCGACGCAAAGCAACGCTGAAGATCAATGTCACAAGCAGCGCGTTGCGAGTGGACCACGCCCAATGCGGGTCGGCTGTCAGGGCGAGGTGAACGGCCGCGGAGGCCAGAAACGAGGCGATCACGGCCACGATCCCGCGGCCGATGCCCGAATTCCAGATCCGGCTCCAAGCGACCGGTTGAAATGACCCTCGCATGGCTCAGAAGTCGGCGGCGATGCGGTAGAGCTCGTCGATGTTGTTGAGGAAGACGCCGGTGCCGTTGGCGACGGCGGAGAGGGGGTCGTCGGAGACGGTGACGGGCAGGCCGGTCTTCTCGGAGAGGAGCTTGTCGATGCCGCGGATGAGCGAGCCGCCGCCGGCCATGACGAAGCCGCGATCGACGAGGTCGGCGGAGAGTTCGGGCGGGCAGCGTTCGAGGGCGGCGCGCACGGCCTCGACGATGGAGCCGATGGTGTCGGCGATGGCCTCGCGGATCTCCTGCGAGGTGATGTGGATGGTCTTGGGCAGGCCGGCGACGGAGTCGCGGCCCTTGACCTCCATCGCCAGCTCCTGCTCGAGCGGGTAGGCGGAGCCGATGGTCATCTTGATCTCTTCCGCCGTGCGCTCGCCGATGAGCAGGTTGTAGGCGCGCTTCATGTAGTTGATGATGGCGGCGTCGATCTCGTCGCCGGCCACGCGGATGGACTTGGAGAAGACGATGCCGGAGAGCGAAATGATGGCGATCTCGGTGGTGCCGCCGCCGATGTCGACGATCATGTTGGCGGCGGGTTCGTCGACGGGCAGGCCGACGCCGAGGGCGGCGGCCATGGGCTCGAGGATGGTGAGGACCTCGCGGGCGCCGGCGTGGGTGGCGGACTCCTTGACCGCGCGTTTCTCGACCTCGGTGATGCCGCTCGGGATGGCGACGACGACGCGGGGTGAGACGATCTTGGAGTTGTTGTGCACCTTCTTGATGAAGTAGCGCAGCATCGACTCGGTGATGTCGAAGTCGGCGATGACGCCGTCCTTCATCGGGCGGATGGCGGTGATGTTGCCGGGGGTGCGGCCGAGCATCTTCTTGGCCTCGTCGCCGACGGCGAGGACCTTGCGGCTGCCGGTGTGGACGGCGACCACGCTGGGCTCGCGGAGGACGATGCCCTTGTCCTTCACGTAGACGAGGGTGTTCGCCGTGCCGAGGTCGATGCCGATGTCGTTCGAGAAAAGTCCCAGCAGTTGGTTGAACATGTGGCGGTGGCGGGTTTCCGAATCAAAGCCGGGCGCCGGCGAAATTGTCAAAAGCAAACTCGTTGAGCCGCCGAGGTTTCGGCGAGGCCCCGGGGAGGTGCGGAGATTGATCGCAAGACTCCACCGGCTCGTGGGCCAGCCCGCTTGCGGGCGCTACTTCGGCGCGAGCGAGTGGCGGACGTCGCTTGCGCTCGGTAACGCTGACCCACCGGAGCAGAAATTGCCAACACGCAGGCGAATCTATTCGGCGTAGTCGGGTGGTTCGGGCGCGGCGGGAGGCTTGAGGGGGCGGACGCGGCGCTGGCGCGAGCGGTCGATTTCCTCGAGTTCGGGCTCGGGGATGCGGGTGAAGGCGATGCGCATGGGGGCGTCCTTGGTGGCGCCGTGCGCGCCGCCCAGATAGACGGTGTTCTTGCCGAACACCTTGTTCAGGTGGTCGACGGCCTCGAAGAGCTTGCCGCGGGTCCGCTCGACCGGCTCCTCGAAGAGGTCGGGCGTGTGGAGCTTGAGGTCGATCAGCCGGGTCAGGTGCACGCCGACGCGCAGCGGAACGCGGCGGGCGTGCTGCGCGGGGCGCTTTTTCCAGAGGTCGTTGAGCGCGTGCGTCAGGCGGAGGGTGTCCTGGGTCTCGGTCAGGCGCAGTTCGTCGGACCACGAAGCGCCGTCGATGTAGTCGATGAACACGCTCAAGGCCCCGGTGTAGAGCTGCGAGTGCCGCAGGCGCATCGCGGCCTTTTGCAAGAGGCGTTTGAGCACGGCGAGCGCGTCGGTGTGGTTGCGCTTGGCCGGGGGAAGCACGTGACCGTGGCCGATGGTCTTGCCGCTCTCGTGCTCGAAATAGGGGAGATTTTCGCCGTGCAGCAGGCGCCACATCTGCTCGCCTCGCACCCCGCCCCAGATGCCGCGGAACTCCGCCATCTTGGCGGCGTAAAGCTGGGCCATCGTGTTGATGCCGTGGACGGCCAGGCGGCGTTGGATGTTGGGGCCGATGCCGGCGATGTCTCCGGGCGCCAGGTGCAGGAGCTTGGCGGGGATGTCCGCGTCCTCGAGGATCACGAGCCCGTCGGGCTTCTGCATGTCGGAAGCAACCTTGGCCAGGAGCCAGTTGGGCGCGATGCCGATGGAGCAGCGGAGGAGGGGTCCGACCTCGCGGGCGATCTTCGTCTTGATGGTCTTGGCCAGTTTCTCCGCCTGCGGTCGCGACAGCATACCGTCGAGATGGGCCGTCAGTTCGTCGATGGATTGCACCTTGGTTTCCGGCACGAGAGCCTGGATGGCTTTGGCCAGCCGGCGTTGGTAGTTGATGTAAACCTCGGGGCGCGCCTCGACGATCAGAAGCCCCGGGCATTGGCGGCGCGCCTCGCTGAGGCGGGCATTGCGGGCCAAGCCCATTTTCTTGGCTTCAATGCTGACCGCAATCGCACCGGTCGTTTCCGCCAGCACCGGCACAACGGCCACGGGTTTGCCGCGCAACTCCGGCCGCTCCTGCTGCTCGACGGAGGCGAAGAACGAGTTGAAGTCGATGGTCAGCGCCCGCAGCGGCATGCCGCAGGATTTGGCGGGGCCGGGGAATAGTCAAAACCGTGCCTCAAAACCGGAGCGGTCTCCTGACAATAATTTGTGAGCAAGTTTTTGGGGAAAACCGGCTTAGTTTGCTTGACTGGGGGGTGTGAAATGGGGAGAAATGGGGCGTTTTAGGGAACGGCACCCCAATGACTTCCGCGCACAAGAACGTCTATTCCGGTCACTTCGACCACACGCTCGACGACAAGAATCGTCTGACGATCCCGTCGTTGTGGCGCTGGACGCACTCGGACACGGAGACGTTTTTGGCCATTCCGCATCCGGACGGCTACATCGCGGTGCTGCCGCCCGCGCGCGTGGAGAAGCTGCTCGAGCAGGTTTCGGCGCAGCGCCATTCCGATCGCGAGGCCCAGGCGGTGAAGGCGCGCATTTTCTCCGGCGCGCTGTCGTTCACCTTCGACAAGCAGGGGCGCTTCGGCGTGAGCGCGAGCCTGCTCAAGCACGCCGGCATCGCGAAGACGGCCGTGCTCGGCGGCATGGGCGACACTTTCAACATCTACAGTCCGGCGCGCTGGGAGGAGGAGCTCCGCAGCACGGCCGGCGAAAACTTTGGCGACATGATGCGCCGCATCGGCCTCTGAGCATGAAAACCACTTCCATGATCATCCGGACCCAGCCCCTGCCCAAGCTCTCCCTCATCGGTCTCAGCCGTCGCCGCACCCTGCGCGGAGCGATGCCCCTGCCGCTCCCGCGCAAAAAACCCCATGCGCGCCGCGTTCCCTGAACCATGTGAGCGCCCCATGACCGCGGGTCATACGCCCGTCCTGCTCCACGAGGCGCTGGAATTCCTCGCGCCTGCTCCCGGCCGGTGCTTTCTCGACGCCACGTTTGGCGGCGGCGGACACACCCGGGCGTTGTTGCAGGCCGGCGCGCATGTGACCGCCCTGGACCGGGATCCGGCCGCGGCCCCGCGCGCGTCCGAGGTCGCCGCGGATTTCTCCGGAAGATTCCGCTTCGTGGATCTCGATTTCGGCCGCCTCGCCGAACTGGCCGACGCCGGATTCGACGGCGCGCTGTTCGATTTCGGCGTGTCGTCCTTCCAACTGGACGACGCGACGCGCGGCTTTTCGTTCCGCAACGACGCACCAGCAGACATGCGTCTCGATCCGCGCCAGGGCCTGCCCGCCTCGGCGTGGGTCGAGCGCGCTTCGCACCACGAACTCGTGCGCGCCATCCGGGACTACGGGGAGGAGCCCAACTGGCGCCGCGTGGTCCGCGCCCTCGAGGAGGCCCGCGGCACCGGCCGGCTCGAACGCACCGCTTCGCTCGCGCAGGTCATCGCGGACGCCGTCCCGGCCGCGGCCAAACGCGACAGCAAGATCCACCCCGCGACGCGCTCCTTCCAAGGGCTGCGCATCGCCGTCAACGACGAGCTCGGCGCCATCGGGCGCGCGCTGCCGGTCGCCTTTGCCAAGCTCAAGCCCGGCGGCGTGCTCGTCGTCATCAGTTTCCACTCCCTCGAGGACCGCATCGCCAAGCAGTTCTTCCGCGCGCAATGCGGCCAGCCCGTCGACGCCGACGACGCCACGCCGCAGCAGATGCGCACCAAGCACGCCGAGCCGCTCACGCGCCGTCCGGTCACGCCCGGCCCCGCCGAACTCGCCCGCAATCCCCGCAGCCGTTCCGCCAAGCTCCGCGCCCTGCGGAAACTCTGACTTCCACCCCGCCATGATCGCCACCGCCACCCAGACTCTGCCCGCTCCCTCCGGCCCGGCCGTTCCCGCCGGTCTCGTCAACCGCATGTTCCTGCTCACGCTCGCGCTGCTGGTCTTCGCCGGTTCGCTCGGCCTCGCCGCGGTGTGGATGCGCCAGGAGATCTTCCAGACCGCCGCGCGCAACCGCGCCGTCGAGGTCCGCCTCGCCGACGTTGAGCGGCAGCTGGCCGGGATTGACGCCGAGGTGGCCGCCGCGCTCAACCCCGCCGCCCTCACGCGCCAGAACGAGGCCATGCGCCTCGGCCTCGCCGTGCCGCGGGAGGAGCGGGTGGCCCGCGTCTCCGAACCGGTCATGCGCCGCCTCGCCGCCAAGCGTCACCGCGAGGTCTTCGCCGTGGTGCCGGCCGCGGCGCCGCCGGGCGTCGCCCGGCCCTTCCGCTTCCAACTCGCCGCCGCCCGCTGACCATGTCGCAGGGTTTCGCCGCCAACATCCGCATGCATCTGCTCGCCGGTGGCGTGCTGCTCTGCTTCGCGGCGGTCGGCGTCCGCCTCGTGCAACTGCACGTGCTCGACCGCGACAACCTCGTGCGCTACGTGGACAAGGCCCGCCGCCAGATCACGGTCGAGCCCGCGCGGCGCGGCGCCATCACCGACAGCCAGGGCAACCTCCTCGCGACCAGCCGGTCCTACGTCGTGCTCGGCGCCGACCCGGAGTTGCTCCGCCGCGAAGACGAGGCCCGCTGGCCCGAGCTGGCGCGCCTGGCCGGCCTCCGGCCCGCGGAACTCGAAAGCCTCCTGCGCCGCGGCGCCGCCGCGCAAAAATTCGCCGCCGCCTCGCCCGATGCCGAGCCGCGCGAGCGCCGCATCCGCTGGGTCAAGCTGGCCGAGAACGTCGACGAGAACGCCTACAAGGCCATACTCGCCCTGAAGATCCGCGGCATCTACGGCACCCGCGAATACCGCCGCGTCTACCCCGGCGGCCAGCTGGCCTCGCACCTGGTCGGCTACGTGAACAAGGAGGGCACGCCCGTCACCGGCGTCGAACGGCACTTCGACCTCTATCTCCAGGGGCAGGACGGTTGGATCGAGACCGAGAAGGACGGCGCGCGCCGCGAGCTTTCGCAGTTCCGCTCCCGCGAGGTGCCGGCGGTCGACGGCCAGGACGTCGTCCTCACCATCGATTCCGTCATCCAGAACATCATCGAGCAGGAGCTGCGGACCATCGCCGCGAAATTCGACCCGCACTTCGCCACCATCATCGTCAGCGACCCGCACACCGGCGCCATCCTCGGCCTCGCCAACTACCCGACCTACGACCCGAACCAGTTCAACAAGGCCCCGCTCGAGGCCCAACGCAACTACGCCGTCACCGACATCATCGAGCCGGGCTCGACCTTCAAGATCGTCGCCGCCGGCGGCGCCCTGAACGAGGGCCTCGTCACGCCTGTGTCGCGCTTTGACTGCGGGCTCACGTCGGTGTTCTACAACGGGCGGTCCCGTGCGCTGCCGAAGGACGACCATGCCGGCAGTTGGATGTCGGTCGCGGAGATCGTCAGCCATTCCAGCAATCGTGGCGCGGCCCAGCTCGCCATGCAGCTGGGCGACCGGCGGTTCCACGACTATGCGCGGCAGTTCGGCTTCGGGGAAACAACCGGTTTTCCGCTGGGCGGCGAGGTGCGGGGCATCCTCGAATCCCCCGACAAGTGGGACGGCCTCACGATCACGCGCATGCCGATGGGCCATGCCATCGCGGCCACGCCGCTCCAGATCCACATGGCCATGGCCACCGTGGCCAACGGCGGCGTGTTGCTGCGCCCGCAGATCGTGAAGGAAGTCCGCACCGCCGACGGCCGGGTGGTGCGCCGCTTCGAGCCCGAGGCCCGCCGGCAGGTGCTCCGGCCCGCCGCCGCCGCCGTCCTCTCGCAGCTGTTGCAACGCGTCGTGTCGCCCGAGGGCACCGGGGCCGACGCCCGGATCGAGGGCTTCGAGATCGCCGGCAAGACGGGCACGACCCAGAAGATCATCGACGGCAAATACGTGACCACCCGCCACGTGGGTTCGTTCGTCGGATTTTTCCCCGCCAGCCGTCCGGAGATCGTGCTCAGCGTCATCGTGGACGACGCCAAGGTGCCGGGCGGCTCCGCCTACGGCCGCATCGTCGCCGCCCCGGCCTTCAAGCACATCGCGGAACAGCTGATCCAATACCGCAACATCCGCCCCGGCCCGGTCCTGAACCGCCCGCTTCTCGCGCTGAAGGGAGGCGACCGGTGATCGGCTACCTGACCCCCAACTACCCGCTGGTCGCAGCCTTCCGCGCGCTCCCGCTTCCCCGCACCCGCCGACCCTCGCGCATCCAGCAGCGCATCTTCCAAATGGCTCCCAAGCTTTCCGACTACCTGCCGGAGGACGAAATCCTCGCCAGCAAGGGCGACCTTGAGCGCCCGATCTCGGGCCTCGCCATGGACAGCCGGCGGGTGCTGCCGGGCAACCTCTTCTTCGCCCTGCCGGGCCGGCGGGCCGACGGAGCCTCGTTCATCGACGAGGCCATCCAGCGCGGCGCGGTGGCGGTGGTGACGGAGAAAATCCCCGCCGGCACGGCGGCGCGCGTCACCTACGTCCAGGTCGCCGATGCCCGGCACGCGCTCGCGCGCGTCGCCCAGCGTTACTACAAGTTCCCCGACCGCGACCTCGAGCTGGTCGGCATCACCGGCACCAACGGCAAGACCACCGTCGCGCACCTGTTGCAGCACCTGCTCGAGACGCCGGCCAGCCGCGTCGGCCTGCTCGGCACGGTGCGCTATGATCTCGGCGCGCGTTCGGTGCCGTCCTACCGCACGACGCCCGAGGCGCTCGATTTCTACGGCCTGCTGGCCCAGATGCGCGATGCCGGCCTGCGCCAGGCGGTCATGGAGGTCAGCTCACACGCCCTGGACCAGCAGCGCGTGCTCGGCGCCCGGTTCGGCGTGGCCGTGTTCACAAATCTCACGCAGGACCACCTCGACTACCACGGCTCGCTCGACAGCTACTTTGCGGCCAAGCGCCGTCTGTTCTCCGGTGCCAACGGCCCCGCGCCCCGCGCCGCCGTGGTGAACCTCGACGACCCCCGCGGACGCGAGCTGGCCGCTGCCCTGGCCGGTTCCGTCCGGCTCATCACCTTCGGCGAGGCCGCGGACGCGCAGGTGCGCGCCGAGGATGTGCGCCTCGGCTTCGGCGGCACGAGCCTGCGGCTGGTCTGGGAGGGCGGGTCCGTGGATCTGGAGAGCCCGCTCATCGGCCGCTACAATGTCAGCAACCTCCTCGCCGCCTTCGCGGCGGCCCTCGCGCTCGGGCGCGACCCGCGCCTGCTCGCGCCGCGGCTGGGCGGCTTCCCCGGCGTGCCCGGCCGCATGGAGAAGATCGACGCCGGCCAGGCCGCCAGCGTCTTGGTGGACTACGCGCACACCGACGACGCGCTCCGCAACGCGCTCGCCATGCTGCGCCCCATCACCACCGGCCGCCTGCTCGTCGTCTTCGGTTGCGGCGGCAACCGCGACCGCAGCAAACGTCCGCTCATGACGGCCGCCGTGCAACAGTTCGCCGATTTCGCCTGGGCCACCGCCGACAACCCCCGGGGCGAGCCGCTCGCGCAGATCTTCGCCGATATGCGCGGCGGGGTGGGGGATGCCGCCAAGGTCGCCTTTGTCGAGGACCGCCGCCGGGCGATCAGCCTCGCCCTCGACGCGGCCAAGGCCGGCGACTGCCTGCTCATCGCGGGCAAGGGCCATGAGACTTTCCAGGAACTCGCCGACACCGTGGTGCCGTTCGACGACCGCCACGTCGTCCGCGAACTCATCCAGATCAAGACCCTCAAACCCTGAAGCCGGCTCAGGCCGGCGCATGAATCCATGCCCGCATTCAACCCCGACCAAATCGCCGCGTGGACCGGCGGCAGCTGGACCACACGTCCGGCCGGGGCGTTGACGGGCTTTACGCAGGACACACGCACGCTCGGTGCGGGTCAGGTCTTTGTCGCCCTCAAGACGGAAAAACGCGACGGGCACGATTTCGTCGGCGAAGCCGGGCAGCGCGGCGCCTCCGCCGCACTCGTGGCGCGCGCGGCCGGCGGCTGCGCGCTTCCGCAGCTCGTCGTGGCCGATCCGCTCGCCGCGCTCCAGCGCATCGCCCGCGAGCACCGGTTGGAGTTCCATGGCATCGTCGTCGGTGTCACCGGCAGCGCGGGCAAGACCTCGACCAAGGACCTGCTGGCGCTGCTGCTGGGCGGCGCGCCCGACGTGCTCGCCACCGAGGGCAACCTCAACAACCAGATCGGCGTCCCGCTCACGCTGACGCGCCTCGACCGCACGGCCCACCGCGCCGCCGTGGTCGAGGCCGGGATCAACTTCCCCGGCGACATGCCGCCGCTCGCGGCCATGATCGAACCCGACCACAGCATCGTCACGCTCGTCGGCCCGGCGCACCTGGAGAAACTCGGCTCGCTGGAGGGCGTGGCCCGGGAAAAATCCCGCCTGCCCGCCGCCAACCGCGCCGGCGGGCTCGCCGTTTTCCCCGTGTCCTGCTGGACCTACGACTGCTTCCGCGCGCTGAAGAATCCCCTCGTGCTCGTGCCCGCCAACGAGGGCATGGTGCGCGTGGACGGTCGCACCGTGTCCTTCACGGTCCTGCACCGGCCCGACCGCACGGAAGTGACGCTGAACGGCCGGCGGCCCTTCGTGCTGCGCCGCGTCTCGGGCGGCATGGCGCAGAACGCCGCGCTCGCGCTCGCGCTTGCGTCCGAGCTGGGCGTGCCGGACGCGGCGTTGCAGAAGCGCCTCGAGGCCTGGCAGCCGGCGAAATGGCGCGGCGAGCTGCAGACCGTCGGCGCGGCGCGGGTCTACTGCGATTTCTACAACGCCAACCCCGCCTCGATGGCGGACTCGATCGCGGCCTTTGCCGGCCTTGCGCGCACCGACGTGCCGCGGCTTTATGTGCTCGGCGGCATGGAGGAGCTGGGCGCGCAGGCGGCCGATTTCCACCGGACCCTGGGCCGCACGCTGCTGCTGCGACCGGGCGACTTCCTGTTCGCGATCGGCGACCACGCCCCGGCCCTCCGCGACGGCATGCTCGAGAACGGCAACGATCCCGCGCAGATCGCCGTCGTCACCTCCCTGGATCCCGTGCGCGAGAAGCTGGCGGGATTCTCCGGTGATGTGTTCGTGAAGGGCAGCCGCCGCTACCGCCTCGAGACCGTGCTGGACCCGCAGGCCCCCGCCCATGCTTAGCTACCTCGCAGATTTCGAGCATGTCTACGGGCCGCTGCGGCTGTTCGGGTCGCACACGTTCCGCATCATCATGGCGACGGCCACGGCGCTCATCATCGGATTCCTCATCGGCCCGTGGCTCATCCGCCGTTTCCGCGAGCTGAAGCTCGGGCACGGCTACATCGACTCGCGCACGGGCGAGCTGGGCGCGACCTACCTCGACAAGAAGCACACGCCCACGATGGGCGGGCTCATCATCTTCATCGCCGTCTTCTTCAGCTCGGCGCTCTGGGCCCAGCCCAACGTCTGGGTCGTCGTGGCGTTGTTCGTCTACACGGCGCTGACCGTGCCCGGCTGGCGCGACGACTACCTGAAGGTCGTCCACAAGAACAAGGACGGCATCAGGTCCTGGGAGAAGATCGCCTGGCAGTCGCTGGCCACCGTCGTCGCCCTCGGGGTCTTGCTGTGGCATCCGCAGAGCTCGGCGAAAATCCGCGAGCTCTGGGTGCCGTTCCTCAAGACCGCCCTGATCGAGCAGATGCCCTGGTGGCTGCTGCTCGTGCTCATCTACCTCTGGATCGTCGGCTTCAGCAACGCCATCAACCTGACCGACGGCCTCGACGGCCTGGCCGTCGGCTGCACGATCACGGTCGCGTTGGTGCTGGGCATCATGGCCTACATCGCGGGCAACAGCATCTACTCGGAATTCCTTCTTCTCAGCCACGTGCGGGGCGTGACCGAGATCACGGTCATCTGCGGCGCGCTCATCGGGGCGTGCATGGCCTTCCTTTGGTATAACTCGCACCCGGCGGAGGTGTTCATGGGCGACACCGGTTCGCTCGCGCTCGGCGGTCTCATCGGCGTCATGGCTTTCATGATCCACCAGCCGTTCACCCTGGTGATCATCGGCGGCGTGTTCGTGTTGGAGGCCCTGTCGGTCATCCTGCAGGTCGGCTGGTTCAAATACACCAAGCGCCGCTTCGGCGAAGGCCGGCGTCTCTTCCGGATGGCCCCGCTGCACCACCATTTCCAGAAGCTCGGCTGGCCCGAGACCAAGGTCGTCCTGCGCTTCTGGGTTCTCTCCCTCGGCTTCGCCCTGCTGGGCCTGGCCACGTTGAAGCTCCGCTAACCCCGCGCGCCCCATGCCCATCGACCTCAGCTTCGAACATACCCCGAATTTCCGCGACGTCGCCCAGACCGGACTGTTGCTGATGCAACGCCCGCTCGTCCGTCCCATGGCCCGCCTCCGCCGCTTGCGCGAGGGCTTTGCGGCCGGCGAGACGCTGCCCGCGACCCGCCCCAAACCCCTTCGTAGGAGCCCGACGGCAGGTTCTTTATACTGACAACCGGAACCTACCCATTTGCTGCCGCCGGGCACCTACCGTTTTTCCACCATGAAATTCCCGCTAAACCGGCCGCGCCCACATCGTCGCGCTGGCTTGTGGAATGACTGTGAATAACCTCGCTTTTTAGATAGCAAACCCGCCGCTCACTCACTCAACTCCCGCCATGAAAATCCTGCAGATCTTCGGAGCTGTGGTCGCGATCCACCTGCTCGCCTTCATCCTCATTTTCGCCACCCCGGGCTGCCAGACGGGCGGCTCGCGCCACGCCGCCACCCCGGACGCCACCGTGCCCGGCGGAACGACCACCGCGGCCACGCAGCCCGCGACGGCCTACAACCTCGGCACCACCGTGCCGACACAACCGGCGAGCGGCGCCGACACGGCCGCCCAGCCCGTCGTCACCTACACGCCGCCGGCCGGCGCCGGCCGCGCCGCGCCCACGCGCCCCGGTTCGCCCGCGGCCATCTCCATCGCGCCCCCGGCCACCCCGGTCGCCGACGTCGCGCCCGTGTCTTCCTATACCGTCGTGCGCGGCGACAGCCTCTGGAGCATCGCCAAGAAGAACAACCTCACGGTCACCGAGCTCGCCAAGGCCAACAACCTCGGCGTCAACGCCGTCCTCCAGCCCGGCCGCAAGCTGCTGATTCCCGGCAAGGCCGCCGGCCCGGTTGACCTCGCCGCGCCCGCCGGCGCCACCTACAAGGTGCGCTCGGGCGACACCCTGGCCAGCATCGCGCGCAAGCACAACGTCACGCCCGCCGCGCTCCGCGAGGCCAACGGCCTGTCCGCCGACATCGTGCGCATCGGCCAGGAACTGCGGCTGCCTGCCGGCGCCAAAGCCGGTGCCACCGAGCCGACCGCCGCCGAGGCCGCGGTCAGCGCTGCCCGCGCCAGCGGCGAGGAGGTCACGCACATCATCCAGCCCGGCGAAAAACTCGGCACCATCGCCCGCAAATACCAGGTGACGGTCAATGAGCTCGCCGCGGCGAACAACATCACCGATCCCGCCCGCATCCGCGCCGGCCAGAAGCTGGTGATCCCCGGTTTCAAGGCCGTCGGCGCCAAGCCCGCCGCCACGACGCCGGCCCCCGCGACGGTGACCGCCACCGAGCCCGCCGCCACCACCGGCGCGGCCCCGATCAAGTTCGACCTCAAGCCGCCGCCGCCCGGGCAGGACCTCGAGGCGGGCCTGAAGGACGCGCCCACCGCCACCGTGCCGACCGTCAAGGTCGAGGAGCAACCCCCGAAGAACTGATCCGCCAGCCGCCAATGCCGTGTCATTCTGAGCGCAGCGAAGAATCCACCGAGCCGCTGAGGCGGACTGGCCTCGGACCTGGATGCTTCGCGTTGCTCAGCATGACAGCTTGGGGGCATGACTTGATGGATTTGCGTTTGAAACCGCAGATTGCGTTGAAGCCATGGTGAGTTCGCCGAGCGTCCCTGCGCCCCGCCGCCCTCTCACGATCACTCCCGCGAGCGTCATCGTCGTCTGCGTGGCGGCCCTGCTCGCCATCGGCCTGTCGGTGCTCTTCAGCGCCAGCTCGACGGTGCGCGGCACCACGCCGACGACCTACCTCTACAAGCAGCTCATCTTCCTGGCCATGGCGCTGGGCGCCGGCTGGGTGACCGCGCGCGCCGATCTTGAGCAGCTCCGCAAGTTCACCTGGATCGCGGCGGGCATCGCTTTGTTCATGCTGGTGCTCGTGCTCATCCCGCAAATCGGCATTTCCGTGAAGGGCAGCCGGCGCTGGCTCGGCCTCGGCGGGGTGCGCCTGCAGGTGTCGGAATTCGCCAAGCTCGCCCTGGTCTTCTCCCTCGCGCACTACCTCGCGCTCAACCAGAACCGGCTGCACGACTTCGTGCAGGGCTTCGTGAAACCCTGCCTCATCATCGGCGCCTTCGCCGGCCTCATCCTCGTCGAGCCCGACTTCGGCACGGCCTTCCTCGCCGGCGCCATCGGCCTGATCCTGCTGTTCCTCGCCGGCGCGCGGCTCAAGTTCATGCTCCCCACGGCCGCGATCGCGCTCACCGGCTTCGTCGTGCTGGTGCTGCACAACCCCAACCGTCTCCGCCGCATCACGTCGTTCCTCGACGTCGAGGCGCACCGCGGCGACGGCGCCTACCAGCTTTGGCAGGCCATCCTCGCCTTCGCGGCCGGCGGAGTGGATGGCGTCGGTCTCGGCAACGGCCGCCAGCAGAACGCCTTCCTGCCGGAGGCGCACACCGACTTCATCTTCGCCATCCTCGGTGAGGAGCTGGGCCTGGTGTTCACGCTCACCGTGGTCGCCCTGTTCGTCACGATCTTCATCGCCGGCCTCATGCATGTGCGCCGCGCGCCCAATCTTTTCCAGTTCCTGCTCGTGACCGGCTGCCTCCTGCTCATCTGCCTGCAGGCCATCATCAACCTCGGCGTCGTCACGGGCATGCTGCCCACCAAGGGCATGTCGCTGCCCTTCATCAGCGCGGGCGGATCAAACCTGCTGCTGATGGGTTTCCTCGTCGGCATCATCGTCAACACCGCGCGCACCTGGGAGCGGCCCAAGCCGCTGCTGCGCCGCCGCGCGCTCTCGGAGGTGGT
>CAZRNE010000008.1:60592-113589 GCA_964601365.1 uncultured Opitutaceae bacterium | reverse complement strand
CTTCAACGGGGCCGCGCTCTGAGGAGCGCGGAGATGAACGGTGAGCATCGGTGGGCACAGGTCTTTCCATAGCTTCAACGGGGCCGCGCTCTGAGGAGCGCGGAGATGACTTAGCAAGGAAAATTTTTGCATTGGCCAACCAGGCTTCAACGGGGCCGCGCTCTGAGGAGCGCGGAGATGCCGCCGAGAAAACCGTTGCCGACGAAGCGCATCGCGCTTCAACGGGGCCGCGCTCTGAGGAGCGCGGAGATGAGGGAGCCGTTGCAGATCCAGTGGCGGGTGAACATGCTTCAACGGGGCCGCGCTCTGAGGAGCGCGGAGATGCGCTCGCTGGCGTCCGCTTGGCGCGCACGACCTTGCTTCAACGGGGCCGCGCTCTGAGGAGCGCGGAGATCGACAGCATGACGCCGATGATGGGAGTCGCGGTCTGGGCTTCAACGGGGCCGCGCTCTGAGGAGCGCGGAGATGCGTGGGCAGCGCGTCCACGCTCTGGAGCTTGTGCGTGCTTCAACGGGGCCGCGCTCTGAGGAGCGCGGAGATACTGCCGTTCCACTCCCATGCTGTCGCCCCATTCCTGCTTCAACGGGGCCGCGCTCTGAGGAGCGCGGAGATAGGTGGACGTTGACATCGGCAACCGCTCCACCACCAAGCTTCAACGGGGCCGCGCTCTGAGGAGCGCGGAGATCTGAAAGGGCTTGGCGGGCATCAGAGGCAGAGCGGTTGCTTCAACGGGGCCGCGCTCTGAGGAGCGCGGAGATCTTGGGCATCATGGTCTCGATGCTGAAGCCGTGCTCGCGCTTCAACGGGGCCGCGCTCTGAGGAGCGCGGAGATGGCCGGGGGTCTGGAAGGATTCGATGCTATGGACGTGGCCGCTTCAACGGGGCCGCGCTCTGAGGAGCGCGGAGATTGGTCATGGGGATGACAAGATATGGCCGCTGATGACGCTTCAACGGGGCCGCGCTCTGAGGAGCGCGGAGATATCCGTCCCTAATCGCGCAGCCTATCCCGGAGCCCACGGCTTCAACGGGGCCGCGCTCTGAGGAGCGCGGAGATTGAACCTTTCCCCCCTGGCTAGCTCTGCCGGGCCTCGCTTCAACGGGGCCGCGCTCTGAGGAGCGCGGAGATCTGCACTTGGCCTTCCAGCTATCGGGCAGCATCGCGCTTCAACGGGGCCGCGCTCTGAGGAGCGCGGAGATTTGGGTTGTTGAACAGGTCTTTCACGGGGTCAGTCCCGCTTCAACGGGGCCGCGCTCTGAGGAGCGCGGAGATAAGTCGAAGCCCTTGCAGCGCCGTCAGGCCATGATGGAGCTTCAACGGGGCCGCGCTCTGAGGAGCGCGGAGATCTTTCTTGTCAATGCTGCGCTTGGTAAAATAGTTGTGCTTCAACGGGGCCGCGCTCTGAGGAGCGCGGAGATGTTGGGTGGGCGAGTCAGGCGGCATCGCAATACGCTTGGCTTCAACGGGGCCGCGCTCTGAGGAGCGCGGAGATGTGGCGAAGTTGTCGTTGACGGTTTCAAACGCTACACCGGCTTCAACGGGGCCGCGCTCTGAGGAGCGCGGAGATTTTGACAAGAAGCCCGAGCAACCGGCGCAGGAACAGCTTCAACGGGGCCGCGCTCTGAGGAGCGCGGAGATCCCTACTGCTTCTGGCGTCAACTCTACACCGCCCAAGCTTCAACGGGGCCGCGCTCTGAGGAGCGCGGAGATGCAACCGGGCCTCTTAGAGGGTCGCCCCTCAAAATGCTTCAACGGGGCCGCGCTCTGAGGAGCGCGGAGATTAGGACGATGGAAGCAAATTACCACCCCGTCAACCCCGCGCTTCAACGGGGCCGCGCTCTGAGGAGCGCGGAGATGTCGGCAATAAAGGCCATGCGCTCGTCGGGAGTTTGGCTTCAACGGGGCCGCGCTCTGAGGAGCGCGGAGATCGAATGAGCTTCGCCGACTCGCTTCCGCCGCTAACCTGCTTCAACGGGGCCGCGCTCTGAGGAGCGCGGAGATACGCACTACATGATTCTGGACCCCGGCGGCTCGAAGCTTCAACGGGGCCGCGCTCTGAGGAGCGCGGAGATGCGCCTCAAGTCTCCTTCCCGAGTTGCACACTTGGCAGCGAGCTTCAACGGGGCCGCGCTCTGAGGAGCGCGGAGATTGATATGCCTCGGCTTCTTCTCTGGTGATGAAGAAATGCTTCAACGGGGCCGCGCTCTGAGGAGCGCGGAGATGCCCTAGAGCAACCGGGTAGGCTGGGATCGCCCCGACGCTTCAACGGGGCCGCGCTCTGAGGAGCGCGGAGATTAGCGGCGCCAACGGGGCACGCCGGGCACGGCTTCGCTTCAACGGGGCCGCGCTCTGAGGAGCGCGGAGATGCTCGATGTCCAGATTCGCCCCACAAGCGGAGGCCAGCTTCAACGGGGCCGCGCTCTGAGGAGCGCGGAGATGGGGAACACCTAGCTCAGACATGGCTGGCTCTCCCTGCTTCAACGGGGCCGCGCTCTGAGGAGCGCGGAGATGCCGGCCTTGATCTTCGCGCCCTGGCGGTAGATGCCGGAGCTTCAACGGGGCCGCGCTCTGAGGAGCGCGGAGATCCGGTGCGCGCCTACCGCCACGCCGCGCGCGTCGAGCTTCAACGGGGCCGCGCTCTGAGGAGCGCGGAGATCTGCCGTGGCCTCGCCGTGCTGAAGGAGGATGGACAGGCTTCAACGGGGCCGCGCTCTGAGGAGCGCGGAGATGCCCATGGCAGCGCGCTTGGCCAGTCCTTTGCGCTCGCTTCAACGGGGCCGCGCTCTGAGGAGCGCGGAGATTGAGTCCGACGACTTCCGCCGCTAACCCATAACCCAGCTTCAACGGGGCCGCGCTCTGAGGAGCGCGGAGATCTCCCGTATTGTGCGCGTCTAATGGCAAAACCTCGGCTTCAACGGGGCCGCGCTCTGAGGAGCGCGGAGATATGACTCGGTTTGTTCCGTTTGTCGCGACGGCCACGCTTCAACGGGGCCGCGCTCTGAGGAGCGCGGAGATGCTCGATTGGCAAATCATTGTAGGTGTGGCTCGGAACGCGGGGTTAGCGAGAGCCACGAAATTGCGGCGGGTTTGCGAGTCACTGGAGCGGAATAAATGCCTCATCTCCTTGATCACGAGGAGGCGAGCGGGTGCGCGTTTGGCCGTGGCGCCGGACCTCTCGCGGGCGATTTCAAAGAACAGGCGGGCGAAAGCAACGAAGCCACCCGGTCTCTTAGGCCACATAACAAGGCGGGTCGATTCGAATGTAGCTTTGCCCCAATGCCGTGATGACGCGCTCACCGCGGCTTTCCGACGGTCCCAGCGAAATGAAGAGCACCTGGTCCTCCTCCCGGTTGATGAGACCGAGCAGACGGCTCTCGAAATCGATCTTCTCGGCGGCCGTCAGGTCGCACTCGAAAACCGACAGCTGCAGATGCAGGCCGTAATCTTTGCACGCCTTGAACACCTTGCGCAGGCGCTTCGGGTTGCTGATGTCGTAGGTGACGATGTAGTTGGTGCGGCTCATGGACGAGAAGGGGTAGGGGCGGGGAAATCCCGGCTAGCGCGTGGTGAAGGGTAGGTAGCGTTCGATTTCGCCGGTGAGGGTTCGCGCCAGCAGGCGGAACTGCAACTCGATGGCGCGCCGGTAGCTCACCTTGTAGTCGAACAACGGGTGCGTGACGGTGTCGCCCATGCGCTTCTCATACGCCATGAAGAAGCGCTTGCGGCCCTCGGGCGTCAGGTTGACCGCCTCGCCGGCCCGCACGAAATCCGTGGGCGCGAGCATCCGGTTGTTGATGGCGGTGAGGACGGCGGAATCGGCGATGATGGGGCGGAACTCCTCCATCACGTCCAGCGCCAGGGCGGGCCGGCCGTAGCGCGGCTGGTGATAGAGCCCGATGTAAGGATCGAACCCGACGGCCAGCGCCGCGACCGTGCAATCGCGGGCCAGCAGGCTGTAGGCGAGGGAGAGCAGCGCGTTGACGGGATCGCGCGGCGGGCGGCGGTTGCGCGTCTTGAAATCAAAGTTGAATGCGCTCTGCGCGGCCTGCGCCCGCTCGGCCGGCGTCTCCTCAAACCCGGGGATGTCGTCGGGGTCGTCGGAGCCCTTGATCATGCCGGCGAAGTTGCGGAAATAGACCAGCGCGGCGGCGCCCTCGATGCCCAGCAGCGTGGCGTGGTTGGGGGCCGAGAGGGCGGCCGAGGCAGCGTGCTTCATTGCCCTGAGCGCGAGGGCGGGCGGCTCGACATGGTTGCGCATGAGCAGCGTGCGCTGGTTGCGGATCTTGCCATAGACGAAGAGCCGGGCCAGGGGCAGGGCCTGGGCGGGATCGGCGGCCCGGGCGAATTGTTTGATGCGGGTGTAGACATTGGTCAGCCCATGGCCGCGCGTGAGGCCGTAGAACCAGCCCCCCATCGAGAAATACGACACCGGCACCTCGGCCTCGCACAGCGTCTGGATCAGGGCGGTCGAGAGCTGGGCGGCGCCGAAGACCGCCAGGTGGTGCAGATCCTTGATCCGCACCTCGGCGAGGGTGCCGGCCTTGTCTTTGACGACGACCGTCTCGCCCTTCCTGGTCACCGCCACACCGGGCGTGTTCACGTAAAGCACCTTGGTGTCGACGTCGGGCGTGATGAGACGGCGGACTTCGCCCTCGGTGGCGAGCCGGGGCGGGCGCGGCTCGGGCAGCCGCTCCCAGATCGGGTTGTCATCGGCCAGTTCGTCGGCGAGCGAGGCCAGCTTGGTTTCGTCGAGCGCCGCGGCATCGGTGGCGAGGCCGGGCAGGGCGAGCTGGGTGGCGGGCTCCGGCAGCTCCATGTCGGGCACGGCCATCTGGAGAAACTGCGTCTCGTCGGGCAGGCAGACGGGCGCGAGCGAGCAACGCGGGCACTTCGGCGAGTGATCGAGCGGCGGGGGGATCGGACCGGCGGCGCAGGCGCGCGCGGCGGCGATGCCCCGCCGGATCCAGTCCTCGTCCTCCGGCGTCATCACGAAGCGCACGCGCTGGCGGGTCTGCCGGTAGAAGACGACCCCCTCGTCGCAGGCGTAGCCGTTCTCGCGCAGGAGCAGGATCTGCAGGCCGAGCTGCATGCGGTCGGCATCCCAGAGTTTTCCGCCTTCATCGCCCTCGCGCGGGGCGCCGGCTTTGTATTCGACCGGGCAAACCACCCGGGCGGTGGCGGGCGCGCCGGCCGCGGGCGGGGAATCCAGCGTCACTTCGATGAGGTCAAGTTTGGCCACCACGCCGAGCGTTTCCGAGCCAAGCATGACGGAGCGCGCGTGGATGATCTCGTCATTTTCGATTTTCGAATCCCGATTTTCGATTGGCACGGCCTCCGTCGGGGTCGGTCCGTTGGCCGGCTTCTCGGAGGCTTGGTCCGCTGGCGTCGCATCGGCTTCTCGCGCGGGGGACGGGCTTTTCTTGGCGGCCTCCGGCAATTCACCACGGCCCGCGTCGACGCGGGCGTGGCCGGCGGCGCCCCTCTTGGTGTCGGCGCTGTGGAGGAAGACGCCCTCGACGTGCTCGTAGTAGAAGAGCCGCGGGCAATACACGAACTCGTTGAGCATGCGCGCGGGCAGCAGATCCTGGGTGGCATCGGGCGATTTGCTCATGCCAACCTCCCTGACCTTTTGGATTTCACACGAAGGACGCCAAGGTCGCAAAGGTTCTGATTTTCAGCCTCTTCGCCCCCTTTGCCTGCTTGGTGTAAAGTCTGATTGGTTTGGGTGACTGGTATCAGCGGAGGGCAAAGTGGAGTTTGCGTTTGGGGCTTTCGGGAGGGGAGATCGCGTTTTGCAGAGGGGATGGGGAGCGGATGCGGAGATGGGGGACCCGGGTTCGGGGGTGGCTTTGGAGGAAAGTCAGGCGGGCAGTTCGACGCCGGGAAGGAAAGGGTTGAGCACGGTCACACCGTCGTAGGTCTGGCCGTGGGCGAGGTCTTCGGAGAAGACGGTGGTGGCGGCGAGTTCCTTGGCGGCGGCGAGGATGGCGGCGTCCCAGTAGGCAAGCTGGTAGCGTTGTTGCAGGCGGATGGCGGCCTGCACGATCTCGGCGGTGACCGGCACGACCGGGAGCAGCGCGAGGGCCTCCACGGCGGCGGCGGCGGCATCCGGGGCCATGCGCACGCCGGGTTTGCTGATGGCGTTGTGGTAAAATTCGGCCAGCACCTGCGCCGACAGGCCGATGTCGTCGCGCCGGAGGACGGCTTCCGCGATCAGGCGCTTGGGGCGCTCGGCCTCGTCGGTCGAGGCGCGGTAGAGCAGGATGTTGGTGTCGATGAAGCAGGCAGCTTTCATCGGGCGGGAGTGTTGGAATCGAGCAGGCGGTGGCGTTGCTCGAGTTGGCGCATGAAGGTGCGATCGTTGAGCTGGTCGCGGGTGAGCCGGTCGGAGGCGCGAAACGCAGGAATGGCATCGAAAGCCTTGGCAATGGCGGTTGCGCGGCTGGCGTGACGGGAACGACCGGAAGCGATCTCGTGGAGGATGTCGGCGACCAAGGCGCTGACAGAAGTATCCTGCCGCGCCGCGGCCAGACGGGCCTTGCGGTAAACCTCATCGGGGACGGAAAGGGTGATGTTCTTCATGGCTGTGAAACTGTGGGACTGTGGAAAAGTGTCAACTTCCGCCGCCGGGAAGCCTGACACGATAGTTTGCGGGGATATGCAACAACCACATGGAGGCCAGTCGGTTGACTGGCCTGCGTGGCGGGGAAGCACGCGCTGCTGGTTCGGGGATGGAGGGGGCGAAAGCTTCGCCGCGTCGAGGCGCGGGCCTCGACGGCAACGCGGGGGGTTTGGGGTGTCCGCAGCAGGGGTGTTCGGAGATCGCGGACCGGAGAGGGCCGCGGATGGGATGGGTCACGCCGGAAGTGGAAGCTGATTGCGGAAGACGGAGGTGGGTGGGAGGTCGGACGGGCCGGATTCAGTCCGCCGGTATGAACAGCCCGAGGCCGAAGTGGGTGGCGTGGGTCATCTGATCGCTGCAAACAGGCCGGTGCCGGAGAACTTGCCACCACCGAGGCATATCGGACCAGGGACGGGTAGGGGTTGGCATTGGTCGTCGCGAAACTGGATTCGGACGTGGAGCTTTCGGTAACGGCGGTGCTGGTCGCCGGTCATATAGCGGGATGCGAGGTCGGTGCCGGGCAGATAACCGGAACCGCGCCACTCGATGGCCGCGTTTCGGGTGATAGCTTCGGCGTAGCCGGACTGGCGAAGGGTTTTGCGCAGGAGGTTGTCGATGCGTTGATCGAGTTTCGCCACGAGCGCATTTTTCTCATCGGCCGAAAGGCCGGAGTTTTCACGGAGGCGCTGGCGGAGTTTTCGCGGGTCGTCGTAGCCGGGCAGTATGACCGGGGTGACGGTGGCCCAGGTGGTGGATGAGGCCAAATAGTTGTCCTTGGTGAGTTTATCAGAATCGGGGAGGCGAGAGAGTAGCGCAACGGAGGCTTCGGTCTTTTCGTCGATCAACTCCAGCCCGTCGAGGCGCTGGGCCAAGTGCCGGAATGTGTCTCGCGTCATGGGACCGTGCACGGTGACGAGGATACGGCGAATGGCACCGACGACGGAGGTTTTGCCTTGGCCGCGTGCTTCGATGCTGGGGACCGGGATGAAGAGGAGACGTGCGGCCGATGTGGCCGAGGATACTTCATCGGTGTGACCGTGAACAAGGCGCGCGATTTGCGCGTCGTTCCAGCCGAGCGAGCGGGCGATGCTGGCGCCGCCCGCAACATGTCGCAGCATGGCGGCGACATGCAGGCCGCGTCGCACGGGATCGAAGGCGCGGAAGCCGGAGTCGTCGAGCTGGCGCAGGGCAAAGAGCGCGACCGGGGCGCGTGCAGGCTCCGAATCGGAGCGGTAATCCACGGAGCGATAGACGCGCAAGGGTGGCACGGGGGAAAAGGTGCCGCCATCCACACCGCTGACGCGCTTGAGGAAGGCGTGGTGGCGCTGTTCGAGGTCGTCGAAGGTTCCGGGGCGTGGCGTTCGCAGCGAGATGGCGCCGGTGTCAGGAGCGGGTTGCCATTTTCGGCCCTCGAGTGTGGCGGCTTCGGAGACGGGGATGACCGCGGCGTCGGCGACCACGAGGTCCACGCCCCAGCCGAGGTGGGTGATAGAGCGCGCGGCGGTGAGGATGGTTTCCAGATGCGGAGTGGGTGCCGAGTTTTCAAGCGACCAGAGAAAATGCACCGCGCCGTCGCCTTGGACGTGGGTGGGGCGGACGGTTTTTTCGGTGCGGTAGTCGGCGATGCTGCCCTCGTTGCCTCGACTCCAGCTTTTGCCGACCAGATCGCCGACGTTGTCGGGGACGTAGAGACGGTAGGCCGCGCCCTCGGCGGTCGCGGGCGCGACTATCTCGGGAGCGGGCAAACTCTCGAACCAGCGCAGGGCGGGGGCGGCGTGCTTGATGCCGCGCCGTTCGTTCCAGCGGGCGGCGGATGCGGCGACCAAGGCCTGATACAGACGCAGGGGCGACGGCGGCCATTCGTTGGCTCCGCCGTCGCCGCGTCCGTGAAACGCGCCGTCAAGGAAGCGAACGCTGATACGGAGGTAATCACTCATTGGGGTCGTCCTCGGTTGGGGTGGTGGCTTTGACGCCTTTGCCCTTTTTGCCGGGCTTGTCCTTCTTGGGTTTGAGGTCGTCCTCGGCGCGCTTTTTGTCGAAGGCTTCGGTGCGATCAGCGCCAACGCCGAACGCCGCGGCTGCGACGTTGGCATAGGTGAGCGCTTGTTCGTGCGTGATGGCGGAGGGAACGCGCTTGCCAGTGGGCAGCACCTCGACGAATTCGCGGGGCTTGTCGGGATCAAGAACAAGGATGGTTCCTTGGCGGAGATAGCCGGAGGGCAGGCGGGTGAATGCGACGAGAGCCAAGCCGAGAATATAGCGGCGAAGCGACAGGGTGGCGGTGGCATCCGAGCCGGCGTGCAGGAGACGCAGCGCGGCGAGTGCCAGCGTGGCGTCGCGGCGGATGTCGCCTTTCGCGATCACGCCACCGTGGGAACCGGTGGCGGGAACGTGGACAAAACCGCGCTCGGCGTAGGAATCCTTGGTGGCTTTGTCGGCGGGTTCATCGAGCAGCTTCTGGCCAATGTAGTCGATGGCGGGAACGAATTGGGCGGAGCGCGTGAGTTTGCGCACGTTGTAAGCACGAATGGTCGAAGCGATGGCGCGGGGAACCTTGGCCTGGGTGTCGCGAGAGTCCCAGACACCGAATACCAACGAGGTGGGCGCGAGTTTGGCCAAGGCTGTGGCGTTGCCATCGAGCAGCGCGAGGAAAGCGTCTTGGAGTTCCTTCTGAAGAGCCGACGCGCGGACGATGGCATCTCCGGCGCGGTGTCCTGCTTGGAGTAGGCTAACCGTTTTTTCTCCGGCAGTGATGTTCACTTGTGGGACAAGCTTGGCATAATCGGCCTCGGCGAACATCGGCTCGATGCGATTAGCCTGTGAACCGACACTGTCGATGAGCACGATGTTTTCCCCGTTGGGATCGCCGTCGATATTGTAGCCACCCGGAAAGCCATCACCGGATGCGTAGGTGGCGGGGAAGAGGACGCCGTCTTTGCCTTCGACGGGCATCAAGCATTCGCGAATGACGAGGGCGGCGGGGCCGCTGTCGGACAGGTAGTGGTCGAATTCTGATAGGTTGCTCATGATGTGTTTTTCGGGTTATAGGCTACTGAGTTTTGCGGTGAGAAAGGCTTTTAGGTATTTGGTGCGATAGAGGATATTGAACTGGTAAGAGCTGCCTTTCTCCGGATAGCCGCCCGCGCAGGTAGCAGCGGCTAAGATCGGTGGTAACGGTCTGTGCCAGGTCTGATAGATGAAACCGTCGCCTTCGCGCTGTGGCTGAAAGCGCTGCAGTCCAATAAATGCGAGCAATTCAATGGCCGGGCGGATACCGCTTCGGATATTCAGCGCATCGAGACTGTAACCTACATCTATCGATGACGAACCGCCGCCAATCTGAGCGTCGAAGTAAAATGGAAGACCGCCTTCTGCGCTCGATCTCGACAGGATGTCCTCGAATTCGTCTAGCTGCCATTTCCGTATGGGGCCGATCAGACCTGCGATTATCTCCGTAACTAGCTGCTTGCCCGCCCACGTTTTGAGCCGGCCTGAAACGGTTGCATTCCACCAACCGACGTTGAGGTTGAACGGTGGGCCGAAAATAATCTGCTCCTCGCTCCATTTCGTGCCTAGTTCAGCTTTTTCTGACCGAACCTCCGAAGTGAGCGTATCCTTTTTGGTGTTCAGTAGGGTCTTGAGCCGCGCGATCTCTGCTTTGGTGAGGGTGCTTGAAATTTCACAGTTAACCAATGCCTCGAAGAAAGATGTGAAGGTCTTTTGGCCACTCGGTCTGATTTCGAAGTGACCATCGCCTTCTGAAAAACAGCCGGTCGTCGATTCAAAGTATCGGTGGGCGAGTTCCAGCAGGCCGCAACAGGCGAAGAATTGGCCGGGGTTGGTGACGTCCACGCGGACGCGGAAGCCGGGGGTTTCGGCTGTGCTCATGGGGTGTCCTCCACGATGGATGACGGTTGGGCGCTGGCGGTGTAGTCGGCGGCGCGCAGGATGGATTCAAGGTAAGCGAGACCCCAACGACCGAAGCGACGTTGCAGCCGGGCGAAGCGCAATGGCACGGCGGCAGTCACGGCCTGCACGTCGGCGAAGGCCGCGTCGGGATCGGTGGCTTCCTCGACAGGGAAGTGCGGGCGGGCGCGGCCATGGTGTGCAGCGATGAGGTGGAGCACGATGTCTTTCTCGTCTTCGGAGAGCGCGGCGAACTCGGAGTCTGCGGCGACGTCGAGCAGCGAGCCGAATTCGTGGCGGTAGTTTTCGCCAGTCGAACGCGGACGGAGGTCGCGTCCGGCTTTGGCGAGCGGGGTCGACGGGGTGGGATTACCGATGCTCTTTTGCCAACCGGCGCGATTCTTTCCGGAGTCGTGAAAACGGGCGGCGAGTATGACGGCGCGGCGGAGATCGGCGGGGAGTTGAAGCTTGTCCGCGATGGCGGTGGCGAACTGTTCGACGTCGGACGTATGGGTGGTGAGAAGAACGGAGGCGCGGGCTTGGTGAAGATTGGCTCCGCCGATCACGAGCGGTGATTCGAACCAATACCAGTAGCGGCCGAGTCGAAGGGTGTCGGGCGGGGTTTCGGATGGCTCAGTATCGTCGCCGGAATCCGCTTCGGGTTCGAGATCGATGGGCGGACGGACAAGGCGCGCGTGACGCAGATCGTCGGGCAGTTCGACGCTGGAGAGTGGGCCATCGGATCGAACGCGGATGCGTTGGCGCGGAGCTTGGCGGCTCGGTGGTTCGGCAGAGACGTCGGCGCGGGCGGTGCCGGGAAGAGCGTTGCCGTCGAGCGAGCCGTCGATGTTCAGGCCGCCGATAGAGGGCGGCAGAAGCACGGTGCGGTGGCGGAGCTTTTCTTCGGCGTCTTTGTCCGCGAGGTCGGGCAACGGCACGATTTCGACTTCACTGTCTTCATCGACAAGCCACGCGGAGAGCGATGCGGCTTCCGCGCGCTGGGCGAGTTTCTTGAGCTGCTCGTGAACACGGCCGGTTTGGTCGCGCAGGAGTTCGTGAGGGCGGAGCGGGTAATCGGCGAGTAGGTCGGCGGGGGGATGGATGTCGGCGATTGTTGGGGTGATCCATTCCACCTCTTCACGCCAGGCGACGTGGGTCTCGGGCGGTTCCCATTCGGCTTCGCCATGCAAATATGGAGCGACGGAGGGGCGGCCAGGGAGCGTGCCGCGTATAGTGGTGAGCGACCAGGCATCGAAGAGGATGTCGGTGGCGGGCAGAATGGTGGGCTCGGGGCTGAAGGCCGCGAGGCGGGCGACAGGATCGAGCGCAGCGAGAGCGGAGGGAGAAGCGGTGCCGGCCGCTTCGAGCCGTCGGAAGAGGTCGAGCGTGCGCTGGCGGGCAGGCGAGAGCGGGTCTTTTTCGTCGAATTGTTCGGGGTGAACGAGGTCGATGGTGCTGTCGGGAAGCTCGCCGAAACGGTTCACGCGGCCGAGGCGCTGGGCCATGCTTTCGAAAGTGGAAAGATCGCAGACGAGGTCGTCGGCCGAGAGATTGACGCCGACTTCGCCGGCGCTGGTCGCCACCAGATAGACGGTGCCGGTCGGGATGGGTTCGGAGATGGCGACGCGATTCGACGGAGGCAGGAAACGTTGGAAAACGGGATGCTCGACGAGGCGGTCACGTTCCAAGCCGCGCAGGGGACCCACGAGTTTTACGGGGCGGTTGGAGACCTTCGCCTTATCGAGGGCAGAGGCGACGCGGTGAACAACATCGAGGTTGCGGGCGAAAACCAGCACGGCGCGCCCGCTGTCGCGGCGGGCCTGCGCGAGGGCGGTGAGCCTTTCCGTGAGTTCCTTCTTTTCATCGGCGATGGAGTGGAGCGTGGGCTTCTTGGCGGCGTGGGTGCGCCGACGGACGATGGGGTTGGCGTTGTCGGCGTCGGTAAGTGTGTGCGCGGCTCCAGTCGCGGAACGGTTGGTGGCGGACAGCGACAGAATGCGAAACGGGCGGAGGTCGCGGTCGAGATTCTGGCGGTCTGCGATGGTCTCGAGCAGCCGCTGAAAGGCGGACTCCAAGTGGGCCTCGTCATGGACGACGAGGGTGTCTTGCCCGAGGAAGCCAGCGTGATGAGGACGGATTTTGAAGCCTGAGCCGTATCCGTTGAACAAAAGACGACTGCCGATCATGTCCACGGTGCCGACGATGACAGCGGGTCGAGCCGGGTCGGCGGACCATTCGCGGTTGTCGGCAAACTGGCCGCGCAGCGTGCTGATGGCGAGGGGCGAGAAGTTTGATGAAAGGGGGATAGCGGAAAGGGAAGCGAGGGCAGCAGACAGGTGCGAGAGGTCTGCCGAGGAAAGTTGCTTACGGTATTTTTCAACTTCAGCGGTAGTCTGGTCCACTATGGTGCGCCGATTAACTACATAGACGAGGCGGCGCGGTGTGCTGTCGGGCTTGGTGGCCAAGGCACAAAGCCAGATCGCGATGATGGAGGTTTTACCCAAACCGGTGGGAAGTGAGACCGACTGGGGATAATCGCAATTGACGAGGCGTTTATAGAGCGCGGCTTGCCAAGGGAAGGGCGGCAAGCCTGTCAGGGCAGCAAAGGTTTTTGGGAAATCCTGCGATTGCATGAAGGGCTGACTGGGCGGGGCTCGGCTAGATAACACTGACCGTCGCGACAATCCTGCCGTAGGTGTCGCGGGCTTGCACGGTGCAGCGCACGGTCTTGCCGGAGAGTTTCAGCGCGAGGGCCTCCTTGGAGCGCTGGCCGGCGCGGGAGGGCAGCTCCGGGGCGTCGAAGCCGGCGATGCGGATGGTTTCGGTGTTGTTGTAGGACTCAACGTTGTTGGTTCCGGTGTGCGTGACGGTCATGGCGAATGTGTCGCCGTCGATGACGCGGGTGACGGGGCCTTGGATGATGTCGCTCATGGAATCGGGGATATGGGTTGGTTCAAGCCGGGGGTATCCGGGTTTGCGGGCAGGAGCGTAGCAGGAGGGGTGCGCCATTGGCTGTCCCGGTGGAAAAGTTGTGGATAAGTGGAAGTGGTCATCGCCGGGGGGCTGTGGTGCGTCAGGGCAGAGCTGGGCTTGGGGTTTGGATTCTGGGGCAGAGTTCAGTCTTTGGCCTGGTGTCGCTCGGCAAGGGCGGTGGCTTCGGCGTGGATGGTTTCGCGGAGGGTGGCGGGGGCGAGGACTTCGACGTGGCGGCCACAGGCGAGGATGTGCCGGCGGACGTCGGTGAGGTTGTTGAGGCGCAGGGTGACTTCAATGGAGCCATCCGGCCGGGCGGCGATGGATTGCGAGTGGTGCCAGGGGCGTTCGCGGAGGTAGGGCGCCAGCTCGGCGTCGAAAGCGAGCCGTATTTCCGTCTCCTCGTTGCCGGTGAAGCGGCCGAGGCTGCCGCGCAGGTAGGCTTGGAGGTCGAAGCCGGCAGGCGAGATGAAGGTGGCGGGCGTGGCGGAAGCCTTGCGGATGCGGGCGAGCAGAAAATTGCGGATCGCGCGCCGCGCGGGGTCGTGGGCGATGAGCACCCAACGGTGGTCGAGGTGGGCGAGATGCAGCGGATGAACCAGCCGGGTCTCGGCGGGGGTGCGGACCTTTGGTTTCTGGTAGACGAGGCGCAGGACGCGGCGCCGGCGGACGGCTTCGAGGGCGACGGGGAACCAGCGCAGCTCGTCATCGGCGTCAGCCGCCTTGTCGGGCTGAAAAACCAGGCCGCTGATTTCAGAAACCGGGAGCGAGATCGCGCCGCCCACGACGCCGGCGATTTTGTCGAGGGCGGCGGTGAGCGCACGGCCGAGGGCGTTGCCCTGCCAGGCGGCGAAAGTGCGGCCGGCGAGCGCAAGAGCAAGGGCCTCCCCGGCGTCGAGCCGCAGCAGGGGCAGGATGTCACACTCGCGGGTATAGGCGTAAGTGTGGGCGGACGCATCCCACTCGATGGGGGCGCCGAGTTGGTCGCGCATGAACTCGACGTCGCGCTTGACCGTGCGTTCCGACACTTCGAGCGCGCGGGCCAGGCTGGCGGCGGTGGCCTGGTGACCGTTGCCCAGGCGTTCATGAATAAAAAGCACTCGGCGCAGGGCCGTGCGCCCGCAGTCAGGGGCGGGGCGAACTGTGTTGGTAGGTGCCGGGCTGCTGTTCATAAGACAGCGGTCGGAAGGCTGAGGGATGGGGTGGTTCGCGCCAGCAGTTGTGCGCAGATTATTTCATGAAAACCGGCTGCGGCGTCAACCCGCGGCCTCTACAGGTTTTCCGGTATTCGCGATTGCCGCAAGAGTCCGCGGCCCCGCCGGTTGCCCTTGCCTTCGGCGGGGGAAAGCGGCTTTTCTGGCGGCCTATGAAAAAACTCCTCTTCCTTCTCGCGTTTGTCGCCGGGTTCAGCGTCGCCTCCGCCGCCGACACCGCCCCCAAAACCGTCATGCACGTCGTCACCGTCACTTGGAAGGCCGGCACGACGCCGGAGCAGATCCAGGCCGCCCTCGACGGCGCGCACGCCATCCCGGCGGCGTTCCCCGGGGTGCTCCGCGTGTGGACGAAGACCATCAAGGCCCAGGGCGAGCGCACGCACGTCATCGCGATGGAATTCAAGGACGAGCAGGCGCTGAAGGACTACGCCAACAGCGACGCGCAGAAGAAGTGGTATGAGGTCTACCGTCCGATCCGCGACCGCAGCACGACCTTCGACGTGACGAACTGAGTTTTTGACCACGGATTTCCCGGATAAAACCGGATGAAGCAGAGGCCCCGCTGACGCGGGGCCTTCTTCTTTTCACCCCAAGGAAGCAAAGGGCGCAAAGTTGCAGCTCGCCCCTTTGCGATCTTTGCGGACTTGGTGTGGGCAAATTTCCCCCAATGAAAACCGGCCGCTCCCGCGTGGAAGCGGCCGGTCCCCGTATTGCTATGCTACCTACAAGCCGAAATCAGAGGCCGGCGGTGAGCCCGAGGGAAAACCAGAGGTTGGCCCCGGGGGCGCCCGGCACGTCGTCCACGTCCACGTAGTTGACCGAGGCCTTGAGCGCGGTCCGGGCGTTCAGTTTGTAGGTGAACGCGACGCTCGCGCCGAAATACCTGTAGTCGATGGTGTGCTCGCCGGCGTGGCTGCCGTTGATATCGCCGATGTCGTTCAGGGCGTAGAGGCCGGTGAAGTCGACCACGCCTCGGTCGTCGGGCAGCGGCAGGCTGTAGGCCAGTTTGAACTCGAACGTGTCGGCCTTGAGGACGAAGTCATGGAAATAGGTCGCGCTCCCGGTCAACGGTCCGAGCGGACCGGAGGCGCCGAGGCTCAGTTCCCAGGTGTCATCGGGCTCGCCGAACGAGGGCCGGGCCGTGGTGTAGAGGTAGCCCGTGCCGCCGACGGAGATCGTGGCCCGGTCGAAGGGAATCCCGTAGGAGAACCACAGGTCCACCTCGTTGCCCTGCGCCCAGTTTGCGCTGCGGTTGCTGAGCGCCTGGCTGGACCAGACGCCGAGGGAGAGCGTGTCCTTGGTGAAGGTGACGGCGGGCTGCAGCGCGCCGTCCTGCTGTTCGATGCCGCGGAAGATGTATTCCGAGACGTAGGCGAAGTCGGCGGTGAGGGCGTAGGAGGACTTGGGTTCCTCGGCGCGGACAAGCGCGGCGGAGAAAGCCAGCGCGAGGAGCGCGGGCAGCTTGGATTTCATGGCTGGGTGTGTTGGTGGTGGCCGGAGCGCGCATTGCGTCCGGATGCACCCGCTTGAGCACCCCACAAGCCAGCCGGCGGCGGGCTTGTGTCATTGCAGTGTCATAGACGTGGCCGGACCAGAGTTGGCACGAGAACCGGAGAGCGGATGCGCGAGGCCAGTCCGGCGGATATTTCCTTCACCACGGATTGCGCGGATAGGCACGGATGATCATGTGCCGGTTGGACTGACCACGCAGCATCATCGGCCAGTTTACGGATCGGAAGGTGGTCGCCCCCGTCCCCGGCGGCGACATCCGTCTCCGCAGGGCATGGGTGCGACAAAGGCATCGGCGAGGGCGCCGTGCCCGGCTTCAATCGCAATGGCTAGGCCGATTCCTTCGGCAGGTTCTTCGGCTCGTAGAAAATCCGCACGTCGGCCTTGGCGCCGATGAGTTGTTGGGCACGTTGCAGCGCCTTCTTCGTCGCAACCGTGGGGTTTTCCTCGGCGGGGAAGATGTTCTCGAGACCGATGCGCCGGGCGAGACCGGAGCGCTTGAGCACGGCGGCGACATCGCCGTGGATGCCGGAGATCAACAGGTGGCGGCCTTCCTGGCGGAGATGGTCGGCAAGCTGCTCAAGCGCGAGGACGGTGGAGCCGTCGAGGTGGCGGGCATTCTTCATCCGCAGGATGAAGACCCGCACATTGGGGTCGTCCGAGAGGCGGCGGATCTCGTCCTGGAACAGGTCGACGGCGCCGAAGAACAAATCGCCCTCGACGTGGATGATGGAGATCTGCGGGTTGGGGCGCTTTTCATCCTCCGGCAACTGCGCGAGCTGGCCGGCGTCGTTGAATCCGTATTCGACGAGGGTGGGGCTGGCGGCCTTCTGGAGGAAGAGCGCGAGCGACACGCCCACGCCGAGGTAGATCGCCGTGTCGAGGTTGAGCAGGAGCACGCCCGCGAGCGTGAGGGTGAACACGATCTTGTCCGAGCGCGTGGCGCGCGTGACGGTGCGGATGTGCGGCAGGTTGACCATCTGCCCGGCCACGAGCACGAGGATGGCTGCGACCGCCGGCACCGGGATCGAACCGGCCAGCGGGGAGAGCAACACGAGGATGAGGCCGAGCCCGACGGAAGCCGTCGCGGCCGCCACCTGCGTGCGGCCGCCGGCCTGGAAGTTGACCTCGCTGCGGACAAACGAACCGCTGCCGGGCATGCCGGCAAAGAGGCTCGACACGAAGTTGCCCGCGCCGAGCCCGAGCAGCTCCTGGTTGGGATCGATGCGCTGGCCGGTGCGCACGGCGATGTTCTTCGAGATCGAGACCGCCTCGAGCATGCCGATGACGGCGAGCGCGAAGGCGGAATTCATGAGCGAGGGCAGGGCGGCCACCCAATGGTCGGGCAGACCGGTGAAAACGGGGAAGGTGCCGATCAAGCCGCCGAGGTCGGCCACGGTGCGCACGCCGCGCTCGTGCAGGCCGAGCAATTCCGTGGCGGCCGTGGCGAGCGCGAGCACGATGAGGCTTTCCGGCCAGCGGGGGCGGAATTTGCGCAACAGCAGGATGGCCGCGAGCGTGCCGCCGCCGAGCAGGGCGGCGGAGAGGTTGAAGTTGAGTCCGAGCAGATGCGCCGCGGTCTGGCCCAGCGTGTGGAAGACGGTGGCCCCGCGCGCGCCCTCGACGCCGAGCAGGTTGGGGATCTGGCCGGCGCCGATGAGCACCGCCGCGCCGGTGCTGTAGCCGAGGATGACCGAGCGCGAGATGAACTGCGTGAGGTTGCCGATCTGCGCGAGTCCGGCCGCCAGCTGCACCAGGCCGACCATGAACGCGAGGAACACCGCCACCTGCACGGTGGTGAATCCCGCCGCCGCCGCGCCCGCCGCCGTCGTGGCGATGAAGATGGCCGTGGTGTTCGTCGGCCCGATGATGGCATGGCGCGACGAACAGAACCACGCCGCCGCGATGCCTGACACGACCACCGCGGTGACGACCATCTGCGGCGGCAGCCCCGCGATGAGCGCGAAGCCGATGGCCTGCGGCAACGAGACGAGCGCAACCGTGAGGCCGGCCTGCACGTCGGCGCGGAAAAGCGCCCGCGTGTAGTTGGCCCGGTCGCGCCAGAACGGCGGCACCACGCGGCGGGGCGCGTCCTGCAGCCGCTCGGTGGCGGTCTCGAGGATCTCCTCGGCGACGTTGGGGCGCGTATCGCTGCTCATGGGCGGGCTGGCACGACGCAATCGCGGCCGGGCGGAAGCGTCAACCATGCGGCGCAGGCCGGCCGCCGGCGTATTTCACGCTATTTCGCCGCAGGAAACCGCGGTCGGGAACCCGGCGGGTGGGGTGGGCTACGATGCGAAGGCGAGTTCGGGGGCGGGCGCGGGCACGGCGGGCTCGTAGCGGTAGACGGGCTTCGGGGTGTCGGCCGTGGGCGGGTTCGGGATGACTTTCCAGAACTTCGCCAGCGTTGCGGGCCAGTCGGCGAGCAGGCGCTGGGCGTGCGGACTGCCGGTGGCCTCGGCATGCGCGGCGACGAGCGAGCGGAGCGCTTCGCCCTCGTCGAGGTCGGTCACGCGCTCGAGCTTGATCATCGCGGGATTGATGCGCTGCGGGACGACGTTGCGGTCGTCGTAAAGGAAGGCGAGGCCGCCGGACATGCCGGCGCCGAAGTTGAGGCCGACCCGCCCGAGCACGACGACCACGCCGCGCGTCATGTATTCGCAGCCGTGGTCGCCGCAGCCTTCGACGACAGCGGTAGCGCCAGAGTTGCGGACGGCGAAGCGTTCGCCGGCCCAGCCGGCGGCGAAGAGCAGTCCGCCGGTGGCGCCGTAGAGGCAGGTGTTGCCGATGATGGTGTTGGTCTCCCACGGGAAAACCTCGTCGGCGCGCGGGCGGATCACGATCTCGCCGCCGCTCATGCCCTTGCCGACGTAGTCGTTGGCCTCGCCGGTGAGGGTGAGGCGCACGCCCTGCACGAGAAAGGTGCCGAAGCTCTGGCCGGCGGTGCCGTGGAGGTCGAGGTCGAGGGTGCGCGGGGCGAGCGGATGGTGGCTGCCGCGGAGGTAGGCGATCTGGCCGGAGAGGTGCGTGCCGACGCAGCGGTTGGTGTTGCCGACCTTGTAGCGGCCGGTGAACCGCCCGGCGCGCCCGGCGATGACGTGGCGGGCGTCCTGCAGGATCGTCTCGTCGAGCGAGCCCTCGGGGAAGCGCTCGTTGCGCTCGCGGGTGTGGATGCGGTCGAGCTGGCCGGTGGGGTCGACGTTGTGGAGGACGCCGCTGAGGTTGAGAAAGCGGGTCTTGGGGTTGGCGGGGTCGTCGATCTGCTCGAGCAGCTCGGGGCGGCCGATGATGTCGTCGAGCGTGTGCGCGCCGAGGCGGGCGAGGTAGTGGCGGACCTCCTCGGCGACGGCGTTGAAGTAGGCGATGACGTTCTCGGGCTTGCCGCGGAACTTGGCGCGCAGGTCGTCGCGCTGGGTGGCGACGCCGACGGGGCAGGTGTTCTGGTGGCAGACGCGGAACATGGCGCAGCCGGCGGCGATGAGCGCGGCGGTGCCGAAGTTGAACTCCTCGGCGCCGAGGATGGCGGCGATGACGATGTCGCGCCCGGTCTTCATGCCGCCGTCGGTGCGGAGGGTGACGCGGTTGCGGAGGCCGTTCATCATGAGGACCTGGTGCGCCTCGGCGACGCCGAGCACCCAGTCGGAGCCGGCGTTCTTGATCGAGCCGAGCGGGGAGGCGCCCGTGCCGCCTTCGTGGCCGGAGACGAGCACGACGTCGGCGTAGGCCTTGGCCACGCCGGCGGCGATGGTGCCGACGCCGGAGCAGGCGACGAGTTTCACGCAGACCTTGGCGCGCGGGTTGACCTCCTTGAGGTCGAAGATGAGCTGCGCGAGGTCCTCGATGGAGTAGATGTCGTGGTGGGGCGGGGGCGAGATGAGGGTGACGCCGGGCACGGAGAAGCGGAGGCGCGCGATGAGCGGCGAGACCTTGTGGCCGGGCAACTGGCCGCCCTCGCCGGGCTTGGCGCCCTGCGCCATCTTGATCTCGATCTCGCGCGCGTTGGCGAGGTATTCGGCGGTGACGCCGAAGCGGCCCGACGCGACCTGCTTGATGGCGGAGTTGGCGCTGTCGCCGTTTTCGCGCAGGCCGAAGCGCGCGGGGTCCTCGCCGCCTTCGCCGGAGTTGGACTTGCCGCCGATGCGGTTCATGGCGAGGGCGAGCGTCTCGTGCGCCTCGGGCGAGAGCGCGCCGAGTGACATGCCGGCGGTGGTGAAGCGGCGGCGGATGTCCTCGATGGGCTCGACCTCGTCGAGGGGCAGGCCGCGCTCGGGGAAGCGGAGCTTGAGGAGATCCTTGAGCGTGACGGGCTGGTGCTCGTCGGCGGTCTGGGCGAAGACCTTGTAGTCGTCGGTCGCGCCGCCCTTGAGGAACTTGTGCATGCCGGCGACGACCTTGGGATTCCAGCCGTGGAACTCGCCGTCGCCCTTCTTGGCGACCTTGTAGTAGCCCTCGTTGGGCAGGTCGGCGGACGTGGCGGCGGCGGCAAGGGCCTCGGCCTCGGAGGCGGCCCCGCTGGTGCGGGGGAAGGCGCGCTCGTGGCGGCGCAGGGTTTCCTCGGCGATCTGGCGGTAGCCGATGCCGCCGATGGGCGAGGGTGTGCCGGCGAAGCAC
Source organism: uncultured Opitutaceae bacterium (assembly GCA_964601365.1). GTDB lineage: Bacteria > Verrucomicrobiota > Verrucomicrobiia > Opitutales > Opitutaceae > Didemnitutus. The sequence continues at coordinate 92,756 of CAZRNE010000008.1, read as the reverse complement.
TCCTCGACGACCTTGTGGCCGAGCCCGATGGCCTCGAAGATCTGCGCGCCGCGGTAGCTGGCGAGCGTGCTGATGCCCATGCGGGCCATGACCTTCAGCAGGCCGGCCTCGATGGACTTCTTGTAGTTCTTCTCGGCGTCTGCGGGCGCGAGCGGCGAGGGGAGTTTTTTCTTCGCCGCGAGTTCGCGCACGGAGGCGAGGGCGAGGTAGGGGTTGACGGCGTTGGCGCCGAAGCCGACGAGGCAGGCGATGTGGTGGACCTCGCGCGCTTCGGCGGTCTCGGCCACGACGTCGCACTTGAAGCGGAGGCCGGCGCGGATGAGCTGGTGCTGCACCGCGCCGACGGCCAGGAGCATGGGGATGGCGGCCTTGTCGGGGGCGAGGCCGCGGTCGGAGACGAGGATGAGCTTGGCGCCCTGCTCGACGGCGGCCTCGGCGCGGAGGGCGAGGTCGCGCACGGCGGTGCCGAGGGCGTCGGGGCCGGCGGCGATGTCGAAATGCGCGCGCAGGCGCACGACGCCGTTGCGGAAGAACGGCACGGAGAAGAGCGCGGCGACCTCGTGGTCGAGGAGGATGGGCGAGTCGAGCGTGAGCACGCCGCTGGTGGCGAGGGCGGTGTCGAAGAGCCCCATGCGCGGACCGAGCGAGGCGCCGAGCGACATGACGGATTTCTCGCGGATGGAATCGATGGGCGGGTTGGTGACCTGTGCGAAGAGCTGCTTGAAGTAGGTGTAGAGCAGCCGGGGCTTGCGGGAAAGGACGGCGAGCGGGGTGTCATCGCCCATCGAGCCGGTGGGCTCGAGGCCCTCGGCGAGCGGGGTGAGGATGAGTTCCTGTTCCTCGGCGTCGTAGCCGTGCGCCAGCTGCTGCTGGAGGAGGCTGGCGGAAAAGGCCGCGGGCGGTTCGATGAACTCGGCGGCGGGCGCCGTGGCGGCGAACTGCTGGAGGTTGATGAGGTGCTTGTCGCACCAGTCGCGCCAGCGGGGCTGCTCGCAGATCTCGCGCTTGATGTCCTCGTCCATGAGCAGGCGGCGCTCCTGGAGGTCGACGGCGATCATGCGGCCCGGGGCGAGGCGGCCGGTGCTCACGACCTGGCCGGGCAGGTCCACGAGGCCGTGCTCGGAGGCGAGGATGACGTAGCCGTCGTCGTAGATCTTGTAGCGGGCGGGGCGCAGGCCGTTGCGGTCGAGGGTGGCGGCGACGACCCGCCCGTCGGAAAAGACGAGGGCGGCAGGGCCGTCCCACGGCTCGAGGAGGAGCGAGTGGTATTTGAAGAAACCGCGCGCCTCCTCGCTCAGGCGGGGGTTCTGTTCCCAGGCGAGCGGGGCCATCATCATCATGGAGTGCAGGGCGGAACGGCCGCCGAGGGTGAGGACCTGCAGGACGTTGTCGAAGCTGGCCGAGTCGGACATGCCCGGCTGGATGACGGGGTGCAGGTCGCCGAAGCGCGTGCCCCAGACGCCGCCGGCCATGGCGCGCTCGCGGGCGGTCATGCGCACGCGGTTGCCGCGGATGGTGTTGATCTCGCCGTTGTGGGCGAGAAGGCGGAAGGGTTGCGCGAGGTGCCAGGTCGGAAACGTGTTGGTCGAGTAACGCTGGTGGAAGATGGCGAACGCGGTCTGGAAGCGCGGGTCGCGCAGGTCGGGGAAGAAGCGGCGGACCTCGGGGGCGTTGAGCAGGCCCTTGTAGACGATGGTGCGGGGCGAGAAGCTGCAGACATAGAAGCCGTCGAGGCGCGCGTCGGCGCAGCGGCGCTCGGCGACCTTCTGCGCGAGGTAGCAGTGGCGCTCGAACTCGTCGTCGGTCGAGTCGTCCACGCGCGCGACGATGGCCTGCACGATGGCCGGGCGGGTTTCGGCGGCCTTGCGCCCGAGGGTGGCGACGTCCACCGGCACGTCGCGCCACGCCACGAAGCCGAGCCCCTCCTCCTTCACGGCTTCGATGACGATCTTCTTGATCTGGGCCTGCACGAGGTCGTCGCCGCGCGGCAGGAACAGCATGCCGACGGCGAGGTCGCGGTCGCGCGGCACGGCGCTGGCGCGAGTGGATTCGAGGTGGGCGCGGAGGAGTTCGTAGGGGAGCTGGGTCATGACGCCCGCGCCGTCGCCGGTGGAGGAATCGGCGTCGATGGCGCCGCGGTGCGCGAGGCCCTTCAGGGCGGTGAGGGCGTATTTGAGGACGTCGTGCGTGCGCGCGCCGTCCGTGCGCGCAATGAAGCCGACGCCGCAGGCGTCGTGTTCCTGGGAGAAATCGTAGAGCGGGGAGGGGCGGACGGACGGGTGCATAGCAAAGGCCATCAGTAGCACCTCCCGTGCCCCGCGCCCTCCCGGTGTGTGGCATATCGGGTGTGTATAAGCAGTTTGCCGCTGCCTTCGGGCCCGGGGAGCAAGCCGGTTGACTCCATGTGTTGAAGCCGGTTCACGCACCGAGTCACGGGCCGGTAACTCAACGGTCAGTTCCGAGTCCCGCAACGCGGGACGACAACCGCCGCCCGCCGGCGGTGCCCGGGGGACCAGTTTCCTGCGCTACGGAAGAGGCTCGCCTCATCGCCGCCGGGGCCCAAATTTCCGCTGCAGTTTACGGGCCGGTAGCTCAACGGTCAGAGCAGGGGACTCATAATCCCTTGGTTCCGGGTTCGAATCCCGGCCGGCCCACCACGCACCAACCATGTCCGCCCGAGAACCCCACCCCGCCTCTGCGCCCACCGCGGCGGATGTGTCGCGGCGGGTCGACGCCGAGCTGGCCCGGCTGCTCTACCGGCAGGCGGGCTTCGGCATGTTCTCGAACATCACGCTGGCGCTCGTGCTGTTCTTCAGCGTGCTCGATCAGGTGCCGCGGCGCGAGGCGTGGTCGTGGCTGGTGCTGCTCCTGGCGGTGTCGGCGGCCCGCATGATTCTCAACCGGGCGTATTTCCGGCAGGCCCCGCGGGACGAGGACATGGCGTGGTGGGGCCGGGCCTTCGGCGCCGGCACGATCCTGTCCGGTTGCGTGTGGGGCTGGGCGGGTTGGCTTTTCGTGGCGCCCGACGATCTGCTCGCCCGCAGCCTGACCATCTTCATCCTCGCCGGCCTCAACGCCGGCGCAGCCCGCACGCTCGCGGGCGCGCTCTGGGTGTATGGCGGCTACCTCGCGGCCTCGCTCGTGCCGCTGGCCGCGCGCTTCGCCGTCCTGCCCGAGCCGCAATGGATCCTGACCGCCATCGTGCTCACCTACGCGCTGTTCATCTACAACACCGCGCGCATGCACCACGCCGACCTCCGCAAGCTCCACCGCCTCATCTTCGAGAACGAGGACCTCGTCGGCACCCTCTCGCTGGCCAAGACCCGCGCCGAGGCCGCCAGCCAGGCCAAGAGCGACTTCCTCGCGACGATGAGCCACGAGATCCGCACGCCCATGAACGGCGTCATCGGCATGCTCCAGCTCCTGCGCGATTCCCCGCTCAACACCGAGCAACGCGAGAACGTCGCCATCGCCACCACCTCGGCCGACAACCTCCTGCGCCTGCTCAACGACATCCTCGACCTGGCCAAGATCGAGAGCGGCAAGCTCGAGTTCGAGTCCATCGTCTTCTCGCCCGCCATCGCGGGCGAGGAGGTGGCCGCGCTCCTGCGCCCGCGCGCCGAGGCCAAGGGCATCGTCCTCAACTTCTACGCCGACGCGCGCCTGCCCGCCGCCGTCACCGGCGACCCCGCCCGCCTCAAGCAGGTGCTGCTCAACCTGCTGGGCAACGCCGTCAAGTTCACCGAGCGCGGCGAGGTGGCCCTGCATGTCGAGACCGTGCTCAGCGACCGCGAGGCCGCGCTCACGCGCTTCCGCGTGCGCGACACCGGCATCGGCCTCGACGCCGAGATGCGCGCGCGGCTCTTCCAAAAGTTCACCCAGGCGGACAGCTCGATGGCGCGGCGCTACGGCGGCAGCGGCCTCGGCCTCGCCATCTCCCAGCAGCTCGTGCAGCGCATGGGCGGCGAGATCACCGTGCGCAGCGCGCCGGGCAAGGGCTCGGAGTTTTCCTTCGAGCTTTCGCTGCCCGTGGCGCAGGCCGCGGAGATGGCCGCCGACGCCCCGGCCGCGCGCCGCAAGCCCCTCCGCGGGCGCGTGCTCGTGGTCGAGGACGATCCGGTGAACCAACGCGTGCTCGAGTGGATGCTCCAGCGCCTCGGCGTCGAGGTGGTGGTGACCGACAACGGCCTCTCCGCCGTCGCCCTCGTCACCGAGGGCGACTGGTCCGCCATCCTCATGGACCTGCAGATGCCGGGGCTCGACGGCTACGAGGCCACGCGGCGCATCCGCCAGAAACTCAACGGCCGCCCGCTGCCCATCGTGGCCGTGACGGCCAACGCCCTGCCCGCCGACCGCGCCGCCACCGTCGCCGCCGGCATGGACGGCTTCATCGCCAAGCCGGTGAAGCAGGAGGAGCTGCGCGGCATGCTCGAGCGCTGGCTGCCCGCCGCGAAGTGACGGTCCGCCGATGAGCCGCGCCCTGCGCATCGCCGTCCTCGCCGACACGCACGACCGCTACCCGTCCGCGTTGCCGGCCCGGCTCGACGGCGCCGACGAGATCTGGCACCTCGGCGACGTGTGCGACCCCTCTGTGCTGGTCGAGTTCGAACAGCTCGGCAAACCGCTGCATGTTGTGCTCGGCAACAACGAGGCGCACAACCTCTGGCCGCTCGCGCTCACCCTCGAGCGCGCCGGGCACGTCTGCCATCTCACGCACATCCCGCCGCGGACCGCGCCGCCCGGCACCCACCTGCTGCTCCACGGGCATACGCATGTCCCGCGCGACGAGACCGACGCCGCCGGCGTGCGCTGGCTCAACCCCGGCTGCATTTCCCGCCCCAGCCGCGGCGCGCCGCCCAGCTTCGCCTGGCTCGAACTCGCCCCCGGCCGTGTGCGCTGGCGGATCGTGCCGTTGTGAACGCGGGTGCGCTCCCGGCCGGGTTCGTCGCGGGGGTGATGCGGTTGGCTGGAAGCCGGCCGGGCCGGGATTGAAAAGAGGCCGGCCGCGTGCGAGGGTGCGACCCTCACCGACACAACTTGGAAACCCGCGAGAAAATCCCGTGGCTCTGGATCACCGCCGTCTGGCTGGCGGCCGGTTTCGTGCTGACCGGCCTGCTCTACCTCGACCTGTGGTTTCCGCTCAACGTCGAGCGCTGGCACGAGCTGCCCACCAGCTATGTGATCTACACCCAGATGGCGCGGGCGCTGCTCTGGATCCCGCTCACGCCCGTGGTGTTCGAATTGCGGCGGCGCATCCCCGTGCGCGGCTGGTGGCTGCCGGCGGGGCTGGCCCTGCACACGGCCTTCGCGCTGGTCTTCCTGGCATGGCTGCTGATCGTGCGGGTGACCGTGGCGGTGCCGCTCTGGACCCCGGACTTCAATTGGGCCGAGTTTTCCGTGCCGCTCGTGCTCGAATCGGCCACCGTCGTCACGCTGAAGGACTTCTTCATCTACTGGCTGCTGGTCGGAGCCGGCTACACCATCGACACGGTGCGGCGCCAGCACGCGCTCGAGCTGGCGCAGTCGCGCATGCAGACGCACCTGCTCGAGGCCCAATACCACGCGCTGCGCCAGCAGGTGAACCCGCATTTCTTCCACAACGCCCTCAACGTCATCGCCGAACTGGTGCGCGACGGGCAGAACGCCGAGGCCGTGGCCGCGCTCGTCAAGCTCGGCGCGTTGCAGCGCACGCTGCTCATGTCCGGCGGCGTGCGCGCCCAGCCGCTCGACGCCGAGATCGCCTTCGTCGAGAAATACCTCGCGCTCGAGCGCCTGCGCTTCGGCGCGCGCCTGCGCGTGCGCATCGAGGCCGACGAGGCCGCGCGCGCGGCCGAGGTGCCGCACCTGCTGCTGCAGCCTCTCGTCGAGAACGCGGTCAAGCACGGCCTCGCGCGCCGCGTCGAGCCCGGCGAAATCACCATCCGCGCCCGGCGCGAGAACGGCCGTCTGCACCTCGAGGTCTGGAATGACCCGCCCGATTCCGACAGCGCCGAGCCGGTCGAGAGCACCGGCACCGGGCTGGCCAACCTCCGGCAGCGCCTGCAGGCGCTGCACGGGGCGGATTTCCGCCTCGATTTCCAACCCGACCGCGACGGCCGGGCCTGCGTGACGGTCGAGCTGCCCGTCGCCGCCGCCGTCGAGGAGGTGGTCGCATGAGGGAAACGGGCAAAGTGACCGTGCTGGTGGCGGACGACGAACCGCTGGCGCGCCGGACCATCGTGCGCCTGTTGCAACGCGACCCCGAGGTCGAGATCGTCGCGGAGGCGGGCGACGGCCGCGCCACGCTGGCGGCCATCCGCGAGAAGCAGCCCCTGCTGGCGTTCCTCGACATCCAGATGCCGGGCCTGAGCGGGGTGAACCTGCTGGCGGCGCTCGCCCCCGAGGAGCGGCCCGCCGTGGTCTTCGTGACGGCCTACGACGAGTTCGCGATGCGGGCCTTCGATCTTTGCGCCATCGACTACCTGCTGAAACCCTTCAGCGACGAGCGGTTTGCCAAGGCCCTCGCGCGCGGCAAGGAGCAGGCCCGCTGGCGCGACCAGACCGGGGTGCGCAAGCAGTTGCAGGGCCTCATCGACCTGACCGCCCGCCTCCGCGCCAAGCCCGCCGCGCCGCGCGAACCGGTCGTCATCCGCGACGGCGGCGAGACGCACATGCTGCGCCCCGAGGAGATCCGCTGGATCGAGGGCGAGAGCGACTACGCCCGCGTGCACGGCGTGAAGCGCACGCTCTTCGTGCGGCACACGCTGGCCAAGTTCATGGAGCGCCTGCCGGCCGACCTCTTCGTCCGCATCCACAAATCCACCATCATCAATGTGCATTGCATCCGCCGGATGCGCCCGGCCATGTCGGGCGACTGGGTGCTGGAGCTGGACCGGGGCGAGACCGTGCGGGCCAGCCGCAGCCACCGCAAGGCGCTCATGGCGGCGTTGCCCGGTCTGACCCCGCCGGGGGAGTAACAGGCACGGGGCCTGCTTCCGCGCCCGGCATGCGGATCGAATCCTTGGAGACAATCTCACCGCCGGATCATGAGGATCTGCGGGCCCTGCTCATCAACGCCGTGGAGCACGGTGCCTCGGTCGGCTACCTGTGGTCCGAGGTCCGGGCCGAGGTGGACGATTACTGGCGCGGCGTGGGGGCGGACCTCGCCGCGCGCCGCCGGGTGCTGCTCGTGGCCCGCGGCCCGGACGGTCGCATCACCGGCAGCGCGCAGCTCGCGCTCGAATCCCGCAGCAACGGCCGGCACCGCGCCGAGGTGCAGAAGATGCTCGTGTGGCATGCCGCCCGCGGCCGGGGATTGGGCCGGGCCTTGCTGGCGCGGCTCGAGGCCGAGGCCAAGGCGCGCGGACGCACGCTGCTGTTCCTTGACACCACGATCGGCGCGGCCGGCGCGGAGGAGTTCTACCTCAAGGCCGGCTACCGGCGCGCGGGCGGCATCCCGGACTATGCGGCCAACCCCGACGGCCGCCTCGAGGCCAACGTCATCTTCTACAAGCGGCTCTAGTTCTTTCCGCGGGCGTCGGCGGTCACGGCGCCGGGGAAGGGGTGCAGCGAGTTCAGCCCGATGGCCGTGCAGTAGCGGATGAGTTTCGGCGTGCTGTGGATGTCGAGCTTGCGCATGATGGCCGAGCGGTGCGTGGACACGGTGGCGGGCGTGATGTCGAGCCGGCGGCCGATCTCGTCGTCGGTCAGGGAATTGCCGATCCAGACGAGGATTTCCTGCTCGCGCTCGGAGAGCACGCGGTTGAAGGCGTCGGGCGCGCGCTTGAGGCGGTCGCTCACGGCGAGGTAGTGCGGCGAGAAGAACGCGCCGCCCCGCGCCACCTGCTCGATGGCCCGCTGCAGGAGCGGCAGGCCGTCGGTGACCTTGTCCACGAAGGCATGGATGGTGGTCTCGGCGAGGCGGTGGATGGTGTAGTCGTTGCAGAGCGACGAGAGGACGATGATCTTGGTGTCGGGCACGCGCTCGCGGACCTTCCTGACAAGATCGACGCCGGCGATGTCGGGCAGGCCGAGGTCGGCGAGCAGGATCTCGGGCTGGTGCTGCGCGCACTGCTCCATGCCGCCGAGGCCCGTGTGGGCGACAAAGGCGACCTCATGCCCCCACAACCGCACGCACATGTCGCGCAGCATGTCGGCGAGGCTGCGGTAATCCTCGATGATGCCAAGGCGCACGGACCGGGGTTGGCGTCGGCTCCGGCTGATGGCGGGTTGCCTGCGGTGGTGGTTCGGCATGGCGACTGGGCGGGAGTAAAGTTGTCCGACCGTTCGGGTGCAACCCGGGCGAATACAGAAAATTCTGTAGAACCAATTATCCGGGTCCGGTCCGGCCGACGGGGTCTCCGGCCGGGAAAAAGCTCTCGATGGTGTTGCGCAGTTCGGGCAGCCGGAACGGTTTCTGCATGATGCGGCAGGGCTGGAGGGCCTGCAGCCGGGCGAGATCGGGCACCATGATGGAGCCCGTGAGCAGGATGAGCGGCAGCCCCGGGATGATTTCCCGGAGTTTTCCCGCCAGTTCGATGCCGGTCATGCGGGGCATGAGGAAATCCACCAGCGCCACGTCGGGCGGGGGTTGCGCACCGGCCGCCCAGTCCAGCGCCATCTGCGGATCCTGGCGCACCGTCGGCTGGTAGCCCTGTTGTTCCAGGGCGAGCCGCAGAAACTCGACGACGGGGGTGTCGTCATCCACCACCAGGATGGAGCGGGGGTTTCCGTTCAAAGTGTTTCCCATGCCAGCAAGGCTGAGGCGCCGACCCGAGCAGGCAAGCCGCGCAAATACAGAAATTCTTGTAGGCCCGAAGGCGGATGGCGGAGCGGCCGGCGTCTTTGCGGTGGATTTATTCCGGGGGTCCATTAAGCCGGCGGCGATGAACCAGCCGCAGGCCGGCAGCGCATGACCGCGGAAGCCCTCCAGTCCGACGGGCTGGTCTTCGTGCGCAGCGCGCGGGCCCGGCACTACCGGCTCTCGCTCCGGCGCGACGGCGTGGCGGTGGCGACGATCCCGCTGCAGGGCAGCGAGCACGAGGCCCGGCGCTTTGTGGAGACAAACCGCGGGTGGCTGGAGCGGGCCCGGGCCCGCCAGGCCCGGCGACCCCGCGCGGCGGAATCCTGGAGCCCGGGCACCGCCGTGCTCTGGCGCGGGGAGATGCACCCGATCCGCGTGGTGGCCGGCGACCGGCCCCGGGTGTGCCTGGCCGCCGATGTGTTTTCCCTGCGCTCGCTGGAGGGCGACCTCCGGCCGGCGCTCGAGGCGCAGTTTGCGCGCCGCGCCAGGATCGAGCTGCCCGCCCGCGCCTGGGAACTCGCGGCCGAGACCGGCGCCGACCTCCGCCGGGTCGGCGTGCGCAACCAACGCTCGCGCTGGGGCTCCTGCTCGGCCGGCGGGGTGGTGTCGCTGAACTGGCGTCTCATCCAGACGCCCGACAACGTGCGCGACTACATCATCTACCACGAGCTGATGCACCTGCGGGAGATGAACCACAGCGACCGCTTCTGGCGCGCGGTGGAGCAGGTCTGCCCCGGTTGGCGCGCCGCCGAACGCTGGCTCAAGCACCACGCCGGCCTCGTCGGGCTCTGAGCCCGGCCCGCGTCACTGGATGTCGACCAGTTCGACCTCGAACACGAGGGTGGCACGCTGCGGGATGCGCGGCGGGCGGCCTTCGACCCCGTAGGCCAGCCACCAGGGCACGATCAGGGTGCGCTGCTCGCCCTTCGTCATCTGCGCGAAGGCCTCGTCCCAGCCCTTGATCACCTCGCCGGCGCCGACGCGGAAGGAGAACGGCACGCCGCTGTCGCGGGAGCTGTCGAACTTCACCCCGTCGAGGAAGGTCCCGTGGTAATGCGCCAGCACGAGGGCCCCGGTCGCGGGCGGGCTGCCGGCGCCGGGCCGGCGCACGACATAGCGGAGACCGCTGGGGGTGACGGTGGCTTCGGGCCATTTTTGCGCGATGGCGGCCGCGTCGCCCTCGCTCAGCTTCTGCGCCTCGAGCATCTGGCGCATGTATTTGTTGGCGGGTTCGCCGGGATTGGCGCGGCGGAAGATGCCGGTGCGCGCCTGCCACGCGATGAAGGCGAGCAGCAGGCCGAGGGCGATGAGGACGGTGAGGGAGCGCATGGCCAAAAGGGAGCCACCAAGGTAGCCCGGTCGGGCCGCCGGCCAAGCGTTATTGAGCACGGCTTGTGCGGCGATGTCGTTTCCGGGGCGCCGGGCCGACTATTCGGCCGGATTATTTGGCCCTCCAAGCGCCCTGATGCTTGCCGGCGCCCCGGCTTTTGCCTTGGTTCAATCCCCTGTTCCCCCAGAACCCCGCCATGCAAACCTTCAAGCTGCCCGCCCGTCTCGCCGCCGAGTGCGTCACCGGCCCCGAGATCGAAAAACGCTTCAAGATCCCCCGCAACGAATTCGGCCCCGAAAAAATCTACCGCATCTACGACCCCGCTGATGACGAGACCTGGGGCTATGTCGGCGTGGACAACCTCGTGCGCGGCCGCGGCCTGGGCGGCGTGCGCATGGCGCCGGACATCACCGCCGACGAGGTCTACGGCTTGGCGGCCGCGATGACGCTCAAGAGCGCCTCGGCCATGCTGCCGCTGGGCGGGGCCAAGAGCGGGTTGCGCGTCGACCCGCGCGTGTTTGCCGACCGCCCGGAGGAGAAGCGCGCCCTCGTGCAGCTGTTCGCCGAGGCGCTGTGGGACATCCCCGAATACATCCCCGGCCCCGACATGGGCACGAACGAGACGGACATGCAGACCATCTACGAGGTCTTCGCCCGCCGCCACGGGGGCGCCCACCACGGCCGGGGCGGCGTCGGCCGCCCGCCCGCGCAGGGCGGCTTCCCGCTCGACGAGTGGGGCATCACCGCGCACGGCCTCTTCGCCGCCGCGCAGGCCGCCGAGAAGCACGTGCTCGATTTCCGCATCAAGGACTCGAGCGTCATCATCCAGGGTTTCGGCAACGTCGGCGCGCCCATCGCGCAGAAGCTCGCCAGCCTCGGGGCGCGCATCGTCGGCGCCTCCGACATCAACTGCGCGCTCTACCACCCCGAGGGCCTCAACGTCGACGAGCTCTGCGCCATCCGCCGCACCAAGACGGGCCTCGCCGGCTACACCGGCCCCGTGCGCCAGCGCTTCGACGGCGAACACCTCGACCGCCTGCTCGAGATGCCCTGCGTCATGCTCGTGCCCGCCGCCCGCCCGCACGCCATCCACGCCCACAACACGCCGCACCTCAACACCCGCGTCGTCCTCCAGGGCGCCAACAACCCGGCCGACCTCGTCTGCGAGTATTTCCTCCAGCACCGCCGCGGCGTCTTCAGCCTCACCGACTTCATCGTCAACTCCGGCGGCGTCATCGCCGCCTACGTCGAGGCCAAGGCCGACGTGGACGCCGCCTTCCGCGAGCGCGTGATGGCGGAGGACGGCACCGGCCGCGCCTTCCTCGAGAAACTCTGCACGCGCATCATCACCGAGAACATCGACGAGATGTTCGGGCGCCTGCGCGACAGCCGGCGCAGGGACATCACGCTGCGCGAGATCGCCTTCGAGATGGCGAAGGACCGCCTGCGCCCCGGCCCGGACGGCCAGCTGAAGGTCATCCCCGAGCTGCTCTGATTATTTCTCGTCCGCCGACGAGGTGTGGTCGCTGACGATCAGCCAGCGGCCATCAAGCTTGCGCAGCACCAGCGTGTAGAGCCCCCAGGGTTTGTCGTGCGCGCGTTGCAGCTCCCATTTGCCGAAAACCAGCGCCGCGTCGGGCGCAAGCTGCGTGACCTCATGGTCGGTGAACACCAGCGTGCCCATCGCGGTCTTGTCGGGGTAGCGCTTGAGGTAACGCTCCAGCGTGGTCTGCCAGCCGTGCGTGATGCTGCCGCCCGAGGCGAAGCGGAGCTTCTCGGATTTCCAGTAGCCGTCCATGAATCCCGGGATGTCGCCCCGGTTCCACGCTGCGACCTGGTCCGCCAGCGTGCGCTTGATCGCGGTGAGATCAGGTGTTTCTGCCGAAGGCAGCATACCTGCAATTAATACCAACATCGCAACTGATATCACCTTTTTCATCTGGCATCCGTTCCTTGCTTACTGGGGTAGAACCACCCAGTGAGGGCTTTGCCAGTATCTGTGTGAAAAGTGGCGAGACATCCGACGACAATCGACCTATTGTCGCCAGCAATTCCCAATTCAGCACGAATCTCGATGTCTCCTAAAAACAGTTTTTCGATAGGAACATCTGCAACGCCTCCAAGGCGTGTTTTCCCGGGACCTTTGATCACAACCTCTCCGTTGGTCGCCTCCACCATACGATGTTGGTATTGAGGTTCTGCGTGAGAGGGATCGAGCCATCCCATAGGGTGAGTCAGAAAGTTGTTCGAAAACTCACAATTGTTTAGAGTTATACAGCTCCCGTCAGATTTATTGGTAATAGTAACTGATACTCGATGATTGGGAATCACGCGCGTTTGATTGTCGCTGGGGCTAAAATAAAAATCCATGTGAAGCACCAACTGAACAGGATTCCCAAGGCCGTGCAGTTTTACTGCAGCACAGAGCAATTCAACAGATGGAATTCTCGATTGCCGAGAAAGCAGCACCAGCAACTCATTTCTAGTGGCTGATCGTATCCGGGTTGCCTCGCGCCACGGGACATCTGCTGAGATCCCGCCTCCGTCTGTATTCTTTACAACATACGGTGCGCGCTCGGTATTGAAGAAAAGAGCCAGCACTCCCTTCCCCTCAATCGTCATGGTTATGTCGATCATCTCCGGGGTCGGGCCATCGAAACAGCGAGTTACCTGATCAAACCATACCGCAAAACCCGCTGTATCTACACCAATGACCTTCGCCTCGTCGGAGATACCAATTAGCCATAATATGGGATCGCCGCGCGCAGCATTTGCATGCCCGGCAAGCCGGCGTGCCGTCTTTTTGGGCTCAGGCAGCGCCTGCTTAAATTCTACGCGTGAATCTTCGCCAGTGCCGTCTTTCACAGCACGCTCAAGGACAGACAGCGCCCAAGCTTCGATTTGGATCTTGGTCATTACTTCTTCGCCATCAGGTCGAGGACGGCGGCGCTCATGGCCTTGACGGAGGCCTTCAGGGTGGGTTCGGGCACGGGGGCCCAGAACGGGCTGTGGTTCGACGGCCACGGCTCGCCCTTTTTCTGGTGCGCCGCCATCACGGCGGGATCGCTGCCGCCGACCCAGAAGATGCAGATCGGCACCCTGTGTGTGGTGCGGCCGAACTCCGAGAAATCCTCGCCATAGGTGGCGGGCTCCTGCGCCTTCACCTGCTCGGCGGGGAACCAGGCCCGGAAGGTGCCGGCAAGGCGGCGGGTGAGCGCGCCGTCGTTCACCACCACGGGCGTGCGGTCGTAGGGCATGGTCACCTCCGGCAGCAGGTGGTCGGGCAGGCCGGCGGCGCGGCCGAGATTCTCGCAGATGCGCTTGATCGAGGCCACCAGGTGGTCGCCCACCGCCTCGTCGTAGCAGCGGAGCGTCAGCTCCATCGTGACCTCGGAGGGGATGATGTTGGAACGGCTGCCGCCGTGGATGCTGCCGATGGTGACGACGGCGGGCGTGCCGGGCTTCAGTTCGCGGCTGACGATGGTCTGCAGCGCGCCGATGATCTGGCCGGTCAGGACGACGGGATCGCGCGTGGTGTGCGGGCGCGCCCCGTGCCCGCCGATGCCGCGCACCTTGATGATGACGGCGTCGACATTGGCATAGACCGGCCCCTCGACATAGCCGACCTCGCCGGCCGGGATATCGCCGCCGACGTGCAGGGCGATGGCGGCGTGCGGGGTGGGGAACTTCGTGTAGAGGCCGTCCTGCAGCATGGCGCGCGCGCCGCCGATCATCTCCTCCGCGTGCTGGCCGATCATGATGAGCGTGCCCGACCAGTGCTCCTTCAATGCGCTGAGCACCCGCGCCGTGCCGATCAGGCCGGTGACGTGCATGTCGTGCGCGCAGGCGTGCATCGCGGGTTGGTCCTTGCCGGCAAAATCCTTTGTCACGACCTTGCTGGCGTAGGGCAGGCCGGTCTCCTCCTTGATCGGGAGCGCGTCCATGTCGGCGCGCACGAGGATGACGGGTCCGGGGCCGTTCTTCATCACGCCGACCACGCCCATGCCGCCGACCTTCTCGGTCACCTCAAAACCGCAGGCGCGCAGCTCCTTGGCCACGAGGGCGGCGGTGCGCGTCTCCATGAAGGACAGCTCGGGGTTGGCGTGGATGTCCTTGTAGATGGCTTCAAGTGAGGCGTATTCGGCCGCGATCTTCCGGTCGACGACCTGCTTGAGGTCATGGAGGCGTGCTTCCTCGGGCGAGATCTTGGAGGTGGCGCCGAGGGCGGCGGCCAGCAGCAGCAGGGCGGCGGTGCATCCGGCGGGCAGGTGGAGTTTCATGGGGTGGAGGGTTCGAAGATGAAGATCAGCTCGTCGAGCATGGCGTCGGTGGAATACTTGACGAGGTCGGCGGGCGTGATGGGACGCTCGGGGCCGCGGAGGGCCCGGGCTTCCTCCGTGTATTTGGCCGCCTGGGCGCGGACCTTGTCGTAGAGCCGTTGCTTGCGCTCGTGCAGGCGGATCTTCTCCGGGTTGAAGCGCGGCATCAGGTCGTCGCCGACCCAAAGATACCAGTCGTCCTGGTCGGCAAAGTAGCAGGCCAGCGCGCCGTTGCGGTGGATGCCAAGGTCGCGCGCGAGCTGCTGGGCGAATTTCGCCGGCGTGGTCTTTTCGCCCCCGGCGGGCTGGGGCAGGGCGGGGTAGACGCGGGCGTAGACCCGCTGCCCGGTGAAGCGCTGGAAGTTGGCCAGCTTGAAATTGAAGTTCTTCGCGCGCGGGATCTCCTGCGGCAGGATTTTCTGCGGATCGTCGAAGTGCGCCGTCGGTCCCGGCTCCGGCGCGCCGGAGTAAGGTGCGGCCTTGGCCGCGCGCGCGTCGAAGGCGGCCTGATCGGCGCGAAAGGCCCGCGCCGCCTCGCCGAGGCGGAGGATTTTGATCGAGAACGGGTCGTCCTGCTTGATGCCCGCCAGCAGTTCGCCGCCGCGGACCACACGGCCGAAGACGCTGTGCAGGTAGTTGAGGCGCGTGGTGTCGCCGAGCGTGATGAAGAACTCGCTGCTGTTCGTGTCGGGGCCGCCGTTCGCCATCGAGAGGATGCCGGGGGCGTTGTGGTGCAGGCCGGGCACGATCTCGTCGGGGAAGTTGTAGGGATGCCCGGCTTTCTCCTCCTCGGGTGTCCGTGGCGGACGGCTTTGGATGCCGGCGCCGGGATTGGTCGGGTCGCCGCTCTGGATGACGAAGCCCGGCACGACGCGATACCAGCGCAACCCGCGGAAGAACGGCTGCCCGTTCTTCGAGGCCAGCGTGCCCTCGGCCAGGCCGACGAACGAAGTCACGGTCAGCGGGGCCTGGCGGTAGTGCAGCTCGGCCACGAATGCGCCTTGGGGTGTCGTGAACTCCGCATAAAGCCCGTCGGGCAAGGCCTCGACGGCGGCAAGACGCATACTGGACAGGACGAAGACGAGGGCGACGGCAATAGGGCGGCGCATGGGGTGCAAGGGTGGGGCATTTGTAGGCGGCCCGGCGCCGAAGGCCAGCGCGCATTCACCGCGCCGGGGCGGCGTAGTCCTACGCCACGCATTTGGGTTGGCGCGCCGGCGTCCGGCGTGCCACCGTGCGCGTGCTATGCGCCGTCATCTCGCCCTGTTGCTCCTCGCCTTCACTCCACTCGCGCTGCGCGCCGCGCCGCTCGACTATTACCTGCCCGCCGGCACCAGCTACAACCCCAAGGTCCCTACGCCCGAGCAGTTCCTCGGCTGGCAGCCCGGCGACTGGCACATCCGCAGCGAGCTGCTGCACGCCTACCTGCGCGCCGTGGCCGAGGCCGCGCCCGACCGCGTGAAGCTCGAGGTCTTCGGCCACACCCACGAGCGCAAGCCCCTCGTCGTCCTCACCATCACCTCGCCCGAGAACCACAAGAACCTCGAGAAAATCCGCGCCGACCACCTCGCGCTGCTCGACCCCGCGAAAAACTCCGCGCTCGATCCCGCGTCGATGCCCGTGGTCGTCGACCTCGGCTACAGCGTCCACGGCAACGAGCCCAGCGGGGTCAACGCCGTCCCGCTCGTGGTCTACCACCTCGCCGCCGCCCGCTCGCCGCAGGTGGACGAGTGGCTCAGGCGCGCCGTCATCCTCATCGAGCCCCTGCGCAATCCCGACGGCGCCGACCGCGCCTCGCAGTGGTTCAACTCCAACCGTTCGCTCACCGCCCTCAGCGCCGACCCCTTCGATCGCGAGCACAACGAGGCCTGGCCGCGCGGCCGGTTCAACCACTACCTCTTCGATCCCAACCGCGACTGGCTGCCGCTCGTGCACCCCGAGGCGCAGGCCCGCGCCGAGCTCTACCACCGCTGGCGTCCCAACCTCCTCACCGATCACCACGAGATGGGCACCAACACCTCGTTCTTCTTCCAGCCCGGAGTGCCCACTCGCGACCAGCCCAGCGCGCCCGCCCGCGTCTACGAGCTGAACCACAAGGTCGCCGCCTTCCACCAGCGCGCCCTCGATGGCAAGGGCGCTTTCTATTACAGCGAGCAGGGCTTCGACGATTTCTACCCCGGCAAGGGCAGCACCTATCCCGACCTGCACGGCACCATCGGCATCCTCTTCGAACAGGCCAGCAGCCGCGGCCACGCGCAGGAGAGCGACAACGGCCTCCTCACGTTCCCCTTCACCATCCGCAACCAGGTGCTCACCTCGTTCAGTTCCGTCGAGGCCGCGGTCGCCTTGCGCACCGAGCTTTTCGGCCTCCAAAAGGAATTCACCGCGCAAACCCTCGAGCTGGCCCGCAAGTCCAAGACCAAGGCCTGGGTCTTCGGCGACGATGGCGACCCCGCCCGCGCTGCCGCCTTCATCAACCTGCTGCAACGCCACCGCGTCGAGGTCCGGCCGTTGCAGGAAGAGGTCACCGTCGCCGGCCACACCTACAAGCCCGGCACCGCCTGGACCGTGCTCGCCGAACAGCCGCAGTTCCGCCTCGCCACCGAGATGTTCATCCAGCGCACCGAGTTCACCGATTCGGTGTTCTACGACGTCTCCGCCTGGACGCTCCCGCTCGCCTACAACCTGCCCTACGCCGCGCTCGAAAAGGCTCCCGCGACCGGCGAGGCGCTCGCGCCCGTCGCCCGGCCCGCCGGCAGACTCATCGGCGGCCATAGCGACTACGCCTATCTCTTCAACTGGAACGCCTACTTCGCCCCGCGTGCCCTCCAGCGCCTGCACCGCGCCGGCCTCATGGTGAAGGGCCTCACCACCTCCCTCGAGGCCGTCGCCGCCGACGGCACCCGCGCCGGCTTCGGCCCCGGCGCCATCCTCATCCCCGTCGGCCTGCAGGCCGACAAAGCGGCGCAGATCCGCACCGTCGTCGAAACGATTGTGCGCGAGGACGCCGTGGAGGTTTACGGCTTCAACACCGGCCTCACCCCGAAGGGCGTCGATTTCGGCAGCGCCTCCTTCGTGCCGCTCAAGCCCGCCGCCGTCGCGCTCATCACCGGCGACGGCGTCGACCCGCAGGAGTGCGGCGCCACCTGGCACCTGCTCGACCAGCGCGTCAACCTCGCGCCCACGCTGCTCGACGTCGGCACACTCGGCCGCGCCGATCTCTCGCGCTACAACGTCATCCACTTCGTGGACGGCCGTTACGAATCGATCAGCGACGAGACCGTTGCCGCGCTGAAGCGCTGGGTGCGCGCCGGCGGCACGCTCATCGTCCAAGGCCGCGCCGCCGAGTGGGCGGCGAAGAAGGAGCTCGCCACCATCGAATTCGCCTCCCGTTCCGCCGAACCCGCCGGCACCAGCGGCGGCCGCCCCCGCCAGACCCCCGCCGAGGAACCCGCCGAGAAATCCGACAAGGCCCCCGTCCGCCGGCCTTACGGATCCGGCTCCGACCACGAGGCCACCAAGCTCGTCGCCGGCACCATCTTCGCCACCACCGTCGATGCCACGCACCCGCTCGGTTACGGTTTCAGCTCCGACCGCCTCTCCGTGTTCCGCGCCAACACCATCGTGATGAAGCCCGCCAAGTCCCCCTACGAGACGCCCGTGCTCTACGCCGCGCAGCCGCTGCAGAGCGGCTACGCTTCGGCGGACAACGTCGCGCGCATCGCCAACAGCGCCGCCGTGCTGGCCTTGCCGCAGGGCCGCGGCGCCGTCGTCGCGCAGGTGGACGACCTCAATTTCCGCGGCTTCTGGTATGGCGGCAACCGCGTCTACCTCAACGCCGTGTTCTTCGGCCGCGCCATCCGCACCATCCGCGCCGGCGACGAGTTTGAGGACGAAGATGCGCACTCGCATTGATCGGGCCGGGGGTCTACGCTCCCGCCCATCATGAAGACCCGCATCGGCATCCTCACGGGCGGCGGCGACTGCCCCGGTCTCAACGCGGTCATCTACGCGGTGACCAAGGCGGCCGCCAAACGCGGTTGGGAGACGCTGGGGATTTTGGGCGGCTTCGAGGGCCTGCTGGCCCCCACCCAGGTGCGCCGGCTCAACCACAGCGAGATGGACGGGTTGCTCTACCTCGGCGGCACGCTGCTCGGCACGTCGAACACCGGCCGCTTCTCCGCCAAGGTGGGCCACGGCGAAAAGCGCGGCATCGACCCCGCCATCCTGGCCGAGGCGAAGAAGAATTTCGACGCCCTCGGCCTGCAGGGTCTCGTGGTGGTCGGCGGCGACGGGTCGCTCTCCATCGGCCTGCAATGCCTCGAAGTCGGCATCCCGCTGGTCGGCGTGCCCAAGACCATCGACAACGACATCTCCGGCACCGCGGTCACCTTCGGCTTCGACACCGCCGTGTCCTTCGCCACCGACGCCCTCGACCGGCTCCGCCCGCACGCGCAGAGCCACAACCGCGTCATGTGCGTCGAGATGATGGGGCGCTACGCCGGCTGGATCGCGGCCCACTCCGGCATCGCCGGCGGCGCCAGCATCATCCTCATCCCGGAGATTCCCTTCCGCTACGACAGCATCTGCCGCAAGATCGCGGAGCGCGAATCCGAGGGCAAACACTTCACCATCGTCGCGGTGGCCGAGGGCGCGCGTGAGGCCGGAGGCGATTTTGTCACCGCCGGCGCCGGAGGTGGGCCGGGCGGCGGCCCCGGGGGCGGGGCTTTCCGGGAAACGCGCCTCGGGGGCGTCGCCACGGTTGTCGCGGCCGAGATCCAGAAACGCACCGGCAAGGAGACGCGCGTCTGCGTGCTCGGGCACCTGCAACGCGGCGGCATCCCCACGACCTTCGACCGCCTGTTGTGCACGCGCTTCGGGGCCAGCGCCGTCGGTCTCATCGCCGACGGCAAGTTCGGCCGCATGGTGGCCCTGCGTCCGCCCGACATCGCCGACATCCCCATCGCCGAGGCGGTCGGCAAGCTGAAGACCGTCCCGGTCGACGGCGACATCGTCCGCACCGGCCGCGCCATGGGCGTATGTTGGGGTGATTGAGGGGCGATTGGACGCAGATGTCCTGACTAGGACGCACCATTCGTCATCATGGCCAACAACCCAACCCGCCATGAATAAAAAGACAAAATCCCAATACCTCTTCATCTTCCGCAACAGCGTGCGCGCGCCCGAGCCTTCGCCCAAGGAGATGGAGGCGATCTACGGCCAGTGGTTCGCCTGGATCGGCGCGATGGCCAAGAAAGGACAGTATGCCTCCGGCGATCCGCTCGACGACCACGGCAAGGTCGTGCGCGGACCCGCGGGCCGCAAGATTCATGACGGCCCGTTCGTGGAGGCCAAGGAAGTCGTGTCCGGCTATATGATCGTCAACGCCCCCACGCTGGCCGCCGCCACGCGCCTGGCCAAGGGTTGCCCCATCTACGCGCGCGGTGGCAGCGTCGAGGTCCGCCGTATCGAGCACATCGAGATGTGACGGCCCGCGCATGGTCCCGCCCGCTTGCAACGTAGCATATTGCGAACGGGCCGCGCCCCGCGCCTCCGCCCGAGTGTCCTCTATTATATGACACCCGGGTTTCACCGTGAGTGACCGGGCCGGTGATGTTGCGGCCGAGGTCGGCCGGCTGTTCCGTCGCGAGCACGGCCGGCTCGTCGCCATCCTCACGCGGCACTTTGGCGCGCGGCATCTGCCCCTCGTGGAGGATGTCGTGCAGGATGCGCTGCTGAAGGCCATGCAGGTCTGGCCCTACACCGGCGTGCCCGACAATCCCTCCGCCTGGCTGCTCCAAGCCGCGAAAAACCGCGCCATCGACCACACGCGCCGCGCCGCGCTCTGGCAGGGCAAGCAGCGCACCCTCGTGCCCCTGCTCAATGACTGCCTCGACTCCTCGCGCGCCGGCCCCGCGGTGCACTTCGAGGACGAGATCCGCGACAGCCAGCTGCGGATGATCTTTGTCTGCTGCCACCCGGCGCTGCCGCGCGAGGCCCAGGTGGCGCTCGCGTTGAAGACCCTTTGCGGTTTCGGCGAAAACGAGATCGCCGCCGCGTTCTTCGAAAGCCCGGACGCCGTCGCCAAGCGCCTCGTGCGCGCCCGGCGCACGCTGCGCGACCTGCGCGTGCCGGTCGAAATGCCCCGCGCCGCCGGGCTCGCCGGCCGCGTCGAAGCCGTGCTCCAGACGCTCTACCTGCTGTTCAGCGAGGGCTACAAGTCCTCCGCCGGCGAGCGTCTGCTGCGTGAGGAGCTTTGCGCCGAGGCCATCCGCCTGGGCGAACTGCTCACGGCGCACCCGCTGGGCGACCGCGGCGCCGCGCACGCGCTGCTCGCGTTGATGCACTTTCATTCCTCGCGTCTGGCCGCCCGCCTCGACGACCGGGGCAACATCCTCCTGCTCGAGCAGCAGGACCGCGCCAAATGGGATCGCGCCGCGATTGCGCGCGGCCTCACCACCCTGCGGGCCTCGGCCCAGGGCGCCGAAGTCACCCGCTACCACCTCGAGGCCGGCATCGCGGCCGCGCACGCGCTCGCGCCGACCTTCGCTGCCACCGACTGGCCGCGCATCCTCGCGCTCTACGATTCGTTGGTGAAGCTCGATCCCTCGCCCGTGGCCGCGCTCAACCGCGTCGTCGCGTTCGCCCGCGTGCAGGGCGCGCGCGCCGCCCTGCGCGAGCTGGCCGCGCTCCCCGGCCGCAGCTATCTCGAGCGCTATCATCTCCTGCACGCCATCGCCGGCGCCCTCTGGGAGGAGGCCGGTGATCCGGCCCAGGCCCGCGCCGCCTACCGGCGCGCACTCGCCCTCGCCCCCATGCCCGCCGAGCGGACTTTCTTGCAAAACCGGATCGCCTCCGGGCTTGGCAGGCATGGGGCAAAGGCGTAGCCTCGGCTCATGATCACATACATCGTCGGTTCCCTTGTCGGGCTGGTGGTCTTGGTGCTGATCATCGGCTTCCTGATGCCTTCGGAAATCACCGTCTCCCGCTCCGTCACCATCGACCGACCCGCCGAGGCCATTTTCCCCTGGATCGCCGAGCTCAAGACCTGGCCCGACTGGACCGTCTGGAACAAGTCCGAGGACCCGACGCTCGCCTATTCGTATCCCGGACCCACCACCGGCAAAGGCGGCAGCATGACCTGGACCGCGAAGAAAATGGGCGACGGCACGCTCACCTTCACCGAATTCGTCCCCAACAAGGTTGTCCGCTATGAACTCGTCATGCCCGGTCACGGCACGACCGTGCACGGCAACCTCGAGCTCGAGTCCGCCGGCGGGGGTGCCACCCGCGTCTCCTGGTATGACGTCGTCGACATGGGAAAGAGCCCGGTGAAAAAGCTCTTCGGTCCGCTCCTGAAGAAGATGCTCGGCACCGCTTTCGCCCGCGGCCTGCAGGGCCTCAAGACCGCCGCCGAAACCGGCAAGGCCGCCGGCCCCGGCCCGAAGTGAATTTACCCCAACCCCCACATGATCCAAATCGTCCGCAACATCGTCGCCGCCATCGCCGGAACCATTGCCGGCGGCGTCAGCATCGCCCTGATCCAGGGCCTCAACGGCCGCTTCTACCCGCCGCCTCCCGGCCTGGACTGGAAGAACAGCGAGGCGGTCGCCGCCTATGCCAAGACGCTGCCCGCGGGCGCGTTCCTCGTCGTGCTCGCCTCCTACGCCGTCGGCGTGACGCTCGGCGCCTGGCTGGCCGGCAAGCTTTCCGCCGACTTTCCCTATCGCCAGGCGATCATCGTCACCGGGCTGTTTTTCATCGCCAGCCTGATGAACCTCTTCGCGCTGCCGCACCCGGCCTGGTTCTGGGCCGCCAACCTCATCCTGGTCCCGGTCGCCGGATGGCTCGCCCTCCGCCTGCTCGGCACGCCTAAGCCCGCAGCCGGTTAGAGTTCAACCGCCCATCAGGGTCTTTTGCACGTCCAGTCCGGCCGCGCGGCGCGCGGGCAGCAGAGTGGCGAGTTGCGTGAGCAACACAGTCAACACCGCCATCGCGAGGTAATAACCCGGTGCGGATGTGTCCACCCCGGTCACGACACCTTGCAACCAGCGCCCCCAAAACCAAGCGCCGAGCGCGCCGAGCGCGGTGCCGAGTGTGGCGAGGCAGGCATTTTGCCCGAGCACGCGGCGAAGCACGCCAGCCGGGCTGTCGCCGATGGCGAGGCGCACGGCCATCTCGCGCGACCGGTTGTTCACGAGCTGACTCATCACGCCATAGGAGCCGAGCACGGCGACTCCCGCCGCCACGACGGCGAAAGTCGTGAGCAGCACCATCTGCAGGCGCGGGGTGGCGTTGGCCTGCCACGCGAGCTTACCCAGCGTGGTGATGTCATAGGCCGCCAGGCCGGGCGCCGTGGCCCGCAGGGCCTTGATACCGGCGGCCACGGCGGCTTCAACGCTGCTGCGGCCGTGCACCACGACACTGAACTTGGGCCAAGGAGCTTGTGCATATGGCACATACAAGGTTTCGCCTTTGTGTGCCGCCGGCACATTGCCCGAATCGCGCACCGTGCCGACCACGCCGACGACGGTTATGTCCGGTGAGGTTTGGCCCACCGCGAGACTACGAAAGCGCTTACCCAGCGGGCTGGTGCCGGGCCAGTATTTGTCAGCCAGGGCCTTGCTGATCACCGCCACCGGTGGGCTGGTGGCGGTGTCGGAAGCCATGATCATCCGGCCCTCGATCAGCGGGACACCCAGCGCCGCCAAATAATCGGGGCTGATGCGTCGATGACCCAGCATTTCGGGCTCCTTGGTGAATTCACCGTTGGCCAGCTCGGCAGTCAAGAGGATGCCCGTGGGAACGTCCCCGAAAGGAAGAGTGTTGGAGATTCCGGCCGAGACCAGCTCGGGTTCGAGGGCGAGATTTTCCGCGAAAGCGCGGACAAAGGCCGCGCGCTTTGCGTTGTCGCCAAATGCGGCATCGGGCAACTGCACGCGGAAAACACCGCGTCCATCAACGGCATAACCGGGTCCGGCTTGGGTTGCTTTCCGGAAGCCGACTACCGCCAGGGTTGCCGCGGACAGCACCACCATCGTGATGGCCGATTGGGTCACCACCATGGCCTTCTGCCACAGCAAAGCGCCCCGCGTCGCTGTTCCACCGCGTGATTCCGCCTTCAATGCCGTGACGATATCGGTGCGACGCGCTTGCCACAGTGGCACCAAGGCGACCAGCAATCCAATCACCGCGGCTGCCGTCAGATTGACGCCCGCTGCCACGGGATCAATGTGCAGGTGCTCCAGGAAGAACGCCAGCCTCGGCGTGGGATTAAGCTCACGCAGGGCGGGCAACGAGGCCAGGGCGAGGCCCAGTCCGAGCACGCCCCCGACTAGCAGAAGCAGCGTGCTTTGCACCGCTTGCTGACGCAACAGGTCCCCGGGTCTTGCCCCAAGCGCCAACCGCACGGCCGACTCCCGCTCTCGTTCAACCGCCCAGGCGAGCAGAAGGGACGAAAGATTCGTGGCAGCCAAGACCAGCAGCACGAAGGCACCGATCTGCACCAGAAGGACGGTCCGGTCCACGCCGCTCAGGTAGAAATCCCTCACGGGCAACGACGACACGATCCAGTCCTTGTTCGCGATGTTCGCTGACTCCAGGCGTTGGCCGATGGCCTTCAGCTCCTGCTGTGCGGCCGGACTGTCCACGCCGTCCGCCAGCCGGCCGAACACCAAGACGCGACGCGCGCCCAGGATTTGCGTCCACAGTGCTTTTTGCGGCAGGTCGAAGGGCAGCAGGATTTCTGTGTCAGGCGGCAGAGCGAAACCCTGGGGCATGACCCCAATTATGGCGTGGGATACCCCATTCAACCGCATCGTCTTCGACAGCACGTCGGGCGAGCCGGCAAAGGCCGAGGTCCACAATTGATGGCTGATGATGACGACCGCGGCAGGGTTCGGCCCCTGCTCCTGTTCGGTCAATTCGCGTCCGAGCATCGGAGCGACGCGCATGGTCCGGAAAAATCCCGCGGTCACACGCGCGCCGGCGAGCCGGCGCGCCTCCTCGCCGTCCCCCCAATTGAAATCCGCTGTCACTACTGCCGCGGTGGCGTCAAAGGTCCGCACCTGGTCGCGCAGTATCGTGTAGTTGGGCCAGGCATTGAGGAACCGGCCACCGTTCTGCACCTGGGAGATGACGTGCAGGCGATCGGCCTGCGGCACGCCGAGGTTGGAAAGCAGGAAAGCCCTCAGGACGGCGAAGGCCGCGGTATTGGCGGCGAGCGCCAGCGCAAGTGTCAGGATTATGGCGGCGGTGGCGCCACCCCGGCGCCGGAAGAAGCGCAGGGCAACGGAGAAATCGGTTGAGGTGGGGAGCATGCCAAAGCATACGCCGGATCTGGACATGAGGGAAATTAACTGTTATCAGTATAACTGTGAATGAAACTCATGATCATTCCGGCCCCTTCGCCCGTTACACGGGCTTGGAACTGCGGCATCTGCGGCTGGTCTGGACCGTGGCGGAGGAAAAGGGCCTAACCGGCGCCGCCCGCCGGTTGCGACTCACCCCTTCGGCGCTCAGCCACCAGCTGCGCGCGCTGGAGGAGATTGTAGACGGGGCGGTGTTCCGTCGCGAGGGGAAGGCGATGCGCCTTACGGCCGCAGGGGAGGTATTGTTCGAAGCCGCCGTGCGCGTGCTCGGCACCGTCGCCGATGCGGAGGACCGGCTGGCGAAACTGCGCACGGGGCTCACCGGCACGGTGCGCGTCAGCACGCACTGTTACACCGGTTACCATTGGCTGCCGGCGGTCATCACCGGATTCCGTTCGGACTTCCCGGAGGCCGAGGTGCGGGTGGTCGGAGAGGCCACCCGTCGACCCCTCGAAGCGCTTTATGCCCGGGAAATCGACGTGGCCGTGACTACTGAGCGTCCCGACCGGCACGACGTGCTCGTCCGACCTGTTCTGCGCGACGAAATGTTCATGATCTTGCCTGCAGGTCATGGGTTGGCGCGCAAGGCTTGGCTGGAGCCTGCCGACATCGCGCGCGAGCACCTGCTCACTTACGTCAACAACCCGGAGGAATCGTCGCTGTGCCAGGAAATTCTCCGGCCGGCTGGCGCCTGGCCGCGTCGGCACACAAGCATGTTTTTGACGGAGGCCATTGTCGAATTGGTGCGTGCCGGACTGGGCATATCGGTGTTGGCCGAATGGGCCGCGCGCCCCTACCTTGCCGATGGGCGGATCGTCGCCCGGCGCATCACACGTGCTGGGTGGCGGCGCACTTGGCACGCCGTCACCTGGCCGAAGGACACAGCCGGGCCATTGGTCATGGGATTCGTCGACCGGCTCGCCGCCGAGTTCGGGGCCAGAAAAACCACCCGCGCCTTGTCCGCCTAGTCCGCTGGCGCCGGCGCAGCCCTGCGACCGCGGTGTGCGGAGCGCAACAGGCAGCAGACTCCCGTGCGCGGGCGGATCGAGTTACTTTGCGCGCAAGGTGGCAAGGTTTTGGCTGAAGCCGGCGCGGAGCACGCCGCCGTCGGAGCCGAGCGCCACGAAGGTGAACCCCTGCTCGCGGCAACGCGCGACCAGCGCGGGGATGTGCACCAGAATGCCCGCCGCCTTGCCGTGCTTCCGCGCCGCGGCCACGACGCGCTGTTGCGCGGCCAGGAAATCGGGATGGTCGAGCTGGTCGCGGATGCCCAGGTTGTGCGTGAGGTCGGTCGGGCCGACGAAGAGCACGTCGACGCCGTCCACCGCGGCGATGGCGTCGATGTTGGCCACGGCCTCCGGCGTCTCGATCTGCGCGATGAAAGGCAGCCATTCGTGCGCGTGGAGATAATAGTCTTCCCAGTCGGCGCCGTAGTTCGCGCCGCGGTTGATCTTGACCACGCCGCGCAGGCCGCGCGGCGGGTAGCGCATCGCGGCGACCGCGGCCTGCGCCTCGGCGGCGGTGTTGATGAACGGCGCCATCACCCCGTGCGCGCCGGCGTCGAGCGCACGCTTGAAGCGCGGGGTCTCGTTCGCCGCGATGCGCACGAGCGGCACGGCGGGAGTGCCGCTGACGGCCAGCAGCTGGTGCAGCATCGTCTCCTCGCCGCCCGGGCCATGCTCGTGGTCGAGCAGCACCCAGTCGAAGCCGGCGAGGCCGGCGATCTCGGCGGCGACGGGCGAACCCGTGGCCACCCAGGTGCCCGCCAGCCACTCGCGGGCCAGCACACGGGCGCGGAAGTCCTTTTGGATTTTCATGACTCGGTGTAGAGACGGTAGAGCGACTGCGTGCCGAGCTCGGACCAGCCGCGTGCGGCCACGCGGTCGTAGAGCTGCTTGGCCAGAGCGACACCCGGTAGATCGAGCTTCATCACCGCGGCGCAGTCGAGGGCGATGCGCAGGTCTTTCAGGTAGTGTTTCACGTAGAAACCGGGATTGAAGTCGCCCCGCAGTGCTCGCGGGCCGTAGTTGTTCAGCGACCAGCTGCCGGCCGCGCCTCCACCGATGCTCTCGATGACCTTCGCAGGATCGAGGCCGGCCTTTTGCGCGAAGACGAGCGACTCACACCAGGCGAGCATGCCTGCAGCGATGGCGATCTGATTGGCCAGCTTGCAATACTGCCCCGCGCCCGGTCCGCCGTGCCGCGCGATGTTCTTGCCCATGATTTCGAAATACGGCCGCGCCCGCTGGAACGCCGCCTCGTCCCCCCCGACCATGATGACCAACCGGGCCTCGCGCGCGCCCACGTCGCCGCCCGACACCGGCGCGTCGAGCGCCGCGAGCCCGCGGGCCGCGGCCGCCGTGGCGATTTTTTCCGCGAGTTGCGGACTGGAGGTCGTCATGTCGATCAAGAGCGCGCCCACCGGCGCGCGCTCGACGATGCCGCCCGCGCTGAGATAGGTTTCCTCCACGTCCTTGGGGAAACCGAGCATGGTGATGACGACGCCGGCCTGGGCCGCGGCCGCGCCCGCCGTGTCGTGCCAGTGTGCGCCGGCCGCCAGCAGGTCGGCCGCCTTGGCCTTGGTGCGGTTGTGGATGTGGAGCGTGTGCCCGGCCTTGAGCAGGTGACCCGCCATGCTCCGGCCCATCACGCCGGTGCCGATGAATGCGATCGAGGTGTTCGCCATGCCGGCTCACCCAAGCGGGCCGCCACGGGTTTGGCGAAACGAAAAGCGATGGACGAGATGGCGCGCGGCCTCATCCTGCGCCCATGCAGGTCGTCGAGACACTCGCGCCGGTCTTTCTCGTCATCGGGCTTGGCTACGCGCTCACCCGGCGCGGCTGGCTGCACGGGGACTTTCTGGCCGAGGCCAACCGCTTGGTGTTCTGGGTCGGGTTGCCGGCCTTCCTGTTCATCAGCCTCGCCACGGCGCCGCACGGCGGGGTCGAAGCCGGACGGCTGACCTTGGTGCTGGTCCTGGTCACGCTGACCATGGCGGCGCTGGGCTGGCTGGCGGCGCCCGGGCTGGGCGTCGGGCCCAATGGGCGCGGCACGTTCGCGCAGGCGACCTTTCGCGGCAACATCGCCTACGTCGGCCTTCCGATCATCGCCGGCCTGCCGGCCGGCGCGGACGGCCGCACGGCGGCGCTGCTGGTCATGGGGCCGCTGCTCGCGCTGTATAACTTTGCCGGCGTCTGGCTGCTGCTGGCCAGCCGGGCCGAGCCGGGCGAGGCCAAGGCCCGCCGCATCGCGGCGGAGGTTTTCAAGAACCCGCTCTTCTGGTCCTGTGTGGCGGGCGGACTCTGGGGCTGGGCGGGCTGGCCGATGCCGAAGTGGATCGCGCTGAGCTTTGAAACCGTGGGCGCGATGGCGTTGCCGCTGGCGTTGCTCTGCATCGGCGGCGCGCTCGCCACCACGCGGTTGGAGGGCAACCGCCGCGTGGCCACGGCGGCCGCGCTGGCCAAGACGGGCGTGCAACCCGCGCTGGGCTTCCTGGCCGCGCGCTGGCTGGGTTTGGGCGCGGTGGAAATCCAGATCGCGCTCATCATCCTCGCCGCGCCGACGGCCGCCGCCACCTACACGATGGCCACGCAGCTCGGCGGCGACGGTCCGCTGGCCGCCGGCAGCGTCGTGCTCAGCACGCTCTGGTCGCTCGCCGCCCTGGCCGCGATCCTGGCCCTGACGGCGTGAAGCGCGCCGCCCGGCGTTTGTCATACATTATATGACAAACGCAGTGCGGGCGGTGGGCAGCGGAATGTGACAGCGGCCCCGGCCGGTGCGGGGCTGACGGCTCACGGGATGCGCAGCGTCATGCCGACGGTGAGGCTGCTGGCGTTGCGCAGCTGCTCGGCGTTGGCGTTGAAGATCTCGGGCCAGCGCGCGGCGTTGCCGTAGTAGCGCTGGCTGATGCGCGAGAGCGTGTCGCCCGGGACGACCGTGTGGGTGCGCGCGGGCGTGGCCGCGGCGACGGTGGCGGGCGCGGTCGGCGGGCTGAGCGGGCGGGCGGCCGGCTGGGCGGGCGCCGCCGGAACACCCTGCAGCGACGCCAGGCCTTGCCGCAGACGCACGAGGTCGTTTTCGGCGGCGGCGGCGCGGCCTTCGGCCAAAGCCACCCGGCGGTCGGCCTCGCTGGCGCGTGCGGTCAGCGCGTTCACCTGCGCCTGCAACTGCGCGAGCTGCTGCGCCGGGCGGGCCGCGGCCTCGCGGGCGGCGGCAAGTTCGGCGCGCAGGGTGTCGCGCTCGCTCGCGGCTTCCGCGGCGGCGCGCTCGATGGCGGCCAGCCGGGTTTCGGCGTCGGAACGCGTGCCGGTGAGGCGGCCCAGTTCGGCGCGGGCGGTTTCATTCTCGGCGCGCACGCGGCCCAGTTCGGCGGTGAGGCTGGCGACCTGTTCCTGCAAGCTGGTCAATTCTGCTGCTGGCGCGGCCGGCGCGGTGGACGCCGGTGCAGCCTTCAGCTCGGCCACTTCCTTCTCCAACTGGCTGTAGCCGCGGAGGGCGGTGGCCAGCCGCTCCTCGGTGGCGCGCAACTGCTCCTGCAGGGCGGTGTGCTGCGCGGCGGTCGGGCCCGCCGGGAGGGCGCGGGCGGCTTCGAGCAGCAGCTCCGTGTCGGACAATTTCTTCGCCAGCTCGGCGCGGGCGGTATCGGCCGTGGCGGCGCGTTCGTTGGCGGCGGTCACGGCGGCCTCGAGTTCCTTGAGACGCGTGGCCTCGGCGGAGGCGTCGCGCATCTGCCGCCCGGCGTCGGCCACGAGCCGCTGCAGGCGTTCGCGGTCGGTGCGCAGCTGGGCCACTTCCTCGGCCGCCTGCGTGAGGCGGCCGGCCAGGGCGGTGTTTTCGCGGCGGAGCTCGGCGACCTGCGGGTCGGCCTTGGGGGTGGCGGCGGCCTGCAACGCGGCGCGGACTTCGCCCAGCTGGCGGAGGAGATCGTCGTTGGCCGATGCGGCGCTGCGCGCGCGCAGGTCGGCCTGCGCCACGGCCTGCTCCAGCTCGGCAACCCGGCCCCGGAGATCCGGCCAGGCGGGCGTCTCGGCGGGCGCGGTGCTGCGGCCGTCGCCCAGATTGGCCGCCACGTTGTCGTTGGCGGAGATGAGGGAGCGGCGGCGCGTCTCCGACTGGGCCAGCTGCTGCTCGAGTTCGGCGATGCGCAGCTTGGCCTCGTCAGGCTGGAGGCGGCGGGCCTGCGCCGTCTGGAGCGCGGATTCCAGCTCCTTCACGCGATCGCGCAGGTCGGGGTAGTCGGGCGTGCGCGACTGGGCGCGTTGCAGGGCGGATTCCAATTCGGCCACGCGGTTGCGCAGATCGGGCCAGGCGGGCGTGGCCGGAGCCCGGCCGGCGGCGGCGAGCCGCTGTTCAAGCGTGGACACCTCCCGGGTCAGCGCGCCAACCCGGTCGCTGAGACCGGCGTTTTCCGCCGCGAGGCTTTCCGCGCGGCCGCGGAGCGCGCTGCTTTCGCGCGCGCCGGATTCGGCCGCCTGGGCGGCCTCGGCCAGCCGGGTTTCCAATTCGGAGCGCGCGGATTCCGCCTTCGCCAGAGCCTGGGCGGAGGAGTCGGCGGCGGCTTGGGCCTGGGTCGCGCGGTTCTCGGCGGTTTGCGCGCGTTCGTTGGCCTGGCGGAGAGCGGTTTCGAGTTCGCGCGCGCGGTTGCCGCCGGCCTGCGCATCACGGAGCTGCTTGCCGGTGTCGGCCAGCAGTTTTTGCATGCGTTCACGGTCGCCGCGGAGCTGGGCGATCTCGCCGGTCAGCTCGGCCACGCGGTTGGCCAGCTCTTCGCGCTCCCGGCGCAACTGGGTGTTGGGCGATTCGGCGGGCTTGGCTTCGGCCGCGGCGGCGAGCTGTTTTTCGAGGTCCGCCTTGGCCGACTCGGCGGCGCCGAGCCGGCGAAGCGTTTCGGCCATGGCGTTTTCCAGTTCGGTGACGCGGCCGGAAAGATCGGGATAGGCCGGAGCCGCAGGCTTGGCGGTGGCGGCGGCCTGGAGCTGTTGTTCCAGCGAGGCGATGCGGCGGGCCCGGTTGTCGGCTTCGGCCGTCGCCGCCTGGGCGCGCTGCTCGGCGCCGGCAAGCTGGGTGCGCAACTCGGCGAGCTGCGCCTCGGACTTGCGCGCCGAATTCTCGGCGAGGTTGCGGCCGACCTGCGCCTCGGCGACGCGGCCCTCGGCCTCCTTGGCCTGGGTCTCGATCTGGGCGGTGGCGGCGGCGAGACGGGTTTGCAAGCCGGCGAGATCCTGGCGGAGGCCGTCGCGCTCCTTCTGCCACGCGGATTCGGCGGCGGCCGCGGCCTGCCCCGCACGTTCGGCGGCGGCGAGCGCGTCGGCGCGCTCACGCTGCGCCGTGGCGAGTTGCTCGTTGAGCTGCCGGATTTCCCCGCTGCGGTCGGGCGCCTGTCCGGCGGCGGCGATCTGCTTGCGCAGGTCCTCGGCGGTGGCGGCGAGATTGTCGCGCTCGGTCGCCAGCTGGCGCCGCGCCGTCTCCGCGGCGGCGAGGCCGCGCTGGGTCTGCTCCAGTTCGGCGCGCACGGCGGACAACTGGCGGTCGGTCTGCGCGGCGGCGTTGCGGGCGTCGTCGCGCTGGCGGACGAGGGCGGCGGCCTCCTCCTGCGCGGTGTTCAGGGCGGTGCGCACGTCGGCGAGCTGACCCTCGAGCTTGGCGGCCGCCGCCTGCGCGGTCTCGGCCCCCGCCCGGGTGGTGGAAAGCTGCTGCTCCAGTGATGCGACCCGCTCGCGCAAATCCGGCCAAGCCGGTGCGGCGGGCTTCTCGCGGAGCTGCTTTTCCAGCGTGGCGACCTGCGCCTCGGCGCGCTGCTGGCGCTGTTGCGACTCCGCACGGGCCTCGTCCGCGGCGGTTTTCGCGGCGGCGAGCTGTTCGCGCAGGTGCCCGGCCTCGGCTGTCGCCGCGGCAAGGCGCCGGCGGGTCTCGTTGTCGGATTGTTCCCGCAGGTGGATCATCTTCTGTTCCTGGTCGCGGATGAATTCCCGCAGGCGGTCGGACTCGGTGCCGGCGGTCCGGACGGCGGCCTCGAGCTCCGCGACGCGCTGGCGCAGGTCGGGATAGGCGGGAGCCTTCGGCTGGTTGGCGGCAGCCAGCTGCTGTTCCAGTTCGGTCACGCGGCCGCGCAAGTCGGGCCAGGCGGGCGCCGCCGGGCGGGCGGAAAGCTCCGCGTTGGCGCGCTCGAGCTGGGCGACCTTGCCGTTCAAGGCGGAGGTCTGGGCGCGGAGCTGGTCGCGCTCCTCCGCGACCCGGACGATTTCGGCGCGGGTTTCGGCGAGGGCGGCGGCGAGTTTCTTCTCGGATTCGGCCTGCGAGGAGGAAACGCGGGCCTCGAGTTCCTGGGCGCGGGTGGCGGCCTGGGCGGCCTGCTGGCGGGCGG
>CAZRNE010000008.1:0-60492 GCA_964601365.1 uncultured Opitutaceae bacterium | reverse complement strand
GCCTGCTGGCGGGCGGTGTCGCGTTCCTCGGCGAGGCGCACGGCCTCCTCCCGCAGCTGGCGCAGGTCGGCGGCGAGCTTCTTCTCCGCGTCGGCCTGCGAACCCGCGACGCGCGTTTCCAGCTCGCGGGCGCGGGCGGCTGCCTCGGTGGCGGTGCGACGGGCTTCGTCGCGATCCTCCGCCAGGCGCACCGCCTCGGCGCGAAGAGCGGTGAGTTCGCGCTGCAAGCGCGCGGCCTGTTCGTTGCCGCCCGTGGTCTGCTGCTGCAGTTCCGCCAGGCGGGCGGCGCCCTGCGCGGCTTGCTGCCGGGCGTCTGCGAGTTGTTGGACGAGTGCGGCCTGTCCGTCGGTTTCGGCCTTGAGGCGTGCGGTGAGCGCGGCGATTTCCCGGCGGGCGGATTCGAGGGCGGCACTGTCGGCGGCGTCGGCTCGCTTCTGCGACTGGAGGGAGGCGAGTTCGCGCTGCACCTGGTCCAGCCGGACGGCGAGATCGGCGGCGCGGGCCTCGGCCTTGGCGGACTTCTCCTCGAGGAGCTTCAACTGCTCGGGTGCGGCCGCGGCGCGGTTTTCCGCCTGCACCTGGGCAAAAAGGCGCTGCACTCGGTCGCGGTCGGTGCGGAGGGTGTTGAGGTCGGCCTGCACCTGGGCGAGGCGGGCGTTGAGTTCGTCGCGTTCGCGGCGGAATTTCTCCGCGGTGGGCGAGGCGCGTTCGGCGGCGAGTTCGCGTTGCAGGGCCTCGAGCTGGAGGCGGGTGCGGGCAAGCTCGCCCGCCATCTGCTGCTCGGCCTCGGTCGGGCCGCCGGTAGCGGCCTCGGTTTCGGAGCCGGCGGGGCGCGTGCGCGCGCTGGCCGGGGCGGCAGGGGTCAAGGGAGCGGCACCGGCTGGACCGGCCGCGGCCGGTCCGGACGTTGTCGCCGGCTCGGTGCGGGCGGCAGGCTGCGTTCGTGTCGGCGCCGTAGATGTGGCCGGGGCAGGCGGACCGAAACCGAGGGCGGCGCGCCGGTCGGCGAGGGCGGTGCGGGCGCCTTCGAGTGTGGCGCTGTCGAAAGAACCGACGAGGGCCTCGAGGTCCTTGCCCCGGGCGCCGTTCTCGATGGCGAGCGAAAGCCAGACGAAGGCCTCGATATTGTTCTGGGCGATGCCGCGTCCCTTGGCGTAGGCGAGGCCGAGGTTGTATTGGGCGATGGCGTTGCCGCGCTGGGCCTTGGCGCGGAGGGAGGCGACTTCGGCGGATTCCTGGGCGGCGAGCGGGACGAGGCAGACGGCGGCCAGCGCCAGCACGCGGACAAAGCGGGGTGGGTTCATGGGAACAAAAGGGGCGGACCGGCACTTTTGTCCCGCGGTGGAGCGGCTGCAAGCCTGCGGAACGGCAAAAAGCCGGGCCCAGGCGGCATCCGGCTTTGACGCTTGACGCGTGAAGGCTTACTCGGCGACCGCCCGGCGGGCCTCTTCGAGGAGCCGCGCGGTGTCGATGCGGGTCTTGTAGTCGGGGTTGGTGAAGACGAAGCGGATGACGCCGTCGGGACCGATCAGGATGGCGGCGGGCACGGGGAGCCATCGCGCGTCCGGCTCGCCGGGGATGGGCTGGAGCGGAATGCCGTAGCCGGCGTATTTCTTCTGTGTTTCGGCATCGACGCGGAAGGCGAGCCCGAGGGCCTGCGCGGCGGCGCCGGTGCTGTCGGAGAGCAGACGATGGGTCAGCCGGTGCTTTTCCGCGATGCCGGCAAGCGACGCGGCGGGCTCAGGGCTGACGGCGAGGATCTGGTAGCCGAGTTTGACCAGGTCGGGCTCGATTTCCTGGAGCTGCGCGAGGTGCTTGGTGCAATACGGGCACCAGCCGCCCCGGTAGAATATCAGCAAGGTGGGCCGGTTTGCGGTGGTGGCGGCGAGATCGAGGGCCGCACCGTCGGCTGTCCGCACGACAACGGCCGGCACGGGCCGGCCGGGTGCGATGGGTTTGGCTTCCGCCGCGGACGGGGCGAATTCGGCGCGTCCCGGCAAGGCGGCGGCCAGCAGGAAGAAGGCGGAGAAGAACGGGCGTAGGAGCATGCGGCCCATCGGAGCCGCGGACGGCGGGGAATATTCCCGCCTTCAGCCGGACCGGGAGCGCGATTGGGTGACGGCGGTGATTACTCGATCGCCATGTCCTCGATGCGGAATGGGCGTTCCGCTCGGCGAACATGCAGGATGATCCTGCGCTCGCCACTGACCCGATAATATACCCAGCACGGGCGGATCCACAGCATGCGATAATTCGGACTCGGCAACTCCGGCACAGGCCGACCCAACATAGGCGTGGCGGCCAGCATCCCGGCTTTGGCATACACATACTTCACCACCCGGACCGCCGCGTCGGGTTTGTCGAGGGCGATGTAGCCGGCGATCTCGTCGAGTTGGTTGATCGCCCGCTCGGTCCAGATCACTTCAGCCATCGGGCGAGGCGTTTGCCTGCTTCGGCGTGCGACACGACACGCCCGGCGCGAACGTCATCTTCGCCCAGCGCGATACCCTCCAGCACCGACAGGCGCCGGCGCATCGCCTCGTAGCTCTTTGCTTCCAGCAGATAGGCCCGGGGCTTGCCCTTGTGAGTGAACAGCACGGGCGCCCGGCCAAATCCGCTCTTGGCCGCTTCACGTTTTGCCCGGGCAATGATGGCAGTGGTCATGGTGTCAAGATGTCAGTCGACCAAATCAGAGCAAGGCTTGAGCGAAGTGGTGAGAATTTACGCGGTGACATCATCAATAATAAGACAAGCGCATCGTTCATTGGACACTCGCAGGCACTACTGAAGGGAAAATACGTGAAAGGCGGCGCATCCTGCGAGCAATGCGTGGAGCCTCAATGTGGAGGAAAGGAGCGGCGGGCAGCATCTGGCGCAAGTGCAACGACAGTGAGAACAGGTGGATCGATGGGAATTCGGACTCAGTAGGAACATCACGGGATTGAATCGTTAGGGGATGCGCCGCACCGTCACGGGCGATGGCGAACCAAAAGATAACCAGCGGGACAACAGGCCAGTCGGCGTAGTCCAACGGTTTTGCCATCCGCACGAGAACTTTATCTGCCCCCCAATAGAGTTTTTTCCGGCAGCCAGAAATCCTGCCAGCGCTGTCGAGCGAACCCGTCCACCACTGAGGGTTTAGCGTCAACGGACAACGATTTTCCTTGGTAGGAGTGAGCGGTCCAGTTTTTCACTTCGATTTGGTAGAGCAATCTCTCACCGGCTTTCTCTACGGCAATCCACCCATCAAGTCGTGGTCCATTTCGTCTTCCGGTGGTGCAAGGTTGAGGCACGACATTGGCATGGGCTCCGGTGCGTCGTAGGTAGTCTAGCCAAAGGCCCAGCCCAAGGTCCTCGCCGGCGAGAGCATTCACCGCGTTTGCATCTTGGTTCTCTTTTTTTGGGCCTTCTCGTCGAAGAAGGCGAGAAGTGCTCGAGCGTCGATTTGCACGGATTCCATAGGATATTCACCGTTTGGACTACCTCACGGGGATCTCGTCCGGGCGATTGCTTCGATCCATTGTGAATGAAGACGGCGCATTTTAGTGGCGGGGGCGGCGGGGCGGAAGGTGCGGTCGGCGGACCAGAGCGCGGCGATCTCGGCGCGGGATTTCCAAAAGCCGGTGGCGAGGCCGGCGAGATAGGCGGCGCCGAGCGCGGTCGTCTCGGTCGTGTGCGGGCGGACGACGGGCACGCGGAGCAGGTCGGCCTGGAATTGCATGAGCACATCGTTGCGGCAGGCGCCGCCGTCCACGCGGAGTTCGCGCAACGGCCGGTTGCAGTCGGCGCGCATGGCGGCGAGCAGGTCGGCGCTCTGGTAGGCGATGCTCTCGAGCGCGGCGCGGGCGAAGTGGCCGGCGTTGCTGCCGCGGGTGAGCCCGGTGATGAGGCCGCGGGCGTGCGGATCCCAATGCGGGGCGCCGAGGCCGGCGAAGGCGGGCACGAGGTAGACGCCGCCGTTGTCGGGCACGCGGGCGGCGAGCTTCTCGATGTCCACGGACTTGCGGATGAGGCCGAGGCCGTCGCGGAGCCATTGCACGACGGCGCCGCCGATGAAGACCGAGCCCTCGAGGGCGAATTCGGTCCGTCCGCCGATGCGCCAGGCCACGGTGGTGAGCAGGTTGTTTTTCGACGCGACGGGATGGCCGCCGGTATGGAGCAGCAGGAAGCACCCGGTGCCGTAGGTGTTCTTGGCCATGCCGGGCCGGAAACAGGCCTGGCCGAAAAGCGCGGCCTGCTGGTCGCCGGCGACGCCCGCGATGGGCACGCCGCGCAGGTCAGGGATCGCGCTGACCACGCCGAAGTCGCCGCTGCTGTCGCGCACCTCGGGCAGCACGGCCCGCGGGATGCGGAGGATTTTCAGGAGCTCACTGTCCCAATCGCCGGTGCGGAGGTTGAGCAGGAGCGTGCGCGAGGCGTTGGAGGCGTCGGTGGCATGAACGCGTCCGCCGGTGAGCTGCCAGAGCAGCCAGGTGTCGACGGTGCCGAAGGCGAGTTCGCCGCGCTCGGCGCGGCGGCGGGCGCCGGGCACGTGGTCGAGCAGCCAGGCGAGCTTGGTGCCGGAGAAATACGGGTCGAGCAGGAGGCCGGTGCGGCGGCGGAAGAGCGGCTCGAGTCCGGCGCGCTTCAGCTTCGCGCAAAATCCGGCGGTGCGCCGGTCCTGCCAGACGATGGCGCGGTGGAGCGGCCGGCCGGTGCCGCGGTCCCAGAGCAGGGTGGTCTCGCGCTGGTTGGTGAGGCCGAGGGCGGCGACGTTCCGCGCGCCGACCTGCGCCGCGACGCGCTCGGCGCAACGCTTCGTGGTCAGCCACAGGTCGCGCGGGTCGTGCTCGACCCAGCCGGGTTGCGGGAAGTGCTGCGCGAATTCCCGTTGCGCCGCCGCCAGCGCGCGCCCGCGGCGGTCGAACGCGATGGCGCGGGACGACGTGGTGCCTTGGTCGAGGGCGAGGACGCAGCGGGGCATGGGCTCAGTCCTTGGGCGGGGGTTGGCCGGGCGGGGTCGGCTCGTCGTTCTCGAAGATGCTGCCGGAGGCCACGGGGGCGGTGCGCCAGTTGAAGGTGATGGTGAGCGCCCGGAAGACGAAGGTCAGGACGACGGCGACGACGGCCGAGCGGTTGGCGGAGAACTCGAGCGTGGCGCTGCAGAACACGAAGGTGACCGCGCCGGCCAGCGCCGTGAGCAGGTAGAACTGGCCGGGCTTGAAGACGAGCGGCTCCTCCCGGCAGAGCAGGTCGCGCAGCACGCCGCCGCCCACGGCGTTGATGACGCCGACAATGACTGCGGCCGGCGCGGAAAGGCCGGCGAGGAGGGATTTCTGCACGCCGAAGGCCGCGTAGGCGCCGAGGCCGAGCGCGTCGACGATGGCGATGAGCCGCGCGAAACGGTGGATGCGCGCGCCGAAGAGCACGCCGCAGATGGCGGCCGCGACGATGACCTGGATGTAGCGCGGGTTGGTGAGCAGCGGCGTGGTGCCGGCGTTGATGAGGAGCGCGTCGCGGATGAGGCCGCCGCCGATGCCCGAGACGAGGGCGAGGGCGAGCACGCCGACGATGTCGTAGCCGCGCTTGATGCCCGCCAGCGCCCCGGACAGCGCGAAGGCGAAAGTCGCGCCGAGGTCGAAGAGGACGGGAAGGTCGAAGCTGCCTTTGAGCATGGCGTCAGGGCTTGGGCGGCCGGCTCGCGGTTCCGGCCGGGGCGGTCGCGGGCGGGCCGACGACCGGGCCGAGTTCACGCGGCGCGGACTTGGTTTCGCGCCGTTGCTCCGCCTTCCGCGTGGCGACGGTGTAGAGCACCACGGCGGCGAGGGCGACGAACACCAGCAGCAGGGCGACGATTTCCTTCGAACGGCGCACGGCGGCAGGCTAGCGCGCGGTCAACCCAGCGCAAGGGCGATGACGCCCGCGACCATGCCGAGCGTGGCCCAGAGGCGCCCGCGCGCCTCGCCTTCCCCGAGGAAACGCGCGCCGAAATACGCGCCGATGAGGATGCTGACCTCGCGGGCGGGGGCGACGTAGCTGAGCGGGGCGAGCTTCATGGCCGTGAGCACCAGGATGTAGGCGGCGGGGCCGAGCACGGCCACGGCCCAGCACTCCAGGCGGTAGTCGCGCCAGGCGGCGCGGCACTCGTCCCAGCGCCGGAGGGCGAAGGGGGCGAAGATGAGCGTGCGCGCGATGTTGCCGCCCCAGTCGATGAGCAGCGGGGCGACGCCGGCGTAGAGCACGGCGCGCTGGTCGGCCACGGTGTAGGCGGCGATGAACACGCCGCACATCACGCCGTTGAAGATCGCCGTGCCGTGCGGGTGGCCGCCAAACAACTTCGTGCCACCGGTGAGGAAGAAGATGCTGACGATGATGAGCGCGATGCCGGCGAGCGCGAGCGGGGTGGGGCGCTCGCCGAGGAAGGCGATGGCACAGAGCGCGGAGAGCAGGGGTCCGGTGCCGCGGGCCAGCGGATAGACGAGGGAGAAGTCGCCGGCGCGGTAGGCGCGCTGCAGGTAGATGGAATAGCCGCAGTGCAGCACGCCGCTCAGGACCATGAAGGCAAGGCCGAGCGGGGTGAAGGTGGACGGCACGAACCAGGCGTAGACCGCCACGATGGGCGTCCAGAGGACGGTGGAGAGCACGCCATTGGTCCAGACGAAGGGCAGGCCGCTGGCGGCGCGCTTGGAGGCGAGGTTCCAGGTCGCATGCAGCACGGCGGCGATGAGCACGAGGACGAGGGCGAGCGCGGACACGGCCGCGAAGTGAGGCGGACCCGGGCCGACAGGCGAATGCAAAACTCGTTGCGCCCGGCACAGCGGGCGGGACGATGGGCGGTCCTGTGAGCCGGAATGCCGACATTTTCCGCGAATTGCGCCCGACGCTGGCGCTGTCCTTCCCGATCGTGATCGGGCAGGTGAGCCAGATGCTCATGGGCATCACGGACAGCGTGATGATCGGACGCGTGGGTGTGGTGCCGCTCGCGGCCTCGTCCTTCGCCAGCGCGGTCTTCGGCGTGTTCTACATCATGGGCATCGGGTTGCTGCTGCCGGTGGCCGTGCTCGTGGCGCGGGCGCACGGGCAGCAGCGTCCGGCGGAGTGCGCGGCCTATCTGCGCCATGGCATGGGGCTGGGCGTGGCGGCGGGGGTCGTGGGCGCGGGCCTGATGCTCTTGCTGTCGCTGGGCCTGGCGCACTTCGGGCAACCGCCGGAGGTGGTGGAGGAGGTCGGGCCGTATTTCCGGGTGATCGCGCTCTCGCTCGTGCCGACGCTGATGTATCAGGTGCTGCGGCAGTTCAGCGAGGCGATGGGCCACCCGTGGTCGGCCATGGTCGTGCTGCTGCTGTGCGTGGGGTTGAACGCGTTTTTGAACTGGGTGCTGATCTGGGGGCACCTCGGCGCGCCGGCGCTCGGGCTGGAGGGCGCGGGTTGGGCGACGCTGATCTCGCGGGCCGTGGCGGTGGTCGCGCTGTGGCTGTGGCTGCACCATTACAAGGACCTGCAGGCGGCCTGGCCCCGGCGGTGGCGCGCCGCGTTGGAGCGGGTGCGGTTGCGCGAGATGCTGGCGCTCGGGGTGCCGGCCTGCGGGCAGCTGCTGTTCGAGGCGGGTGCCTTCTCGGCCGCGGCCTTGATGATGGGCTGGCTGGGCACGGTCCCGCTCGCGGCGCACCAAATCGCGATCAACTGCGCGAGCTTCACCTTCATGGTGCCGCTGGGCCTGGCTTTGGCCACGTCGGTGCGCATCGGCCGGACGGTGGGCGAGGGAAGGAGCGAGGCGTTGCGGCCGATTGGTTACGGTGCGATCGGGGCCGGCGTGGTCTTCATGGGCGTGGCGGCGGTGAACTTCGCCGTGTTCGGCGTCTGGCTGGCGCGGGCCTTTACGCCGGAGGGCGAGGTGATCTTTCTCGCGGCGCGGCTGCTGGTGGTGGCGGCGGTGTTCCAGATGTTCGACGGGGCGCAGGTGATCGGCGCCGCCGCGCTGCGCGGCCTGACAGACGTGAAGGTGCCGACGGTCATCACGTTCATCGCCTACTGGGTGATCGCGCTGCCGGGCGGCTACCTGCTGGCGTTCCGCACGCCGTTCGGTCCGCTCGGAGTCTGGGGCGGGCTGGCCCTCGGGTTGGCTTTCGCCGCCGTGCTGCTCGCATGGCGGTTCCATCGAAAAACCGCGCCGGGCGGTTTCTAGGTAATCTTTATTGTGGAGCGCGCCGATCTGGCGCCGACGGAGGCGCGGCGCGTGTCATAGGACACATGAAGTGGGACGACACGCGGTTTTCACGGGGACGCCGCGCGGTTGGCACAGGGGGTGCGTAATCTGGAGGCGCGCGGGAGGCCGCGCCGTTCCTTGGCATCTTTCTTCCAGCGGATGCATGGGCTTTCGCCCGTGTCCCCAGAATACGGCTTCGTCCGGCGGCGCATTCGGGCGCCGGCGGATGAAGGTCGGCCCGGCGTGAACCGCCGGCCGGCCTAACAGCAAACACCAAAGCTCCGCCTGACCGCGGAGCCTTCGCCATGAAAACCATGCATCGGATGATCCTAGCAACCGGCCTGCTCACGGCCTCGTTCGCCTTCGGGGCGAAGAGCCAGGAGCAGGTCTACGTCGAGTCCTATCGGGGACGCGCCGACACGCCCGTGCCCGTCACGGTCGTGATGCCGGCCGTGGACGCCGAGCACGCGGGCCAGACCGTCGTGCTTGAGTTCACGGTCAACGCCACCGGCGCACCCGAGGGCATCACCGTCCGCGGGGAGCACCCCGCCGGACTGGTGAAGCCGCTGATCGCCGCCGTGGCGCAGTGGAGATTCGCGCCGCTGCGCCGTGACGGCGTGGCCGTGCCTGCGCGCGTCGCGCTGCCGATGACCATCGTCGGCCCGTTCGACCGCGCGGGGTTGCTCGCCAACCGCTGACCCCTCCAGGGCCGCCTCTTTCACCGGGGGCGGCCCTGTTTTTTGGCGGGTTCACTTGTGGCCGGGCTTGGGTTCCTCGACGACGGTGGCCTCGCCGATCTTCACCGTGCCTTCGCGGTCGGTGAAGCGAACTTTGCCGGGCAGGGTTTCGCCGAAATAAGGCGCGGCCTTCTCGATCATGCCGGCGACGACCTGGGAGAAATTCTGCCCGCCCTGCCGGGGCACGGCGATGAAGGTGGTCCAGGCGCGCGTGGCGTCGTTGCCCTTGGCGCGCAGCTCGGAGACCTCGAAGGCATCCACGACGACGAGGAAATAGTCCTCCGTCGGCAGGCCGCCGATGAGGCGGTCGGCCATGCCTTCGGCGGCGTTGGTCGGGTCGAGTTCGGAGAGCATGCGCTCGGTCTGGCGGAGCGCGGTTTCGTCGCCGCCGGCGCGGGCGTCCCAGGCGGCGTCGGTGCCGAGCGCGGCGGTGTCACGGCGGCGGGGCACCAGACCCTGCTTCCACTCGAGGTCGGCAATGCGCACGAGCGGATCGCGCCAGCGGCGGGCGCCGAAGCTGATCCGGAGCACAAGGTCGACCTTGGATTGGTCGAAGGTGTTGTGCAGGTTTTTCTTCGCGAGGGCCGGAACGAGGAGCTGGCAGACGGCGAGGTAGGGCAGGTCGGATTCGAAGACCTCGCCGCGCAGGAACTGGTAGTATTTCTGCGGGTGCGGGCCGGCGGCGGGCGCCGGCGGGTCGGTGAGGTCGGCGGGCCGGCGGAACATCCGCGCCAGCTCCTTCGGCGGCGTGATCGCGTAGTTGGCCGAGGAGACGATGATCTCGTTCGGGCGGGGCGGCCGGTCGGAAGCGGCGAAGGCCGGTGCGGCCAGCAGGAGGCAGGAGACGACGGCGAGACCGGGGCGCAGGTTCATGCGGGCAGGGAGGAATACACCGGGGGCAGGGGCACAGTTACGGAAATTTGCACCGGCGACAGGCCGAAAAGGGCGGGGATTGCGGGAAAACGGTTGGCGAAACCGGGTCCGGGTGCGAGCTTGGGACCATGAAACTGGTTTCCTGGAACGTGAACGGTGTGCGCGCGGCGCTGGGCAAGGGCCTGCTCGACTGGATGAACGCGACCAAGGCGGACGTCATCTGCCTGCAGGAGGTGAAGGCCACGGCGGGCGACGTGCAGGGCGTGGCCTGGCCGAAGGGCTACGAGCTGATCTGGAACGCCGCGCAGAAGAAGGGCTACAGCGGCACCGCGCTCTTCGCGCGGACCAAGCCGCTGGCCGTCACCCTCGGCCTCGGCTCGCCCGAGCACGATGCGGAAGGCCGGGCGATCACCGCGGAGTTCGCCGACTGCTACGTCGTGGGCGTCTATGTGCCCAACGCCCAGCCCGAGCTGGTGCGCATCAAGTTCCGCCAGGCCTGGGACCGCGCGTTGCTCGCCCATGCGAGGAAGCTGGAGAAGAAAAAGCCCGTGCTCTTCTGCGGCGACCTCAACGTCGCGCACGAGGAGATCGACCTTGCGCGGCCCAAGGAGAACGTCGGCAACCCGGGCTTCTCGGACGAGGAGCGTGCGGGCTTCCGCGATTACCTCGCCGCGGGCTTCATCGACACCTTCCGGCAGTTCGAGAAAGGCGGCGGCCACTACTCGTGGTGGACCTACCGCGCCAACGCGCGCGCGAACAACGTCGGCTGGCGCATCGACTAC
Source organism: uncultured Opitutaceae bacterium (assembly GCA_964601365.1). Classification (GTDB taxonomy): domain Bacteria; phylum Verrucomicrobiota; class Verrucomicrobiia; order Opitutales; family Opitutaceae; genus Didemnitutus. The sequence goes on along the minus strand of CAZRNE010000008.1, from coordinate 49,915 downwards.
GTGATGGCCTCCGCCGCGCTCCAGAAGCGCCTCAAGCGCGCGTGGATCGAGTCGGACGTCCACGGCAGCGATCATTGCCCGGTGGGCGTGGAACTGAAGTAGCGGTTTTTGTTTGGCCCGGCGAGCGCAGCCGGCACTCTGCGGGCATGGACGAACTCGCGCTCGAGTTGAAGCAGGTGATGGCGCGGCATCCGCGCTGGTCGCTGGCGGTGGCGGAAAGCCTGACGGCGGGGCACGTGCAGGCCCGCGTGGCGGCGGTATCCGGCTCGTCGAAATATTTCCGCGGCGGCGTGACCGCCTACACGCTGGAGCAGAAGGTGAAGCTGCTCGGGGTGGGCCGGGCGCACGCGCGGCGCGTCAACTGCGTTTCGGAGCGCGTGGCGGTGGAGATGGCGGCCGGCGCGACGGAGATTTTCGGCGCGGACCTGGCGGTGGCGACGACGGGCTACGCCGAGCCGGACCGGGCGCGCGGCGTGCGGCATCCGCTGGCGTGGTGGGCGCTGTGCCACCGGCTGCGGGACGGAGCGACCATCGTGGCCGGGCACATCGAGCTGCCCGGGGCGGGTCGCGTCCAGGCGCAGGAGTGGGTGGCGGCGGAGGTGCTGCGGCACCTTGTCGAATACGTGCGCCGGCAGCGGCGTTGAGTTTGGGCCAAAGAAAAACCCGCGCCGGTTCGCGCGGGTCGGGGAAGGGCGGGGGAGACGCTTACTGCGTCTGCCGGGTGACCTCGCTCATGAAGAACTTCACCTCCTCCGGCGGGGTGATCCAGTCGCTGTAGAGGATCTCGGGCAGGCCGTAGCGGGTGTTGTAGAAGAGCTGGTTGGCCCGCGAGTCGGGGGTGATCCAGCCGGTCTTGAGCGCCAGGCCGGCCTGGAGGCCCTCATGCGTGGAGTAGACGAGCACGTCGGCATCGGCGGGAAGCGGATTGGTGACGCGCTGGGCATCGAGCGTGCGGACGCCGGTGGCGCGGATGCCGGCCACGGCCTTGAACTCGGCGCCGAGGTTGAAGCGGCCCTCGAACAGGCGGCGCGCGACGGCGTCGTCGAGCAGCACCATGATGGTGTTGGTCGCCCGCCCGCCGAACTGGAAACCGAAGCTCAGCTCGCCGACGCGGAGGAAGACGGGGAGCGACCACTTGCCGTTGGGGCGGCGCACGGTCATGAGAGCGTAGCCATCCTTCACGCCGAGGAAGAAGCTGCCGGAAAACTGGTTGATGATGATCAGGCCCTTGGCGCTTTTCAGGACCTCGGCCGGGATGGCGAGCTTCGGGTTGCCCTGGAATTCCTGGAGGATGGCCTCGCAGGAATCGAGCCGCTCGAGGAGCGACTCACGCTTGGGCTGGGCCGCGGCGGGCACGGCGGCGGCGAGGGCCAGGAGGCTGGCGGAAAGAGCGATGAATTTCTTCATGTTTGATTGGGCAATAAACAGATTCAGGGGCGGAATGAAAGCCCTACTTGGACGGGCGGCGGTGGCGGGTTATTCACCCCGCAGGACACGGCCAATCGGGGCCGGGTTGCGCCTTTTCCGTCAATCGAGGCCGCGGCGGGCCAGCTCCTCCTCGTCCCACCCCAGATAGTGGCCCAATTCGTGGTAATAGGTGATGCGCACCTCGTCGCGGTAAATTGCCGGATCGCCCTCGGCGTAATCCCAGATGTTTTCGAGGAAGAGCAGGATCTGCGGCGGCAGATGGTCGCCCTCCCGCAACTCCTCCCCGTGGGCGCGGCCGACGAAAAGCCCGAGGATGTCGTCCTCCCAGCCCTCGTCGAGGATGGCCTCGCTCGGCGCCGGCTCGTAGCTGACCGGCAGCGCCGCCGCCAGCGGCCGGATCTCCGCGGGCAGGCGGCGCTGCGCGGCGGTCACGACCTCGCGGGCGATGCGGGCAAGCTCGGCGAATTTCATCGGGGCAACCTGCGCGATCCGGTGCGGCGAGTAAAGCCGCGCATGGACGAACCGCGGGGCCCGACGGTTACAGGCGGGCCGGAAATTTCGGCCGCAATATCTTCCCGCGGGGCGAAACACGGCGCGCCCTTCGGCCGTCACACCGCGCAATTCCTCATTCCATGAACCAACGCATCAAACTCCTCGTTTCCGCGGCCAGCCTTCTCCTCGCCGCCGGCCTCCAGGCCCAGAGCACCAGCACTCCCACCGAAGAGCAGAAACAGGCCCGCCGCGAGCGGGCCCAGCAGGCCGCCGAGGCCCGCGCCAAGGAACTCGGGCTGACCGCCGAGCAGCAGAGCCAGCTCAAGTCCATCCGCCAGCAGGAGCAGGACGCCCTGAAGGCCCTGAAGGACAACAATTCGCTCTCCAGCGAGGAGAAGCGCGCGCAGGCCAAGACCATCCGCGAGAACGCCCGCACACAGTCGCAGGCGGTGTTCACGCCCGAGCAACAGGCCAGGATTGCCGAGCAGCGCGCGGCCCGCCAGCAGGGTCGCGAGGACGGCAGCGGTCTCCGCGGTCCGCGGGGTGGCGGCCGCGAAGGCGGCTTCGGTGGCGGCCATGGGGCCGGCCGGGGTGGCCGCGGCGGGCGCGGGGGTGGCGGCGAGTAATTTTCGTCAGGTCAGTCAGGGGATATACGGCGCCGTGATTCGCCAGGATCACGGCGCCATTCCTTTGTAACCCCCGGAGGCCGGCCGCGTCATAAATCCCAATCAGTCCATTGCCATGAAAACCCGCTATCTCCTCACCGCCGCCATCGCCGGCCTCGCCCTCGGGGGCGCACTCTGGCTCCGGGCGGCTGATGCCGCGCCCGCGGCGAAGAAAAACCACCCCGGCCCGATGGTCGACCTGATGGCCGAACGGCTCGACCTCTCCGCCGAGCAGAAGGCCAAGGCCGACGAACTCATGCAGAAGCAACGCGCGGCCCTGGAAGCCCTGCACAACGACAAGAACCTCTCCCCGGAAGACCGCCGGGAAAAGGCCCGCGAGCTGATGGCCTCGACCCGCGACCAGATGAAGGCCATGCTCACGCCCGAGCAGCAGAAAAAGGCCGACAAACTCCGCCACCAGATGCGTGAACGCTGGGCCGGCCCCGGTCCCGGCGGGCACATGATGGAGCGCCGCGGTCCGAAAGGCCCGCCCGGCCACATGGGCTTCGCCCCCGGCGGACCGCAAGCCGGCCCCGGCCGTCCGCAGAATCCGATGCACACGGTCATGATGGCCGAGCAGATCAAGGACCGCATGGCCGAGCGGCTCGGCCTCACGGACGAGCAACGCACCAAGCTCGACAAGATGGGCCGCGATTTCCGCGCCCAGCAGCGCGAAGCCATCAAGAAACACCGCGAGGCGATGCGCGCCGTGCTCACGCCCGAGCAGCAGAAGAAAGCCGACGAGATGAAGCAGCACTTCCAGCGCGGCGCCCGTGGTTGGGGCCGCGGTCCGCACGGCGGTCCCGGCGGTCCGGACGCCCGGCCCGACGGGGGCGAATGGGATGACGGCAGCGTCGGCGAGATGGATGACGCCGAACCCGGCAACTGAATCTCCGGACCGAAGCGTTTTCGCGCCGCACCAAAGATGGTCGCGGCGCTTTTCTTTTGAGTCGGTGGGACCCGCGCGCAGGCTGACGGCATGGCAGAGCGCAGCATCGCGGTGATCGGCGGGGGAGCGGCCGGGTTTTTCGGCGCCATCGCCTGCGCCGAGGCGGACCCCGGTTGCGCGGTCACCATCTACGAGGCCACGGCGCAACCGCTGGCCAAGGTGCGCGTCTCCGGCGGCGGACGGTGCAACGTCACGCACGCCTGCTTCGACCCGCGCGAACTGGCGAAGCGCTACCCGCGCGGCGGCCGCGAGCTGCTGGGGGCCTTCACCCGCTGGCAGCCGCGCGATACCGTGGCGTGGTTTGAATCCCGCGGGGTGAAGCTGAAAACCGAGGCCGACGGCCGGATGTTTCCCGTCACCGACAGCTCACAGACCATCGTCGACTGCCTGATGGAATCCGCGCGGCGCGCCGGGGTGAAGCTCCGGACAAATTGCGGGGTCAAAACCATGGCCGCCACGCCGGAGCCGGGCGCGCGCCGATTCCGGCTCACGCTGACGGCCGGCGAAGCCGTCGGGTGCGACGGCGTGCTCGTGGCGACGGGTGGCAACAAAACGAACGCCGGTTTCGATTTCGCGCGACAACTCGGCCACACGATCGAGCCGCCGGTGCCGTCATTGTTCACCTTTCACATCAAGGATCCACGGCTGGAAGGCCTCGCGGGCCTGTCGGTGCCGGATGCGGTGACGGCGGTCGGGGACGCCAAGCTGCGCGAGAGCGGTCCGCTCCTGATCACGCATTGGGGGCTGAGCGGTCCGGCCGTGCTCAGGTTGTCGGCTTGGGGGGCGCGCGCGCTGCACGAACGCGGTTACAAGTTCACGCTGCGCGTCAACTGGGCGCCGCCGCACAATGCCGAGACGTTGCGCGCGGCGCTCGAGCAGGCCAAATCGGACAACCCGAAGAAACAGCTGGCGACCTGGTGTCCGGTCGGATTGCCGCTGCGCCTGTGGGAACGTCTCGTGGTGGGGGCGGGGGTTCGTGCCGAGTCCACGTGGGCGATGGTTTCGGGCGAGGGGCTGCGAGCCTTGGCGCAGCAGGTGTGCGCCGGGGAGTTCGCGGTGGACGGCAAGAGCATGTTCAAGGAGGAGTTCGTCACCTGCGGCGGCGTGCGGCTGGCCGAGGTGGATTTCCGCACGATGGAGAGCCGGTGCGCGCGCGGGCTGCACTTTGCCGGCGAGGTGCTCGACATCGACGGCATCACGGGCGGGTTCAATTTCCAGGCGGCCTGGACAACGGGCTGGCTGGCCGGCCGGGCCTTGGCGGGCCGGGCGGTGACATGATTTGCCCTTTGCGCCGGGCCGGTGGTGTGCGAGCGTGGCAGCGTGTCCGTCACCTACGTCCAGTTGTTCCTCACGGTCCTGCCGGTGTTCCTGCTCATCGCCGCCGGCGCCGTGGCCCGCCGGGCGGAGTGGATCACCCAGCAGGGCGAGGACAGCATGTTCAACCTCGTCTTCCGCCTGTTCTTCCCGGCGTTGATCCTCGAGTCGGTGTTGAACAACCCCGCGGTCCGCGATCCGGCCAACGTGCTGCTGCCGCCGCTGGCGGGTTTCCTCATCACCGCGGGCGGCATGGGTGTGGGTTGGTTGGTGGGGCGCGCATTCGGCCTGCAGGTCGGCACCGGCCTGCGGACCTTCGCGCTGGCGGTGGGCATCAGCAACTACGGTTACCTGCCGCTGCCGATCATGGATTCGCTTTTCGGGCCCGCGAGCCGCGGCGTGCTCTTCGTCCACAACCTCGGTGTCGAGGCGGCCATCTGGACGGTCGGCCTGCTCGTCGTGAGCGGGGCCTCGCTGCGGGCGGGCTGGCGCAAACTGCTCAACGCGCCTCTGATCACGCTCGTCGTGGCCGTGATCCTCAATCTCACCGGCGTGGGCGCGCTCATCCCCCCGGTGCTCTGGAAGGTCATCACCCCGCTTGCCACCTGCGCGGTGCCGATCGGTCTGCTGATGACGGGCGTCAGCATCCAGCCGCACCTGGACGATCCGAAGCGCCTGTTCGCCCCCCGCATCGGCGCGGCGGCGGCGGTCATCCGGTTGGCGCTGCTGCCGCTGGCCATCCTCGCGCTGGCGCGCTTCGGGCCGTGGACGGAGGACCTGAAACGCGTGCTCGTCGTGCAGGCGGCCATGCCCAGCGCCGTGTTGCCGGTCATCCTGGCCCGCGTCTATGGCGGACAGCCGTTGCTGGCCGTGCAGATCGTGTTGGCGACGACCACCATCGGGTTGTTCTCGATCCCGTTCTGGATCAGTTGGGGTCTCGGTCTGGCGGGTCTGGCCGCCCGCTGAACCCGCCGCTGCGACCACCCGTCATGGCGCGCCTCGCCAGGGGGCATGACCCGGGCCATGACTTGCGGCACATCCCACGCTGCGCGTTTTCCTCTATCCTGTCCGCACCATGAACGACACGACCACCGATACCACCGTTCACACCACGGATCCTCATCGCGGCCGCAAGGTCGCCGCCGGCGTCATGCTGGCCGTGGCCTTCGTCGCCCTGCTCAAACCCTATGTGCCGCTCGACTTCGACAGGAGCTGGCTGCTGCCCCTGATGGGCGCGGGCTTCATCGTCTGGGCCGCCTTGGCGCGCAACTCCGGCCTGCTCGTGCCCGGCGGCATCCTGTCGGGCGTCGGGGTCGGCACGCTTCTGCGCGGCGAGTTCGGCAAGGCAGCCTTCCTCTTCTCGATGGCCGGTGGATTTCTGCTGATCTCGGTGCTCCACCTGTTGCTCTTCGGCCGCCGCAAGGAATCGGCCTGGGGTGTCTGGTGGACGGTGTTCCCGGCCGGTGGCCTTGCCTTGGCAGGCCTGTTGCAGGTCGCCGGGTCGGACGTGCGCGCCTGGTTCCGGGCCCTCAGCCCCGTCTGGCCCTACGTGCTCATTGCCGTCGCCGTCTGGCTGTTGGCCGTGAAACCCAGCCCGCCGGACCGCAGCGGCTCCGCCTGACGGGTTGACCGGGCGCGGCCGGTCCGCCTGACTGCCCGGCCTATGGACTGGATCACCGACCCGCAGGCCTGGATCAGCCTGCTCACCCTCACGCTGCTCGAGATCGTCCTCGGCATCGACAACATCATCTTCATCTCGATCCTGGCTGGCAAGCTGCCGCCGGAGCAGCAGGCCAAGGCCCGGCAGACCGGGCTCATGCTCGCGCTGGTGTCGCGCCTGCTGTTGCTGGCGAGCATCGCGTGGATGGCCAAGCTCACCACGCCGCTGTTCACGATTTTGGACCACGGCGTTTCCGGCCGCGACCTCATCCTCATCCTTGGCGGTCTGTTCCTCCTGTGGAAGAGCACCAAGGAAATCCACGAGAAACTGGAAATGAAGGACGGCCACGCCAACCCGGTTGCCGGCACGGTCACCTTCGCGCAGGTCATCATGCAGATCATGGTGATCGACGTGGTGTTCTCGCTCGACTCGGTCATCACCGCCGTGGGCATGGCGCAGCACCTCGCCATCATGGTCACGGCCGTCATCCTCGCCATGGGCGTGATGCTGTGGGCCGCCGGGTCGATCAGCGACTTCGTCAACCGCCATCCCACGCTCAAGATCCTCGCGCTGTCGTTCCTCATCCTCATCGGCGTCGCGCTGGTGGCCGAGGGCACCGGCGCGCACATCTCGAAGGGTTACATTTACTTCGCCATGGCCTTCTCCTTCGGCGTCGAGATGCTCAACATGCGCCTGCGCAAGAAGACCGAGCCGGTTGTGCTGCACCAACCCTACAACTGACAATGCCCATGAACCTCCGCCCCGTCCTCCTCCTGGGATTGGCCGCCCTCGGCGCCGCCAACGCCCTCGCCGCCACCTACACCGCCGAGCAGATCGCCGCCGAGTCAGCCAAGGCCAACGCCTTCTTCGACCGCGTGTTCGACGAGTTCGTTGCGCGCAGCCCCGAGTTCATGACCACGCTCGGGATGAAGAAGGACTACGACAAGTGGGACGACGCGAGCGAGCCGCGGCAGCTCGAGAACCTCGCCCGCGCCCTCACCAACCTCGCCGAGCTGAAACGCACCATCAACTACGACGCGCTCGATGCCCAGACGCAGGTCAGCTACCGGCTCTTCACCCGCCAGGTCGAGCGGCAGCTCGAGGGCTTCCGTTGGCGCTTCCACAATTATCCCGTCAACCCGCAGTTCGGCGCGCATTCGCAGATCCCGTCCTTCCTGATGAATTTCCACCGCGTCGCCAACGCGGACGACGCCCGCGCCTGCATCACGCGCGTCCGCACCCTGGGCGAGACCAAGATGCGCTATGTCATCGAGGGCCTCGAGCGCCGCACGGCGCTGGGCATCATCCCGCCGAAGTTCGTCTTCCCGCTCGTCCTCGACACCTCGCGCAACATCATCAGCGGCGCGCCGTTCGATGCCTCGGGCCGGAAAAGCGCCCTGCTGGAGGACTTCGAGAAGAAGGTCGGCGCGCTCAAGGACATCGACGACCCGGCCAAGGCGGCCCTGATCGCCGATTTCAACGCCGCCCTGCTCGAGGGCGTGAAGCCCGCCTACGAGAAGCTCATCGCCACCCTTGAGGCGCAGGCAAAGCTGGCCGACGACCGCGACGGCGCGTGGAAATTCCCCTTTGGCCGCGAATACTACGACTTCGCCCTCCGCGGCATGACCACCACCAACCTCAGCGCCGACGAGATCCACGAGCTCGGCCTGCGCGAGGTCGCGCGCATCCACGGGGAGATGGAGCAGATCAAGGCCAAGGTCGGCTTCGCGGGCACGCTGCAGGACTTCTTCAAGTTCATGCGCGAGGACCCGCAATTCTACTATCCCAACACGCCCGAGGGGAAGGCCGCCTACCTCAAGCGCTCCACCGAGATCATCGACACCATGCGCCTGCGCCTCGACGAGCTCTTCGGCATCAAGCCCAAGGCCGCCATGGTCGTGAAGGCCGTCGAGCCGTTCCGCGAGAAGGAGAGCGGCGGCGCGTTCTACCAACGCGGCGCCCCCGACGGCTCCCGCCCCGGCACCTACTATGTGAACCTCTACGACATGGCCGCCGCGCCCAAATACGAGATGGAGGCGCTCGCCTACCACGAGGGCATCCCCGGCCACCACATGCAGCTGTCCATCGCGCAGGAGCTGCAGAACGTCCCGAAATTCCGCCGCATGGGCTTCGGTTACACCGCCTACACCGAGGGCTGGGGCCTCTACACCGAGCTCGTGCCGAAGGAGATCGGCTTCTACCAGGATCCGTATTCCGACTTCGGCCGCCTCTCGATGGAGCTCTGGCGCGCCGCCCGGCTCGTCGTCGACACCGGCTTGCACGCCAAGAAGTGGACGCGCACCCAGACCATGGCATGGCTGCGGCAGAACACCCCCAACTCCGAGCGCGATATCCTCACCGAGACCAACCGCTACATCGTCAACCCCGGCCAGGCCACCGCCTACAAGATCGGCATGATCAGGATCCTCGAGCTGCGCGAACGCGCGAAGCAGAAGCTCGGGGCCGCGTTCGACATCCGCGCCTTCCACGACGTCGTGCTGGGCAGCGGTGCCGTGCCGCTCGACGTGCTCGAGGAAAACGTCGACGCCTGGATCGCCCAGCGGAAGGGCTGAGCGACCGTCCCCGGCGTTTGTCATACATTATATGACAAACGCCGCGCGGCGGTGCGGGCTATTTTTCGCCGTGCAGGATGCCCGGTTTCTGCCGGCGGCGGTCGTTGAGCCGGGCCACGCGCGGCTGGTGCCGGCGGCGCCCCAGGGCCACCAGCGTGTGCAACAGCACGGCGACCGATTTGTAGCAGTCCTCCGACGCCACGGAGGCCACGAGATCGGGGCCGTGCAGCTCGATGCGGCCGCGGGCGACGAAAGCCTGCATCGGCGACTTGGTCCGGTCGTGCTCGAGATCAAGGCGCAGGCGCACCAGTTCGGTTTCGTGCCGGAACAGCCGCCCGGTTTTTTCCGCGACGATGTCGCGCAGGGCCTGGGTGAGATCGAGGTGGACGCCGCGGAGGAGGAGTTTGTCGGTCATGATGGATGGGGGAACGCCCGCAAGGTAGCCGCGATCCCGCCGTCCCGAAATTACAAAGGCCGGGATGGATTCGATGGAACGCCCGCGCTCAGCGCGACTGCTCCATCGCCCCGAGCAGGCGGTTGAAACCTTCCGGCAAGGGCGCGTTGCGGCGCCAAGCCGCGATGATCTCGACTTGGAGCGCGCGCTCGGCCAACGGCAGGGCGCGCAGACCCCGCCGCCGGGCACGTCCCGCCAGCACCTCCGGCAGGATCGCCACGCCCAACCCTTCAGCCGCCAACTCGAAAGCCGTCAGCGCATGGTCGCTGCCGAGCACGATGTTGGTCTCGACGTCCGTGGTCTCCGCGGTGGTATGCAGTTGCTCGACCAGCTGGGAGGGATCATCGGAGACCAACAGGGGTTGCGGCAGCAAGTCGCGCAGACGCACAGAACGGCGGCGGGCCAGCGGGGACTCCGGCAGGCAATAAGCCATGTAGCGGAGACAAAAGAGCCGGCGGGTCTCCACACTGGACGGCAGGCCTTCGGTGGCGGTCATCAGGCATACATCCACCTGTTCACCGAGCAACAAGTCGATCAGGCGGTCGTTGGCGCGCTCACGGAGGGTGACCTGCCAGTCGGGGTGGTCGCGCAGGAAGACCCGCAGGGGCCGGGCAAAGAGATCGGAAGCGAGGAAGGGTTGCAGGCCGATGCGGAGGCGCGGCGCCGTGCCGAAATGCCGGCGCCGCAGGTCGCGCCGCAGGGTGGCGGTTTCCTCGCGGATGCGGCGGGCCGTGGCCAGCATGCGCTGGCCGGCCGGCGTCAGCGACACGCCGCGCGCCGTGCGCACCAGCAGGCGGTGCCCGCATTCCTTCTCCAGATTCTTGATCTGCACCGACAGCGCCGGCTGCGAGACATGGCAGGCCGCCGCCGCCGCTTGCATGCTGCCGGTGCGGGCCGCGGCCTCGAAGTAATTCAGTTGATATAGCTCCACGCCGCCATGTTGGTGTGCCCATAAGAAATTTCAATAGCCGGCTGCAAAAAGAGTAAGGCCACACGACTTGCGGCCTCGCCGCCGATGCGACGCAATGGGGACATGGCAAAATTTCTCAGCACCCTGCCCGCCGTGCTCAAGTCCGCGGTGGGATTCGAAGGCGGCCCGGCGCCGCGGCGCGTGGCGATGATCTCGACGCACGGCTATGTCGCCGCCCAGCCGCCGCTCGGCGCGGCCGACACCGGCGGCCAGGTCGTCTACGTCCTCGAACTCTCGAAGAAACTCGCGCAGCTCGGCTACGAGGTGGACATCTGGACGCGGCAGTTCGAGTCGCAGCTCCCGGCCGAGGAGGTCAATCCGCGCGTGCGCATCCTGCGCGCACCCTGCGGCGGCCCGAACTTCCTGCCGAAGGAGCGGCTGGTCGACGTCCTGCCGGAGTGGTGCGAGAACGCCCTGCGCATCATCCGCGACGAGGGCATCCGCTACAGTTTCATCAACAGCCATTATTGGGACGCCGGGGTCGCCGGGCGCCACCTCGCCGACGTGTTGGATGTGCCGCACGTGCACACCCCGCATTCGCTCGGGCTCTGGAAAAAACGCCAGATGGAGCAGGATTTTCCGGGTGACCGGGGCAAGTTCGAGGAACGCTACAATTTCACCCAGCGCATCCGCGAAGAACGCCAGCTCTACCACGAAGCCGAGGTCGTCATTGCCACGACCCCGGTGCAGCTCGACGTGTTGCGCACGGACTACGAGGTGCCCGTCGACACCAGCCACATGATCCCGCCGGGCTATGACGACAACCGCTACTACCCGGTCGGCGAGGCCGCCCGGGCCGTCGCCCGCCAGCGGCTGGGCTACAAGGGGCCGGTCGTCGCCGCGGTGGGACGGCTCGCCCGCAACAAGGGCTACGACCTGCTCGTCCGCGGCTTCGCATTGGTGGCGAAACGCGAACCGGAGGCCATGTTGCACCTCGCGGTCGGCGGCGAGGAAATGGGCGCCAACGAGCGCGCCCAACTCGACGAGCTGCAGGCGCTCGTCAAGGATCTGGGCCTGGAACAACGGGTGCGCCTGTCGGGCTTTGTGCCCGACGAGCAGATGCCCGATTTCTACCGCGCCGCGGACGTGTTCGTGCTCAGCAGCCGTTATGAGCCCTTCGGCATGACCGCGATCGAGGCCATGGCCTGCGGCACGCCCACGGTCGTGACCGTGCACGGCGGTCTCTACCGCGCGCTGACCTTCGGCCGGCACGCATTGTTCGCCGACCCGTTCGACGCCGAGGACCTCGGCATCACCATCCACAAGATCCTCCGTCATCCGCGCCTGCGCACCCGGTTGACCCGGATGGGCGCGCACAAGGCGCGCAGCCTCTTCACCTGGACCGGCGTGGCCCAACAGCTCGTGGCCCTGGTGGAAGAACGCGCTTCTCCGGCCTTCGCCCTCACCGACAAGGAGTGGGACGAGCCGTGGAATGACGGTGACTGAGTGATCATCCCCATGAGTCTCGGCTGTAGATCTTCACGCGAGTTGCCCGTGCGCGCTTCCGGCATCGGGGGTTCGGTAGGGTTCTTGGTCCGGGAGCGACTACTTCGGGCTGGCCGGATGCCCGGCGATTCCCGTGGCCACGTCACACGGGCAATCCCGGGTATCCGGCCGAAAGGCGGCTGAGCCGGCGCGAATGTCCGCCCCCCGACCAGTCCGGCTGTTCAGCTCCGACCTCGACGGCACGCTGCTGGGCAATCCCGAGGCCACGGCGCGCTTCAAGGCCGCATGGCTGGCGCTCGACGGGGCTGCGCGCCCGTTGCTGGTCTACAACAGCGGCCGGCTCGTGCCCGACCTGCGCCGCTTCGTGGACGACGGCACGCTGCCGCCGGCGGAGTATTTCATCGGTGGCGTGGGCACGCAGATCTTTGATGTGCGCGCCGGCCGACTGCTGGAGGAATACGACAGCCATCTTGCCGCCGGCTGGGATATGGCCCGCGTCAACCAGATCGTCGCCCTCCAGCCCGGCGTCCGGCCCCAGCCGCCGGAATTCCAGCACCCGTTCAAGTCGAGCTGGTTCTGGGACCGTGCGCCGCGCCGCGCGCTGCGCGAGCTGCGGGAGAAGCTCCACGCCGCCGGGCTCGACGTGCACCTCGTCTATTCCAGCGAGCGCGACCTCGACGTGCTGCCCGCCAACGCCACGAAGGGCGGCGCGCTGCGCTGGCTGTGCGTGCGCCTCGGTGTGCCCCTCGACACGGTGCTGGTGGCGGGCGACACCGGCAACGACACCAGCATGTTCCTCCTGCCCGGCGTGCGCGGCATCACGGTCGAGAATGCGCTGCCTGAGCTCTATGAGGCCACGGTCGATCTCCCCATCTACAACTCGCGCCTGATCCTGGCCGACGGCGTGCTCGACGGCCTCTGTCACCACGGCGTGATCTGCGTGCTCCCGCCGCGCGAACAGACCTCGATCCCGCCCGAGCGGATGGCGCCGAGTTTCCGCATGCTGTTCAGCGGCACGCCGGTGGGCGGCCTGGGCGAGGCGGAGAAGGCCCTCGTGCACACGGGCTATGAGAAGGCGCTCGAGGCCCTGCGCCGCAACATCACCCCGCGCGGGTTCTCCGCCTGCGCGCTCGAGGCCAACACCTTCCTCGGCACCGACGAGAACTACCGCAGCATCTGGGCCCGCGACGGCGCCATCACCGTCTGGGCCACGCTGCACGTGGCCGACCCCGACGTGCGCGCCGCGCAGGTGGCCACGCTCGAGACCCTCCTCGGCGCCGTGTCGCCCAACGGCCAGATCCCGGCCAACGTGCGGATCGACGACGGCCGGCCCGACTATTCCGGCGTGGGCAACATCGCCTCCATTGACAGCGGCCTGTGGGTCATGATCGCCCTGTATAACTTTGCCGCGCGCACCGGCGACCACTCGCTGCTCTACCGGCACGCCGAGCGCCTGCAGGCGGTCATGACCTGGCTCGGCGCCCACGACTCGAACAACGACGGCCTGCTCGAGATCCCCGAGGCCGGCGACTGGACCGACCTGTTCGGCCGCAGCTACAACGTACTCTACGACGAGGTGCTCTGGTATCGGGCGACCTGGTGCTATGGCCGCATCCTCGAGCTGATGGGCCGGTTCGAACGCGCCGCGCACCACCTGCGCGAGGCGCAGCGCATCCGCGGCCGCGTGCTCGAGACCTTCTGGCCGAGCACGGCCCCGCCCGACCCGGCGCGCCCCCACCGGTTCGCCGACCGGCAGTTCGCCCTCGGCGACACCCAATACCTCCTCGCCGAGATCACCCCCTTCGCCTTCAACTGGCGCTGCGACACCTACGGCAACATCCTCGCGTTCCTGACCAACCTGCTCGACGTCGAACGCGCCCGCACGGCGTTCCGCTTCATGTGGGGCGTGGGCGTCAACCAGCCCTGGCCCGTGGCCAACCTCTATCCCGTCGTGCAGTCGGGCGATCCCGACTGGCGCTCCTACTACACGGTCAACCTGCTCAACCTCCCGCACCACTACCACAACGGCGGCATCTGGCCCTTCATCGGCGGCATGTGGGTGCGGTTCATCCACCGGCTCGGCTTCCACGAGGTCGCGCTGCGCGAGCTGGTGCGCCTCGCCGAGTTGAACCGCCTCGGCCGCGACCGCGAGTGGGAGTTCAACGAGTGGGCGCACGGCCAGACCGGACGGCCGATGGGCAAGGCCTACCAGGCTTGGTCGGCTGCCTCCTATCTCCGCGCCTGCCACGAACTGGGCGCCGACCCGGCCCAAAGTCGCGAAGAATAGCGGTTGCCGGCAAAGGCTCCCCGGCCCCGCGGCGGCCGCAATCTTCAGGACGATCTGAAACGGCGTGCCTTTCGGGGAATGACGGCGCATCCTTCCGGCTCGAATCGCGATGGAAACCACACCCCTGAACTTCCGCGAGCGGCCCGAGCCCGAGATGCGGGCCCGCGCCCTGGCGTTCCACGAGGAGATGCGACGCCGGCGCACCGTGCGCGAGTTCTCTCCGCGGCCCGTGCCCCGCGATCTCATCGAGACGGCCCTGCGCACCGGCGGCACCGCGCCCAACGGCGCCAACCTCCAGCCCTGGCACTTCGCGGTCATCGGCGATCCCGCCGTCAAACGCCGCATCCGCGAGGCGGCCGAGGCGGAGGAGCGCGAGTTCTACCGGCACAAGGCGCCGCAGGCGTGGCTTGACGCCCTCGCGCCGCTCGGCACCGACGAGCACAAACCCTTCCTCGAGACCGCGCCGTGGCTCATCGCCATCTTCGCGGTCAACAGCTTCGCCGCGCCGGACGGCTCACGCCAGCAGACTTACTACGCCAAGGAATCCACCGGCATCGCCTGCGGGTTCCTCATCGCGGCGTTGCACCAGGCCGGCCTCGCCACGCTCACGCACACGCCGAGCCCCATGAATTTCCTCAACGAGATCTGCGGCCGGCCCGCGCACGAGAAACCGTTCCTGCTGCTCGTCGTGGGCTATCCGGCTGAGGGCGCGGAGGTGCCGGTCTTCGCCACCCGCAAGAAACCGCTCAGCGAAATATCAACGTGGCTGTGATGGTAACCCGCTGGAATATTTCTGCGTCCTGCGCATCTTCCCCGCCATGAAACGACTCACCCTGCTCCTGAGCCTTGCGCTCGCCCCGTTGCTCCGCGCCGACCCCGCCGCCGAGCTTGAGAAGGAGATCGCCGATCTCGTCGCGGCGCCGGGCATCACCGTCGTGCATTTCTGGGCGCCGTGGTGCCCCAACTGCCGGGCCGAGATGGGCGCCGAGGGCTGGGCGAAGTTCATCGCGGAGCATCCCGACGTGAAGTTCGTCTTCCTCAACATCTGGCACCGCGGTCAGGACCCCGCGCCCAAGCTCGCCGCCGCCGGCCTCGGGGCGCAGCCCAACCTCATCCTCCGCACCCACCCGAACGCCGTCTCGAAGGCCGGCCCGGAGCGCCTGAACAAGTTCCTCGACCTGCCCGTGCATTGGATTCCCACGACGTGGATTTTCCGCGAAGGGCGGCTGCGGTTCGCCTTCAACTACGGCGAAATGCGCTTCGACATCCTGAAGCAGCTCGTCGCCGACAGCGCGCCCGGCTGGAAGCACTGATTCGGCCGGCTTATTCCTTGGTCGCGCCTGCGGTGCGTTTCGCCAGCCGCGGCTTGCACCCGGGCAGGCTGGCGCTTTCGTCGCGGCATGTTCATCCGCTTCGCCCTTCTGCTGGCCGCCGCCGGCCTCACCGTGAACGCCGCCTACACCCCCGCGCAGGTCGCCGCCGAGACCGCCAAGGCCAACGCCTTTTTCGAGCGCGTGTTCGACGCCTCGGTCGCGCGCAACCCCATCTTCGCCACGCAGCTCGGCCTCAAGACCCGCTACGACGAGTGGGGCGATTTCTCCGAGCGCAAGCAGGCCGAGGACCTCGCGCTCCTCACCGGTTGGCTGCACGAGCTGAAACGCGACATCAACCCCGATGCCCTCGACGAACAGGCCAAGGTCAGCCACCGCCTCTGGGTGGACAATGCCGAGCAGGCGATCGAGGGCTGGCGCTGGCGTTACCACAACTACGCCTTCACTCAGATGGGCGGACTGCACAGCGACGCGCCGGCCTTCCTCATCAACTTCCACGCGGTCGACAACGTCGCCGATGCCCGCGCCTATATCGCGCGTCTCCGCGGCATGGCTGGCATGTTCGACCAACTCATCCAATTTGCCCGCGAAGCGCAGGCCCGCGGCGTCCTGCCGCCGAAGTTCGTCTTTCCGCTGCTGATCGAGGCCTCGCGCGAGGTGATCACCGGCGCGCCTTTCGAGAAATCGGACAAGAAGAGCGCGCTCCTCGCCGACATCGAGGGCAAGATCGCCGCCCTCAAGGACACCGACGACACCACGAGGAAACAGCTCCTCGCCGATGCCACCGCGGCGCTGACGGGCTCCGTGCAGCCGGCCTATGCGAGACTCATCGCCCTGTTTGAGGCCCAGCACGCCGCGGCCACCGACGACGACGGCGTCTGGAAGCTGCCCGAAGGGCGCGACTACTACGACTTCATGCTCCGCGTGCATACGACCACGCGGCTCAGCGCCGACGAGATCCACGAACTTGGCGTGCGCGAGGTCGCGCGCATCCACCGCGAGATGACCGCGATCAAGGAGAAGGTCAGCTTCAAGGGCGACCTCGCGGCCTTCCTGCGTTTCACCCGCGACGACCCGCAGTTCAGTTTCCCCACGACGGAGGAGGGCAAGAACGAATACATCCGCCGCGCCCAGGTCGTCATCGACCGCATGAAGGCCCGCCTGCCGGAGTTTTTCACGGTCTTTCCCAAGGCCGACCTCGTCGTGAAGAAGGTGGAGCCCTTCCGCGAGCGCGGTTCCGCGGCGGCCTTCTACGAGCCGCCCTCGGCCGACGGCACGCGCCCCGGTGCGTATTACGTCAACACCATCGACATGCGCGGCCTGCCCATCTGGGAGATCGAGACGCTGGCGCACCACGAGGCCATCCCGGGCCACCACATGCATATCGCCATCGCGCAGGAGCTGGAGGGCATCCCGCGCTTCCGCAAGTTCGGCGGCTTCACCGCCTACTCCGAGGGCTGGGCGCTCTACACCGAATATTTCCCGAAGGAGTTCGGCTTCTACGAGGACCCGTATCAGGACTTCGGCCGCCTGGCCGACGAGCTGCTGCGCGCCGTGCGTCTGGTGGTCGACACCGGCATCCACGCCAAGAAGTGGACGCGCGCGCAGGTGATGGACTACTTCCGCGCCAACACCCCGCAGTCCGAGCGCGACCTCTTCACCGAGACCAACCGCTACATCGTCATCCCGGGCCAGGCCACGTCCTACAAGGTCGGCATGCTCAAGATCCTCGAACTGCGCGAACACGCGAAGAAGGAGCTCGGCGCCAAGTTCGACCTCCGCGCCTACCACGACCTCGTGCTCAAGAACGGCCCCGTGCCGATGAGCGTGCTCGAGGACCTCGTGAACGCCTGGATCGCGAAGACGAAGGACACTTGACGGAGGGCGGGGGCGGTTGCCCCCAACAGCCAGGCCCCAGGTTGCCAAGGGCGCTTGGGGCAAGCACCCCTACCGGTTCGCCCGCCGCAGGTTGTCGCACACGATGGCGGCGGCCACGGCGGCGTTGAGCGACTCGGCGCCGCCGAACTTCGGGATGGTCACGCGCCGCGTCACGCGCGCCACCACGGCGGGCGACAGCCCGCGGCCCTCGCTGCCGATGACGACCACCGCGTCGCGCATCGGCGGCAAAGCATGCACGTCGTCGCCGTGGAGGTCGCAGCCGAGCACGGGCGCCTTGCAACCAGCGAGGGCGTCGGCCAGCGGCGCGGTATGCACGGTTACGCGGGCGAACGAGCCCATGCTGGCGTTGATCACCTTTTGGGAAAACAGGTCGGCGCAGTCCGGTGACAGGACCACGCGGTCAAAGGCGAACCAATCGGCGATGCGCAGCAGCGTGCCGACGTTGCCGGGGTCCTGGATGCCATCGAGGGCAAGCGTGAGACCCCGGTCGAGCGCGCCGGCCGCCAGCGGGCGACGCTCGATGCGGCCGACGGCAAACACGGGTGATGGAGTGGGGAAGTGACTGATTTTCGCCATCTCGGCGGCGGATATTGGGATTATGGTGGAACCCGGCGTCCGGACGGGTTCTGAGCGCATCCAGAGGCCGCGCTCCACCTCTTCCATCGCGTAGATTTCGACGAAGGGAAGTTTCGCTGCGAGCAGTTCGCCCACAGCCTTCTCACCCTCGACCACAAACAGTCCGAGCGTTTCGCGGTGCTTCTTGTCTTGCAGTGAGCGCAGACGGGTGATCTCGGCCTTGGTGAGCGGCATGGCGCGAGCGGAGCAGGGCGCGCGGCGCTTGGCAACGCGACGATTTGCGGGCTTTTCAAACCCACGCAAGCGGGTAGGTTGCGCGGCATGAAGCGCCATGCCCCCTTGATCGCATTGCTGTGCTGCCTGTCCTTGCTCGCGCTGCCACTGTGGGCGGCGGACAAGAAAAAGGGGGAGCCCAACAAGGGCCGGACGCCCGGCGTCGAGATGGCCGCGATGGCGACACAGATCACCGGCATCGCCATCTCGCCGTTGCTCGGCGTGAGCGCGGTCGGGGCCTGGCAATATTTCCAGGCCGACACGGCCGAGGCGAAGGCAGCACTGCCGTGGTTTGCGAACCCGTCCTTCTGGTTGGTCGGCCTGCTGCTGGTCGGCGTGGTGGCGTTCAAGGACACCATCGCCACGACGGTGCCGCCGGGCTGGAAGAAGCCTCTCGACGTGCTCGAGACGGTGGAGAACAAGATCAGCGGTCTGGTGGCGGCCGGCGCGGTCATCCCTTCGCTCGTCACGCTCGGCTCGAAGCTCATGCTGGAGTCGACAGCGGCACAGCAGGGCGCGACCGTGAATCTCGGCGGGCTGGCGATGATCCATATCGGCGCGGCGGACTTCTCGCTGCTGCTCAGCGTGCTGATGGTGCCGCTCTCGGTGGCGGTCTTCGCCGTCGTCTGGCTGGCCTCGCACGCGATCAACGCCCTCATCCTCCTCAGCCCGTGGGCGCCGATCGACACGGCCCTGAAGGCCGCGCGCACGTCGATCCTCGGCCTGGTGACGGCGACGGCGTGGATCGATCCGGTCGTCGGCTCGTTCCTGTCGCTCATCATCATCGTCATCGCCTACCTCGTGGCGGGCTGGGCGTTCCGGCTGACGGTCTTCGCCACGGTGTTCTGCTGGGATTTCCTGACGTTGCGGAAGAAACGCTTCACGCCCGCGGTGGATGGCAACTGGGTGTTCGCCGCGGGCAAGCTCCCGGGCGTGCCGCTCCGCACCTACGGCCGGCTGATGAAGAAAGCCGATGGCGGCCTGAGCTTTGTCTACAGCCCGTGGCACCTGTTGCCGGAGCGCACGGCGGATGTGCCGGACCACCGCCGGATGGCCGTCGGCCAGGGCCTGTTCTTCTCGATGATCGACGGCGACGACGCGACATGGTTCTTCCTGCCGCCGCGCTACCGCACGCACGAGGCGCAGCTCGCGCAGGCCTACGGCTTCGCCGGGGTGCGCGAGGCGGGCCTGCGCAAGGCCTGGGGCTGGATCCGCGACTCGCTCGGTTTCGGCCGCAAGGCGGCCCCGGCGTGATAGGGCATTGACGCTGCCCGAGTGCGAGGCTATCAAACCGTCACCGTTCCGATCATGAGCAGACGAGTCCTATTTAGACTGCTTCTGGTTGGAGCACTGCTGTTTGGTTTCACATGGGCGGCCGATGACGCTCCGCCGCCGACCCGGATCAAGAAGAAGGATGGCACCGTGGTGATGGGCGAAATCAAGGGCGTGTTTGTCCAGGGACAGGCCGCCGAGGTGAAGGGGGGCGGTTATGGAGCTCTGCTCTACATCAGGGAAGGCAGCACCATCGCCCACATAGACGAGAACGGGGTTCAATATCGGAAGGGTGTCTCGGTCCGCTATGTCAATATTGGCCAGAAAAAGCCGGTCAACCTTCTGGCGGTTGCGAGCATGGTCGCCGCCATGGATGGAGGGAATTTCATGGCCATGATGGAATACAGCAGCCGCCACGACTCCGCCGCGGTTAACACCGATTTCCTCGTCCCGGACGGGACGGTGAAGCTGCCTGTCCTCGGTGAATTCAGGACGGACAAGGCCGGGGACAAGCTGATGCCCGCCTTGGAGATTGTTACCGAGGCCGGAACAAGGGTGATCCCCCTGGAAGAGATCATGCCCTTCAAGACAACGGATGAGCCGAATTCGCGCTGACAACGGCTCTCGTTCAGCCGGTTGCAGCAATCGGCGGTTTCTCCCTTGGATCAGGCCTCCGGCTTGAGCTCCACCAATTCCGCGACCGGCACCTTGATCACGCCATTGGCCGTTTCGATTTCCAGCGCGGGACGGAGTTCACTTTCCTTCTTCTCCCGATCTTCCCGGTATTCACCGAGAACGGTGTCGCGGGTGACAACCTTGTCGGCGCGCCCACCAAGGCGGAAGATAGTGCCACCGGCCTTGGTGTAGCCGCGCGCCAAGAACCCGCCCTCGGGTATTTGCAGGCCGGCGCGCACCACATCGAGGTCGTCCAACGGGGTTCCCTCTTGTTCGACACTTAATATTCCGATCACCCGGCCTCCTTTTTGATGAACGCCCTGCTCGTCGATTTTTTCGATGTCGTAACCGTTGGCGACGACATACCGGGCCGAATACACCTTCTGCCCCGGGTTTTTTTCTGAAGCGGCCTCTTCGTATCTTCCCTTGAGCACGATGAGGCCGGAGAGCTTGCCCTCATGGATCACACCGGACTTGGTCTTGATCGAGGCGGCCACGACCGCGTTGACGCAAACGAGGCACACTGCGGCGAGGCGAAGAGCAAAGACAGATTTGGTTTTCATGATCGTTGGGGGCTTCGGGTCTATTTGTGGGTCAGCAATTGAAGGGAGTATATCGGCGTGCCGGTCGAGTCGGCGGCCACGAGTTTGATAAGACCCACGCCTTCGGCGAACCATGTCTCCAAGGTATGCCGTTGGGCATATTGGCCGTCGCCGCGCGGCCGGCGGCAGTGGAAAACCCGCTGGAACGATCCTGCCGGCACCACGACGGGCTCAGTGACGAGCGCGCCGGTCCAGCCCAGGTGATCGAGCGGGGTTTTGCCATCGGCGGGCACAAAGGCGAGCAACTCGCCCAGGATCCACGGATTGTCGCCCTTCATCTCCATGGTGCCGCGCAGTTCGAGCGCCAGCACCGGTTGCGGAAACGGCCGCATGGGCTTGTATTCGCCATCCTTGTCCTGCCCGTTGGAATTCCACGGATGGTTTTCGGCCAGGGTATCGTCGCTGCCCACGATCACGAAGCGGATGTTATTCACGGCCGGACCAAAAAATGTCCGGCGGGCTGCTTCGTCGAGTTCGAGGAGCTGGCCGTCTTTGTCCGCGGTGGCCGCGGTGCGCATCGTGAAGGTGGTTTTGGCGGGCTGACCGCGCGGGGGACGCGAACCGTGCGTGACATTGCTCCCGAGCAGAACCTCATTGACGAGGTAGGGGTCGAAGAGGACGCCGAGGTGGCCGTGCCGCGTGAACTCGTAGGTCCACTCCCGGGTAGTCGTGGTGAGGAACTTCTCGCCAGCGGCGGACTCGGCGGCGACGGCGGGCAGGCTTAACGCGGCCAAAACGGCACATAGGGTCGTGTGAGATGGGTGCATTTTATTTTGGATCTAAAAGAGGCGGTGGACTCGAAAGACGGGTCAGGCGGTTTGTGGCGGCCAAGCTCACTTCGATGGGTGATTCATTCTTGGCCAAAGCGGTGAGCACTGTGCGGTCGGTGATCCGCTCGATCGCCGCGACCCTGGCAGAGCTGCCAGGAGAATAGTCTTTGCCGGTAGCAATGCGGGCGAGCAGTCGCTCGTCATTGATTTTTTGAATCGCGACCATGCGGACTTCCTTCGGTTGAGACGCATCTTCGGCCAGCTTGCCCAGGGCGAGCTGATCCGTGAGGTTCGTTGCGGCGATGACTTGTTGATCGCGCATGTTGTCGCGGCCGATCGCAATCGCGGCCAACACAGCCTGGTCATGCAGGCGTTCGGTGGCAGCGAGGCGGATGCGATAATCTTCCTTGCCCGTGGCGAGCCGGGCGAGCAGCGCTTGGTCGGTGAGATTCCGTGTCGCGCCCAGCCGCAGCTCGGTGAAGGATGAATCACGGATGATTTGCCCAAGATCGTCCGGTATGAATTCCGGCCGGGCGAGCAGCTTGGCCAAGAGGTCTTCGGTCCGCACGTTGGCTTCGATGGGGGTTTGTGGCCCGCGGGAGAAGGGGTTGCCCAAGTTGATTTCGTCCGGGAAGCTCGCCGCCCAACCGTGCACCACGAGCGGTGCGTGCGCGTCGAACAATTCGATGCGAAGGCCATCCCCGGCCACGGAAATAGGCTTTCCTTTGCTCGTGCCGGTCACCTGCGCATCCGCAGGCATCTGGCCAAGGGCAGACTCGATCAAACCGGGAGGGGAGGAGGTGCGATAGGTGGTCGTGACGGTCTCGTAAGTGCGCCAGTCAGAGGTGCGCGAGATTTCGATGCGTAACCGGGGATGACGGGCTGTCAGCCGCGTATCCTGCAAGACGAGTTTGAGTCGCGCGATGGCAGCGACGACGGAGTCGAGGTCGCCGGCAAGATACTCCAGCGAATCGGTGTCGGCCAGCTGCTCCAGCGCCATCAATACTGTCATGCGATCACCATGGGCGGCGATGAAGGTCAGCAGCGCAGCGTCGGTGATCTGACGCATCGCGCCCCGGCGCAACTCGTGATCAGATTGCGACAAGGCACAGCGGGCGAGGAGCAACTGGTCCGACACGTCGCGCAAGTTTTGCAAGCTCACGCCGTGTTCGGGGTGCGCGGCCTCGCTGAGCTGAAGGCTGAGGCCAGCCAGGGCGGTGGCAGCCGCGCCCCGGGCCTCAGGAATAGGTGAGCGGACGGCGACCTCCCTCAGCAGTGTGGAATCCTTCAGCCTGGATAGGGCGGTGTTGCGGACGCGGCGGTCTGTGTCCTGCGCGGCAAGCCGGACAAGAGAGGACTCGTCGTCGAGCCCGGAAGCGATTTTCAGGCGGACATCCGCGTGCTTCGCCTCGGTCGCAAGTCGAATGCGCAACGCCGGGTCGGCCACCTTGGCGGTCGCCGCTTCCCGGACGTCATGGTCCTCGTGGGTGAGCGCAATCAATGCGAGCGCGTCCTGAGTGGTGATGCGGAGGACGGCTTCACGGGCGGTGAAAGCATCCGGACTCTCCTGCGCCAGTCGGATGAGCTGCTCCTGCCCGGTCAGGTGCTCCAATGCCCGAGAGCGGATATTCTTGGAGGTCAGATCACGCCCAGATGCGGCCAGGGCAATTTGCAACAGGGTCTGGTCGGTCAGTTTCGCCCACGCGGCGTTGCTGACCAATCGGTCGGGATCCTGCTGTGCGACCCGCGCCAGCGCGGCTTGGTCAGTAGACTGCGCGACCGCCTGGAGGCGTTTCTCCGGATTGCGGCTGTCGAGTCGGGCCGGGCAGCCGGCGAGCATCAGGGCGGCGCCAATGAGGAACGGTGAAACAAGCAGACGGCGCACGATCACAGGTGCTGGGATACTGGATTCGGGAAGTAGCATCAAATAACTCGGGACTCACCGGCGCGGGAGTTGCGTGTTTTGTTATGCAGTGTTTCAGGGCTAGGCGTCGGCGGTCTATTCCTGTGTGTTCGGAACCGTGTGCGCTTTGCCGACCGGGGTGTGGGCATCGTTTGCAAACTCGAAGACATCATAGGTCTGCTTTTCCCTGGCGTTCTTCTCCGACAGGCCGGTGGCGAAATAACCATGCTTGTTCACGGCGACCACCAGGTTTTTCTGGCTCGCCTCGGAGAAGCCGGAGAGATCGATCTCCTTGCGGAATGTCTTGGGTTCGCCGGGTATCGGCTTCGCGTTCTTGATGTCCTCCCAGCGGATCTTAACGACCCGCTCCTTTCCCGCCGGGTCGAAGCCGATCAAGGTGACTGAGCCATCGATATATTTGATGGCGGTCGGCAAAGTTGGTTGGGCGGCGGCCACGCAGGCCCCCGCGAAAAAAAGCAACGACAGGCGGATGGATTTCATGGTGATTCAATGGGCAGTTGGGTAAACGTGGCCCGGTAGCCGGTCAAACGCCCGAAGCCGTCGCGGGTGTAATCTGAAAAGGCCGCTTTCCACTTTGATCCGGCATGGACAAAGGTCTGGGCGGCGACCTGCTGGCGGCCGAAATCGTCGTAAGCCAGTTCCGTTGACACGTTCAGCTTCAATTCTCCCGGAGCCGCCAGCACCACGCCACCGGCGCCGGCGGGATTCAGGGCCGCCAGCGGATCCTTTGTGCTGGTGTCCGAAAGCTCAACCAACGTGTGCTCTCCGGCCCGGGCGATGAATTTGGCGGAATGAGTCTTGTCATCCGACGTGCGCCGGACCTTCACGGTCAGCCGGGGATTGGCGGCAAGAACAAGTTCAAGGGTATAGCTTTCCGGCTGGCCGAATCGGTCATGGGCCACCTGCGACAGGACGGCAGTCAGTTCCGCGGTTGGCTTGAAATAGATAAGCGGCGTGCTCTGCGAGGAGCCGAGCCAGAGATCGCCGGGGCTGATGGTCACGGTGGTAGCCGCGGCGAACGCGGCCGCGCTCCAGATCTGGAAGGGAAGTATGAACTTCAACGAGCGAAGTGCCTTCATGGTCGTATTGGATGCAAAGACATTCCGATCGTCAGTGCGCAACGAATTGGGCACACGGAAGCATCAACGGTTGGGCAGTTTCATATCCAGCTCCCGCATCTCGCCGGATTTAACCTCGAAGGCTTCGCAGACCGCCGTGAAGCCGAAGGGCTTGGCGGGATCGTTGCGCCGGTAGTGCATGACAAACCAGTCGCCTTGGAAGGGAGAATTGTGCCACCGTGGTGGCTGGTCCGAGAGCCAGCCGACGGACACCATATACCAGCCCGGTTCCAGATTCGTCGCCGCATATTGACCCTTCGAGTCCGACGAGAGCTTGGGCAGCGTGCGGCGTCCGGCCTCGAGACGCTGGCGTTCCTCCGGGGTCAGGGTCTCGGGCTTCTTGTTCGCCAGTTCGTGGCACTCCTTGTCCTTGAAGAAGGTGAGTTCGATTTCCGCTCCAGCCAGCGCCTCGCCGGTCACGGTGAGCACGCCATGGATCTTGGCCACAGCGGGTGCGGTGGTCGAGCCGGCGCCAATCAGCCCACCGATCAGCAAGCAAAAGCCCAGCCCAGCGAGCAGCTGATTAATTCGGGCGGGCATGGCGAACTTCTTGGACTCGACGCAACGGCATGTTGCTGTCGCGCAACAAACTCATTATTTGGATTCAAATGTCGCGGCCAGAATAAAATCCATCTAAGCCGGAAGTATGCAGTCGGAATGAGGTTTTCCGAGTGAGCGCCAAAAAGCCCGCGCGGAGCGCGGGCTCCACCTTGCCCGCCGGCCAAGTCAGATCGAGATGCCGTTCAACTGCATCGTTCCATCTAAGTTGACCGGCTTTCTGGCTTTATGCTGGGAGCACTCCTGATAAAAAGATCGGTGCGCCACGCATGATATCATTAAGACAATCGCTCGAACACATTGCTTCAACCTTTCGATCTATGGTGGGCCAGCTTGTGGGGGACAGCTGACCCGTCACCGCGTAGCTATGAAAACAGTCTCTGCCTGTGCGTTGCTCGTGCCGTTGCTGGCGGGCGCGCTCGCGGCGGAGCCGGCCCGCCTCACCCCCGGGCAGGCCGCCCCGCTGCGCACGGAGCGCCAGGTCGCCGTCGTGATCCGGCAGGTCTACTCGTGGCAGCAAGAAGACGACGACGGCAAGGAGAAGGATGGAAAGACAGCCGAACCCGGCGCCGAAAAGAAGCCACGCGACCTCCTGCCGTTGGCGGCCGAGACGGCCAAGGCGCTGGAGTTTGCCGGCTGGCGATCCGCCCCGGCCGGCGCCAGCACGAAGGTCCGGTTGGAATTCGAGATCTACGGCAATTCCGCGGGCGGTGAATACACCGGCACGGTCAGCGGCTACCAGCACAGCGGGGCCGAGGTGAACGGTCATGTGGCCATCGTATCGGAGGGCGTGGAGATCATCCATGAATCCGTCTCCGCCAAAATCGAGCCACCGTATTCGATCAATCGATACTACCTCAATCCATGGGACGCGCCGTTCGGTCTGCTGACAAAGGACTGCCTCGCCGCCGTCTATGTCGCGCTTGAGGCCGTGCATGGTCCGGGACCGCTGCTGGCGGCGGTCGACAGCGACAACAGCCTCCACCGTGAATCCGCCGCGCTGGCACTGTGCCGGCAGGCCGAACCGGACTTGCAACCCGCTCTGCTCAACCTGCTGCGCCGGGACGACGAGGAGCGCCGGGCCATCGCCGCGGCCTTGCTGGGCATCGTCGGTGACGAGCGGGCCTTGGTCCCGTTGCTCGAAACCCTCCGGGCCACCGCGGGCGAGGGGCCCGCGGGCAGCGAATACAACGACTACGAATGGGAGGAGCTGCTGAAGTTCGAGCGCGACCCGATCGAGCGCGCCGCACGCCGCCACGACGCACCGTCGCTGATCAGGGGACCGGCGGCCGATGCCGCGCTCTGGGCGCTGTTGCAAAATCCCGCGCCGGACAAGGCCCTGCGACTCGCGGTGGCGTTGGGGGACGGAACCATGCCGCCCCGGGCGCGGCGCGCGCTCGCGCTCGTGCTCGGGCGACTGGACGACAAGGCCGCCGCGCCGGCGCTCATCGCCGCGACGCGCGACCGATCACCGCTCGTGCAGGCGGCGGCACTGGTCGCGTTGAAGAGCTACCATTTCCAGGAGTCGGACGGAGCCGCGGCGGCGGTGCTGGCGCTGACCACCAGCGCGCATCCGCGCGTGCGCACGCTGGCGCGCGAGGTGGCGGGCGAATACTCCGCCGCGCGCGGCCGGCAATACGTCATCGCCAAATACGGCAAGGATGCCCGCCCGTCCCCGGCCCGCGTTTGCAGGGAACTGCTCGCGCACTCCGACCCGCTGGTGCGGTTGGATGGGGCGAAGCTGGCAGCCGATGCCGGCCCGAAGGAGCTTGCAACGGCCGTGCAGTTGCTGCGCTCCGACGCCGCGCCGGTTGTGCGCGAGGGTGTGGTCAAGCTGCTGGCCGAGAACCGCCGGGATGAGCACACGGAAGATTTCATCTTTGCGCTGGCCGACAAGGACGAGGCGACACGATTGCGCGCGCTCCAAGCCCTGAAGGACGGGGACAACCCCGGGGCCGCAGGTGAGACGGAGGAGGGGAAGGAGGCGAAGCCGTCGCCGTTGCCGGAGAGTGCGCTGGCGCCCTTGCTGGCCTTGGCGGGAACCGCCCCCGAGGCGTTCGAATTGCTCGAACGCGTGCAAGGCGAGGGCGTCAACAACGCGCTGCTCGCGACGGCGGGAAACAAATCAGCCGGCGCGCCCACCCGCGAGGCGGCGATCACCGAATTGGCGCGGCGCGGCGACCGCCGGGCATCGGCATTGCTGGCGGGATTCCTTGCGGCTGGCGAACCCGTGGCGCGTCCGTTGGAGCTGCGCGATGCGGCGGGCAAGCTCGACGATGAGGCCTTGGTGGATCCCCTGATCAAGATCCTGCGGCAGGGGCCGGAGCCCTCGCAGGTGGTGGCGGCGGAAATCCTTGGCGTGATGAGCCACACGCGCGCCGTCGGGCCGATGATCGTGGCTTTGCGGCAAGCGCACGATCGCAGCCGGCACGACCTTGCCGACCGGTTGCGATTCGGCCTGCAAAGCCTGACCGGCCAGGACCTGAGCACACCCGAGGAATGGCTGGCCTGGTGGAAGCAAAGCGCCAGCCGTATGCCGGCCCGGCGCGACCGCGGCGGGAGTTAGGAAGACGAGTGCCGGGCGGCGAGGTCGAGCAGAGCGCCGATTCCATCTCCGGTCTTGGCGGAGCAAACCACCGAGCCCTTCCAGCCGAGCCTGGCGGCGAGGGCTGCACGATCCTCCTCTCTGATTGCGCGTGCGGGCAGATCTGATTTGCATCCGACCAGCACGCACCTCGCCGATGGCGCATGCTGGCGCAATTCATTGCCCCAGCGGGATTCCAGGCCGGCAAATGAGGGCGCATGGGCGAGATCATGGCAGGCGAACACCACGTGCGCACGTTTGAGGGCGTTGTGCCGGAATTCGTCAGTGGCGGTGTCGAAGACTTCCAGCAGGAAGTCGCGTCCGTCCAGCATGCGGCGAATGCGATAGACATCCTCCATTTCAGGGGAGTAGCCCTCAACAAAATGACCGGTGACGGCGCGGAGGGTGAGCGAGGACTTGCCGGCACCCGGGTTGCCGACCAGAACAACATTGACGATCGATAGATCGGAGGCGTGGAGGTGGCGTGGCAGTGCGGAAGCGGCGATCAATCCCAATGCGGTTTTCCGAAAAAAGACGCGGCGGTTCATGGGAAGATTGGCGGGTGCGATTGAGATGTGCACGCAAGCTTACCCTGAAATGCAGATCGGATCAGGGTTTGAGCGGGAATTCCAGGCGCGGATCCTCGCGGTCACGGGGCTTGAGCACCAACTTGTCGGCCTCGACTAACAGGTGCAGTTCGCGGTCGGAGCGGCTGAGCCAGAATTGGGCGGCCATGCGGCTGCGGCTGTCGAGCCCTCCGTTATAGAGCGATCGATCGTTGCGCTCAGTCCGGCGCAATTCGACGCGCCGATCCGCAGTCAGCAACCGTCCGGTCGCACGGGAAAATGCCTCTGTCTGGTCCTTCATCCGCAGCTCGATTTCCACCACGGCGCCGCGGTTTTCCACCTTGGTGAATTGCAGCAGCACCACTCCATTGGATCGGGAGTAACCGGGTATGACACCCTCATAATTTGCACCCGTGCGGACGTGCCGGAGCAAGGCGTCTTCGTCGGCGCGTTGCTTTTCCTCGAATGCCACCCGGCGTTCTTCAGCGAGCGCGGCCGGGGCTGGTTCGAAACGGAAAAGGAGGCGCGGGGTTTCTCCGACGAGCCGGTTGCCGTCGGGAGTCAGGGTCAGATCGGCGCGCCCGTCGTTGAAGTCTTGGTCGGTGTCCTCGCGCTGGAATTCCTCGGGGATCTCGTCGATGCCGGCCTGAAGGTCGAGACGGATGGGTGCGCCCGGGCTGCGGTGGCGGTTGGATTCGGAAAGCCCGGTCAATTTGAACGTCTGGCCGCCCTCACGCGATTCGAGGGTCGCGCGCAAGCTCTGGCTGGTGGTGCTCTCCGCCTCCTGCCCTTCGAATTGGAGGAGCCAGGGCCGGCCCGCGCCCGTGCGGCGGTTGGTGATGGTGCCGGCGTAGAGGCGGCCGGGCCGGGTGGCCTCGACCAGCGCCTGCCGACGCGCGGTGAGACGGGCCTGCACGGCGTCGCGGGCATTGGCGCCGGTGCCGGGTTGCAGGCGCAGGTTGGAGACGTGCTCGCTCCATTGCAGGCCGCCGTTGGCGATATCCAGTTCCAGCCGGACCGTATCACCAAAGGTGGGGAGATAGAATTTGGCGGAATCGTTGCCCAGCAGCGGACCGGCATCGGCCACCTGCTCGGAGTAGGGCGATTCCAGGCGCAGCCGCAACCGGCCGGAGTCCTCGTCATGGACAAGCTCGCCGCTGAACAGCCGCGAATCCTCCCAACCGCCGTCGTTGCGGATCAGGGCGGTCAGCCGGGGCGGCTCCTCGTTGAGACGGGCTTCGGTGATTTCGAGGTAGACTTCCGTTTTCTCTTCCATGCCCGTGTGATTGTTGGCGGCGGAGCCGAGGAAGAAGCTGCCGGCGCGGAACATCGACAGCACGGCACTGCGGCGTTCGACCGCCAGCTGGCGCGTCGCCCGTCCGACCCGTTCGCGAATCTCTCCCAGTCGACTGGCATAGTCGGCGAGGTCTGCCTGTGCGGACGGTTTATTCACGACGTAGCGCTTGCCCGAAAATCTTTCCAAGGGCTGCGGCCCCATGGTTCCATCGTTGACCCCGACGGGGGAATCATTGACCAGGCTCCACGTGAATCCGGTCCGGGTTGCGATCACCCGGGCGCGTGAATTCCAATAACTGTCCTGGGTTTGCACCTGTTCGCGCAGCAGATGGGCGTCAATGTCGGCGTCATCCGCGGCAGTGAGGCCGGCCAAGGTGCGCAGGCGCGGGCCGTCCGGGCCGCGCAGCTGCCGGTGGAGTTCCTGGCGCAGGGTCCAGATCTGCCGGTGGCCTGATTCCAGCTCGTATTCGTTCGCCGGTTGATAATAGGTGCTCTTGGGGCGGCGCCCCTGGACATTGAGATGATAGATCCGGGCCCGGCCCTGGGCCTCGCGGCGCTCGACCCAGACGTGCTCGATGGTGACGCCGTCCGCGCCCAGTTCCTTTTTGATGAAAGCAGTGATCGTAGACTCGTCGGGTGGCGCCGTTTTCACGGCCAGCACGATCAGGACCAGCAGCAGCACGCCGGCAGAGATTCCGGTGATGCGCCAGCGCCGGCGTGCTTCCGCCGACATGGGCGCGGGCAGCGGCGGGGGTGGAGGGGGCGGCGCAAGCGGGGAAACCGGGGGCGGGGCGGAACCGACGGGAACGGTCCCGAGGTTCGGGGCCGTGCCGGCCGCGGCGCCCCAGTAGGCCAGTTGGTTGGCGGCCGACTGGACTTGCGAACTGAGGATCGGGATGAGGATCAGCCAGTTGACAGCGGCGGTGGCGACACCCAGACCGGGAATGATGCTGAGGATGGTGAGGATGGCGACCGCAATGCCGAGCCCCCCGCTGACGGGCGGAGGCAAGTTGCGCAGTTTGAACTGGAAGTTGATCCGCTGCGCGAGCCGTGTCCAAAAAACGAAGATCCAGTGGAAATTGAAGAACGGGATGAAGAGGAAGCCGATGGCCCTGCCGGCGGTGAAGTCGTCCGGGCGGACCTTGGGCAGGCGGGAGAATTTCAGGCCGTGGTAGATGACGGCAAAAATGTTCAGGGTGATTATGCCGAGCACGACGGCGCCCGCGGTGTCGAAATGGGTGAGCCGATGCTGGAGAAACGGCGCCCGCACGGCGGCATCCCAATGGCTGATGTCGTCCAGATAGGGATTGCCGGTGGCGGCCGGCACCGGCGGCGGCGCGGGCGGGGGAATCGGGGGCGGTGGCGCAGGGTTCCCGCCGGGCACAGGTGGCAGGTTCATGGCGGCTGTGGGGTGAAAGGGGGGCGGCGCGGGGCGCGCTCAGTGCTTTAGGCCGTCGAGCTTGGCGGGCATGATGATCATCGAGCGCCACAGACCGAGCGGCCAGGAGGCGACAACGTAGGCGAGGTGCGCGAAGAGCGGCAGCAGGCAGGCGGTGAGCAGCAGGCTCAGCTCGGCAAAGCCCGCGCCAACCGGGCGCAACGGGCGGGGCAGGCGGAAAGGCGTCAGGTGCATCAAGGATTGCGACGTGT
The DNA here is from genome assembly GCA_964601365.1 of uncultured Opitutaceae bacterium. Classification (GTDB taxonomy): domain Bacteria; phylum Verrucomicrobiota; class Verrucomicrobiia; order Opitutales; family Opitutaceae; genus Didemnitutus. Next base: position 18,583 of record CAZRNE010000008.1, on the reverse strand, counting down.
CGAGCTGGTTGAACAGCGCGAACGCCGCCGCCACGTCGGCCAGCACGGCGGTGAGGCCGAAAGCGAGCGGCGTGAGCAGCAAACCGCACTTGAGGAGAAACTGGACCGCATCGATCCCCTCCTCCGCGGCACTGCCGGGGGCATACTCGACTTGCGCGGCCTGCGGGTGCAGCGCGATGGCCGCGAAACACGACCAGAGCCAGACACCGATGGCGCTCGAAACGACGATCGGCCAGGCGTTCAGCCCAAGCCGCACCAGGGCGGTGATTGCCGCAATGACGCCGACCAAGATCGCCGCCAGCGCCAGGGCGCCGGCACAATCAAGCAAGGCGGGCGAGGCCAGCCGGGAGCGCGCCACCATGGCGTCGTTGGCGGGGAGCATCCGATGGGCCGCGTAATGGGCCACGACCACCGCGGCGAGCAGGCCCAAGCCACCCAGGATGATCGAGACAGATCCCTGAACATAGGCGGCATATCCGATCTGGAGCACCCCCAGCGCAAGGCCGACCAGCACGGCGATATGCCCGGCCCGCTGTGCAAAATCGAGCGATGCGCGCAGAAAACCGGGGCTCAGCACACCGGCCGCAGATCGAAGGAGAGTGTCAACCGTGGCGGGGAGCGCGCGATCCCAACCCTGGCCGGGTGCCAAAGGAGCGGCGGCCGATGTTCCGCCGTCGAGCGGCGCCCACCGGTTGCTCCCGACCGGCGCGACCATGGGATTGACGGGAATTTCTCCAGCGGCGGCCTTGCGGCGGATTTCCTCGAGGGGCAGCGGACCGGCCGGGTGGTTTTGCGCGTCCAAATAATAGTGATTCATGTCTGGATTCTCCGGAAAAACAGGCGGGCGCCGCCCCTCATGCCGTGTCAGACGCACCGCACAATGGACCGTGCAGCAAGCTTCCCCGTGCCGAGACAGCACCCAGCCGGATGGGGTGTGGCTTCATGACGGTCTTTCTTTGGGGTGGATGTGGCGGGCCGCAGGCGCGCCGGCCGCATTCCTAGGACTGGGACGATCCTATGGCCAGAACGAAATAGGATCCGTCTTTGGGCCGGTTTTGTCGCTTTATGCGACGGGAGTTTGTGATAGTAAACGCAACGTCCTGCATGAACGTGCCGCCCAGATTGCCGGTGCTCATGTGCGCCTGCTTGGCGCTGGCGTCGCCCGGATGGGGCCAGTCGGAAACCACGCCTCAGCCCGACGCGGAGAAGCTGGCCCGGTTGCGCGCGGCCAAGACCGTTCGGATCGATATCAAGCAACGATACGCGTTTGAAGAGTCGGAAGAGGACACAGATTCCGACCAGAAGCAGCGGTGGCGAAAATCAATGGCGGCCCTGCGACAGGTTTCGCTGCCGTTGACGGAGGAGGCGCGGCGCGTTTGCGATCTGCTTGGCTTGCGGGTGCTGGCGGTCGGGCAGGCGGATCTCATCCTGCAAATCGACGTGGCGGGAGAGCCGGTGCAGGCTCGCTATAATAATGTCGGCGACCAATACAGCGGGGCAATTTTGCATGGGAGCATTTTGGTCCGTGACCGGAGCGGCGAATTGCTCGCGCACGAGTTCCATTATGAATACAGGTTTCCCACGCTGCTTGTTTACACCACGCATGCCGACATGCTGGGCCCCGGTCCTCATGCCCGGCCCGAAGATGCGCCATTTGATCGGACGCTGCCGGGCTTCCGTCTCGGTCTACTGGAACTGGCCGCACTCGGCTGGGGTGCGGAGCCGCTCGGTCGCGCCCTGAAGGCCCAGAATCCCGGATTGCGCGCTGCGGCGGCCTGTGTCCTCGGCGGGCGGAGGGGCGCGGAACTCAAGGCGGCCGTGCCTCGATTGGTCCTCTTGTTGGAGGACACCGACGATCAGGTGCGGGCCGCCGCCGCCTGGGCCCTTGGCGAGTCGGACGACCCAACCGCGGTGCCGTCCCTGCTGACCGCACTGGACAAGCTGGGAATCCGGCCGGAGGAATCGAAAAAAACTATCGAGCCCACCGAGGAAGAGGAACCCACCGAAGATCTGGATACCGACATCGAAGCGGTCGGCGACGGAGCGGATGTATTCCAAGACCGGTTCGCCCAAGACCCGCATGTCGCCCTTCTCTTCATCCGCGCGGCCTTGCATAAACTGACCGGGGAGGGCTTTGCCAGTGCCGCGGAGTGGCGGCGGTGGTGGAGCCAGAAGCAGAACCTGGCGCCGACCAAGCAGCCATGACAGCAGGCCATTCTTGGCGGGTGCCCGCAGATCAAATCCCATAAGCGATCGTGGTGCGCAGGAATCCGGCTTTGACTGCCGCGCGTAGCAACGTAGCGAATTGCGCCATGCCCACGGAATTCCTCCAGGACCAAGCCGCGCTCTACGCCGCGGGCGCCATGCCGGCGGCGGAGCGCGAGGCGTTCGAGGTGCTGTTGGAATATCAGGTGGAGCTGCGGGCGCAGGTTGCGCAGCTGCAGGAGGCCCTGGCCGCGTTCGCCGGCGCGATCCGGGAAGTGGCGCCGCCGGCTGCGCTGCGTAATCGCATCCTGGAGTCAGTCGGGAAAATTCCGCCCGGGGTCGGCGAACCGGAAGCCTTGGTGGTGACCGGCCCCGGAGGGTTGATCGAATGGGTCAATCCGGCCTTCACGGCCATGTGCGGCTATTCACCGGAGGAGTTGCGCGGACGCAAACCGGGCCACCTCCTGCAGGGGCCGGAAACGGATGCCGCGGCGGTCGACCGGATCCGCGCCGCAGTGCGTGCGGCCCGTCCCTGTCGCGAGACGCTCGTCAACTATCACAAGGACGGGTCGCGCTATCACGTGGACTTGCGCATCATGCCCATCTTGGACGACGCCCGGCAGCCACTGTATTTTGTCGCCCGGGAGCGCAAGCTGCGCCCGGAAGAAGTGGCGGCCTAGGAGGCCTGTTTCCGGCGCACGGCGAGCCAGTTGCCGGCGGCGATAACGCCAACGACGCCGACGATGACGCCGTGGTCGCGGTTCATCCGCGTGATGAGCAGCACGCAAAAGGCGAAGGCCACCGCCGCCAACAGATGGCCGGCCGGCAGATGCCAGGAGCCGGGCGGCGCGGCGCGCCGGCGCAGGACGACGAAGGCGGCGCAGACCATCGTGTAGGTGACGATGCGGGAGGCGACCGAGAGCACGGCGTTCCAGATGAAGCTGCCATAGAGCGCCAACGCGAAGACGAGGACGCCCCAGAGGAGGATGGAGGCATACGGCGTGCGGAACTGCTCGTGCACCCGGCCGAAGACCGCGGGAAAATCGCCGCGGCCGGCAAACGCGTAGGTCAGGCGCGGCACGGCGACGAGCTGCGCGCAGAGGAAACCGAAGGTCGAGATCATGGCTCCCGCGGCCACGAAGCGCGCCGCCCCGTCGCCCACGATGGCGCGCGCGGCGTCGGCGAGCGGGCGCTCGCTCGCGGCGAGATCCGGCACGGTGATCATCGCGACGTAGTGCAGCAGCGTGTAGAAGCCGGCGATGACGATGAGGCCGGTGAGCAGGGCGAACGGCACGTCGCGCCGCGGGTCCTTCGCCTCGGCGAGCGGGATGAGCGCGGTCTCAAACCCGCCGTAGGCGAACATGAGCACGACGAAGGCATTGAGCCAGTTGCCTGCGCCGGGGTCGGACACTGGGGCCGGGACCGGCGCGGCCGGCGCGGCCAGGAGCAACCCGCCGAGCACGAGGACGAGGAGGGGCAGCAGCTTGGCCACGGTGAAGATGTTCGACACGCGCGCGCCGGCCTGCACGCCGCGGTAATTGACGAAGGCGAGGCCGCCGATGAGCGAAGCGAGGATCACCGCCCGCACGGCGGGCTGGGTGGCGCCGGGCCAGAATTCGCCGAGATAGACGACGAAGAGGTTGGCGGCGGCCGCCGCGGAAGCAAGCCGCGTGAGCCACACGAACCAGCCCATCTCGATGCCGGCGAACCGACCGAACGCGTCGCGGGCCCAGAGATAGGAGCCGCCGGCCTCGGGGTAGCGCGAACCCAGCTCGGCATAGACGCCCATCAGCGCGCCGACGCAGAGCGCGGCCAGGGCGTAGGCCCAGAGCGCGTGGGGGCCGAGCTCACGGGCCACATCGTCGGGCAAGCCGAAGATGCCGCTGCCGATGACGCCGTTGATCACGAGGGCGGTGAGGGTCCAACGGCCGAGGGCCCGGACGAGGGCGGGTTGGAGTGTTGGGGTCGGGTCGCTCATCGGCCGCGTGGCTTGGAGGGGATGGGGCCGGGCAATTTCACGCCCCAGAGCACGGGCTCCGTCTGCGGGGCCGGATCGAGTCCGGGGGCGAGGTGCCGGAAAAAATCGGCGAAGCGGATCGAGCATTGGAGCCGGCGCTGGCCCTTGGTGTCGATCTTGGGGTTCACCTGGATGATGGAGCGGTTGAAGGGCGGGGAGGCTTTCATCTTCGCCGCGAGCTTGCGGGCCGCCGCAGGTGTCAGGTTGCGGTCTTTGATGAGCGCGTCGAGCCGTTGGAGATCGGCGTAGGTCACCGGCGCCCATAGCTCGCGCCATTTCTCGGGCGTGACGAGCGGAGCGGCTGCATGGACAAAGCGCTTCAGGTCGCCGTCCTGCTGCCAGAAGCCGACGATCAGAAGAAAGGGTTCGTCGATCTCATATTGGCGGAGGGCATCGCCGAGGTCGACGGGCGTGCCGTATTTGACGGCCTTCGGGTTGGCGGGCACGCCGCCGTGATCCTTGTTGGCGGAAGCGGGGATGTCCCACTTCTGGGTGTAATCGGCGGGCTGGTAGCCGCCGAAAAAGGAATCGCGGACCCATTTTTCAAAGGCGAGGCCGTGGCGCTGCACTTCCTGCGCAGACGACGCGGCGCAGCACCCCAGGGCGACGGCAAGGAGAAGGCCGGCGCGCGTCACGCGGTCTCAAGCCAGAGGCGGAGCGCCTCGAGTTTCTCGCTCCAGTAGAGTTTCATGCGCTCGGCGTCCTCGGCCTCGGCCAGCTTGCCGTGCTGGGGCACGACCTGGCACTTGAGCGAGCCCTTGGGCCAGAAATTGACGCTGAGGTTGGTGCCGTCACCCCAGGTGATGCGGATGGATTTGTGCGGGGTCGCCTTGCGGACGGTGAGGGGCGTGCGCGGCAGCCATTTTTCACGGAGCGAGGCGTCTTTCCACGCGGCGAAGGCCCGGTCCACGGGCACGGCGATGGTCTTGCTGACACTGACCTCGAACCCGTCGGCCTTCTGGTGTTTGGCGCGCAGACCACGCGCCTGCTCGTAGCCGACGGCCAGCATCTGGCACCACCAGCCGGTGAGCTTGTGTTTGCGGTGAAGCAGCAGGGCGATCTCGGAGTGGGGCAGCTTTTTCGCACCCGCCTTGTCGAGCCAGGACAGCCAGTCGGTCCACGGTTTGCCCGTGGCCTTCTTGACCGCGGCATCGCTGACGCCGGCGATTTTGTCGGGCTTGCGCTTCATGGGGTGGGGTGCGGGCGGCCTCGTGCGAGATTGCAATCCTGCTCCGGCAAGTCAACCCGCGCGACGCGTCCGGGCCGGACGGGCAGGAATCTTTTTGTTTACGCGCGTCATGCGGGACTGCTAGACAGATGGGATGAGTGACGACAATGCGCCGAAACTCCGCCTGAAGCCACGGCTTCCCGGCGAGGCGCCTGCGTCGAATCCCCCGGCTCCGGCTGCCAGCGAGCCACCCGCCGCTCCACCTGCGCCACCGGCCGCACCTGCAACCGAGGCCCCCAAGGTCCGCGCGAAACCGCGCCTCGGCTCCGCTCCGGCGGAACCGGCCTCGGTCAGAACCTCCACCACCGCGCCGATACCGGAGCCTGTGCCGGCCCCGGTGGCGGAAGTGCCTCCCGCACCCCCGGCCCCACCTGAACCCGAGCCGCCACCTCCTCCTCCGCCGCCACCTCCTCCGGCGGCTACCCCCGCGGCGCAACCTGCGGCCGACGGCGGAAAGCAAAAATTCTCGCTGAAGCCCAAGACCCCGTCAGCGGAGGCCACACAGATGAGCGCGAGCGCCACCCTGCCGGTGGCGCCACCCGCTCCGCCGGCTGCAGGGAGCACACCCCCTGCGGCCGCCGCCCAACCCCCGACTTTACCCATGCCCCCGGGCCCGCCGCAACCGCCGGCGCCACCCATGGAGCCGGTGACGGACACGGAGGAATCTCCCGCCGAGGTTGAAATCATCAAGAAGGCCTCCGGTGCACCGTTCAAGCCGCCCTCCGGCAAACTGCCTCCGCTGCCGCCTCCGAACGCACCTTTCCCGCCCCCGCCGAGTGCGAAACCGGCCGGCAAGGTCGCGGACAAAGCCTACACCAAGAAGGTCAAGAAAATCGCCCTTATCGCCGGCGGCGTGCTCGGTCTCCTCGTGGTGGCCGGCGGCGGATTTTTCGCCTTCCAGATGTTCACCAAGGAGGAGCCGCCCCCGCCGCCCCGCAAGGCGGCGCCGCCGGCCCCCAAGCCGGAGGACCAGTCGGCGCAATCTGCCGACGCCAAGCCCGCCGACGCCGCGACCACGCCTGCCACCGACAAACCGGTTGATGCGGCGGCCCAGCCGACAGCGACCACCGATCAGGCGGCCGCTCCCCAGACCGCCCTGGGTCAAGCCGTGGCCACGACCAAGGACACCATCGCACAGGTCGAGCAGGGACGCACCGCGGCGGCAAACGAAGTGATCGCGTCCGATTCGCCCGCGCCGAAAACCGACGAAACCAAGCCGGCTGCCGCCACCCCCGATCAAAAGCCTGCGGTGGCCGAGACCAAGCCCGTCACCCCGGCGCCGAGGCCCGCGGGCCAGGCTCCGGCCCCGAGTGCGGCGTTCAAGGCCTGGGTGGCGGAGCTGAAGGTCGGTGGCGTGCGTGGCGGCGCCAACCCGCGGCTCTTCGTCGGCGGCATCACTTACCCGCAGGGCGAGGTCGTGAATCCGCAGCTCGGCATCATCTTCGACGGCTACGATGAAGCCCGGAAGGTGATCGTCTTCCGCGACCGGAGCGGCGCGAAGGTCGAGCGCCGGCGCTGAGGCGCAGTATCCTAGAAGTGGAGCGCGGCCTCCCGCCGTCGCCAAAGGCTATGGCGGGCAAGCCGGACGCGCTCGTGCATGCGGCGAACCCGTCCGGAGGCCGGGTTCCACCTTCATGTATCGGGGTCGCAACCAGCGTTCGGGATATTCAGGCTCCGACCGCGGCATGCTCGGGCGCGAGCCACTCGCCGCCCTTGTTGCCCATGATCGAGAAGACCTTCATCGTCTTCAGCGGCGGTGAATAGATGTGTAGCGTGACGAGGCACTGGCCCTCCGGTTGGAGGTTGGAGACCTGATGGGTTTCGCTGTCATGCGACGCGACGATCTCGCCCTTGTGGAAATCGCGCGTGCGCACCGGCACAACCTGGCCGCAGGGGGAAAAGGCGTAGCTGGTCTCGCTGCAGACGCCCTCGAGCACCTTGAAGGCGCAGACCGAGTGGGCGTGGTCGTGGATGGGCGAACGCTGGCCGCTCTTCCAGCAGAGCACGAGCATGTTGAACATGGGGCTCTCGGCCACGAGGTTGCGGCAATAGCAGTCGTCCTTGTAACAGAGGTAGTCGCGCACGTCATCGAGCGTGACCTTCGATTCCGTGAGCATGCGCTGGAGCAGGTCGAGGTCGGCGCGCTGATCCTTGAGGCCGTGGAGATACTTGAGGATCGGCTGGAGGACGGCGGGAGGGGTCGGAGCGGGCATGGCGGGACGGATTGGGCGGTTTGTGCCACGAAGCCGCGGCCAACTCAAGCCCGCGCCGCTGCGCCAAAGGGCCTATTTGGCGGCGGATTCGGCCGGGCCGCCGTGGTATTCCATCCACTCGCGCGCCGTCCAGCGCGCGACCTCGGGCCCGTGCAGCCGCGCCACGACATGCAGGGCGCCGTCGATGCCGGCGGAGACGCCGCCGGCGGTCACGATCTTGCCATTGTCGACAAAGCGTTGCGTGCGCTGCAGACGGACGCGCGGGTAATCGCGCTCGAAGCGATCGAAGCCGAAATGGTGGGTGGTGGCGGCGGCGCCGTCGAGCAACCCCAGCTCGGCGAGCAGGAAGGAGCCGGTGCAAACCGACAGCACGACTTCCGCGGCCGGCGCATGTCGCCGGAGCCAATCGTGCACGTGCGGGTTGCGCATGACGGGGTTCATGTTGCCGCCGGGCACGACAATGATGTCCGGCTTCGGGCTGTCCTCCAACGTGTAGGCCGGCTGGATATCGACGCCGCCCTGGCAGCGCACCACGTCCTTGGTCTCGGCCACCGTGTAGACGCGATACAGGCGGTGGCGGCCGGCGGCGCTGAAGACCTCGGCGGGTCCGGCAAAGTCCAGCAGTTCGGCGCCGGGCCAGACGAGGATCGCGACGTTTCGGCGGTCTTGCCCTTGGGCAGACACGCCGCCCACGAGCAGCAACAGCAGGAGGATGAGACTTCTCATGGGCCCCTCAACTTGCGCGCAGGGCGATGATGGGGTTGATGGAGGTGGCCCGCCGGGCGGGCAACAAGCATGCCGCCAGGGCAACCAGCAGGATAGTCGATACCACACCGGTGAAGGTCAGGGGATCCGTGGGCGGCACCTCGAAGAGCACGCTCGCCATCAGTTGCGTGAGGAGCAGCGCGGCGATGATGCCCAGGGTGAGGCCGGCGACGACGGCGCGCAGACCCTGTCGCATGACCATGAGCAGCACCTCCCCGCGGGAGGCGCCGAGGGCCATGCGGATGCCGATTTCCTGCGTGCGTTGGCTGACGAGAAAGGCGAGCACGCCACCGATGCCGGCGGCGGTGATGACCAGCGCGAGCACGGAAAAAAGGCCGAGGAGGGTGGCGATGAGGCGGCGCGGGGCGAGGGCGGCGTCCCGGGTCTGCCGGAGGGTCACGATGCTGGTGACGGGTTGTTGCGGGTCGGCGCGGCGGATGGCCTCGCGCAGGTCGCGCGTGAGCACGGCGGGGTCGCCGGCGCAGCGGAGGACGACGGTGGCGCTGATGAGGCCGGCGCTGCGGCGGAGCGGGATGTGGATCTCGTCGACCGGCGCGGAATCGAGCTGTTGCCGGGCGTTGGCCACGACGCCGATGATGGTGGCCCAAGTGGTGCCGTTGTCGAAGGTGAGGCGGCGGCCGACGGGATCCTCCACCGGCCAATGGCGCGAGGCCAGGGATTGGTTGATGATGACCACGGCGGGCGCGTGGTTGTCGTCAGAGGAAAGAAAGGCGCGGCCGCGCAGCAGGGGCTGTCCCACGGTGGCGAAATAATCTTCGCTGGAAACGATGACGGTGGCGGCGGGTGCGGGCGTGTTGGGCGTGAGGTCGCGGCCCTCAAGGCGGAATGGCGTCGCGAAATTGACCAGGCCGTTGAGCGGCTGGACGCCCGAGACGGCGGCGGACTGGACGCCGGGGATGCGAAGGGATTCCTGCATGACGCGCTCCCAAAAACCGAAGCGCTTGGTGAAATCGTTGTATTTGCTCCAGTTGAGGCTGATGTTGGCCGTCAGGACACGGGCGGTGTCGAGGCCGGGGTCGACGCGCTGCAGGTTGAGCAGGCTGCGGGCGGAGAGACCGGCGCCAACCAATAGCGGCACCGAGATGGCCACCTGGGCGACGACGAGCAGGCTGCGCAGCTTCAGGCTGCCTGCGGCCGTGCCCCGCGAACCGTCCTTGAGCGTGACGGCGAGCCGCTCGCCGGCCGGGAGATGGACGCGGGAGCCGAAGAGCAGACCCGTGGCCACGGAGACCGTGAGAGCGAAGGCCAGCACGGGCAGGTTGACCCCGATCTCGTTGGCGCGCGGCAGAACAGCGGCCGCATGCGTGACGAGCAGCTGCACGCCGCCCGCGGCCAGCGCGAGGCCGATGCCCCCGCCGAGCACCGAGAGGAGGAGGGATTCCGTGAGCAACTGGCGGAGGATGCGCCCGCGCCCCGCACCCATGGCGGTGCGCACGGCCAGCTCACGCTCGCGGCGGGCGAGACGGGCGAGGGCGAGGTTGGCGACGTTGGCGCAGGCGATGAGGAGGACGAATCCGGAGGTGGCGAGCAGCACCAGCAGGGGCCGGCGCGAGGAACCGGTGAAGGAGGACGAGAGCGACCGCGTCTCGACGGTGTAGCCGCTGTCGACCGGGTAGTCCGCGGGAAAGGCACCGCACAGCTCCACACCGATGCGGCGGGCATCTTCGGCAGCCTGCAGCGCAGGCACGTTGTCCTGCAACCGGCCGATGACACTGGAAATGATGCGGCCCTGCCGGTTGTTGATGGTGTTGGGCGCCCCGCGGAACGGGCAGGCTGAGGCGGGCATGAAGACCTGGTCGGCGTTGGGGAACGCGGGCAGGGGCGGAAGGACGCCGACGACCGTGTGCGGCCGGTTGTTCATCTCGAAAACCTTCCCGACGACGTCCGGATTGCCGCCAAAGCTGCGCATCCAGTATTCGTGGCCGAGCACCAAGACGGCCGGCGACCCGGGCCGGTCTTCGCCGGGGAGGAAGGTGCGGCCGTGCAGCGCCTTCACGCCGAGCAGGTCGAAATAGTTGTCCGATACCACGCCGGTCTGCACGCGCTCGGGCTCGGCGCGACCCAGCAGGATGAACCACATCGAATGATACTCCGCCAAGGCCGCAAAGGCGCGGTTGCGCTCGCGGAAGTCGGTGAAATCCTGCACGGAGAATCCGAGGACCGGCCGGCCGGCCTTGGGGGCCGTTTGGTTCAGGGTGACGAGGCGATCCGGCTCGCGATAGGGCAGCGGCCGCAGCAGGACGCCGTGCACGACGGAGAAAATGGCGGTGTTCGCGCCGATGCCGAGGGCGAGCGTGAGGATGACGACGGCGGCAAAACCGGGATTATGGCGGAGGCCGCGCAGGGCATAAGCCGCGTCCTGCCGGAAATTGTCCCAATGACGCACCCCCCACGCGTCACGCACGTCCTCCTGCACCTGGGCCATTCCGCCGAAGCTGCGCAGTGCGGCCGCGCGGGCCTCATCGGGCGGGAGCCCCCGCCGCACACCCGCGGCGGTCTCAAGCTCGAGATGATGTTCCAGCTCGCGCTGCAGGTCGCGCTCCGCCGCGGAGCGGGTGACAAGCTTGCGGAGCCGGGGCAGCAGGTTCACGGGATCCTAGCCGGCCTTGAGCACGAGACCCACGGCGGCGCTGAAGCGCTGCCAATACGCGGTTTCCTCGGCCAGCTGTTTCCGGCCGGCGCGGGTAAGGCGGTAGAATTTCGCCTGCCGGTTGTTCTCCGACACCCCCCATTCGGCCTCGATCAGGCCCTGGGCCTCGAGCCGGTGGAGGGCCGGGTAAAGCGAGCCTTGGTTGACGGCGAGGGCCTCGCGCGAGAGCACCTGGATGCGCTGGGCGATGCCCCAGCCGTGCATGGCATCGTTGGCGTCGAGCGTGCGCAGAATCAGGAGATCCAGCGTGCCTTGGAGGAGTTCGGAGCGGGAGTCGGGCATGGCTTCTTGTAGACAACCGACAGCAAACCGCGGCTCCTGTCGGATGTCAAGGGGAGCGACGGGTGGTGCGACGAGTCGCGCCTAAGGCGAGGTGACGGCATCACGGATGCCGCGGAGCAGCTCGGGGTCGGTGGCGATGCCGAGGATGCCGTTGACGACGAACTGCACGCCGATGCACAGGATGAGGAACCCCATGATCTTGTTCATGGCGTTGAGGCCCACGGGGCCGATGAGGCGCACGATGCGGTCGGACAGGCGCAGCACGATGTAGCTGGCGACGGCGACCACACAGATGCCGAGGATGATGGCGACGTAGTCGAGCACCTGGTGCGCCAGCGAGGTGAAGCCGAGCGTCACCGCGATGGAGCCCGGGCCGCTGAGCATCGGCATGGCGAGCGGGGAGAAGGAGATGTCGACCTTGCGGCGGGCGGCTTCGCGCTCTTCGTCCTGGTCGGGGCCGGATTTCCGCGGGGCGCCGAGCATGCCCATGCCGACGCCGGCCATCATGATGCCGCCGGCGATGCGCAGGCCGGGGATCGAGATGCCGAAGAAATTCATGATGAAGGTGCCGCCGATCAGGAAGGCCACCAAAATGCCCACCATGTAGAGGCAGCCCTTGCGCGCCTGCTCGCGCCGGTGCGCGTCGGTGTCGCCCTCCGTGATGGCGACGAAGGTAACGGCGGCCGCGAGCGGATTGATGATCGGCAGCAGCGCGATGATCGTGCCCAGGAAAATGCCCCAGAGATGGAGGATGTTGGACATCGCCTAGGGAATTGGCGCGCGACCGGGAGCTTGGCGAGCCGCGACTACCAGACATCCACCGGGCCCTTGGGCACGGGAATGGCGTCGCGGCGGGCGGCCGGGTCATCCTCGTCGCGCATGAACGAGGCGACGAGCGGGGCCGGGCGGTAGGAGGAGCGCAGCTCGCCCTGTTCGTCGAGAAACTGCGCCCGCCATTTCCCGTAGGCGGCGAGCAGGGCCTCGAACTCGGCGCGGGTGCGGAACTGCGTGACGCCCCGCTTGAACTCCTTCGCCGGGCCGAAGCGCTTGGCATACCACGATGCGGGTTTGCGGAAGAGTTTGCAGCCAAGCTCCTCGCCGAAGACCTCGACCATGAGGTCGAGGTGGCGGCGCATGACCTTGGCGCGCTCGGCGTAGGTGGGCTCGTCCGCCACGGCGCCCGTCCGCAGGTAGTCGAGCGTGTGGCGGAATATCCACGGGTTGTAGAACGCGCCGCGTCCGATGCTCACGCCGGCGCAACCGGTCTCGTCGAGCATCCTCTTCGCCGCCTCCGGCGTGGTGACATCGCCGTTGCCGATGACGGGGATCGATTTCACGGCCTGCACCACGGCGCGGATGCCGGCGAGATTGACCGTGCCGCTGAAACCCTGCGCGCGCGTGCGGCCATGCACGAAGATGGCCGCCACGCCGACATCCTCCAGCGCGCGGGCGAGGTCGGGCGCCGTGAGGTTTTGCTCATCCCAGCCGAGGCGCATCTTGGCGGTGATGGGGATCTTCACCGCCTCGACCATGCCGCGGACGAGTGCCTGGGTCTTGCGCAGCTCGGTCATCATCGCCGAGCCGCCGCCGATGCCGACGACCTTCTTCACGGGACAGCCCATGTTGATGTCGACCGACGCGATCCCCATCGACTCGACCAGCGCGGCCGCGTCGCGCATCTCCTCCGGCACGGCGCCGAAAAGCTGCACGGCGAGCAGCTTCTCGGCCGGGCAGGTCTTGACCAGCTGCAGCGCGCGGGGGTTGCGCTCCAGCAGCGAGCGGGCGTTGACGAGATCGGTCGTGGCCCAGTCGAGGCCGCCGATTTCGCGCACGACGAGGCGGAAGGGCAGGTTGGTGTAGCCCGCCAGCGGCGAGAGGAAGAGGTTGGACCCGAACTCGTGGCGGCCGATGCGCACAACCGGCAAAATACCCTAGCGCGCGGCCAATGCACGCTTCATCCGCGCGAGGGCCTCGGCGAGCGTGGTGCGGCGGCAGCCGAAATTGAGACGGAGGAAATGCCCGCGCGGCGCGCCGTAGATGGCGCCTTCGACAAGGCCGACGCCATGCTGCTCGAAGAATTTCTGGGGGCTGTCGAGCTGGAGCGCGCTGACATCGAGCCAGGCGAGGTAGGTGGCCTCGACGGGGGTCATCGTGACGCCGGGCAGCTCGCGCGCGACGAAGTCCTGCAGGAAATCGCGGTTGCCGCGCAGGTAGGCGAGCAGGTCCTGCCGCCAGGGCTCGCCCTGCCGCCAGGCGGCTTCGCCGGCGACCAGGCCGAACAAGTTCACGTCGGGCACGATGCCGGCGGCGGCGCTCTCGTAACGCCGGCGCAGGGCGGCGTCGGGGATGATGGCCACGGAGCAGCCCAGGCCCGGGATGTTGTAGGTCTTGCTCGGCGCCATGAGCGTGACGGTGCGCGCGGCGATTTCGGGCGACAGTGCGGCGATGGGGGTGTGCGGTGAATCGTCGAGGATGAGGTCGCAGTGGATCTCGTCGGAGGTAAGAACGAGCCGGTGGCGCAGACAGAAATCGGCGACGCGCTCGAGCTCGGCGCGCGTGAAGGCGCGGCCGACGGGGTTGTGCGGACTGCAAAAGGTGAGCTGACGCGTGCGGGGTGTGACGGTGCGCTCGAGGGCGTCAAAGTCGATCTCCCAGCGGAGGCCGTGACGGACGAGAGGCACGGGCTGGTGGGTCTGCCCTTGGTTGTGCGCGGCCTCGCGGAAATGCTGGTAGATCGGCGTGCAACTGATGATGCCGTCCCCGGGCGAGCCGAAGGCGCGGGCGGTGACGTTGAGCCCGCAGACGAGGCCGGGCAGCCAGAAGAGCCACTCGGGCTTGACCTCCCAACAGTAGCGGCGCCGACAGTAGTCGCGGAAGGACTCGACGAGCTGCTCGGTGAGGTCGCCATAGCCGAAGACCCCGCGGGCCGCGCGGCGGGCGAGGGCCTCGGTCACGGCCGGCGGCGCGGCGAAATCCATGTCGGCGATCCAGAGGGGGATGACATCGCGGCCGGCGTATTTGCGCCACTTGCGGCTGTCGGAACCGGTAAAGTCGATGGGTTGGTCGAAGTCGAAGGCCATGGTTGAGGATGGTGCATCGTGGGGCCGATGGGCGGATGAGCGCACGGAAAATCCTCCGGGGTTGCCACTGCCCGGCCCGATATGACGTCGTTTGGGGACGCAGGACGCGGCGGCCTCGGCGCTCGGCGGCTGCGCCGGCCTGTGCCGCGACGGCACGCCGATTGTGTCAGGGGCGCGGACAATCTTTCCCAGTGCCAAGCGCCCCTGCGCCGCAAGTCGGCGGATTTCCGCGATTTGCGGCAAACGGTGCGGCGGCACGCGCTGTGCACGGGTGCGGCACGCTCAATTCCAACAGGAGATCACCACCATGTATAGCCTCGTCCGTTACACTCATCCCCGCGCGAGCCTCTTTCGGGGGCCCGCTTTCCGCAACCCGTGGTCCGGTCTGGAGTCGGAAATTGATCGTCTCTTCGAGACCGCTCTTTCGGACTTCGTCACACCGGCGATGCCGCGCTTCCCGGTCGACCTCTACGAGGATCGCGACAACGTCTACGTCCGCGCCGAACTGCCGGGCGTGAGCCGTGATGCCATCAACCTCGAGATGATCGAGGGTTTCCTCACCCTCAACGCCACCCGCAAGGACGGCGAGCAGACCTTCACCTACAACCGCTCCATCGCCATCCCGGAGTCGGTGCAGGCGGACAAGGTCTCGGCCACCCTTGAGAACGGCGTGCTGACGGTCACCCTGCCCAAGCAGGAGCAGGCCAAGCCGCGCAAGATCGCCATCAACGTCAACTGACCAGCCCGGAGGAATCCGCCATGAAACTGCTCAACCAGATCGTTCCGCGTCTCTCCCGCTCCGTCGCCCGCACCGAAAACGGCGGCGAGCAGGCCGAGAGCGAGTTCACCGTCAAGCCCGCCTACGAGCTGAAGGAGACCAACGATGCCTGGGGCCTGACCGTGCATCTGCCCGGCGTCGCCAAGGACGGCCTCGAGCTCTCCGTCGAGGAGGGCCTCATCACCATCCGCGGCCGCCGCGCCTGGCAGCAGCCCAAGGACTGGACGCAGCTCTACCGCGAGTCGGTGGACGCGCCCTTCCTGCTCGAACTCGAGCACGACAACTCCGTCGACGTGGACAAGATCCATGCCGAGCTGAAGGAGGGCGTGCTGCGCGTCTCGCTGCCCAAGGCCGAGGCGGTGAAGCCCCGCAAGATCGCCATCAATTGAGATTTCGCCGAATTGACCGATAACAAGGTCAAGAGAGCCATCGTTAGGGGTAGCGATGGGCTTTAGCCGCCGGGAGCCCGCCATGCGGGTCCCGGCGGTGTCTTTTACGGCGCCGTTGCCCCGCCCGCTATTCCTTCCGCGCAGCAGGGATGAGCACGGAGGCGACGATGGAGGCCGCCAGCACGGTGCCGATGATGCCGAGGGAGATGTGGATCGGCACAGAGATGTAGTGGGAGGCGAGCATCTTGAAGCCCACGAAGACGAGGATGAGGGCGAGGCCGTAGTTGAGGTAGCGGAAGAGCTGCATCACCCCCGACACGGCAAAATAGAGCGAGCGCAGGCCGAGGATCGCGAAGATGTTCGACGTGAAAACGATGAACTCGTTGCGCGTGATGGCGATGACGGCAGGGATCGAGTCCAAAGCGAACATGACGTCGGTCGTCTCGACGATGAGCAGCACCAGGAACATCGGCGTGGCGTGCAGGCGGCCGTCGATCCGGGTGAAGAACTTGCCGCCCTCGAAGTGGTTGGTCACAGGCAGGAATTTCCGGGCGAGGCGCACCGCGGGGTTTTTCTCCGGGGTGAAGCCGTCGTCCTTCTTGGGCTGGGCGAGCTTGAGTCCGGTGTAGACAAGGAAGGCGCCGAAGACGTAGATGATCCAGTGGAAGGCGTTGATCAGGCTGATGCCGGCGAAGATGAAGACCGCGCGCATCACCACCGCGCCGATGATGCCCCAGAACAGCACGCGGTGCTGGTGCTTCGGCTCCACGCGGAAATACTGGAAGATGACGATGAACACGAAGACGTTGTCCACGCTCAGGCACAGCTCGACGATGTAGCCCGTGAAGAACTCGAGCGCGGGCTTGCTCGTCGCCGTGTCGGGCATCTTGAGGGCGATGAGGAGGTTGAAGGCCATCGCGAGACCGAACCACACCGCGCACCACGCCAGCGCCTCCCGGAGCGAGACGACATGCGCCTTGCGGTTGAACACGCCGAGATCGAGCGCGAGCATCGTGGCGACGAAGACCAGGAAACCGGCCCACGCCCACCAGGGCAGGGTGTTGAACATCGCAAGGGGCGGAGGCATGGGGCGCGGAGTGTGCGTCCGACCGCCGCCGGCGCAAGCGGCGAAACCGGGCCACGGCCTATGCCTTTGACAAGCGCGCCTCCGGCCCCTGATGAAAAAGCGCTGATTTCATGAAACCAAGATACCTGCTCCTCGCTTCCGTCCTCATGGCCTTCGTCGCCCTGGTCGCGCCGGCCCAGGAACCGGCCGAGGCGGCCCGGCAAACCAACGATACCGCCGCTGCGGCCGCCGTCGTCACCGGCCACGCCCAGCCGCGCACGCCCGATTTCCTCGAGCACATGGTCGACCTGCTGCTCGAGGTCTTCGACATCAAGTCCAGCGGCAACACCGCGACGCACTACGCCATCGCCCTGCTCATCACGCTCATTGCCTACGTGCTGCGCCGCGTGGTCACGACGTGGATCTTCGGCTTCTTCAAGGTCTTTGCCGCGCGCACCAAGACCACCCTCGACGACAAGCTCTTCCCCGCGCTCGAGGGCCCCGTGAAAGCCGCCATCGTCGTCGTGGGCACGGTGGCCTCGCTCAAGGTGCTCAAGCTCTCCGCCTCGGCCGACCAGACGCTTGGTTACGCCTACACGCTGGCGTTCTCCTTCGTGCTGTTCTGGGGCTTCCTGCGCGCCTTCAACACCGTCCTCGACCACCTGCACGAGATCGCGCAGGAGAAGCACCTCGGGCTCGCGCCCTTCATGCCGTGGATCAAGAAGACACTCTTCGTCATCGTCTTCATCTTCGGCGTGCTGATGATCGCGCAGAGCCTCGGCGCCGACGTGAAGGCCTTCCTCGCCGGCCTCGGCATCGGCGGCCTGGCCTTCGCCCTCGCAGCGCAGGACACCATCGCGAACATCTTCGGTTCGGTAGTGGTGGCGGTGGACCAACCTTTCAAGATTGGGGAAACCGTGCGCATCGGCACCATTGTCGGCACCGTTGAAGACATGGGCCTGCGCTCCACCAAGATCCGCGCCCTCGACCGCTCGCTCGTCACCATCCCGAACAAGACCGTGGCAGGCGAAATCATCACCAACCTCGCCCGTTTCAACGGTCGCCGCGTCGAGCAGGTCATCGGCCTCACCTACAATACGACCGCAGACCAGATGCAGGGCATCGTGGAAGAATTTCGCCGGCTCATCCTAGCGGAGCCGGAGGTCGACCCGGCTTCCGTCATTTGCTATTTTCGGGATTACAACAGCTCCTCTCTGGACATCTGGATCGTCTTCAACGTCACGGACCCGGATTTTCACAAGCACATGGCGCTACGCCAACGGTTGAACTTGGCGTTCATGCGCGCCGTCGAAGCGCGGGGGCTGTCCTTCGCGTTCCCCACGCAGACAGTGCACGTGGCCTCGTTGCCCGCCGCGGCGAAAAACTGATCCTGCATGTCCGCCGCCCCGCAGCCGGTCCTGCTCTACGACGGCGAATGCGGGCTGTGCCATTTCTGCGTCCGGCAGCTGCTCCGCTGGGACCGCGCCGGCCGGCTGCGTTTCGCCCCGCTGCAGGGCGCGCCGGCGCAGGCCTGCCTTCGCGCGCACGGCTTGCCGGTGCAGGACTTCGACTCGCTCGTGTTTGTGCCGGACTGGAACCGCCCGATGGCCGCTCCGCCCCTGCTGCGCACCGAAGGCGCGCTCGCGGCCTGCGCGGTGGTCGGCGGCCCGGGCCGCTCTCTGGCTTCACTGCGCGTGCTGCCGCGCGGATTCCGCGATGCGTGCTACCGCCTGATCGCGCGTTCGCGCCACGCCCTTTTCGGCGAGTATCGGCCAAAACCGCTGCCGAAACCGGAGTGGCAGGGCAGGTTTCTCTAAGCCGGAACGATGCAGTCGAACGGCATCTCGCTCTGACTTGGCCGGCGGGCAAGGTGGAGCCCGCGCTCCGCG
>CAZRNE010000007.1:0-119776 GCA_964601365.1 uncultured Opitutaceae bacterium | reverse complement strand
GAAGACCGTTTGACAGCCCCCATCGCCCTTTCGCTCGTGCCAGCTCTTGATGTCCGTGGCTTCATAGCGCATTTCTCTTTGGCCCTTGAATTCCATCCAGGGTGAGCGCAAAATTTTTAGCTTCCCGGTGGAAAGATAGGGAGCAAGCGCCGGGTTTTCCGAGAGGTAATGATAATCGAAAGTCGAATTGTTGAACGTCTCAACCATCACGCATGTATCCAACCCAAGTTCACACGCCGCAACCGAACCATGAACCACGTTCTCTGGCGCGACATATTGCGAATGAAAGTCGCCCGTTGAGAAATTGGCTTCACCTAGTCCCCGTTCCTTGAGGGTCGTGAGACGCTTCTTAGCGATCGTTGGATTTATCGCCCAGTAACCGTTGGACACGAATCTGGTCGCAAGGCCAAGCGAGGTCGCAAGACCGACGAGTTCATCCAACTTCTTGCCCAGTAGGAAGCACTCCCCGCCGGTAAAGACCACCAGCTTTATCGAGGGAACTTGCGAAGCCTGCACGATGTATTTCCGGAGGTTCTCGTATGGAATCTCCTCCGATCGGCCGGGATGGCAGGCAAAGCAACAATGTTCGCACGCCGCCGTGCACCGATGCGTCACGATCAATGATAACGTTGTTGGATAAATAAGCACGAAAAATCAGTCTTTCATTATGTGCGATAGTCCCAAGCAAATTAGGCGGGCTCGCCGCCCCCCGTTGTGACATCGGTTGTGACAGACACCGCAGTGTTAGTGACCGCCAGAACCTGGACCGCCACCTTGACGGCGCCGCCGACATTGGTGGACACTGCAAGATTGACGAGCAGGCCGACGTTTACCACTGCCAACGCATTCACTGGCAATACGGCTTCGGCGATCTCGTATTGCGCCCGGTTGCGGTTGCGCTCGAACGATTCGCGCATCGCGATGACAAACTGCTGATTCCTATCATCCGTATACTTCGCCAAGAGCGCGTAGGCGTTGGGGTATGCCTTCGACATCGTATCGATGAGCGCAAGAGACTCGAAGACGTATTCGTCGATGTCTTCCTTGGTCCTCTTGCTGGCCAAAAGCTTCTGGCCAGCATTGCGCGTCTTGTCGGCAAACGTCTTGTCGGCAGTCAGCAAGACCAGCTCGACCGCGCCGGTCGGCAGCCCGTGTTTCGTCTCGAACGCGCGGTGGCTTTCTGGGGAAGATCCGGCCTCAAGCAAAAGCGCGTCGCGCATGGCTTCGCTTGTTAAGCTCATGAACAGGCTTTCGATCGCGACAATGTC
The DNA here is from genome assembly GCA_964601365.1 of uncultured Opitutaceae bacterium. Taxonomy (GTDB): domain Bacteria; phylum Verrucomicrobiota; class Verrucomicrobiia; order Opitutales; family Opitutaceae; genus Didemnitutus. The sequence continues at coordinate 118,508 of CAZRNE010000007.1, read as the reverse complement.
AGCGCTAACGCCGACACGAGCAGGCTGAACCAGAAAGGATTCTGGCGGCGGGGGCATCTGGGGAATATCTGCATTCATGTTAGTTGGTGGAGTTGTCGATGGCCGAAGTTGCGAGCTGGATTCTCCGCTGGAGCACCATGATAGTGTCGCTCGAAACCTTCTCCTGCTTGGCCAACAGCGCCTTGCCTACAGGTGAACTGTAGAATTCACTGATCCCACGAAGCTCCTCAGCGGTGTAGTTGTTGCTGTAGACATGAATCAGGTCTCCTTTGATCGCCTCCCACGACAGAGCCTGATCGATCGCGTCAGAAACCTCCTTTTTCTGGCCGGTTGCCTGTTTGAGCTTATCCAACTGCATACCGAGGACCTCGCGCTGCTTGCGCATCGTGCGCTCAATCATCTGGTCGAGTTGCAGCTGCATGAACAACCGCTCGACCGCTTCAGCGTTCAGCTTGATGTCCTGCGGCGCCTCCGCAGGACGTTCCGCCGAGACCGCAAGCTCCGCGGGCGATACCTCGAGCGGGATTTCGAACACGGTGCCGTCTCTTTCCATCACAGCCCCGGTTCGTTCTTTGCTCAGGCCCTTAAATCCATATCCCATGTATCTGTCGCCCGGAGCCAGCCACTTCGCCGCCGTGGCACCGCTTCGATCAGAGAAGTGAGCGAACAGCTGCGCACCCTCAATTAGGAACCCCCGGAATATCAGCCCAGTGTGTATATCTCGGGTGGGGGGGGCCGCGTAGGTCGCTATCACCACAAGACACGCGAACAAGACGGCAACTCTATGAAGCGCTGAGGGGTTCACGGGAATACTCATCCATTCTACACGCTCGTGGTTTTTGAACCGCAGCGATGAGTGAATCATCGAACTTAAGCTGGCAACAAAAATTTCTACTACCTATTGCGGCATGGAATGAGACGTGGGGTCGGTGCTCACCGCCGGGCTGCGAAGATACAACGTGCTCCGGCCGCCCCACAGGTTCCCGCCTCCGTCCCAAATCCGCTTGCCGCCATGGCCCTCGATCGCCGCCTCGCGACCATCGTTCCCGCCTGGTGCCGATGAGGGCCGGGTGAACTTTCTCCGAAGCTATTCCACTCGCAACGCCTCAATCGGATCGATCGACGCGGCGCGGCGCGCCGGGAGAAAACTGGCGAGGGCCGCCACGGCCAGCAGTAACAGCGACCCAGCGCTGTATGCCGCAGGATCGATCGGTTGCACCCGGAAGAGCAGCGGGGCAGCATGATGGCCGAGCAATAAGGCGCCGGTAATGCCGAACCCCAAGCCAACAACGGCCCGAATCAAGCCCTGCCGCAGCACCGTGGCTATAACGTGCCGCCGCGTCGCCCCGAGCGCCATCCGCACCCCGATATCACGGGTCCGCTGCGCAACATCGAAAGCGAGCACCCCGTAGACCCCGAGCGCCGAAAGCAGCAGCGCCACCATGGCGAAGCTCACAAGCAACAGCATGATGCCTCGCCGGTTGTCGAAGGTGTCCTCGATCGCGCTTTTCAGTGTCCTCACATCATACACCGAAACGGCGGGATCGACGATTTGGATTCTGTCCCGTAACTCCCTCGCTATACTGCTGACGGAGCGCGGCGTGCGCAGGAAGAGCACCTGAAACCTGACCGGAAAATTCGCGGCTTGGTAGACAAAGGGGATTCCACTGCCGTCCTCGACGCCGTTGTGGGGAACATTGCTTACGACCCCGACAACGTTCCCCCAGCCCGATACGCTGCTTGGACGATCGCCAAAAGTGAACCGCCCGCCGAGGGCCGACCCGTTTGGGAAATACTTCTTTGCAAAGGTCTCGTCCACGACATACGATTGCCGCCCTAGGGCCATGTCCGACTCATCAAGATAACGCCCCTCCACAAGGCGCAGCTTTAGCGTCTCCATGTAGCCGGGTGTGACGAAGACGCGATAGGCCCGGGGCTGCGGCGCGCCCGGAGGCAATGGATCATCAAGAAGACTCAGGGCGCTGACGCTAAGCCCTCCCCGGAACGGAATGGAGAGCGCCATGCCCCCCCTGGAGACCTCCGGGATCTGTTCTAGGAGGCGAGCGATGCGTTCACGCATCGTGTTCGCGGCAGCGGGGGTTTGATACACCGTCGGCAGCGCCATCCGCGCGACAACCACTCCCCGCGGATCGAATCCGGGATCGACATCGAGCGCATTGGCAAAACTGCGGATGAGAAGCCCGGCCCCAGTGAGCAGCATTAGCGCGACCGCAATTTGCACCGCCACGAGCACGTTGCTCGCCATCCGAACCCTTAGGCCGGGCGAAGCGCAGCGCGAACTCCGCCGGATCACCTCGACAAGATTCGCGCGCAGGACATGCGCCATCGGGACAAACCCGATCCCGACTCCCACGAGCATTGTCAGCCCGACGCCATAGCCCAGCACCTGGGCGTCCAGCGAAAGCGGCAACGCATACGGCACCAGTTCCACCGTATACCTGCTGATGATCTTGAGGACGCCCCACGCGACCCCCAAGCCGAGCAACGCACCGATCCCAGTCAGCACAAGGCTTTCGACCAGCAACTGTCGTGCAACCGCCCCCTGGGTCGCCCCGAGGGCCGCACGGATGGCCAGTTCGGACTGCCGGGCGTTGGCGCGCAGGAGGAGCAGGTTGGCGACATTTGCACACCCGATCAAAAGCACAAAGGCCACCCCACCCTGCAGTAGAAAGAGCGCGTTGCGCACGAGATTCACCCGGCGCGTGCGGACGCCTCCCACCTCCAGTTTGATTCCAGAACGCTCGACAAACTGCCGGAACGAAGGGGCCGCGATCTCATAGTAGCGGCGCTCGATCAGCGCCGCTTCGGCCGTGGCCTGCTCGATGGTGATGCCCGGTTTGAGGCGTCCATAGAGATGCGTGTTGAGGCTATACCGCCCGAGCGGATGCTCCGCCTCGGGAGACCACACGAGCGGTCGGTAGAATCTGACGCGCGCGTCGAACGCCTCAACCACTCGCGGCGCGACCCCCACAACCCGCAGGTTCTCCCCATCAACACGAATCGTCTGGCCCACGACGTCAGGATCGGCGCCCAGTTGATTTTCCCAGAAAGACTGCGTGAGAATCGCAATCTTGTCCGTCTCCTGTCCGCTCCCGTCTCCGTCGAAAAATGACCCAAGCAACGGATGAACGCGCAGCAGAGCGAAAAACTCCGTCGTGACGCGCGCCCCCCGCAACGGCTCCAACGCCCCCTCCTGACCATACATGCCGGTGATGGGTGCCCAGAGGGCCAGCGATTCATACGAGGTGGCGCTTCTCCGGTAGTCCAGATACTGCACGACATTGCTCGGCATGTTGTCCAGCCCGACCTTCTTCGCGGAATTGTAGAGCTCGACGATTCGGTCTGGCTCCGCAAATGGCAGCGGTTTTAGCATCAGCGCATGGACCATGGAGAAGATTGCAGTCGTGCTGCCGATGCAGAGCGCCAGTGTCGCGATTATCACCGCGGACAACCCCCTCTCCCTTGGGATTTGACGAAGCGCCCGCCGAGTGTCGTAAGACAGCCCCGCGAGCGTGAATCGAAACCCACTCGGACGGGGCCAGCCTCCGACCGCAATCGTGTCGTTGTTCGCACTGCAACCGCCGCGCTTCGGCGTTGGCTTGCTGGTCATCGAATCGGCGTGCATCTGGTTCTATCGACGGGAGTAGTATCCCCTAGACTCCGTGCGACGCGGCCCGAGATTCCCGTCTCTCAGGCCGTCTACTCGACTGTCAGGGAGGGTTGCATTCCATGCTCAAGAGAGGAATACGATGTAGGCACGGCAGCAATCACAGAATCTGCATAGGTATTCCATCCATCCCGCCACCTGCCCGTGATCCGCCTTCCCTCCGGATAGCGAACTATTCGTGTAACTGCGGCGCAGCGTCCGGGTTCATTTGGTAGCACGCCCGATCCCTGCCATGCACCCGATGCCCACCGACCTGCGCCTCGCCCTCCGCACGCTCCTGAAAGCCCGCGGCTTCGCCTTCGTCGCCGTCTTCACGCTGGCCGTCGGCATCGGCTCCTCGACGGCGATGTTCAGCGCCCTGCGCGCCCTCGTCGTCCAGCCCTTCGACTACCCCGATTCGCACGAGATCGTGCACGTCTGGTCCGGCGACGGTTGGCCGCTATCGCCGGCCGACTACAAGGATCTCCAGGCACAGAGCCGATCGTTCGAGCATTTCGGCGTCTATCAGCCCAGCCCCGTCAATGTCGGCCTCGAGAACGCCCAGGCCGTGCCGGGTGTGCGCGCCACGGAGGGTGTGCTCGCGGCCTTCGGCGTTGCACCGCTCCGCGGCCGGTGGATCGAGGCCGCCGACTGCGCCCCCGGCGCCGCGCCCGTCGCCGTCATCGCCTGGAAACTCTGGCAGCAGAGCTTCGGCGGCGATCCGGCGCTCATCGGTCGCTCCATCCGGCTCAACGGCGCCGATGTCACCGTCGTCGGCATCATGCCGGCCGGTTTCGATTTCGCCGCACCATGGATGCGCACGGAGGACTGCCAGGTCTGGTTGCCGCGCTCCTTCGATGAGCGCGAGGGCAAGCAACGCGACAGCCACTACCTCTGCGGCCTGGCCCGGCTGCGCGACGGCGTCCCGGCGCTGGCCGCCGACACCGAGATCAAGACCATCGGCAAGCAGCTCACCGCGCTCTACCCCGACTCGAACACCCGCAAGGCCTTCCTCGTGCGCCCGCTCCACACGGAGATGACGCGCGACCTCGGCCGCCGGGTCTGGCTGCTCTTCGGCGCCGTGGCGCTCGTGCTGCTGGTCGCCTGCGCCAACGTCGCCTCGATGCTGCTCGCCCGCAGCGCGCGGCGGCAGGGCGAGTTCGGCGTGCGCGTGGCCCTCGGCGCCACGCGCGGCGACCTCGTGCGCCTCGCCCTCGCCGAGAGCTTCGTGCTCGCCGTCCTCGGCGCGGTCCTCGGCCTGCTCCTGGCCTCCGGCGGCATCGCCGTGCTCAAGGCCATCGCCCCGGCCAACGAGGCCCGCAAGGCCGCCATCGCGCTCGACGGCCTGGCCGTGCTCTTCGCCCTCGGCACCGTCCTCCTCACCACCCTGCTCGCCGGCCTGCCGCCCGCCCTGGCCGCCGCCCGCACCTCCCTCGCCGGCATCATCCGCAGCGACGCCCGCGGCGCCGTCGGCTCGCGCTCCCGCCACGTCATGCTGCGCACGCTGCTCATCGCGCAGGTCGCCGTGGCCTTCGTGCTCGCCAACGTCGCGGCGCTTTTCTCCGCCAGCTACTTCAAGATCATCGAGCAGAACCGCGTCCTCGACACCGACCTCGTCCTCACCGCCCAGGTGAACCTGCGCGGCGAGGCCTACAAGGAGAACGACGCGCGCGTCCGCTTCTGGCAGCGCCTGGAGGAGCGCCTGCGCGCCATCCCCGGTGTCACCGCCGTCGGCCTCACCTCCAAGCTCCCGCTCGAGGGCGGCAGCAACACCAACGCGCTGGTGAACGACGAGACCTACGACCCCACCAAGCGCCGCACCAGCGTCGAGCGCTCCTCCGTCACCCCGGGCTATTTCGAGGCCATGGGCCTCGCCTTCGTGCGCGGCCGCAACCTGACCCCCGCCGACGACATGAACAAGGACGGCCATCACGGCGCCGTGGTGAACCGCGCCTTCGTGGACAAGGTCTGGAAGGACAAGGAGCCGCTCGGGCAGGTCTTCCGGGCCAACTCCCCCTCCAACCCCTGGTATACCGCCACCGTGGTCGGCGTGGTCGAGAACGTGCGCCAGTGGAGCGCGACGGCCGAGGTGCAGCCCGAGATGTATACCACACCGCCGCGCCATTGGGGCAGCAGCGTCCACCTCGTCGTCCGTTCCAACCGCCCGGCCTCCTTCCTCGCGCCCCTTGTCCGGCAGGCCGTGGCCGAGCTCGACCGCGAGCTGCCGCTCCAGGATGTCCGCACGCTCAACCAGGTGGTGCGCGACTCCACCGCCAGCGACCGCGCCGTGGCCGGCCTCGTCGATTTCTTCATGCTCACGGCGCTGGGCCTCGTGGCCGTCGGCCTCTACGGCACGCTCAGCTACCACATCGCCCAACGCACCCGCGAGATCGGCGTGCGCATGGCCATCGGCGCGCTCGGGGGCGACATCCTGCGCCTCGTCTTCGGGCAGGGCCTGCGCTGGGTCACGCTCGGCATCATCCTCGGGCTGGCCGGCACGATCGCCCTCACCAATCTGCTCAAGGGCCTCGTATACGGCATGACCGGTCTCACGGCCGCTCCGCTCCTGCTTGCGGCCGGCGCCGTCTTTCTCGCCGCCGCGGTGGCCATCCTGCTCCCGGCCTGGCGCGCTTCCAAGCTCGATCCCCTGGAAGCCCTCCGCCTCGACTAGGCGGGGTCATTGCGAGGAAGCCCGCAAGGCTGACGAAGCAATCCATCTGGATCGCCACGACCCCGGGTAAACCGGGATCTCGCGATGACGCATTCGTGGCGGCCGACCCCGGGCAAATACTGCTCGCAAAAACGCCGGGGCGATGCACGTTCCGGCGCATGTCCGCCCACAATTTCAGCTCCGACTACCGCAACCCGGTCACCTCGCGCCTCGACGACGATGACGATGACGACCGCGAAGAGCCCATGCCGGGCAAGACACCCGCACCGGTCGGCGCGCTCGTGCAGCGCAAATTCCTCGAGCAGCGGAAGATTTTCCTCTGGGGCGCCGTCACCGACGAGACCGCCAAGGACCTCACCGAGAAGCTGCTCTACCTCGAGGCCGTCGGACCGGGGAAGGAGATCACCTTCTACATGAACACCCCCGGCGGCTCCATCACCGCCGGCATGGCCGTCTACGACACCATCAAGCTCATCACCTCGCCCGTCACGATCGTCGTCACCGGCATGGCCGCCTCGATGGGCTCCATCCTCCTCAGCGCCGCGAAGAAGGGCCGCCGCCTGCTTTATCCGCACGCCCGCGTCCTCATCCACCAGCCCCTCATCACCGGCCGCATGGTCGGCCCCGCGACCGACATCAACATCCAGGCGAAGGAAATGGAGAAGATCCGCGACGAGCTGAACCACATCCTTGCCGCCGCCTCGGGCCAGACGCTCGACAAGATCGCGAAGGACAGCGACCGCGACTTCTACCTCAACGCGCAGGAAGCCATCGCCTACGGCCTCGCCGACAAGATCGTCGAAAAGATCTGAGCCGGCCGCCGGCGCTTTCCCACACCCATGGAAAGCCGCACCTACCCCTCCGCGGTGGATTGGTGGATCGGTGCGCTGCTGATCGGAGCGCCGCTGCTCTCGGTGGTGCTCGGGGTTTCGATGCTATTCGTCAATCTCGGTGCCGGACTCGCTTGCACACTGACGGGCACGGCCTTCGGGCTTACCATCTACGCGCTCTGCCATCCCACCCACTACACGCTCACCGACAAGGCCCTCCTGATCCGGTCCGGCTGGATCGAGGAGTCCGTGGACCTGCGCCGCATCCTGCACGCCGAGAAGTCATCCTCGCCTTGGGGCGCGCCGGCCCTTTCCCTGCGCCGGATCAAACTCACCTTGCACGGCGGCAGCTGTGTCATTTCGCCGAAGGACCGCGACGAATTCCTTGCCGATCTACATGCCCGTCTCGCCCGTCTACCCATTGAAGACTCCCCGGGCAGAATTCCCAAATCATGAAATCCCAGCGAATCCTACAATTACTTACCATAGCTTCTGTGGTCCTTGCTGGTGCCAGCATAGCCATTGGTCTGATCTTGGATGCTTACATGCCAGAGGAACTCTCGGCTTGGCAGGAAACGCAACTCGAGGGCATGGAGATCGGAACCATGCTCTTTATGCTGGCACTGATCGCGGTGGCTTTGGTTTCCGTGCTAGTTGCTACTATTGCGCTACTCCTGCTCAAGAAATGGGGCGCATGGTTGCACCTGATGTCAGCCCTTCCTGCATTTATCGCCCTACTGATGTTTGGTCCAATCGTGCATCATCCTGTTTCATACATAGTCGACAGTATCGGAATGCTGGTCACCGGCTGCCTCTACGGCGTGGCGTTCTTCACCGACGCACTTTCCCCCGTGCAGAAGCCACCTGTCATCGGCAATTGATCGGTTATCGGCCCGGATTTTCCAGCGCGCTGAGCTGCTCGTTGAACTCGCGCAGCAGCGCCTGGTCGCCCTGCGCCGCGGCGAGCCGGTGGGCTTCGCGCAGGAGCGCGGCGCGCGCCTCCGGCGACGGCGCGCCGTCGCGGGCCAGCACACGATAGACATGCAGGGCCGAGGCGGGATCGCCGCTGGCGGCCAGCAGTTCCGCCGCCCGGCGGGCCAGCGGCCATTGCTCGCCGCTGAACCCCGGCAACAGTTTCACGAATCCGAGGGACTGCGCCGCCGAGGCCACATCGCCCTCGGCGAGGGCCAAGGCGGTGGAAAGCGAAGGCTGCTTGCGCTGGCCGGCCCGCAGGGTGGCGAGGGCTGCGGGCACCTTTTTCTGCGCGGCCAGCAGACGGGCCTGCCGCAGCACCGCATAGGGCGCCAATGCCGGCGACAACTGGTCCAACCGTGCCAGTTGTTTCTCCAGCGGGACCGCAAAGGGCCGGTAGAGCGGATCGCCGAGGGCGACGCCCTGCCAGCTCAAGGCCGGCAACGCATAGTAAACGGCCTCGCCCCAGGTCCGGCCCTGGCTGAGCGCGCGCAGCAGGAGGTTGGTCCGGTGTGTGAATTGCAGATACGGCTCGAAGACGTTGCCCACGGTCGCCGCCGCCCCGCGCGCCACCAGCGGGCCGCACCAGCCGTCCGCGGCCGAGCGCACCGAGGCCGCCGAGTAGCTGTGGATGTGCACCGCCACCGCCCCGGGCGGGAAGCGGAAACCCTCGCGGCTGAACGCACCCGCAGGTCGGTCCGCATACCACCCGAAATAAAGCGCCGGGGCGTCAAAGCGCGCCGCGAGGCCGAATGACACCGCCGTGTCCTCCGTATCGCCGTCGAAACCCAACTCGTCGAGCTGCCGCCGCGTGGCCTCCAGCATCTCGTCGCCGTCGCGGTGCGGCCCGCGCAGGTCCACATAGTAGCGGCCGAGGAGGCCGTCCCGCTCGGCGGCGAGCGCGGAGTCCACAAGGCCGTGCGCCGATTCCCAGGTCGGTCCGTCGAGCCGGCTCACGCGCACGATGGCGTCGATCTCGATGGCCGAGGGATTCTCCTTTGCGAACAGCGGATTGGGCAGCAGGGCGTTGATCTCGTGGTTGGGTTGCGCGAGCAGGCTCAGCTCGGAATCCACCGCCGCCTGGTTGGTCGCGAAATGGGCGACGAGGGCGCGGCCCTGGGCCTCCGTCAGCAGCGTGGGATCATGATGGATGCGCAACGGCACGCCGCGGCAGACGACCAAAAACGCGATCCGGTGGCCCTGCACGGCCACCCGTCGCCGGCCTGCCGCATCGAGCAGGCTCGATTGGGTCGCATCGATCCAGCCCCGCCGCACCAGCTCGTCCTGCAACGGCTGCCAGACCTGGTCGACGAACTGCCGCCAGGTGACCGTCTCCTCCTCCGGCATGGGCAGGGCCACGATGTTGACAGCGGGCACGCCGCGCTTTGCCGCGTAATAATGCGCCAGCTCGACCGACTCCGGCCTGGCCGCGTTGGCGAGAATGACGACGCGATCCGAGATCCCATCCGCCGGACATGAGACCCCGTATGCCGCAAGAAGGCAGGCGCAGATTTTTTTAGCCACGGATCTCACGGATAGGCACGGATTGAACCCATCCGTGCTATCAGTGCAATCAGTGGTTGGGATTTGTTTGGAGACCGGACTGCAAACTGTGGTCAGGCCCGGCCAAGGCGGAAGCCAAGCCACACGGCGGCGAGACAGAGCACCACGGAGAGGAGCACGTTGGCCGCGGCCACACCCCAACGCCCCTGCTGCATCTGCTCCAAGGTCTGCCAGCTGAACGCCGAGAACGTCGTGAACCCGCCGCAAAAGCCCACGACGAGGAACGCCTGGGCGCGCGCCGCGACGGCGGGCTCCCACCCGGCCAGCCGGGCCATCAGCCACCCGATGAGGAGCGAGCCGGCGAGATTGACGATCAACGTGGCCAACGGCGCGCGATCGGCCAGGGCCCAACCGGCCAGCGCGCGCAGGACGGAGCCGAGCGCGCCGCCGGCCGCGATCCAGAGCAGGGTCGGGAGGTTCATCTCGCGCCGACCTTGGCGGCCGCGGCCGGCTGGCGCAACGCCGCGATTTGCGCCGCGTAATCGCCGATGCCCTGGGCGATGGCCTCGGCCACCTTCTGGCGGAACGCCGACGTGCCCACCTTCGCGGCCTCAGTGTCGTTCGAGAGGTAGGCGGCCTCGATGAGCACCGCCGGGCACTCGACGAAGCGCAGCACGGCGAAGCGCGCGCGTTTGTAGCCGCGGTCGGACTGGCCGAGCCCGGCGATGAACCGCCGGTGCAGGTGCGCGCCGAGCAGCACGTTGGCCGCATCGTGCCGGTTGCCCGGATAGGTGCGGTTCGTCATCGTGTCGGCGCGCTCGTCGGCGGTGGACAGCACGCCCGGCGGCGGCAGCACGTAGGTCTCGGTGCCCGTGACGCGCGGGGCGTCGCGCGGCTCGACGGCGTTGAAATGGATGCTCACGAACAGATCGGCACCGGCGTCGTTGGCGAAGTCGGCGCGCATCTGCAGGTCCACGGCCGGGTTGTTGGAAAAGCGCCGGTCGGTCTCGCGCGTGAGTTTCACGCGGTAGCCGGCCTTCTCGAGCAGGGGCTTCAGGCGTTTGGCCACGTCGAGCGTCATGTCCTTCTCGTTGAGGCGGAGCCGGGGGTTCTGCTTCCCGGGGTCGGTGCCGCCATGGCCGGGGTCGAGCACGATGAGCTGCGGCGGGGCGGCGGGCAGCTTCGGGAGGAAATCGGCCGGGCGCAGCAGCGGGGCCAGCAGCGTGGCAGCGTCGGATTTGCCGACCCACAGCGTGTCGCGCTCGCTGACGACGACGGTGCTCATGAAGATGCGGAGGCCGTCGTGGCGGAAATCGCGCTCACGGTCCTCGAAGCGCAGGCGCACGCCGCCGCGGTCGCTCAGGTGCATGACCTTGCCCGGCACGGCCCACGCGGCGGTGTAGCCGCAGCGCTTCGCCACCTCGCGCAGGTCGACATAGTCGGCACCGTAGAGCCGGGTCGTGGGCCAGTCGGGCGGGGCGGCGGGCCGGGTCGGGGCCGAGCGGAGCGGCTGATTTTGGCCAAGGGCCGGGGGCATACCCAGCACCAAGGCGAGGCCGGCGGCCAGGATCCGGGCGGGAAGCGGCGCCATGACGGGGCGCCGGGCGTCAGCCGTGCGCGGGGGCCGGCGCGGTCTGCGGCTCGCGGACGTGGAACTTCGGCTTGCGCTTGTTGGCCGGCAGCGGCGAGAGCATGACGTTGATCTGCTTGCCCGTCAGCTTGGGCTCGCTGTCGGGGTGGCCCATCGTCTCCAGCTCCTTGAGCGCGCGGTTCATGACGTCGAAGCCCATCTCGGTGTGCGCCATCTCGCGGCCGCGGAACTTGAGGCGCAGCTTCACCTTGTTGCCGTGGTCGAGGAACTCCTCGGCGTGGCGGACCTTGGTCTCGAAGTCGTGCTTCTCGATGCGGACGGTGAACTCGATCTCCTTGAGCTTGGCGCCGGCGGGCTTGTTGTGGTGGTGCTTCTTCTGCTCCTCGTAGACGTATTTGCCGAAATCCATGATGCGGCAGACGGGCGGGTTGGCGTTGGCCGCCATCTCGACGAGGTCGAGGTTGAACTGCTGGGCCAGCTTGTAGGCCGCGGCGGTGTCCATGATGCCCAATTGCCGGCCCTCGGGGCTGATGACGCGGATCTGCGGGGCCTTGATGCGGAGGTTGCGCTTGATGTGCGCGAACGGGTCGGTCTGGCGGCGGGGGTCGCGGTCGCGACTGTATGGCGGGCGTGTGCCGCCGGGAGGAGAAGATATGGCCATTAAGGAGTGGTTTGCTGGGCTGGGTCGGGGGAGCTTTTTGCCCCTCGGCCCCGGGATGACAACACCTATTTGTGTGACGGTTTCAGAGGGGAATGGCCTCAATGAGGCGCAAAAGCACTTGGGATATCGACGGCTCAGGCCTTCAGGTCGCGCACCATCTGTTCGACCGTGCGGATCAACTCCGGCACATCACGCTGCGCCGCTGTCCAGAGAATCTGATAGTCGGTGGAATCGTAGCCATGGCTCAGGTGGTCGCGCGTGCCGGCAATGGCCTTCCAGGGAATGGCCGGATACCGGGCCGTCAGTTCCGGGGGCAGGCGTTTGACCGCCTCGCCGAGGACCTCCATTTCGCGCTCGAAGGCGGAAGTGAGCCTCCAATCCCGCAGGATAGCTTCCAAGGTGAGATTCGAGGTCAGCTCCTGGATTCGACCGGCATGGGCCAGCAGCTGGCGCAGCGTGACAGACGGGTCACGTTTGCTCATAGAGCGGAAACGATTCGCGCTGCACCTCGGACCGGAAGAGAGGACTCAACATCGCCGGCGTGCTGAGATCCACCTTACGGCCCAAGACCTCGGCAAGCTCGTCGGCGTAGCCAAAGAACCGGAATCCCGGGCGCGCCGTTTCGTCCAGTTCGACCAGCACATCCACATCGCTTGAGGTCGGATCGAAATCATCCCGCAGGACCGACCCGAACAGGCTCAGCCGCCGGATATCCCGTTCCTGGCAAAAACGGGCGATCGCTGCGCGGTCGATCGGAAGAGGGAGTTCGGCGGTCGTCATTGTCAATGACGATACGATGTCCCCACTCCCAAGGTCAAGAGGGAGGGCAGCCTCAGGCCCCTCGGCCCCGGGTTGACAACACCTATTTGTGTGACGGTTTCAGAGAGGAATGGCCCGGGTTTATCGGTTCCACCGCTGATCCGCGCTGATTTTGGCAAACAGCCAACGCAAGCAGGTCACGGGCACCCTGAAGGGAGAGAGGCCTGACCACCCGGCACCGCAGGACGCGGGCAGCGTTTCCGGATCGGGGGAGGTATTTGCTGGCTGAAGCCCGACCGGACAAGCGGCCGGACCCCAAGGGGCTACGGATCATTGCCGTGACCTGAGGCCGCCGGCGTGCCCCACCCCAAGCGGGTCCCGTCCGAGCCATCCGCTATTATACGTTTTGCGGATAGTATCCGCTTGACGGATAACCGTGGCACCGTAGATTCCCGCCGTGATCAAGGGCTTTGCCGACGCCGAGACTGAAAAGCTCTGGCACGGCATCCGCTCCCATCGTTTTCCTCCTGATATCCAGCAACGAGCCCTCACCAAACTCCAACTCCTCGATGCGGCCGTCGAACTCTCCTTCCTCCGCCTTCCGCCGGGCAACCGGCTTGAGGCCCTGAAGGGTGATCGCGCCGGCCAGCATTCCATCCGGATCAACGACCAATGGCGCATCTGCTTTACCTGGACCGGCACGGATGCTGAACGGGTGGAAATCGTGGATTACCATTAAACCGACCCGAGACCAACATGAGCACCAAAATCTCCCGCACCCACCCCGGCATCATCCTCTACGAGGAATTTTTCGAGCCGATGGGCATCACCCAACTCGCGGCCGCCAAGGCCACCGGGATCCCGCAGAGCCGGCTGAGCGAGATTTTGGCCGGCCGGCGGTCGATCTCCGCCGACACCGCGGCCCGCCTGGGGCGCTTCTTCGGCGTGGATCCACGGAACTGGCTCAACCTTCAGGCTGCATTCGATCTCTGGGAGTTCGAGCGCGACCACGGGCGCGAGCTGGCCAAGGTCAAGCGAGTGGCCTGAGCGCCGGGCCCGGCAAGGCGCGGGGCAACCGTTTCCCGCCCAGCACTGCCTGTTCATCGGCTGAATCCCAGCCGAACTGGGGGCCGACCCGGCATGGCTCGTTGTTACGTTGCACAACCAGCCTTGTCACATCCTCGACCTGCTCAAGCACACCGTCCGGGTCAGAATGGAGACCAACAGCATCGTCCGCACGCTGCCGGCATTAACGAACGGAAATGAGGTTCAGACGTTGAAGCTCTCGCCGCAGGAGCAGGAGGCCTTGGCGTTGGGGTTGGTGTATTTGAATCCGCCGCCGATGAGCTTGTCCGAGTAGTCGAGCACGGTGCCCTTGAGGTAGAGGGCAGTCTTCGGGTCCACGACCACCTGCGCGCCGGCGCTGCGCACGAGGATGTCGCCCGAACGCGGCTCGGGCACGAACTTCATCTTGTAGCTGAGGCCATTGCAGCCGCCGCCCGTGATGGCGATGCGCAGGTAGGTCCCCTGCCCTTCGCGCGCGGCCAGCGCCGCGATCTTGCGGCCGGCGGGCCCGGTCAGGCGCACGAGGTTTTCGTTTCCCTCGCGCACCCCGGCGGGCGGGGGCATGGTGGCGGTGGCGGACATGGGCGGGCAATGAAGCCCGCCCGGCCCGCTTTGGCAAGTGCCGCCGCGTCAGTTCGCCTTCTGCCAGGCCCGGAGCAGCTCGAGGCTGCGCCGCGGGTGGATGAGGTTGATGCGGCCGTCCTTGCTGCGCTCGGCGCCCTGCTTGATCAGGTCGATCACCTGCGCGACGGTCAGGCGGGGCTCGACGGCGAGCAGCTTGGCGGCGAGGTTGGCCACGTTGGGCGAGGCCATCGAGGTGCCGGAGTATTTCATGCGGTCGCCGCCGGGCAGGTAGCTCTCGACCTCGAAGCCGTTGGCGTGGACGTCGACGTTGGCGCCGAAGCTGGTGAAGGAGGTCTCCTCGCCGGCCTGGTCCACGGCGCCGACGGTGAGGATGTTGGGGAGGTCGATGCCGGAGGGCACGGTCTCGTCGAAGGTGGCGTCGCTGTCGCTGTTGCCCGCGGCGGCGACAAAGAGGATCTCCGGGGCGGACTTGATGCCCTCCGTCATGGCGTCGCGGAAGAGCTGGAAATACTCGCGCGAGGTCTTGCGGCGTTCCTCGGGGGTGCCGCCGGCGCCGTTGGCCTCGAAGGCGGCCTCGATGCCCTTGGGCGTGCCGCCCCAGCTCATGTTCACGACGCGCACGCCGGTCTTCTTCAGGTAGCCGATCACCTCCAGCGCGGCGGCGGCGTCCTTCTCGGCCTGCTCGCGCGTGGGCACGTCGGGAATCATCCGGTGGTCGAAGGTGATGCGCACGGCCATGACGCGCGCCGCGGGGTTGCCCGCCGCCGCGATGCCGGCGACGTGCGTGCCGTGCGTGAAGTTGCCGAAGAGGTTGAGGTTCTCGATGAAGCCCTTGGTCTGGTCGGCTTTAAGCGAGGAGAGGTGCTTCTTCAGGTCGCCGGCCTCGACGGAGTCGATGCTGGCCTGGAGGTCGAGCAGGCCCTTGGTGTGGTTGCGCATGGTCGGGTATTGCGCGAGCTGGGCGGCGTCGAGGGGCATGAGCAGCTCCTTCACGCGGTTCGACTTCGTGTCGTAGGCGATGCCGTGGGTGTCGTCGGTGTAGCCGTTGTGGTCGTTATCCACGCCGTCGGCGGGATCGGCGGGGTTGGTCCACCGCTGCGTGGCGGGGAACACCGCCATGTCCACACCGCTGTCCCAGATGGCGACGTTGACGGGATGCAGCTGCGGCGAGCCGGGCAGGTCGAAGTTGCGCGCGGCCCAGATGTCGGCCTTGGCCTTGTTGTGGGCCTGCACGTAGGCGGTGAGGGCCGCGACGCGCTGGGCCTTGAGCGGGAGGAAGTGCGCGACGTTGGTGCGGGCCGAGACGAGTGTGTTGGCCACGTCGCCGCTGACCGTGCCGGTCTTGTCCACGCCGGGCTGGAGGGAGGACTCGAGGCTGCCGAGGATGAGCGCGGCGGAGGTGATCTCGGCGCTGCCCTTGGCGGCCTTGATGTTGTCGGCCACCACCTCCCACGGGAGGGCGGCGAGCGCGGCGGCGTAGTTTTTCCCGAAGGCGGCCTGGAAGGCGGCCTCGCTGGCGAAGTCGCCGCTGCGCCGGGTCTTGATGTAGGACTCGGCGAGCAGGCCGGTGGTGAGCTTGGCGGCGGGCTTGTCCTCCAGGCCGCGGATCTGCGCGATCTTGGCGAGGGCGGCGTCGTATTTGGCCTCATGCACGTCCATCGCCATCAGGACGGAAAGGATGCCCTGCAGGGTGGCCTTGTCCGCGATGTCGTAGTCGCTGATGAGCTTTTCCAAATCCTTGCGGACGGCCGGGGCGAGCAGGTCGTAGCCCGCGTCGGTCGAGACGACGTCGGTGACCTTGCCCTTGAGCGGGTAGCTGAAGCGCGGGAGCTGGTCCTGCGAGGTGATGCGCGGTTTCTCGGCGTGGGCGGACGCGAGGCCGAGCACGGCGGCGGCGAACAGGAAGAGGGGGCGGAATTTCATGGCGCGTGTTACTGCCGGGTTCGCCCGCCGGCTCAACCGAAAAGCAGCCAACCGCGCCCGGGACTAGCCGAGCAGGTGCCGGCGCTCGGCGGCCGAAATGTGATGGGACAGCCGCAGGGCCGCGCGCACGGCGGCGATGAAGCTGTCCGGCCGGGCCCGGCCCTTGCCGGCAAGGCCGAAGGCCGTGCCGTGGTCCGGGCTGGTGCGCACGAAGGGGAGCCCGAGCGTCACGTTCACGGCCGAGTCGAACTCCACGGCCTTGAGGGGGGCGAGGGCCTGGTCGTGATAGAGCGCCACGATGGCATCGAATTCACCCCGCAGGGCGCGCAGAAAGACCGTGTCGCCGGGCAGGCAGGGCGAGAGCTGGGGAAACCTCTTCCGCAGCTTCACGAGCTGCGGGTCGATCCGGTCGCGCTCCTCGCGCCCGAGCAGGCCGCCCTCGCCCGCGTGCGGGTTCAGGCCGCACACGGCGATGCGCGCCGCCTTCGCCGGCCGGCCGGAAATCCGCACCGCGGCCCCGACCGCCCGCGCGAGCCGGGCGGGCGTCAGCTCCCTCGGCACGCGGGCCAGCGGGATGTGCCAGGTGGCCAGCGCCACGCGCAGCCGCTCGCCGACGAAGGCCATCACGGGCTCGCCGCCCCAGCGCGCCGCGAAGAACTCCGTCTGCCCCGGGTGTTTGAAGCCCACGCGCGCCAGTTGCGCCTTGCTGACCGGACCGGTGACGACGGCGTCCCAGCGTCCGTCGCGGGCGCCCTGCGCCGCGGTCTCCATCGCCGCGAGAGCCAGGCGGGCGCCGGCGGCCGACGGCCGGCCGGGCGTGATCCGGAAAGCGGCGTCGCCCACGGGCACGAGGCGGACATTCGGCCGCTTGGGCAGGGAGGCCAGCCACTGCGCCGGCCCGATGAGGAAGAATTTCCCGGACGGCGACCGCAGGCCGCGCAGCCACGCCGCGATGATCTCGGGGCCGACGCCCGCCGGGTCGCCGCAGGTGATGCCGAGACGGGGCATGGTCAGTCGGCCGCGCCCTCGTCGCCCTCGCGGCGGGCCCGGGCGAAGCCGCGCTTGCCCTCGGTGAAGAAGGCGAGGAACTGCCGCGCCTCCGCGCTCGCAAACTTCCCGCCGTCGAGCGCGGCGCGGGCGAGGTCGCGGATGTTGCCCGGCGTGAAATACACGACCCGGAAGGCCTCCTTGATCTCGCGGATGCTTTGGCGGGGCAGGCCGCGGCGCTTCAGCCCGACCAGGTTGAGGCCGATCACCTCGTTGCGCTCCGCGGCCATCGCGAAGGGCGGGATGTCCTGCGAGATGCGCGACAGGCCGCTGACCATCGTGCCCTCGCCGATGCGGCAGAACTGGTGGATGCCCGCGCCGCCGCCGAGGAAGGTGTTGCGCCCCACCGTGACGTGGCCGGCCAGCATGACGTTGTTGGCCAGCACCACGTCGTCGTCGACGACGCTGTCGTGCCCGACGTGCGAGTTGGCCATGAGGAAGCAGCGCGCGCCGACCGTCGTGTTCTGGCCGGCGTGGATCGAACGGTTGATGGTGCAATGCTCGCGGATGACCGTGCCCGGGCCGATGACCACGCCGCTGGCCGTCGCCGGGTCGAACTTCAGGTATTGCGGGTCGCCGCCCACGACGGCGAAGGAGTCCACGGTGACGCCATCGCCGAGCACGCTGTGCCGCGTGACGATGGCGTGGGCGCGGACGACGCAGTTGGCACCCAGCTTCGCGCCGGGCTCGACAAGGGCGGTCGGGTGGATGGTGGAGGTCATTGCGAGGAGCATCGCGACGAAGCAATCCATCTGGATCGCCACGGCCCGCAAGCGGGCCTCGCGATGACAGGTTAGGTCTCCTTGGGTTTCTTTGGCGGTCGCTCACTCAGCAAATCCATCTGCGCGTCAACCAGCAGGTCGTAGTTCTTGAGGATGCGGATGAGCTGGAGCGTGTCGCTCTTGCCGTAATTGCGGTTGAGGTCCACCCGTTCGATCAGGTCGAGGAGCATCGCGCGGAAGGAGATGACCGCGTCGACGCCGGCCTCCTTGAGCATCGTGACGGCCTGCGAGCGGTAGGGCTCGGCCGTGGGCAGGCCGGGCAGCACGAGGATCTTGGTCAGCGCCTCCTTGGGTTCGTCCGGCGTGTCCGGGAAAAACCGCGAGGCCTCCTTCAGCACATCCTGCTGCAGGAAACGGAAGATATCGGGCTGGTTGCGCAGCGTGCTGGGCGTGAAGCGCCCGGCCGCGTGCCAGCCCTTGATGCTCACCACCGCGCGCTGGACAAAAGGCAGCTCCGTCGGGAAGAGGAAGAAGTCCGGCTTCCGCGAACCGCGCTGCCAGGACGGGTTGAACACTAGCAGGTCGATGACCTCCTCGCCCGCGCCCTTGCGCGCCGACAGGACGTATTTCCGGGCCTGCCGCACAAAAAAACCGGCCTGCTCGAAATACTCGCGGACAATGCCTTCGTCGATCGCTGACATGAGGCGCTGAACTTACCCGAAAATCGCCGCGTGGGAACGAAAAACTACCGCGCCCCCAGCGAACGCCAGATCTCCCGGACTTCGCCCGCGGCCACCCCTTCCCGCACCACGGCCCGGCCCGGCCCGCGCAGCAGGATCAAGCGGAGCCGCCCGCCGACGTTTTTCTTGTCGCGGGCCATCGCCGTGAGAAGGACCCGGAGGGGCAACGGACTCCGCAGCCGCACCGGCAGGCCGTGCGCGGCCACCGTCGCCTCCACCTCCCCGACGGCGCCGGCCGGCAGCAGGCCGAGCCGTGCCGACAGTCGCGCGGCCGCCACCAAGCCGAGCGCCACGGCCTCGCCGTGCAGGTAGGTGCCGTAACCGGCGACCTGTTCGATGGCATGGCCGAAGGTGTGACCGAGGTTCAGGAGCATGCGCCCGCCGCGCGGATCCAGTTCGCGCTCGTCCGCCCCGACAATGCGGGCCTTGAGGGCGCAGCAGCGCCGGATGACGGCCGCCAGGTCCGCGGCGTCGGGTCGCAGCGCACGGTGCCGCAGCCGCCGGCACAGCGCCGCGTCGCCCAGCAGGCCATACTTGATGATCTCGGCGCAACCCGCCGCGAACTCCCGTCGCGGCAGCGTCCGCAGGAGGCCGAGGTCGATGAACACGCCCGCGGGCTGCCAGAACGCACCCGCGAGGTTCTTGCCGGCGCGCAGGTTGATGCCGGTCTTGCCGCCCACCGAGCTGTCCACCGCCGCCAGCAGCGTCGTGGGCACCTGCACGCAGGCGATGCCGCGCAGGTAGGTGGCCGCCGCGAAGCCGCCGAGGTCGCCCACGCAACCGCCGCCCACGACCCAAAGCACGCCGCGCCGGTCGAGCCGGCTGGCCGCGAGGAAATCCAGCACCCGGCCGAGGCCCGCCAACGTCTTGCTCCCCTCCCCTCCGCGGACGGCCAGCACCGGCACGCCGGCGAAAGTCCGCCGCAACCAGGCCGCATGCACGCGCGCCACCCCGGCATCGACCAGCAGCGCCGGCCGGCGGCCGGCCTTGGCGTCGGCCGCAAGCCGCGCCCGCAGGACCGCCCCCAACCCGCGCCCGATCACGATGCGGTAGCGGCGTTCGCCGAGCGGGACTGTGAGGCTGGTGGCCACGCCCGGAGCAAACGCCGGGCCGGGGTGCGCGTCGAGGACAAGTTCCGTCACGGCCCCGACGGAAAAATCCGCGCTTGCCGCGCCGCAGCCTCCTGCCGGAATCGCCCGGTTGCCGCCGGAATGACGCGCGTGATGCCGCGCCGGTGGTGCCCACGCCCTGCCTTGACCCAACCCGCCAGCAACCCGCGCGCTTCCCCGGCCGTCCAATCGCACCCCGTGCAGGACGGACTGACCCTGCTTTGGGGCGAGGCCGCCGCCGTCGGTGCCGCGGCGAAATCCGCTGCCGGCCGGCACGAGGCGGCGCTTTTCCGTTACTGTCCCGGCGAGCCCGCCGGCGGAACCGGCGCCATGGAGGCGGGCTCGGTCGCCGCCCTGGCGGACGCCGGCGACGGCTTTGCCGTGGGCGTGCTGGTGTGGGGCCGCGCCCTGTCCGACCTGGCGGCCTCGGACGAACGCACCCCGGGGCTGGCCCCGGTGCGCGAAGCGATCGCCCGCGGCGCCGTCACCCCTCCGCAACCGCTGACGCCCGCCGCGCGCCTCGCCATCGAATCGATCCGACGCTGTCCTTTTTTCGGACCGGTGCGCCAATGGGCCCTGGCCGCCCGCGCGCACGACCTGCTCGTGGAGTTCCTGGCCCAGGCCCCGGGCGTCCCGCCGCCCAGCCTCGCCCTTCCCCCCGGCGTGGACGCCCGCATCCGCGAGGCGGCCAGCCTGCTCGAGGCCGATCTCGCCGACCCGCCGACGCTGCCCGAGCTCGCCCGCCGCGCCGGCCTGAGCGAAACCAGCCTCAAGCGCGGCTTCCGCCGCCTGTTCGGCCAGACCGTCTTCGGCCACCTGCGGGCGCGACGCATGCAGCGCGCCCGCGCCCTGCTGGAAAGCGGGGAATGCACCGTGCTCGAGGCCGCCTCGCGCGTCGGCTACAGCAACCCGAGCAACTTCTCCGCCGCGTTCCGGCGCGAGTTCGGCCTCAATCCCAAGCAATTCCAGCTGGCCGCGCGCAGGTAGTTTTGCGCCCGCCCCGGGTGGAGGAAGGCCGCCGCCTTTTGGCATAATGGGCGCCGATGAAACGCCCGCTCCTCGTCACCTGCTCCCTGATCGCCGCCACGGCCCTGTGCGCGCAGACAGCCTCCAACCCGGAGACCGCCGCCCCCGACGTCGTGCTCCAACCGCGCTTCGAGGTCATCGGCCAGCGCGAGCGCCTGCCCGTCATCGGCGGCGCGGCCGACGTGATCGGCGACACCTCGCTCGAGCAAAGCCGCGTCTTCACCGCCAACGAGGCCCTGCGCCGCGTGCCGGGGATCCATGTGCGCGACGAGGAGGGTTTCGGACTGCGCCCCAACATCGGCCTGCGCGGTCTCAACCCGACCCGCACCACCAAGGTCACCCTGCTCGAGGACGGCCTGCCGCTCGCCTACGCGCCCTACGGCGACAACGCCTCGTATTACCACCCGCCGATCGACCGCTACACGGGCATCGAGGTGCTGAAGGGCGCGCACGGGCTCAACTTCGGCCCCCAGACCATCGGCGGCGTCGTCAACTACCTCACACCCGACGCACCGCGGGACTTCGGCGGCTTCCTGCAGCTCGCGGCCGGCAGCCGCGGCTACTTCAACGGCCACCTCCGCGCCGGCGGCCGCGGACTGCTGCTCGATTATTTCCACAAGCAGGGCGACGGTGCGCGCGACAACCTCGACCATGCCATCGACGACCTGAACCTCAAATACACCACCCGGCTCGGCGACCGGCACACGCTCACGCTACGCGCCAACTACTACACCGAGGACTCCACCGTCACCTACTCCGGCCTCACGCAGGCCGAGTTCGAGCGCCTCGGCGCCCGCTACAACCCGTTCAAGAACGACTCCTTCGTGACCCGGCGCACGGGGCTCTCCGCCACGCACCGCCTCGAGTTCGGCCGCACCGCCCTCCTCACGACCAGCGCCTACTACGCGGCCTTCGACCGCGACTGGTGGCGCCAGTCCAGCAACAGCCAGGACGGCCAGCACGGCGCGGGCAGCCTGAACTACACCATCGACGGCGTCACGGCCACATTCCTGCAGCACCGTCTGGCCGGGCGTCGCGTGGATCCCGACACGCAATTTCCCAACGTCCAGGGGCGCCTGCGTTCCTATCGCACCGCCGGCCTCGAGCCGCGCCTCTCCGTCCGCACGGCCGCCGGCGAGCTGCAGGCCGGCCTCAAGTTGCACCGCGAGGAACAGGACCGCCGCCAGTTCAACGGCAGCTCGCCCACCGCCCGCACCGGCACGCTTGCCGAGGACAACCAGCGCAAGACCCTCGCCTGGTCGGCCTTCGCCGCGCACCGCTTCGATCTCGATGCCTTCACCGTCACGCCCGTGGTCCGCTACGAGGCGATGGATTTCGACCGCCTCAACCGCCTCAACGGCGCGGGCGGTGGCGCCTCGCTCGACCGCTTCCTGCCGGGTGTCGGCGCCACGTGGCGCCCCGGCGAGAAGACCACCGTCTTCGCCAGCATCCATCGCGGCTTCGCCCCGCCGCGCGTTGAGGACCTCGTCGGTGGCGCCGGCACCGTGACCGACGTCGACGCCGAGAAATCCCTCAACATCGAGCTGGGCGTCCGCGCCGAGCCGCTGGCGGGACTCACCGTGCAGGCCGCCGTCTTCCGCCACGACTTCGATAACCTCATCGCCGTCGGCTCCATCGCCGGCGGCGGCACCCCGCTGTCGCAGGGCGAGGCGCTCTTCCAGGGCCTCGAACTCGGGGTCGTCGCGCGCCTGCCCGAGGGCTTCCGCGGCCGGCTGGCCTTCACCCGGCTGTTCACGGCCCGGCAGGAGACGCCCTTCGTCAACGTCGCCACGCGGACCGCCGTGCCCGGCAGCGCCGCCGGTCTGCGCCAACCCTACGCCCCGGGGCGCACGCTCACCGCCGCCCTCGGCTGGGCCCGCGACCGCTTCGACGCCGAGATCGAAGCCCAATACATCGGCGAGCAGTTCTCCGACTTCGCCAACACCGTCGCGCCCACCGCCGACGGCCAGCGCGGCCTCATCGCCGCCGCCACCGTCTGGAACGCGACCCTCAACTACCGCGCCACGGCCAACCTCGGACTTTTCCTCACCGTGAAGAACCTCGCCGACAAGACCTACGTCACCGACCGGACCCGCGGCATCCTGACCGGCCAGCCCCGCCTCGTCCAGGCCGGCGCGCGCTACACCTTCTGAGCCGCCGGAAAACCCGGAGCCACCGCCCACCGATGAAAAGCCGCTCCCTCCGCCTCATCCGCTGCTGCCTTCTCCTGCTCCTGACATTCGCCGCCGCCCAGGCTGATGGTGCCAAGGTCTCCCTTGAACGGGTCGTCATCGCGCTCAAACCCGACAAAAACCCCGAACTCATGACGCAGGAGCGCCGCCGCCTTGCGGATTTCCTCGGCGCGCGGCTGGGCCGGCCCGTCGAGGTCATCATCCCGCTTTCCTCCGCCGTCATCCTGGAGGGCTTCGCCAACGGCTCCATCGACCTGGGTTACCTCAGCGCCACCGACATGATCAACGCCGAGCGGATCAACGCCGCCGCCCTGCTCCTTGCCGGCGAGATCGGCGGCCGCACGGACTACCGCAGCTACTGGGTCGCGCTCAAGGAGAAGCCCTACGCCTCGGTCGAGGATCTCCGCGGCCGGCCCATCGTCTTCGCCAGCCGCACCAGCACCTCCGGATTTGTCATCCCGCTCTGGGATCTGAAGCAGCGCGGCCTCATCCGCACCGCCCGCCCCGAGGAATTTTTCGGCGCGGGCAACGTTCTCTACGGCACCGGCTATGTCTCCGCCATCGAGCGCGTGCTCGCCGGCCAGGCGGAGGCCGCCGCGGTCAGTTACTACGTGCTCGACGAAGACAAGCACCTGACCGCCGAGCAGCGCGCCCGCCTCAAGAAGGTCGCCGAACAGGGCCCCGTGCCCACCCATGTGATCGCCGCCCGCGCTTCCCTGAGCGCGGCCGACCGCGCCGCCCTTCGCAGCGCGCTCGAGGCCCTCAACGAGCCTCCGCACACCGCGCTGCGCGACCGCCTTTTCACCTCCAAGCTGATCACGGTTGATTCCGTCCGCCACCTCGCCAGCTTGCGGTCCGCGATCGAATTCCTCGAATCCGCACCCAAGTCCTGACCTGCCGGTGGTTGCCTCCGCCTCATCCGTCCATCTCTCCCTCGATTCTCTCGGCCTCCAGCGCAACGGCCGCTGGCTTTTCCGGGGCCTTACCTGGGAGGCACCGCGCGGGCGGGTGATCGCCGTCGTCGGCCCTTCCGGCGCCGGCAAGTCCAGCCTGCTGGCCTGCCTCTCCGGCCAGTTGGCCCCGACCGAGGGCGCCGTGCGCTGCCCTCCGGTCGGCGGTGCGGTGCCCCCTGCCGCCGGCCGGGCGCGCTTTGGCGTCGTCTTCCAGCACTTCGCCCTCAGCCCAAACTGCACGCTGCTGACCAATGTCCTCTGCGGCAGCCTTGGCCGCCACCCGTGGTGGCGCACGCTCGCCGGCTTCCCCCGCGCCGACAAGCTCCGGGCTTGGGCGCTCCTTTGCGACCTGGGCCTTGGCCCGCTCGCCCATCGCCGCGCCGGCGAGGTCTCCGGCGGCGAACAGCAGCGCACCGCCCTTCTCCGCGCCCTCTTCCAGGAGCCGGAATTCATCCTGGCTGACGAACCGGTCTCCCAGCTCGACACCTATCTCACCGGCCGCGTGCTCGGCCTGCTCCGCCAGGAAGCCCGCGAGAAACAACGCACCGTGTTCTGCGTGCTGCACGACCCCAAACTGGTGGAGCGTTTCGCCGATCATGTCCTGAGCCTTGATCCGCAGAATCCCGGGGGCTGGAAGGTCCGCCATCTCCACCATGACTGACCGGCCCGCCGCCTCCGCTCCGTCCGCGGTGACGATCGCGGCTCCGCCCGCGCCACCCCCCTTCCGCGAGCTGCCCTGGCACGCCCGGATCACCGTCTCGACCGTCTCGCTTGCAGCCTTTCTGCTGCTCGCCGTCCTTTCCGTGCGGGTGCTGGGCGGTTCCGGCCGCGCGCTCGACACCTGGGCCAACTTCCGGCGCTTCCTCGGCCGGTTCTTCCCGCCGGATTTCTCCATCACCGGCGAAGCGCTCGCGGCCTTGGGGGAAACCATCCAGATCGCGACCCTCGCCACGCTGTTCGCCATCGTGCTGTCGCTGCCGCTCGCCGTGGCCGGGGCGCAGACCCTCGCGCCGCGCTGGGTGGTGCTCAGCACCCGCATGCTGCTCAACGCCGTGCGGACCATCCCCAGCCTCATCTGGGCCCTGCTCGCCGTCGCGGTGGTTGGCGCCAATCCGCTCGCGGGCGTCATCGCGCTGACCTTCTACAGCCTCGGCTATCTCGGGAAGTTCTACAGCGACGCCTTCGAATCCGTCGATCCCGAGGTCGCCCGCGCCCTGCGCGCCCTGGGCGCGGGGACGGTGCAGGCCTTCCAATACGGACTCTGGCCCCAAGCCCGCCCGCTGGTCTGGAGCCATTCGCTCTGGATGCTCGAATACAACATCCGCTCCGCCGCCATCATCGGCTACGTCGGCGCCGGCGGCATCGGTCTGCAGCTCCACGCCTACCAGGAATACTACCAGTGGGACCGGTTTGCCGCCGTCCTCATCCTCATCCTCGGGCTCGTCACCACGCTGGATTTTCTCGGCGAGTGGATCCGGCGTCAGATCGTCCGCAAGACCGCGGCGCCCGCCCATTCGTGATCAATTCCGACTGCGGTCTCGGCGGTCATCGGTGGAGCGCGATGATCCCGATCTCGGGAAGTGCGCTGCAAACCCGCCCTCGATCCGCTTTCTGACGGTATTCCCTGGTTCAGGTGTGCGTGAGGGTTGCGACGGCTTCCGGCCGATGACGGCACCTCCGAGGACCGGCTTCTCGCAGATTTCCGGCACGTTGCCGCAGCCTCCGAATGATTGACCGCAGCGTCCTCGCCACGGCGGCGTTGGCGGCTTTCCCCTCACCACCCATGCCGTCCGAGGCCACGTCCGCCAATCCGCGCGCCAAGTCACGCCGCCTGCGCGACACCGCCCTGCGCGTTGTCGGCATCCCGCTGCTGGGGCTCGTGGTCCCGCGCCTCACCGGCACCCTCGGCCGGCTCACTCCGGCGGACCTCATGTATTGGGCCGGCACCGCCTCCTTCATCGGGCTTTCCTTCGTGCTCTGGATGGGAAACCGCGCCCTGCTCTACCGCCTGCGCACCCGTTTCGAATGGGTCGACCGGCCGGTCCTCAAACTCGCCCTGCTGCTCGGCGCCACCGCCCTTTACTCGGTGGTCGTGGCCTCCGCCGCCCTGATGGCCTGGTATGCGGTCGACGGCCGGCCGGGTCTCGATTGGCGCGGCCTCGGCCTCAACCTCGCCGTCATTATTCCCGTCGTGTGGATCGTGACGCATGTCTACGAGACGCTGTTGCTCATCAACGACCGCCTCGAGGACCGCCTCGACCTCGAGCGCACCGAACGCGCCCGGCTCCAGGCCGAGCTCAACGTCCTCCGCAACCAGCTGACCCCGCATTTTCTCTTCAATTCCCTCAACACCCTGGGCGTCCTCATCGAGGAGAACCCCCGCCAGGCCCGCGCCTTCAACAAGGACCTCGCCGCCGTCTGCCGCTACCTGCTCGCCCAGGTCAGCCGCGACCTCGTGCCGCTCTACCAGGAGCTGGACTTTTTCCATTCCTGCCTCGGTTTGGCGCGCCTGCGCTTTCCCGACAGCCTGCACGTCGATTTGCGGGGTTTCGATTCCGTCAGCGCGCTGATGATCCCGCCGGCGTCGCTGCAACTGCTCCTCGAAAACGCCCTCAAGCACAACTCCTTCTCCGCCGCCCGCCCGCTGCGGATCACCGTGGAGCTGGCCGGCGACCGCATCGTCTTTGCCAACACCGTCCATGCCCGCGCCACCGCGCCCAACGGGGCCGCCTCCACCGGCTACGGCCTGCGCAGCCTCCGCGAACGCTTTCAGCTCTGCAGCTCCGGCCCCATCGCCATCGAACAGGACGCGGCCAACTTCTCGGTGATGCTTCCCCTCGTGCGCATGTGAAATCCGACCCGGCGCCCGCTTCTGGGGCGTTTCCACCGGAGCGTTCGCCCCAGCGCCGCGTGAGGCATAGACCTCAGCATCGTTTGCTCGCTTCCGTCCGCGGGGCTGTCATCAACTGTGCGCGTGCCGGTTGCACCCCTTCGGTTTTGGCTGCTGATCTTGTGCAGCGGAGCCGTCTCCATCGCCGCCCCGGTCCGGCTTGCCGGGGAAGCATGGATCCGCGGCGTCTACACCGGCCTGAGCCCGCGCACCGTCGAGTTGCCCGTCGACGAAGCCTGGCAGAAGGCCACCGCGCTCGCGGCCGAACACCACGGCGCCTTCGCGGTCGTCGGCACCGGCCGCTCGATGCTCCCCCTCTACCAGCCCGGCACGATCCTCGTGCTGGCCCCCGCCGATTACACCTCCCTCCGCCGCGGCCAGACCGCCGTGTATCGCAACAGCCGCGACCGGCTGGTCGCGCACGTGCTCATCGCGAAGGCGCGCGACGGCTGGCGCGCCGCCGGCCTCAACAACCGGTGGCACGACATGGAACCCCTCGTCGCCGACAAGTTGCTCGGTGTCGTGGTCGCCGCGTTCCGGCCGGGCAAATCCGCCTCGCCTGCACTCGCCGCCGCATCCGTGCCCAGCGCCGCGTTCCTGGTCGATTAACGCGCGAGCGCAGTTTTCTCGTCGTGGGGCAGCGCGCTTGCACGCGTTCGTTGCTCCCCGAGGCGCGCCCAAGGTCGCTGACCCACCAAAACAATTCCAAGTAGAGGATTGTTGGATGCCCCTTGAGGGAAGGCCGATGCTCGCGTCGCGCCTGCTTCAGCCCTTCAGTCCTTTTCCCGCTCCGGCAACGCCCAATTCAGGAACAACGGCAGCGTCCGCGCCCAGGTCGCCTCGTTGTGCTGCCCGCCTTCGACCTGCACGTAGGCGAGATCGGGCCCGTCGCGCCAACCGCGGGCTCGCAGCTCATCCAGCAACTCCGTCGTGTCCTGGATGGCGTCGATGACCCCGTTGCCGTCGCGGTCATCGGTTTCGTCCGCCGTGCCGGCTTCGAACCAGAACCTGACGGACGGCGGTCGCTCCGTCCCGCGCACCTGCCGGTGGGCGAGCCGCGAGGACTGCCTGGCCGCGACATCGCGGTTGTCCCCGCGCCACCACAGGGAGCCGGAAAACACGCCCGCAAACCCGAAGACCTCCGGATGACGCCACGCGAGGTCGAATGCACAAAGCCCGCCCATGGACGCACCGAACACGCCCGTCCGCTCTCGCGCCAACGCGACACCGTGGCGACGGCGGAGCGCGGGGAGCACCTCCTCCAGCACCATGCGTTGGAAAGCCGCCGCCTTCCGGCCTCGGCCGAGATAGTCAGGCGCACCGGCCAGCCCGTATTCCTCGATGCGCTCCGCGGTCGCCGGGATGGCCACCACCAGCGGAACCGGCCCGCCGGTGCGCGCCATCTCCCCGAGGGCCTCGGACAACCGCCAGGCGCCCATCATCTGTCCGTCGAGCGCCACCAGCACCGGGGTGTCCGCGCTGATGCTGCCGGGCGGCAGGTGCACCCGCACTTCGCGCGGCAGCAATTCGCCCGTGCCGAAGGTGCCGAGCACCTCCTCGCGCGCGACCGCCGTCGCCAGTCCCAGCGTGACAAACAGGCGCCCGAGGGTCGCGCCGAATTTCATGGTTCGATTCATGTGAAGTGCTTCAAAGCCTCGAGCACGTCCGTCAGCCAAGCCTCGAATTTCGCGCGATACTTCGTGTCGCATTCCACGCGCGCGAGCAGCCGCGTGGCCCCGCAGGCCGCCAGATCCTCGTCGATGCGCCGGCCGCAGCCGCAGAAATCGCGGTAGGTCGAGGAGCCGAGCGCCAGCACGGCATAGCGCAGGTGCCCGAGCCGCAGCCGGTCGTGCGCCCGCAGCGCCGTGCAGAAACCCGCCGCCTCCGGCGGCGGCTCGCCCTCGCCCCAGGTGCTCGCGATGATGAGCACCGTGTCCGTCTCGCGCAGGCGCACGGCGGGAAAAGCGGCCACGTTGTCCACCTGCACCGCATGGCCCGCCGCCCGCAGACGCTCGGCGGCGACAGTCGCCAGCTGCTCGGCGTTGCCGGAAACGGTGGCGTAGAGGAGGGTGACGGGAACGGGCACGGGCCTTGGTTGTCGGATGCGGTGCCCCGGAGCAAGCGCGGGCCACGGCCTTCCGGCCCAAACCTCCGCGCTTGCCCTCCCCGCGCCTCGCTGCCCCAATCGCCGCCCAACATGAGTTCCCCCACCCCTGCCGCCGCTGATGGAGGCGGCATCCTCGGACACCCCCGCGGCCTCACCACGCTCTTTTTCACCGAGATGTGGGAGCGCTTCTCCTACTACGGCATGCGCGCCCTGCTCGTGCTGTTCATGACCCTGTCGGTTGCCAACGGCGGCCTCGGTTTCGACGACAAGAAGGCCGCCGCCGTCTACGGCACCTACACGATGAGCGTCTACCTGCTCGGCATCGTGGGCGGGTTCCTGGCCGACAATTTCATCGGCGCGCGCAAGGCCGTGCTCTGGGGCGGCATCATCATCGCCGCGGGGCACTACTCCATGGCGATCCACAGCGAATTCACCTTCTTCCTGGGGCTCTGTCTCGTCGCCGCCGGCACCGGCCTGCTCAAGCCCAACATCTCCACCATGGTCGGCAGCCTCTACCCGCCGGAGGATCAGCGGCGCGACGCCGGCTTCTCGATTTTCTACATGGGCATCAACATCGGCGCCCTGCTCGCCGCCATCGTCTGCGGCTTCCTCGCCCAGGACCCCCGCTTCAGCGCTTTCCTCGCGGAGATGGGCCTGGACCCCCGCAACAGCTGGCACTGGGCCTTCGGCGCCGCCGGTGTCGGCATGACCTTCGGTCTCATCACCTACATCCGCCGGGCCGGCACGCTCGCCCATGTTGGCCACGCGCCCGAGGCCGCCGCCGGCCGCCCGTGGGACAAGCTCGGCCTCGTGGCGCTGGGTTCGCTCGCGCTCATCGGCCTGATGATCGCCAGCGACCACTACCGGGCCATCGTCTATGCGCTGTTTGCCCTGCAGATCGGGGCGATCCTGTTCTTCGCCTTCCAATCCGACCCGGAGAAAAAACGCATGGCGGCGATCCTGATCTTCTTCTTCGCCGCGCAGGTCTTCTGGGCGATCTTCGAGCAGGCCGGCTCATCCATGACGCTGTTCGCCGACCGCCTCACGCGCAACGAGGTGCTCGGCATGGAATTCCCGTCCTCCTGGTGGCAATCCGTGAACTCCGCCTGGGTCATCGCCCTGGCGCCCGTGTTCGCCTGGCTTTGGATCAAGCTCGGACGGCTCCAGCCTTCCAGCCCCACGAAGTTCGCGCTCGGCCTGCTCTTCGTCGCGCTTTCGTTTGTCTGGATGATCCCCGCCGCCAAACTGACCGCCGAAGGGAAAGTCAGCCCCATCTGGCTGCTCGGCCTCTACTTCCTGCAGACCACCGGCGAGATGTGCCTCAGCCCCGTCGGCCTCAGCACGATGACCAAGCTCGCGCCCCAGCGCCTCCTCGGCATGGTCATGGGCATCTGGTTCCTTGCCGCCGCGCTCGGCAACAAACTCGCCGGCCTCCTCGCCGGGGAATTCCAATCCGACAGCCCCGCCGCCCTGGCCGATTTCTTCCTCAACCAGGCCCTGCTGGTCGGCGGCGCCACCCTCGTGCTGTTCCTCCTCGTGCCGTGGGTGAAGAAACTCATGGGCGGCGTGCACTGACGCCGACGACGATCGGGCCGGCCGTGCGCCGGCCCTTCTTTTTCGTCCTACTTGATGCGCTGCACCTTCACCCAGCCGCCCTGCTGGTCGTAGAGCCGCCAGCCCCCGAAGACTTTTTCAATCAGCACCGCCGGTGAATCCACCGGGCTGACATAATACACATCGGAGCCGATCTGCCGCCACTTCTGCCCGTTCTCCAGTTCGAACACGGTGTTGCCGGACCAGCCGGAGAACTTGCCCTTGATCTTGCCCAGCACGCGGGTCTCGGCCGCGCGGCGCTGTTCCTCCTCGCGCTTCACCTCGTCGCGGGCCTGTTCCTTCACCTGCGCGGCCACCTCGGCTTTCACCTCGGCCTTCAATTCCTCCTTCACGGCCGCCTTCACTTCCTCGCGCAACTCCTGCCGCGCCTTCTCCACGACACGCCGCTCGCCCAGATCGCGGTCCATCTTCACCAGCGCGTCCAGGGCCGCCAGCTGCTCGGGCGTCAGTTGATCCAGGCCGGCGGCCTTGCGCTGCTCCGGGGTCAACCGCTCGGTGAACCGCTCCTGGGCGACGGCCGAAACCGTCCCGGCGCCGAGGATCATGACGAGAAAGAGTAGGGTTTTCATGGATGATGGACTTTCTCCTGCGACCCCGGAACCGGCAACGTGTTTCTTTCCACCCCCGGCGGGGTCACTCGGCGCCCAGGCCGAACACAGCGCGGCTGTAATCAGCGGCGTTGAAAGGCTGCAGGTCCTCCGGCTGCTCGCCGAGCCCGACGAAGTGGATGGGCAGTTTCAGTTCGCGCCAGATGCCCACCACCGCCCCGCCGCGGCTCGTGCCGTCGAGCTTGGTCACCACCAGGCCGGTCAGGCCGAAGCTCTTGTGGAAGATCCGCGCCTGCTCGATCGAGTTGCTGCCGAGGGAACCGTCCACCACCAGCCACGAGTGGTGCGGTGCCGTCGGGTCCAGCTTTTGCAGCACGCGTTTGATCTTGGCCAGCTCCTCCATGAGGTTGCTCTTGGTGTGCAACCGGCCGGCGGTGTCGATGATCAGGTAATCGCAACCCCGGCTGCGCGCGGCCTGCAGGGCGTCGAAGGCCACCGCCGCCGCATCCGCCCCCGTGTGGCTCGCGATGATGTCGATCTCCAGCCGCGCGGCCCAGGTCTTCAGCTGCTCGACGGCCGCGGCCCGGAAGGTATCGCAGGCCGCGACCAGCACCTTCCGGCCTTCCTGCTTCAGTTTCCACGCCAGCTTGGCCGTGGTCGTCGTCTTGCCCGAGCCGTTGACGCCGATCATCACGATGACCTGCGGTGCAGGTGGAACGCGGCCTCCGGACGCGTTCTCCTCTCTGAGCCCGTCCGGCCTGTCCGCCATAGCCTTGGCGACGGCGGAAGGCCGGGCTCCACTGTCAAACTCCCCCGCCGCGCCGGCCAAGGCCTTCTGCAGCACCGCCGCGCCGATCTCCGCCGCCTGCCGGCCCTGCAGGGCCGCGTCCTTGCGGTAGGCCCGCTTGATCTCCTCGAGGATCTCCGTCGTCGTCTCCACGCCGAAGTCGGCGGTGTAGAGCGCCTCCTCCAGTTCCTCCAGCGAGGTCGCGTCGATCTTCTTCCCGCCGAAGAGCCCGTGCGTCTTCTCGGCGATGGCCCCGACCGTCTTGGCGAGGCCTTCCTTGAATTTCTTGAACAGGGAAAACATGGGAGGAAATTATCCGCGAATCACGCGGATACGCGCGGATGGCTGACCGCCTTATCCGCGCCCATCGGCGTCATCCGCGGGAAATCCAGGCGTCTCATTCCACGATCGGTTTCCGCGCGTCGCGGCCGAGCTTGTCCTTCAGGCGGTCGAGGATGCCGTTGATGAAACGCTTCGAGTCCGCGGTGGAGAACTGCTTGCTCAGGTCGATGGCCTCGTTGATCGAGACCACGGGCGGGATGTCCTTGCGGTAAAGCATCTCGAAGATGGCCAGCCGCAGGATGGCGAGGTCGATCTTGGCGATGCGGTCGAACTCCCAGTTGTGCGCCAGCGAGCGGATGTGGCCGTCGATCTCCTCGCGGTGCTCCAGCGTGCCGTGGATCAGCTCGTCGGCGAAGGCGTAGTAGTCGCGGGGTTTCTCCAGGTGCTCGAAGAAGATCCGCAGGTCCTCCACCAGGTTCGCCGGCGTGTTCATGCTCCAGGCATAGAGGAACTGCAGCGCGGCCGCGCGGCACTCCCGGCGCTGGACGAAAAGCGGGTTGCTCATCGGCGGCCTTTCGTGGCGCGCGCCAGCGCGGCCATCTCGAGCGCGGCGCGGCCGAATTCCGACCCGCGGTCCAACCGTCCCGTGCAGCGGGCCTTCGCCTGCGCGAGGCTCTCGGTCACGATCACGCCGTTGATCACCGGCACCCCGGTGGCCAGCGCCACCTGCTGCAAGGCCTGCGACACGCTCTGCCCGACCATCTCATGGTGGTTGGTGCCGCCCCCGATCAGGACCCCGAGCGCGACCACGCAGTCGTGGCGCCCGCTCGCCGCCAGCCACTGCGCGGCCACCGGCACCTCATGCGAGCCCGGCACGCGCAGGATCTCGGGCGCCTTCGCGCCCGCGGCCGCAAGCACCGCGCCGCAGCGCCGGAGCAACCCGTCCACCAGCGGCTCGTTGAAACGCGCCGCCACGATGCCGAGCCGCAGCCTGCGGGCGTCGACTTTCCGGGCGGTGGGCGGATGGAGGCTCATGAATCGTTAGGAAGCCAGACGCTCAATCCGCGTCCGGCAATCCGAAATCGGC
The DNA here is from genome assembly GCA_964601365.1 of uncultured Opitutaceae bacterium. Lineage (GTDB taxonomy): Bacteria > Verrucomicrobiota > Verrucomicrobiia > Opitutales > Opitutaceae > Didemnitutus. The sequence goes on along the minus strand of CAZRNE010000007.1, from coordinate 85,177 downwards.
GCGCTCAGACGTGGATCTGCTCCACGATCTCCAGCCCGTAGCCTTCGAGGCCGACGACGCGGCGGGGCGAGTGCATCATCAGGCGGATCTTCCGCAGGCCGAGCGCCACCAGGATCTGCGCGCCGATGCCATAATCGCGCAGGTTGACCGGCATGGTCCCGTCGCCCGCCTTCGGCGCGCCCTGCACGGCGCTCTGCATCCGGCCCGTCTGCTCCATGTAGAGCACCACGCCATGGCCGGCCTCGCTCACCCGATGCATGGCCTCGAGCAACGACCGGTGCCCGCCCATCTCCTTGGCGTGGAAGACGTCGCTGAGCAGGTTCTCGGTGTGCACGCGCACGAGCGTCGGCTCGCCGTTCAGCCGGCCCTTGGTCAGGGCGAGGTGGTGCCGTCCGTCAACCTTGCTCAGGAACACATGCAGCGTGAAATCCCCGTATTCCGAGGCAAAGGGCCGCTCGCTGATCTTTTCGACCAGCTGCTCGCGCCGGTGGCGGTATTCGATCAGCGCGGAGATCGAGATCATCTTGAGGCCGAAGCGCTGCTTGAATTCCACCAGCTGTGGCAGCCGCTGCACCGTGCCGTCGTCGTTGATCAGCTCGCAGAGCACGCCCACCGGGGCCAGCCCGGCCAGCACGGCCAGGTCCACCGCCGCCTCCGTATGCCCGGCGCGCTCGAGCACGCCGCCCGGCCGCGCCCGCAGGGGAAAGACATGGCCGGGTTGCACCAGTTGCTCGGGGCGCGTCGCGGGATCCGCGAGCAGGCGGATGGTGTGGGTCCGGTCGTAGGCGCTGATGCCCGTGGTGATCCCCTCCGCCGCATCCACGCTGACCGTGAAGTCCGTCCGCTGCACCTCCCGGTTCTGCTGCACCATGGGGCCGAGCCCCAGCCGGCGCAGCCAGTGCTCGACGGTGGGCACGCAGACGATGCCGCTGCAGTAACGGATCATCATGTTCACCGTCTCGGGCGTGGCCTTCTCGGCCGCCATGATGAGGTCGCCCTCGTTCTCGCGGTCCTCGTCGTCGGTCACGATGACCAGGCGTCCCGCCGCGATGTCGGCGATGGCGGACTCAACGGAATCGAAGGGCGGAAGCGGCTTCATGGAAAAGCCGACCACCAAACCCGCCGGCGCCCCGGCTGTCAACCGCTGCGCTCAGCCCCGGAAGTCGACGGTGAACGATTCCGTCTGGGCGTTCTCGCCCTCGCCCTTCACCAGGGTGATGAACACCTTGAAGTTGTAGGGCGGCTTCACGTATTTTCCCGCGGTCATGAACTTGCCGTCGCCGCCCGGGGTCAGGACGGCGCGCTCGTTGTCGGCCTTGCCGGGGATGACCCAGCGGAAACTTGCGCGGTCCATGTCGACCGCCATCGGCTTCTTTTTCTTGTCGTAGAAGCTCAGCTTGAAATTGCCGCCCACGACTTCGAGCCCGAGAAAGGTGCCGTTGGCCCGCGCGATGGTCAGCCCGGCGATCTTGCCCTCCTTCTCCTCCTCCTTCTTCTTGTCGTCCTTCTTCGCCTCGGCCTTGGCGCCGGGGGCGGCCGGCGTCTTGGCGGGCGCCGGGGCGGCGGGCTTGGACTCGGGTTTCGAGGCCTTGGCCGGAGCGGCTGCGGGCAACGCCGCTTGCGCGAACAGGTTGTTCACCGCCACCAACAGGATCACGACGAAAGCGATGCGGGGTTTCATGCCGGCACCGTAGCCCGCCGTGCCGCCCGCCGCAAGCCTGTCGTCGCGATTGAGAATTTCTTCACGTGTGCCGGTCCGGGGGCACCTCCGGCATTGTTGCCGGCCTTTTTCCACCCCAAGCTCGGGCCATGTATTACTACCTCACCCTGGGCGTCGCCGTGGCCGGCAGCCTGACCTACCACCTCGCCATCAAGCAGGCACCGGCGAACCTCAATCCCTTCTACGCGCTCGCCGTGGTCTATGCCCTTGCCCTCCTGCTCTGCCTCATCGGGCTGGCCGTCTATCCGGACGGCTCGCGCGCGCTGCGGGACCTGCGGCCCAGCGTCATCTTCGTCGCGCTCGGTGTCGTGGGGATCGAGGTCGGCTTCCTCCTCGCCTATCGCGCCGGCTGGAACGTCGGCTACGCGTCGCTGCTGGTCAACGCGCTGGGGGCGCTCGTGCTCCTCCCGATCGCCATCTACTTGTTCAAGGAGGGCGTCAGTGCGGCCAAGCTCACCGGCGCGGCGCTGTGTCTCGCCGGCCTGGCCTTGCTGGTGCGGAAGTGAATCGCAGGACGGGTCTTTGACCCGTCGCCCGCCTCGGTCGAGGTCGGACTTCTGCCCGATGGAGGACAGGTCGGAGACCTGTCCTACTCTTTCCGCAGTTTCGCCCGCAGTGCCTGCCAACGTGCCAGGCGCTCGGCGACGGTCGCCTCGGCCCCGGCCGTTTTAGGGGTGTAGAGCTTGAGCGGTTTCTCGAGAAACGCCTGCGCGGAGATGTTCTCGGGAAAATCGTGGCTGTATTCGTAGCCCCGGCCGTGGCCCATGCGCTTGCTCGCCTGCCCGCCCTTGTCGCGCAGGTGGACGGGCACGGGTTGCACGGGCTGCTCCTTGAGCGCGGCGTGCGCGGCGCCCAGGGCGAGGGTGGCCGAGTTGCTCTTCGGCGCCGTGGCGATGTGGAGCGTCGCGTGCGCGAGCGTCAGCTCGGCCTCGGGCAGGCCGATGAAATCGCAGGCGTGGTGCGCCGCCACCGCCAGCGGCAACGCCGACGGATCGGCCAACCCCACGTCCTCGCTGGCGAGGATGACGAGCCGCCGGGCGATGAAGCGCGGGTCCTCGCCGCCCGCCAGCATCTTCGCCAGCCAATACATCGCCGCGTCCGGATCGCTGCCGCGGCAGCTCTTGATGAAGGCCGAGATGGTGTCGTAGTGCTCGTCCTCGTCGGCGTCGTAGCGGATGCGCCGCTCGCGGGCAAAAACCTCCAGCTCGCGCTCCGTGACCGGCGCCTTCTCCGGCAGCGACAGGGCGATGACCTCGAGCGCGTTCAGGGCCCGGCGCAGGTCGCCATCACACAACACGGCCAGGTCGGCCAGCACCTTGTCGTCCGCCGCGTGCCCGCGCGCACCGAGGCCGCGTTCCGTGTCCTCCAGCGCCCGGCGCAGCACGGCCGCGACCTGCGCGGTGGCGAGCGGCTCGAGCCGGAAAAGGTGGCTGCGGCTGAGCAGCGGCGGGTTCACGTAGAATCCCGGGTTGTGCGTCGTCGCGCCGATCAGGCGCACGCTCCCCTCCTCCACGTCGGGCAGCAGCAGGTCCTGCTGCGATTTGTTGAAGCGGTGCAGCTCGTCGATGAACAGGATGGTCGCGGCCTCGGGCCGCAGCCGCGCAGCGGCGAGGATTTCGCGCAGCTCGGCCACGTTGCTCATGACGGCATTCACGCGCACGAAACGGCTCTTCGTCTCGCGGGCGATGACCTCCGCCAGGCTGGTCTTGCCGCAACCGGGCGGACCGTAGAAGAGCAGCGAGCCGAAGCGGTTCTGCGCGATGAGGCGCGGAAGCAGGTTGCCGGGCCTGAGGATGTGCTCCTGGCCGGCGACCTCGGCGAGGGTGCGCGGCCGCATCCGGGCCGCCAAAGGCTGGTGGGCGGACGGTTTCGTCTCCGCCCAGGGATCACGCGGGCGCGTCTTCGCCTCGCCGCCGAAGAAATCGCCTTGGTCACCCATGTTCATGCGCAGCCCACCAGTGCGCCGGGCGGGCGGGGAATGTCGAGATTTGTGTTCAAGCCCGGCCCGCCGGCCGTTATCCATGCTGCATGCTCCCGCCCTCGCTCCGGCTGCGTGCGCCCGTGCTGTGGCTGCTGTTGCCCTTCATGGCCGGCTTGGCGACGGCGGAGGCATTTCCGGAAACCGGCCCCGAGGCCGCAAGCCTGCTGCTGGCCGCACTCGGGCTTGCCGGCCTCGCGATCTGGCAGGCCGGCCGGCCGGGACTGGCCGGACGGGTGTTTTGGGGCGGATCGCTCGCGTTGGCTGCCCTGCTGGCCGGAGGCGCCTACCTGCGATGGCGCGACCCGCCGGCAGATCGGATGCGATCCGTCACCCAACGCGAGGCCGAGGTCGAACTGGAGGTGACGCTGGTCTTCCCGCCCGCGCCGCAGGCGCGCAATGTCGCGGGCCTGGGGTTCGTCACGGCCGCCGCGCCGCACCTGCGTGAACTCGTCGGGCAGCGCGTGCATTTCTCGGCGATCCGCAAGATCAGTGTCATGCCGGAGCGCTCGGCCCGCTACCGCCTGCGCGGCGTGCTTGAAGCCGTGGCCGGCATCGGCGGATTCGACGACCACCTGCGCAATCTCGGCGTGCGGTTGCGGCTCGGCCGGGCGCAGATCGTCGCGGAGACGCAACCGGCCCGCTGGTTCCCGGCCTGGTGCGAGCGCACGGGCGAAAACCTTGAGCGCGTATTGCAGCGCGGGCTGGAACGGCACCCGGAGACCGCCTCCGTCTACCTCGCGATGATGCTCGGGGAAAAGGCCGTGCTCAGCGTGGAGCAGCGCAACGCCTACATGCGCAGCGGCACCTTCCACGTCTTCTCCGTCAGCGGGCTGCACGTGGCCGCGATCGCCGCCGCCATCCTCGGCCTGCTGACCTTGGCGCGGCTGCCGCCCAGATGGACGATGGTGCTGGGGCTCATGATCCTCTGGTTGTATGTGCAGATCACGGGGGCGAGCGCGGCGACCATCCGGGCGTGGCTGATGATCGCCTTTCTGTTCAGCTCCCGGATCTTCCGCCTCCCGGGCAATCCCCTGGCCGCGCTGGCCCTGTCGGCGGTGGTCACGCTGCTGCTGGACCCGCGGCAGCTCTTCACCACGGGCTTCCAGATGTCCTACCTCGTGGTGCTGGCGTTGATCGTCATGGGGGCCCCGCTCGCAGAGCGCTGGAAGGCGGCGTGGCGGCCCTTTGCGGACCTGCCGGAGATCAACTGGGGCTGGTGGCGGCCGGGCGTGGTGTGGGCCGGCCGGCGATTTCTCGACGCCTTCGCGGCCACGTGGGCGGCCTCGGTCGCCAGCGCCCCTGCCAGCATCGGCTACTTCGGGTTGTTTTCACCCGGGGCCCTGCTGGCCAACCTCGTGGTCGTGCCGTTGGCCTCGTTCGCGCTTTTCGCCGGGGTGGCCTCGCTGCTCAGCGGCCTGATCGGCCTCACGCCGCTCAGCACCGTGTTCAACCACGCCGCGGCGCTCTTGATCATCGCGATGGACTGGCTGGTGAGGGCGGGAACACAGGTGCCGGGCATGTTCTTCCCCGCGGGCTTCCGGGCGGAATGGATGCCGGCCGCGGCCATGGCACTGACCGCGGCCCTGTTGTTGCTGGGCATCGGCCTGCGCTGGGCGCGCGACCGCGGCGGTTTCTGGCTGATGCCCACCCTGTTGGCCCTGGCCCTGATTTTGGGCGTGAACTTCGGCCCGCGAACCTGATCCTGTCCGCATGAAAAGCGCCTACGAACTCGCCATGGAGCGGCTGGCCAAGTCCGATCCGGCCGGCAAGGCCCTCCGGCCCGAGCAAAAGAACCGCCTGGCCGAAATCGACCGCATCTACCAGGGCAAGATCGCCGAACGGGAGATCTTCCTGAGGCAGAAGCTCGACGCCGCGCTCGCCGGCCAGCAGTTCGACGAGGCGGACAAGATCCGGCGCCAGATCGCCGATGAAAAGGCGCGGCTGGAGGATGAGCGCGAGGCGGAGAAGGACCGCGTGCGCCGCGGCTGATGGCGGCTCAGCCCGCGAAGACGAAGTCGGCGGTCAGGGCGTGGTGGTCGGAAGCCATCGTGGGCTTGACCTTCCAAGCGACGGGTTTGAGCAGTTTGTTGTAGAAGATGTGGTCGAGCACGTAGGGCCGGCGGCGCCAGGTGATTTCCCGGTCCTGCACGGTGTGGTAGCCCGCATCGGCGAACTGCTTGATGAGCGACTGGTGTTTGCTGACGTTGAAGTCGCCGGTGAGGACGGTCGGGCCGGTGGAGCGGCGGAGCTGATCCTCGACGAGTTTGCGCTGGTCGATGTGGTTCTCGCTGCTGGTCTTCAGCATGAAGAAGGCGAGCAGGTGGGTGTTGAGGACGCGCAGGTCGCGGCCGTTGATGGTGGTGGTGGCGCCGATCAGGACGCGGTCGGTCGGGGTCTTTTTCTCGCCGAAGAAATCGAATTCCACCGGGGGCGAGGGCACGTCGATCTTGAAGGTGTCGCGCAGCGGCGTGCGCGAGAAGATGGCCAGGCCGATGCCGAAGGGCAGTTCGCGCGGATCGGCCTTGGGATAGGCGAAGTAACCGTGGTAGCCCTTCAGCCGTTCCTTGAGCCAGGTGTAATTGGGCGGCACGGCCGGCTGCGCGCCACCGGGGTTGGCGTGCTCGACTTCCTGCAGGGTGACGATGTCGGCGTCGTGCGACAGGATTTCCGCGAGGGTGTCCTCCAACCGGATGGGCGCGTGGTCGGGATAGGCGTCGTCCCAAATCTGGCCGAACTGCATGTTCAGCTGGAGGACACGGAACGGCCGGCTCATCGCGTTCCTCCCTTGGGGGCGGATTCATGCGGTGACCACACGACCGCGCGGGCCGGTTGCATCACCGTGAACGTGCGGATCGTGGTCGCGGTCGAGAAAAACCTGCGTGTGCTGCCGGCTTCGGTCCGCACGGACAACGCATCAGCCGGGCGGACCGCATGGAAGGATGCGCGCTGGGCGGCGGGTTGCAGGACTGCGGCGCGCGGGCTCTTTTCAACCGCTCCGCAAGCGGCGACGGCGCAAAAAAAGAAGGCGAGTGCGGTGCTGGCGGGGGGGCGGGTAACCATACGATCAGCAGGCCGCCGCCATGCTCCTTTCGCCCAAAAACCGTCGCAAGCCTATTCTGGCTCGGCGGTTCCCTCGGTCACCCAGTCGCGGGCCTCGGGCACCTGCCGGAAAAACTCGCGCAGGGTCGCGCTCAGGTGCTCGGCGTAACGGAAATGCGCGCCCATGCCCGTGCGCAGCTCGGCCTCGTAGATGAATTTGTCCGCGTGCGTGCCGTGCTCGAAGGGCGTCTGCGCGCCGAGGAGCAACGTGTAGACGTAGGCCCCGGAGCCGCGCTGCATCAGCTCGCGCGTGAGCGCGGCCTGCTCGGCCAGCAGGGCCGAATGGCCGGCGGGCGCGATCTCGGGCGGCAGGTAGAAACCGGCCTGGATGAGCGGGGTGAAACGATGGCCGGTGCGGTGGCGGTTGAGGTCGCGCAGCTCGGCGAGGGCCATGTTGTTCCAGGCGAAGGTCACGCGCATGCGGCGCGTGGCGAGGCCCTGGTGGCCGTAGCGGTTGGCGCGGTGCCGCAGGGCCTCGGCGACCGGCTGCTCCTCGCGCAACCACGGCGGCGTGTCGCGGTCCACCTTCACCCAGACCTCGTCGGCCAGCGGTGCGGCGGACAGGCGCTCCAACCCGAGCCGGCAGCTGGCCGCCAGTTCCTGCCGGGCCTGCTCCTCGAAGGATTTCTCCGCCGAGCTGTGCCGCATCAGCCGCGGAGACTGCTTGAGCAGCTCGTCGCGGATCAGCCTGGCCGCGGCGCGGGCTTCGGGCTGCGGCAGGGAGTCCAGATGTTTCACCGTCTGCGCCCACATGCGCGAGGATTGCACGAGCGCGAGGTTGGTCCGGGTCGCCAGCGGGATAAAGTAGCGGGCGCGGTCGAGGGCGTAGTTCTTGCGGATGCGCGTGACGACGGCGGGCTTGGCGTCCTTGGGCAGGCGCACGCGGTCCGGCTCGCGCTGGCCCAGTTCGTCGAGGCGGGCATACTCGGCGTTGTAGGCGGCGAAGGCGCGCGTCATCACGTCGCGCCAGCGGGCGGCAAGGTCGTCGGGCAGGCCGATCTCCCCGGGCGCCGGCAGGCTGGCGGGCGACATCGTGATGTAGCGCGTGCTCGATTCCTGGCCGTCGGCCATCTGCGCGATCTCAAAGATTTTCCACGCCAGCCACATCGAGACACCGTCCAACGCCACGGCCAACCCGCCCGTGAGCCCGCCGATCGAGGCATGGCCGTAGTCCACGAACTTCAGGATGCGGTCGATGGACGCGTCGGGGTTGGCGGGGTCGACCTTCTCGAGGATCTGGTGGATGCCCTCGTTGCTGCGGGAATAGCGCGCGAGGACGGACGCCAGCAGCTCGGGTGTGACCTTGGGGAGGTCGGCGGCGGTGGGCGGCGGCACCAGGGCGAGTCCGGTTATCTTCATGCGACCGCTCCACGAAAGGGATTGGCGGCCCGGGGCGAAGAAAAATAATCGCCGCAGGGCGACTATTTGGCTTTGGATTCGACCCATCAGCCTGCTGCCTCACCTGCCCCGACATCGCCTGTTGGCCGCCCTGTCCGGACTCCTGGCCCCGGTCCTCGCCTTTGCCGCGCCCATGCCCCCCGCCCCCGCCGACTACACCCTGGACTACACCACGCCGACCGACCCCGGATTGCAGGCCGCCGTCGAGGCGATCGACGTCCGCCTGCGCGCCCGCTACGGCATGACGGAGGCCCAGACCTCCGCCGGCGTGCTCGACCTGAAGACGCTGCGGCTGGCCATGGTGCGTCCGGACCGCGGTGACTATGCGGCCAGCGTGCCCAAGATCGGCATCATGCTCGCGTGGTTCGCCCTCCAACCCGATGCGCTCGCCCGACTCGATGACACCGCCCGCCGCGAGCTGGGCCTGATGGTCAAGGCCTCGGACAACGCCCTCGCGGCGAAATTTTCCCAGCAGCTCGGCCTGAAGAACATCCAGCGGGTGCTCGACTCCCATGGGCTCTACGACGCGGCGCACGGCGGCGGCCTCTGGGTGGGCAAGCATTACGGCAAGGCCGACGAGCGTTACGGCGACCCGGTCGGGAACAACTCCCATGCCGCGACCGTGCGGGCGCTGCTGCGGTTCTACCTGCTGCTCGAGCAGGACCGGCTCGTCTCCCCCGCCGCTTCCGCGGCCATGCGCGCGATCTTCGCCTCGCCGGACATCCCGCACATCGACGACAAGTTCGTGCGGGGACTCGCCGGTCGCAACGCGGAGCTGCGGCGCAAGTCCGGCTGGTGGGAGGACTGGTTCCTCGACAGCGCTGTCGTCACCGGCGGCGGCCGGCACTACCTCATCGTCGCGATGACCCACCACCGTCAGGGCGACGCCTATCTGGGCGAATTCGCCGCCGCCGTGGACGACCTGCTGGCCGCATCCACCCCGAAGCCCTAACGGTTCAGCACCAAGCTGGTCAGCGGTTGCTGGAACAGGCCGAGGGCGACGGTGGCGAGGGCGAGCGCGGCGAGCACCACGGCCGACAACAGGGCCACGGGCTGGCGCGGGTGCGCGGGCGGCGGCTCGTTGTCGAGGCGCCAGGTCTCGAAGAAGGCGGCCTTGATCCAGCCGAAATAGTAATAGATCGACACGACCACGCCGAGGATGGCGACGGCGAGCAGCCAGTAGAGCCCGGCCTGGAAGGCCGCGATGAAGACCAGCAGCTTGCCGATGAACCCGGCCAGCGGCGGGATGCCAGCGAGCGAGCCGACGCCGACCGCGAGCACGCCGGCGAGCAGCGGTTGCTCGCGTGCGAGCCGGTCATAGTGGTCGAGATCCATGTCGGCGTCGTTCGCGCCGACGACGTGGGCCATGACGCCGAACACCGCCATCGAGGCCAGCAGGTAGGTGAAGAGGTAGAACCACACCGCGCTCGCCGCCCACGGCTGCGTGAACGACGCGGCCACGCCCATGAGCAGGAAGCCCGCGTGCGACACGCCGGAGAGGCCCATCAGGCGCTTCGGATGCCGCTGGCTGAGCGCCGCGAGGTTGCCGAAGAGGATCGTCGCCGCGGCCATGGCCGTGAGGACGGGCAGCATGATCCACTCGATCGGCGCGAAAATCGTGCGCGTGAGCACCAGCAGCACGGCGAAGCCGGCCGCCTTGGACGACACGGCGAGGAAGGCCGTCACGGGCGTCGGCGCGCCCTGGTAGACGTCGGGCACCCAGACCTGGAAGGGAAACGCGCCGATCTTGAAGGCCACGCCGGAGAGCACGAGCAGCGCCCCGAGGAGGCCGAGGAAGTGGTCGGGATTCTCCTGCAGGAAGAGCCGCACCGCGCCGAAATCGAAGCCGGTCAGGCCGGCCGGCCCGCGGCCGACGGCGCCGTAGAGCAGCACGATGCCGAAGAGCAGGATCGACGAGCTGAGCGCGCCGGTGACGAGGTATTTGAGGCCGGCCTCGAGCGTCAGCGCGTTGTCGCGGTAGTAGCTGACGAGAATGTAGAACCCGATCGTCACGGTCTCCAGCGCGACGAAGAAGAGCACGAAGTGATTGCTCTGGCCCAGCAGCATCATCGCCGCGGTGATGACCTGCACGAGCGCGAAGAACTCCACCCGCGGCATCCTGCTGCGCGGCAGGCAGACGAGGCCGAGGAAGGTGACGAGCATCGCCGCCACGGTGAAGAACACGCGCCCGACCTGGCCCTCGTAGGTATGGCGGAGGAGGCCGTTGAACGTGGTCTCGTTCAGCCAGGAGGTGTGGAAGTTGAGGACCAGCCCGGTGAGCACGGCGGCCTGCGCCATCAGGGCCAGCCAGGGGATGAGGCGGTGCTCCTTCCGCGGCAGCACGATCTCGGCCGCAAGCAGGACGAGCGCGGAACAAGCCAGGATCATCTCCGGCCCGATGGCCCACCATTGGTTCGACGCGGCGGCGGCTTGGAGCATCTCGGTCGTCATGGCTCAGCGGGAAACCTGGGCGGCGGCCGGGGCGGCGAGCGCGCGGTTGACGGGTTCGGCGAGGCTGCGCGGCCAGAAGCCGATGAACAGCAGGGCGGCGAGCAGGAGCAACGCGGGCAGGCGCTCCTTCCAATCGAGGTCGGCGGGCGGATGCTTGGCCAGGACACGCTGCAGCTGTTCGCTGGGCGGGCCGAAGAAGATCCGCGCGGCGGCGCGCAGGCCGTAGATGGCGGAGATGACCACGCCGGCCACGGCCAGGGCCGTGATCCACGGGGAGAATTTCCACAGCGCCACGAAGACGGTCAGCTCGCCCCAGAAATTGGCGAAGCCGGGCAAGCCGATGCCGGCCATGGTGGCTCCGACGAAGAAGGCCGCGAGCACGGGCGTCTTTTGCGCGAGGCCGCCCATTTCACCCAGGTCAAAGGTGTGCGTGCGGTGGTGGATGCTCGTCGCGAGCAGGAACAGCAGCGCCACCGACAGGCCGTGTGCGACCATCAGCAGGACCACGCCGCCCGTGCCGACGGCGGACATCGCCGCGAGGCCGAGGAAGCAGTAGCCCATGTGCATGACGGAGCTGTAGCCGAGCATCTGCTTGAGGTCGCGCTGCGCCATGGTGACGAGGCCCACGATGAGGATGTTGCCGAAGCCGGCGAGCAGGGCCAGGGGCCAGACCCAGTGGGCCGCGCCCTGCGGCAGCAGCGGCAGCGCCACCTGAATGAGGCCGTAGAGGCCGAACTTCTTGAGCACGCCGGCGTGCAGCATGGCGGTGGACGACGGCGCGGCGCCGTAGCCCAGCGGGGCCCAGGTGTGCAGCGGCCAGAGGGAAACGAGCGTGCCGAAGCCGAAGAGCAGCGCGCCGAAGATGTATTTCTGCGTCGCATCCGGCAGGCCCTCGGCGGCGAGGGCGCGCTTCAGCTCGATGAGGTCGAAGGACTCGGCGCCGCTCTGCACGTAGAGCGCGATCAGGCCGGCGAGCGAGAGCATGGCGCCGACCGTCAGGTAGATCGTCATCTTCATCGCCGCGTAGTTGCGGTCGCGCCCGCCCCAGATGCCGACCATGATGAAGGTGGGGATGAGGGCCAGCTCGTGGAAGAAGTAGAAGAAGAACACGTCCACGGCGGCGAAGGTGCCCATCAGGCCGCCGTGCATGACAAGGAGGAGCAGCAGGTAGAGCTTGAGGCGCTCGGCGCCGGAGCGCAGCGCATACCAGCCCGCCGCCGCCCCCACGATGCCCGCGAGCACGAAGAGCGGCAGCGACACGCCGTTGAGCCCGAGCTTCAGGCTGATGCCGAGGCCCTCGAGGCCGGTGCCGGTCGTGCTCAGGAACGCGTAGTCCGCGCCGCCGTCAAACCGCGACCAGAGCCACAACGCGATCGCGCCCGGCACGGTGAACGCCACCGCAGCCAGCGGCAACGACAGGCGCTTGGGCAACCCGCAGGCGATGACCAGCGCCGCGACGAGCGGCGTGGCGATGGCGAGCTGGAGCAGGAGGGCGTCGGAAAACATTTCAGGAAACAACCACGAATGGACACCAATAGACACCAATGGTGGAGCCCGCACTCCGTGTGGGCTGAACCTGCACGGAGTGCAGGTTCCACCTGGATTCTTCGCTGTGCTCAGAATGACATGCGAAGTCAGTCTGTCGGTTGTCTTTTATCATTCGGGTGGATTCGTGGTTCAAAAGAAACCGGCGGCGAAGGCCCAGAGCAGCACGAGGCCGAGCAGGAACCAGTAGAGGTAGGTGTTGAGGTTGCCGGTGTGCAGCGCGCGGGCAGCCATGCCTAGAAACCCGATAGGACCGGCGACAACCATCCGCAGGAAAAAGCCCGCGAGAAAGATTTGCTCGAAGAAATTAGTCAGCATGGCGAAGCGCTGCTGCACCTTGGCCACATACCAGTCGTAAACGCGGTCGAAGGACTCCTTGACCATAGTAAGGAAATGGAACGCGCCGGGCGACTTCAGCTCCAAGGCATCAACGCCCGACGACGGATAGAAGAACCACGCCGCGCCCGCGCCGAGGACCATGACGGCGATCGAGACAGCGAGAATGGTCGTGTGCGCGGCGCCGTGAGCGACCGGAATCAGACCCGCGACGGAACCAGCGATCTTGCCGAACACGCCGCTGTAGCCGCCGGCGACGGAGAGAGCCGCGAGGACGAGCAGCGGCAGCGTCATGCTCAGGCCGCTTTCGTGGGCGTGCTTGGCATGGTCGGAGCGGGCCTCGCCGAAGAAGGTGATCTTCCACATGCGGACCATGTAGAACGAGGTCAGCACGGCCGTGAAGGCGAGCACACCGAACACGGCGGTGTCCTGTTCCATGGCAAGGTAGAGGATGGAGTCCTTGGAGAAGAACCCGGAAAGGAACGGCATACCGATGATGGCCAGCACGCCGATGGTGAAGGTCCAGAAGGTCACGGGCATCTTCTTCCACAGCCCGCCCATCTTGAAGATGTCCTGCTCGTGGTGGCAGCCGTGGATGACGGAGCCGGAGCCGAGGAAGAGGAGGGCCTTGAAGAAGGCGTGTGTCGTGAGGTGGAACATCGCGGCGGCCGCACCGGCCGCCATCACCGCGGTGCCGCCGCCATCGTGACCGGCCACGTTTGAGCCCAAGCCGAAGGCTGCGACCATGTAGCCGAGCTGGGAAAGCGTCGAGTAAGCCAGCACCTTCTTGATGTCGCTCTGCACGACGGCGCACAGCGCGGCGTAGACGGCGGTGATGGTGCCGACCCACATGATCACATCGAGTGCATTGGGCGTCATGAGCACTCCGATGCGGCAGAGCATATAGATGCCGGCCGCCACCATGGTGGCAGCGTGGATGAGGGCCGAGACGGGCGTCGGACCTTCCATGGCGTCGGGCAACCAGACCTGCAGCGGCATCTGGGCGGACTTACCTATGGCACCGCAGAACAGGAGCAGCGGCACGACGATGCTGAAGGCGAGCTGGTGGCTATCGCCCATCTGGCCAAGTTTCGTGAGGTCAACCGTGCCGTTGAGCCAGTAGCACATCACGATACCGAGCAGGAAGCCGAAGTCGCCGACGCGGTTGACGATGAAGGCTTTTTTGGAGGCGTCGGCGGCGGACTGCTTGTGGTGATAGTGGTTGATGAGCAGCCAGGAGCTGAAGCCGACCAGCTCCCAGAAGATGAAAATCATGAACAGATTGTCGGCGAGGACGATGCCGGTCATCGAGAACATGAAGATGGAGAGGCCGCCGAAGAACCGGGCGCGCGCACCATCGTCGTGCATGTAGCCGAGCGAGAAGACGTGGATGAGGAAGCCGACAAAGCTGACGACAAAGAGCATGAGCGCGGCGAGGTCGTCGAACTTGAAGCCGAGCGAGAGGGCGAAGTCGCCGAAGCGCAGCCACTCGATTGAGGCGGGGAAGTCGCGCGCGCCGCCGAAGATGAGCTGGAGCGAGAGCGCCGCCGTGACCGCCGCCGAGGCCACCGAGACATACGACGCCAGCGCGCCCTGCCGGCGCAGGAACAGCGCGATGACGGCGGCCGAGGCGAGCGGCAGCAGGAGGATGGCGAGGGCCTGTTGAGCGGGGCTCATCGACGATGCGGAACGCGGAACGCGGAATGCGGAATGCCGGGCGACACACGGAAGCGTGTCATTCTGAGCGGAGCGAAGTCTAGCCCGGCAGGGCTGGTCTGACATCCAGCACGATTCCCGACAGCGAACATCCCGATGGATCCTTCGCTTCGCTCAGGATGACAGGTGGCGGGTGATAGGTTGGTATCCGTGAACATCCGGGTAATCCGTGGTTAATTCTTCAGGTGATTCAGCTCGTCGACCTGCACGGTGTGCCGGTGGCGGAAGAGCTGCACGATGATGGCGAGGCCCACGGCCACCTCGGCCGCGGCGATGGTGAGGATGAAGAAGACGAAGACGGCGCCGTCGAGCGTGCCCTGGAACCGCGAGAAGGCGACGAGCGCGAGCGTCGAGGCCAGCAGCATCAGCTCGAGGCACATGTAGACGATGAGCGTGTTGCGGCGCAGGAGGACGCCGAAGAACCCGAGGATGAACAGCACGAGGCTGACGAGGATGTAGGCGTTGAGGCCGACGGGGCTCATGGCGCATCCTCCACGGGGGCGAAGCGCTTGCTGATGACGATGACGCCGAGCATGGCGACCAGCAGCAGGAAGCCGACGATCTGGACCGGCAGCAGGTAGGTGGTGAAGAGCTGGTTCGCGTAGTCCTTGAACCCGGGCGCCGGGCCCTCCGGCGCGGCCGACGAGAGCATCACCCGGGTCGAGAGCGAATACACGCCGAACAGCAGGATCAGCCCGGCCAGGGCGGCCGCCACCACCGACAGCGGCCGGAAGGAGTGCGTGTGGCCCTTGGTGTCGAGCAGCATCACGATGAAGAGGAACAGGGCGACGACGGCGCCCGCGTAGACGAGCAGCAGCACGAAGGCCAGCAGGCCCGCGTCGAGCTGGATGAAGAGCCCCGCGAGGCCGACGAGGGACACGAGCAGGCAGAGCGCGGCGTTGACGGCGTTCCGGTGCACGACGACCGCCGCCGCGCTGGCGACGGTGAGGGTGGCGAAGAAATAGAAGAGGAGGCTGGTCACTGAAGGACTGAAAGGCTGATGGGCTGATGGGCTGAAATCTGCGGCAGAGAGAAGATGTGTAACGCGAATGATGCAGGGCATCCTTGCGGGATCTCAGCTATCTGGAACGAGTGCGAGCGTCTGCATGAGAAGCTCCTAGGCGGGCTGGGGCAGCGGATGAAATTGGCGAACAGAAAATGCATTTTCAGTTTTTCAGTCTTTCAGTCCTTCAGCCTTTCAATGCGCGTTGCCGTGCTCCTCGGCGGCCTTCTTCTTGTCCCACTTGAGGTGCGGGTCGGGCAGCGTGCCGCCCAGCTCGTAGAGGCGCGCCTTGTTGTTGACCATCTCGGCGCGGGTGTAGCCGGACATCGAATACTGGTTCTGCAGCCAGATGGCCTCCTCGGGGCAGACCTCCTGGCAGAGGCCGCAGTAGATGCAGCGGAGCATGTCGATCTCGAACTCCTTCGGCGCCTTCTCGACGTGGGCGGTCGGGGCGCCGGCGGGGATCTCGCCGGGGGTGATGCGGATGGCCTTGGGCGGGCAGACGAATTCGCAGAGCTGGCAGGAGACGCACTTCTCGCGGCCGTGCGGGTCCTTCACGAGGGTGGGCACGCCGCGGTAGCCGGGCGGGATGGCGGGCCGCTGCTCCGGATACTCGAGCGTGACGGACGGGGAGACGAGGTGCTTGAACGTGACCTTCATGCCCGCGAGGATCTGCGGGAGGTAGAGGCGCTCGGCCAGCGTGGGTGGCTTGCGTTCGACGACGTAGGGCATGGCGCTCAGGCGGTGGAGGGTTTGGCGGCGGGCACGAACGCGAAATACAGCGCGGCCAGCGTGCCGGCGCCGAGCGCGGTCCAGGCCGGCGCCCCGAGCCGCAGCTCGAGGATGGCGATGACGCAGGCGTAGAAGACGAGGTTGCCGATGGAGAGGGGCAGCAGCTTCTGCCAACCCATCTTCATCACCTGGTCGTAGCGGAAGCGCGGGACGGTCCAGCGCACCCACATGAAGACGAAGAGGAAGAACAGCACCTTGCCGAGGAAGATGCCGAGCGAGAGCAGGCCGAGCAGGATGGGCTGGCCCGCGAGGTTCAACCAGGCGGCGACGTCGGCCAGCGGGACCCACGGCAGGGGATTCCAGCCGCCGAGGAACAGCAGGATGAACACGGCGGAGCCGATCATCATGTGGGCGTATTCGGCCACGAAGAAGAGGCCCCACTTGAGCGCGCCGTATTCGGTGTGGAAGCCGCCGACGAGGTCGGCCTCGCCCTCGGCCATGTCGAAGGGCAGGCGGTTGGTCTCGGCGAAGAGCGCGACGAGGAAGACTAGGGCCGACACGGGCATGAGGAAGATGAACCACGCGCCGCCCCAGAAGCCGGGCTGGCTCTGGAACTCGACGACCCGCGCGAGGCTGAGCGTGCCCTCGCCGCCGGGGGTGTTGATCCAGAGGAAGACGGGCAGCACGGAGAGCGTCATCGACAGCTCGTAGGAGATGAGCTGGGCGGAGGCGCGCACGCCGCCGAGGAAGGGATACTTGGAATTGGAGGCCCAGCCGGCGAGGATGAGCGAATACACGCCCAGCGAGGAGACGGCGAACACCGCGAGGATGCCGATCTCGAGGTTGGCCAGCACGAGGGGCACGGTGCGGCCGGCGGCGTCCAGGTAGGCGCCAAGGGGCACCGTGGTGACGGTGGTGAGGGCGGGAATCATGCCCACGAGCGGGGCGAGCACGAAGTAGAACTTGTGCACGTGGCCGGGGATCGGGTCCTCCTTGAGGATCATCTTGCCGCCGTCCGCCATGAGGTGGAACACGCCGAGCTTCTGCAGGATCGGGCCGAGGACGGGGATGCGCGCGGCGATGCCCGCCAGCGTGACGATGATGGTCTGCGGCGCGGCGCCGAAGCCGATGATCGGTGGCAGGGCGCGGTTGGGACCGGGACGGCCCTGCATCCACGCGGAGACCTTGCGCTCGGCCAGCGAGCACGCGCCGCCGAGCGGGAAGATGACGGCGATCACCGCCAGGCCCTTGAGCACGGCCTGGAGGAGCGGGTGAAGCCCGGACCAGAATTCGATGACGGCGCTCATGCGTTAACGGCCGCGGGCGGGGCGGCGGGTTGGTAGTGGAGGGTCGCGCCCTCACAGAAGGGCAGGCCGGCCCACGCGGAGGCGTCGAGCACGCGGCCCGTGGCCGGGATGGTGGCGTGGCTGAGGCCGGCCAGCGCCTTGCACTCGGCGGCGAGGGCGGACCAGACGCCGGCAAGATCAGGCGAGATCGTGGCGCCGCCAACGGCGGCCACGAGGTTGGACAGCGTCACGAGGTCCTCCGCAGCGCCGGCCGGGCCGGGGACGGCCTTGGCGAACTTCTGCAGGCGGAACTGCTGGTTCACGAAACTGCCGGACTTCTCGAAGACCGTGAGCGTCGGGATGACGATTTTGGCGGCATCGCTCGTGGCATTCCGGTGCGTGCCGAGATAGACGACGGAGACCTTGGCGAGCTGCGCGGCGGTCAGGCCGGCGGCGGTGAGGTCCTCGCCGATGGAGAGCACGGTCTTCACCTTGCCGGCGTCGATGTCGGCGGCGATGGCGGCGAGCTTCTGCGACGGGAGGGCGGATATGAGGCCGGTGACAAGCGCGCCGCGCACGTTGGGATTGCGGTCCGAGGAGATCAGGAGGCCGTCCCCCTGCCCCACCCGGCTGACGAGCACGGCGGAGACCTTGAGCGCGTCGGCGAGCTTTTTCGTGAGGAACTGCTCCTCGACGCTGCTGCGGCCCGAGCCGACGACGGCCACCGCGCCGGCCCGCAGGAGATCCGCGGCGGCCTTCAGCGCCATCTCGGGCGCAGTGGCGGCGCCGTTCAGCGAGGGGGCGAGGAGGCGGTCGTCGGCCTTGACCTGCTTGTAGAGGAGGCGGCCGGAGTCGGCCATCCAGGTGTCGTTGACCTCGTCGTTGCGGCGCGGGGTGATGCGGTAGATGACGCCCTCGCGGCTCCAGACCTCGGTGTTGGCGCCGACGGAGGACTCGGTGTCGATGGACGGCGTGGCCTTGAGGAACCACACGCGCATCTTGAAACGGAAGTCGGTCGAGGTGAGCGCGCCGACGGGGCAGATGTCGACCGTGTTGAGCGAGTAGTTGTTCTCCAGCTGGCGGCCGGGGAAGCAGGTGAGCGTGCTGTAGCTGCCGCGGTCGACAAAGCCGAGCACGTCGTCCTTCGCGACCTCCTTGCAGAAGCGGATGCAGCGCGAGCAGAGGATGCAGCGCTCGTCGTCGAGCGTGACGCGGGGACCGAGCTGGGTGCGCTTGGGCTTGACGTTCTTCTGCTCGACGAAGCGCGAGTAGCCCCGGCCGTAGGCGGTCGAGAACTCCTGCAGCTTGCACTCGCCGGCCTGGTCGCAGATCGGGCAGTCGAGCGGATGGTTGATGAGGAGCATCTCGGTGACGCCCTCGCGGCAGTCCTTCACCAGGGGGGAATCCGTGCGGATGTGGAGGCCGGGCGAGGCGTTGGTGCCGCAGCCGATCTGCGGGCGCGGCATCCAGTTGATCTTCGGCTTGCCCGTGGCGGCGTCGATGATCGGCTGCTTCGTGGCCGGGTCCATCGCGGGAAGGCCCATCTCGATGAGGCACATCCGGCAGTTGCCGACGATCGAGAGCTTCGGGTGGTAGCAGTAATGCGGGATCTCCACGCCGGCGAGCCGGGCCGCCTCGATGACGTTCATCCCCTTGGGCACGGACAGGTCGCGGCCATCGATGTTGATGGTCACGAGGTCGGCGGGTTTGGCGGGAGCGGACATCAGGCAAAGAGGCAGAAACCACGAATCGACACGAATTCACACGAATCAGTCCGCAGACTGCTCGGTATCAATTTCCATTCGTGTCTATTCGTGTGCATTCGTGGTTAATTTCAGATCAGCGGCGATTCAGCGGGCGTGGCGGTTTTCTTGGCCTCCGGGTAGGCTTTGAACTCGTCGCCGAACTTGGCGAGGAAGCTCTGGGTGGGCCACGAGCAGGCCTCGCCGAAGGCGCAGATGGTGCGGCCGGGGATCTGGTCGGCGACCGCCTTGAGCAGGTCGGCATCGCCGTTGCGCGCCTCGCCGTGGACCATGCGGGTGGTGATCTTCTTCATCCACAACGAGCCCTCGCGGCAGGGCGTGCACTGGCCGCAGCTCTCATGCGAGTAGAACGCGTTGATGTTGGCCAGCGCCTCGACCATGTTGACGGAGTCGTCCATCACGATGACGCCGCCGGAGCCGCCCATCGTGCCGATCATGCCGAGCGAGTCGAAGTCCATCGGCACGTCCTCGACGCCCCAGTCGTAGTCGACCAGGTCGGCGCCGACCTTGCGCTTGCCCTTGTAGCGTTCGCCGAAGCGCATGACCTTGGCCGACGAGCCGCCGGGGATGACGGCCTTGAACCTCCGGCCGGGCAGCGGGCCGCCGCAGACGTCGTAGAGCAGCTGGCCCATCGTGATCTTGCCGCACTCGAACTCGTAGTAGCCGGGCCGCTGCACGTGGCCGGAGACGCAATAGATGCGCGTGCCGGTGTTGTTGGGCGTGCCGATGCGGGCATAGGCCTCGCCGCCCATCTCGGCGATGTGCTTCACATGGCAGAGCGTCTCGACGTTGTTGACGATCGTCGGGCACTGGTAGAGGCCGAGCACGGCGGGGAAATACGGGGGCTTGATGCGCGGGTTGGCGCGCTTGCCCTCGAGCGACTCGATCAGGCCGGTCTCCTCGCCGCAGATGTAGGCGCCGGCGCCGCGGTGCACGAAGATGTCGCAGCTGTAGTTCGTCCCGAGGATGTTCCGGCCGACGAGGTTGGCCTCGCGGGCCTCCTGGATGGCTTTCTCGAGGATGCGGGCGCCGTGGGGCATCTCGCCGCGGATGTAGATGTAGGCCTGCTTCACGTTGTTCGCGAAGCAGGAGATCATCGTGCCCTCGATCAGCTGGTGCGGGTCCTGGTGGATGATGTAGCGGTCCTTGAAGGTGCCGGGCTCGGACTCGTCGGCGTTGACGATGAGGTAGATCGGCTTGCCGCTCTTGCGGTCCACGAGGGTCCACTTGACGCCGCAGGGGAAGCCGGCGCCGCCGCGGCCGCGCAGGCCGGATTTCTTGACCTCGTCGATCAGATCCTCCGGCTTGCGGGTGAACGCCTTCTTCATCACCGCGTAGCCGCCGTGCTTCAGGTAGCACGCGAGGTCGTTGGTGTAGCCCGGCTCGTCGATGTGGGCGAAGATGAGGCGGCGTTGGACGGGGGCGGCCATTATTCGTAGTCCTCCAGCACGAGTTCGACGCCGCCGGTCCAGCGGGCCACGAAGTTGTAACCGGTGGCGATGAGCACGCCCCCGAGGAAGCCCGCCACGCCGTTCGCGATGGGCATGAAGAGCGCGCCGACGCCCACGAAGACCCACGTCACGCCGGGCACCGGGGAGACGGTCGTGGGGAAGAAGGACGGCTCGAAATACGCGGCGAGCCCGCCCGCGAAGAACAGCACGGGGACGAACACGAGGCTGAGCAGGCATTGGAGGATGCCCAGCGTGAGGCCGAGGCGCATCGGGGCGATCTGCTTGAGGCGGCGGCGGACGAGCTTCATGGGCGGCCTTTCTTCGCGTCGGCGCGGATCTGCGCGGCGAGCTCCTTCACCCGGGCGGCGTCCACCTTCTCGTGGAGGTCATCGTCGATCATCACCACCGGGCCGGTGCCGCAGCTGGCGAGGCACTCGACGAAGTCGATCGTCACCTCGCCGTCGGCCGAGACTTCGCCGCGGTGGCAGCCGAATTCCTTCTCGAAGTGCTCGCAGACCTTGTAGCCGCCGACCAGCGCGCAGGAGAGCGTGCGGCAGACCTTGATGTGGCGGCGGCCGATGGGCTTCTGCCGGAACATCGGGTAGAACGTGATCACCTCGAGAACGTTGATGGGCTGGAGTTCGAGCTTGGCCGCGACCCATTCGGCGGTGCCGGGCGGCAGCCAGCCGAGGTCCTCCTGGATGAGGTGCAGCAACGGCAGCGTGGCGCTGCGCTTCACGGGATAATGCGTGATGACCTCGTCGATCTGCTTGAGCGTTTCGGGCTTTAAATTCACGAGACAGGAATTCGAGGAATCCAGAATTCAGAATCCAGAAGAACAGCCGACTGGGCTGCCTTCTTGGATCCTATTCTGGATGCTGGATTCATTGGATTCTGGATTCTTTGTCACTCACCGGTCGCACTCGCCCATGACGAAGTCGAGCGAGCCGAGGATGGAGACGACGTCGGACACGAGGTTGCCGACGCAGAGCTGGGGGAGGATGGAGAGGTTGCAGAACGAGGGGCTGCGGATCTTGAGGCGCCACGGCACGCCGCCGCCCTTCGAAACGACATAGAAGCCGAGCAGGCCCTTGGGGTTCTCGGCCTCGAAGTAGGCCTCGCCGGCCGGCAGCTGCGGGCCCTCGGTGACGATCATGAAGTTGTTGATCAGCTCCTCCATGGAGGTGAGCACCTTGTCCTTCGGCGGCGCGAAGATGCGGCGGGCGTCGCGCGCATACCAGTCGCCGCCGGGGAACTGCTTGACGGCCTGCTTCACGATGCGGACCGACTGCTTCATCTCCTCGCCGCGGCAAAGGTAGCGGTCGTAGCAGTCGCCCTTGGCGCCGACGGGCACGTCGAAATCGTATTGGTCGTAGCCCCAGTAGGGCTTGTCCTTGCGCAGGTCCATCGCGACGCCGGAGCCGCGGAGGTTGGGGCCGCTCAGGCCGTAGCCGATGGCGTCGGCGCGGGAGATGACGCCGATGTCCACCGTGCGGTCGAGGAAGATCTTGTTGCGCGACAGCAGGCCGAGGATCTCGTCGAGGACCGGCAGGAACTGGTCGCAGAAGGCGTCGACCTCCTCGAGCCAGCCCGGCGGCAGGTCGCGGGCGACGCCGCCGATGCGGCTGTAGCTGGTGGTGAAACGCGCGCCGGTGAGCTTCTCGAAGAGCGTGTAGAGCTTCTCGCGCTCGTTGAAGCAATACATGAACACCGACCAGGCGCCGACGTCGATGCCGTAGGCCCCGAGGCCCATCAGGTGGGAGGAGATGCGCGCCAGCTCGGAGGTGACGACGCGGATGGCCTCGACGCGCGGCGGAACCTTCAGCCCGGCGAGCTGCTCGACGGCGTGGGCGTAGGCGGCGTTGTTGGCGAGCGGGGCGATGTAGTCCAGCCGGTCCGTGTAGGGCACGAACTGGTTGTAGGTCATGTTCTCGGCGATCTTCTCGTCGCCGCGGTGCAGGTAACCGATGACCGGGTCGGCCTTCACCACCGTCTCGCCGTCGAGCTCGAACTGGATGCGCAGCACGCCGTGGGTGGACGGATGCGACGGGCCCATGGAGATGGACATCTTCTCCGGGTCGAACTCCTTGGGGAGGTTCGCCGTGGCGGCCTTGGCGGCGCTGTCGGGGAATGCGTGCTCGGTGGCCATGTCAGGTGGTGTCGGGCTTGGAGTGCT
Organism: uncultured Opitutaceae bacterium; assembly: GCA_964601365.1. Classification (GTDB taxonomy): domain Bacteria; phylum Verrucomicrobiota; class Verrucomicrobiia; order Opitutales; family Opitutaceae; genus Didemnitutus. Next base: position 62,520 of record CAZRNE010000007.1, on the reverse strand, counting down.
GCTCGTTCCAGGCCTCGTCCTTGGCGCGGGGCTCGGCCTCGCTCATCGGCCGGCCCGGGGCCGCCACGAAGGGACCGCCGGCCATCGGCGCGGCGATGAGGCCCGTCTTGGTCTCGGCCGCGATCTCGGGGTCGGGCAGGTCGGTCGGCAGGCCGGCGAGCGGGAATTCCTTGCGGAGCGGATGGTAGGGGTAGCCGTCCCACATGAGGATGCGGCGCAGGTCGGGATGGCCCGTGAACTTGATCCCGAACATGTCGAAGCACTCGCGCTCATGCCAGTCGGCCCCGGGCCAGAGCCCGCGGGCGGTCGGCATCGCCGGCTCGCGGTCGTCGGTGCAATCGGCGGCGACGCGCACCCAGCGGTGCTGGGTGCTCGAGTAGAGGTGCCAGACGACGGTGAAGCGGGGCGACTTCTCCGCGCTCCAATCGACCGCGGTCAGGTCGGTGAGGTAGTCGTAGCCCTCGGCGTCGCGCAGGTGCCGCAGCACGGCGATCGCGTCGGCCGCGGGGACGTTGAGCGCCGGGTGGTCGGCGCTGGGGCGCGCGGACGCGGCCGGGAATTTCCCCTGCACGGCGGCGATGACGTCGGCGTTCGCGGTCATGGGCGGCGGCGGCCGGGGCTCAGGCCGACTGCTTGAACAGCTGGGAGGCCGACCGCTCGCGGCTGACCTTTTTCTGGAGCTTGAGCAGGGCGTCGAGCAGCGCCTCGGGGCGCGGCGGACAACCGCTCACGTAGACATCGACGGGGATGATCCGGTCCACCCCCTGCAGGGTCGCATAGCTGCGATACATGCCGCCGGAGGAGGCGCACGCCCCCATGGCGATGACCCACTTCGGCGCGGCCATCTGGTCGTAGATGCGGCGGACGACCGGGGCCATCTTGTAGGTGACGGTGCCGGCCACGATCATGCAGTCGGACTGGCGGGGGGAAAAACGCATCACCTCGGCCCCGAAACGCGAGATGTCGTAGCGGCTGGAGGCCGTCGCCATCAGTTCGATGGCACAGCAGGCCAGGCCCATGGGCATCGGCCACATCGAGTTGGTCCGGAGCCAGTTGATGGCCGCGTCAGCCCGCGTGACCACGACGTCGCCCTCGATCTTGGAGTTGTAGGCTAGCTCGTTGTTGGCGGAGACCATGGTGTGCGCGCAGGGAAGCGAGGCACGCTACCACCCCCCCTAGGCCCGGCAAGACGCTTTTGCTGAAACCCGTGTGCATAAGGCGCGCTCCACTGCGCGAAAAAATCCCTGCGAACCGCGTCCCTGCCGCGGATCGCCATTTGCATCGCAAATGGCGGAGAGGGGGGGATTCGAACCCCCGATACCTTGCGGTATACGCGCTTTCCAAGCGCGCGCATTCGACCACTCTGCCACCTCTCCGGGGCTGGCCAAGGGGGCGAAAGAGCAGAATCTCCCGCCCGCGGTCAACGGCGAAAACTCCGGGGCCTCCGCTAGGGAATTTCAGCCCCGGCTGCGCCTCCAACCCCGCATTGCATTCGACCCGGCAGGCTGCACACTCCGCCCCACCCCGCGCATGAACCCCAAGCGCATCGTCATCCTCGGCGGCGGCTTTGCCGGCGTGAAATGCGCCCGCACCCTCCGCGCGGAGCTGCGCCCGGCCGAGGCCGAGATCGTCCTCTTCAACAAGGAGAACCACCTCGTCTTCAGCCCGCTCCTGGCCGACGCCGTCGGCTCGTCCCTCAACATTATGGACGTCATCGTCCCGCTGCGGCAGCTCCTGCCCGGGGTCACCTGCCGCACCGAGGAGGTCCTGCGTGTGGATTTGGCCGCCCACGAGGTTGAATATGAGGGCCACGACGGCACGCCGCGCCGCCTCGGCTACGACCACGTCGTGCTGGCCTGCGGCAACATCTCCAACCTCAACGTCGTGCCCGGCATGGCCGACCACGCCTTCCCCCTCAAGACCGTCGGCGACGCCGCCGTGCTCCGCACCCACGTGCTGCAGATGATGGAAAAGGCCGAGGTCTGCGACGACCCCGAGAAGCGCCGCTGGTATCTCTCCTTCGTCGTGGTCGGCGGCGGCTACAGCGGCGTCGAGACCGCCGGTGAGATCAACGACCTCGTCCGCTTCAGCACGCGCTTCTACCGCAACATCACCGACGACGACATCACCGTCACGCTGATCCACTCGCGCGACCAGCTCCTGCCCGAGATCAGCCCGGCCCTGCGCGAGTTCGCCCGCAAGAAGATGGAACGCGCCGGCGTGACGATGAGGCTCAACGCCCGCGTCATGCTCGCCACCGGCGAAGGCGTGGGCCTGAAGGACGGGTTTGTGCCCGGCGGCACCATCGTCTGCACCATCGGCACCACCATTTCGCCCGTCGTCGAGCACACCGACACGCCGAAGGAGAAGGGCCGCCTGCTCACCGAGCCCGACATGCGCCTGCGCGGCCGCGCCAACGCCTGGGCCATCGGCGACTGCGCCAGCATCCTCAACGCCCACGACGGCCAGCCCTCGCCCCCGACCGGCCAGTTCGCCGAGCGCCAGGGCCGCCAGTGCTCCCTCAACATCGTGCGCACCCTCCGCGGCGAGCCGACCCGGCCCTTCTCGTTCAAGGTCCTCGGCCAGCTCTGCTCCATCGGCGGCCACAGCGCCGTGGCCGAGATGTTCGGCCTCAAGCTCTCCGGCTTCTGGGCCTGGTTCGCCTGGCGCGGCGTCTACCTCTTCAAGCTCCCCGACTGGTCGCGCCGCATCCAGGTCGGCCTCGACTGGGCCTGGCTCCTGTTCTTCCCCCGCGACCTCTCGCATCTCAAGACCGACGTCACCGACCGCGTCACGCACGCCTATTACCAGCCGGGCGACTACATCGTGCGGCAGGGCGAGGCCCCGGCCAACTTCTACGTCATCGAGAAGGGCGAGGTCGAGATCGTGCGCACCTCGCCGGAAAAACCCGAGGGCGAGATCATCGCCGTCATCGGAGAGGGCAACTTCTTCGGCGAGCACGCCCTCGTCAGCAACCAGCCCCGCAACGCCTCCGTCCGCGCCCGCACCGTGGTCGAGGTCGTCGTCATGGGCCGCAACGTCTTCACCACCATCTCCAAGTCGCTCGCCCCGCTGCGCAAGGCCCTCACCCAGGCCATCACCCGGCGCACCGCCAATTTCTGGACGCAGCGCCCCGAGGCCATGGCCGCCCTGCGCGACTTCCAGCTCGCCGAGTTCATCGAACCCCCGCCCCACCCCCTGCTCAAACCGACCGACACCCTCGAGGCCACCACCCGTGTCTTCGCCGACAACGGCTCGGACTTCTTCTACGTCTCGGGCGACGGCCAGCGTCTCGACGGCCTCGTCACCCTCACCGACCTCATCAAGGCGCAGGGCGAAAATACTCGCGCCGGGGTCACCGTCGCCGACTTCATGGTGAAGTCACCCTCCTGCCTCGCGCGCACCGACTCCTGCCTCGTCGCCGCCGCGGCCTTCGGCGAACACGGCCTGAAATACCTCCCCGTGGTCGAGGACACCGCCAGCCGCCGTATCGTCGGCTTCATCCGCGCCCGCAAGCTCATGACCCGCGTCATCCGCCAGGCCACAACCCCGCCGGTGTGAGCCTGCCGCGGCGCGCTTGCGCCGGACCGCAAACGCGGCAGAGTCCGCCGCATGTGGATTTCCCGCCTCCAGCTCTTTTTCGGCGCCATGGCGCTCACCGTCCTCGGCTACATCGCCGGCGTCTTCCTCACCCCGCCCGCCGCCCGCCCTGAGCGCGCCGCCCAGCCCGCCGGCCGCCCCGCCCCCGAATCCCGCGCCGTCGCCGCGCGCGGCGACCTCCTCCCCGCGGAGAAGCACACCGTCGACCTCTTCGAGCGCGCCTCCAAGTCGGTCGTCTACATCACCACGCTTGCCGTGCAGGCGGACTTCTTCTCGCGCAACGTCGCCGAGATCCCCGTCGGCTCCGGCTCCGGCTTCATCTGGGACGAAACGGGCCACATCATCACCAATTACCATGTCATCCGCAACGCCGAGATCGCCCGCGTCACTCTCGCCGACGGCTCCACCTTCGAGGCCCGCCTCGTCGGCACCGCGCCCGAGAAGGACCTCGCCGTTCTCCGCATCGACGCCCCGCGCGAGGCGCTGCGTCCCCTCGCCGTCGGCACCTCCAAGAACCTCCGCGTCGGCCAGGGCGTCTACGCCATCGGCAATCCCTTCGGCCTCGACCAGACCCTCACCACCGGCATCATCAGCGCCCTCGGCCGCGAGATCGAGTCCCTCGCCCGTCTCCCCATCCGCGGGTGCATCCAGACCGACGCCGCCATCAATCCCGGCAACTCCGGCGGCCCGCTCCTGGATTCCGCCGGCCGCCTCATCGGTGTGAACACCCAGATCGCCAGCCCCTCGGGCGCCTCCGCCGGCGTCGGCTTCGCCATCCCAGTCGACGAGGTCAACTGGGTCGTGCCCGAACTCATCCAGCACGGCCGCCTCCGGCGCCCCACCCTCGGCGTGCAGCTCGCCGACCCCTCGTGGGAACGCCGCCTCGGCATCGAAGGCGCCATCGTGCGCGAGGTCTACCGCGATTCCGGGGCCGCCGAAGCCGGACTCCGGCCCGCCCGCCAGTCCCGCACCGGCCGCTTGGAACTCGATGTCATTACCGCCATCGACGGCCAACCCATTCGCACCTCTTCCGATCTCGCCCTAGCCCTCGAACGCCGTCAGCCCGGCGAGACCGTGAAGCTCAAGATCCGCCGCGGCCGCGCCGAGCAGGAAGTCTCCGTCCGCCTCTCCGCCCCCGCCCCGCGCTGAGTCGCAAGCGTAACTGACGCCTTGCCGGTCCGGGTCGTAGCCGCATCATTTGCGCGTCACGCCCCGCCATGCTCTCCGAGCTGACCGCCGCCTTCCGCGCCCTTGCCCGCGCCCGCGGCTACACGATTTCAGTCGTGCTGATCCTCGCGCTCGGCCTCGGCTCCGCCACGGGCATCTTCTCGATGGTGGAGCGGTCGATATTCCTCGAGAATTCCGATCTACCTGAATCCGACCGCCTCGTGCGCTTGCAGCGGATCTCCAGCAAGGGTGCGACCTATCTCGGCATTTTGCGGTCGGCATTTGATACGTATCGCAAAGCGAACCTCACATCCATCGCTGGCTTTGTCGGGGGCATGTCCGAGGCGAGCAATCTAATCCGTAACGACCAAATTACTCCGGTCTCCCCCACCAGGGTTACCGCGGATTTCTTCTCCGTGCTCGGCCTGAAGCCTAAGCTGGGCCGGGGCTTTCTACCCGAGGATGCGACCACGAACGGTTTGCAACCTGTGGTAATCTCGGATTCCTTTTGGCGCACTGAGTTCGGGAGTGATCCGGAGGTCGTTGGAAGGAAAATCCGCCTAGGTGAGCGCGATTCTGTCATCATCGGTGTCCTTCCCGAATCTCCCCGCCCTCCTTACACGTTCGCTTCGCACCTTTACCTGCCGATTGCCCAAGCCGATCTCGTCCTCACTCGCGGCAACGCCAATCTAACTATCGCGGCATTGGCGCGCCTGGCGCGCGGTGCCACGATTGAGTCAGCGCAGGCCGAGCTGAACGCCATCCAGCCGGACCCCGCATTCCCCATACCCAAATACGCGGAGGGTTCCAAGGTCGCGCTCCTGCCGCACAATGCCATGCCGACCAGCCCAGGCACCAGCCGCTATCACTTGAAAAACTGGGTTCTTATCGCGGCGGTTGGCCTACTCTATCTCATCGCCACCGTCAACGCCGGCAACCTCATGCTCGTGCGGACGCTCGGCCGCCGCCGCGAGCTCGCCGTCCGGGCCGCCCTCGGCGGCAACCGCTGGCGGGTGCTCCGCCCCGTTCTGGTTGAGTGCCTGCTGGTGACTGTGCTCGCCTTGGCCCTCGGTTACTGTGTGGCGAAATGGTTTTTCGCGCTGACCCCCGCCGCCACTGCGGCCTGGGAGCCGCTGCAATTGTCCGGTCGCAGCCTGTGGCTGCTCGGTGGTCTCGGTCTGCTCGTGGGGGTGCTCCTCCTGGTCTTCTCGTGGGTGCAAATCTCGGGCTTTAATTTGACCACCACACTAAAAGACGGTGGATCGGCGGGGACAGGCCGGACCGGACGCGCCCTGCGCGATTTGTTTGTCGTCGTGCAGACCGCCCTGGCGGTTGTCTTGCTCATCGGCACGGGCCTGTTGATCCGCACTTACGCCAAGTTGCTCGACACCGACTACGGTTTCGGCGTCGAAAACAAGCTGATGCTCTCGGTCAATTCACCCCGGCAGACCGCATTCGACCCGAAGTTGGTGCAAAAGAGTTCCGAGCGGGTGCTGGAGGTAATTCGCGCGCTGCCGGGCGTTCATTCCGCCACGCTCGGCACCGGGATGGTTACGCAGATGTCCTTTCGTCAGAAAATCGGCATCGTCGGCGCGCCCGAGCCCAATGGGGAGTCATCTGCCTTGGAAACCGCCGTTGGGCCCGATTTCATTGAAACACTCGGACTGCGCCTGCGCGCTGGGCGCTCACTGATAGGGGTCCGGCCCACCGATCCACCCGTGGCCGTGATCAGCGAGGCGTTCGCGCGGCAGTGGTTCTCGGGCGAGAATCCGATTGGCCGTCGGATCGCAGTCGACCGTGGGCCCACACTCGAGATTATCGGCATCGTAGGCGATGTTCGGCGTGCCCGGGAAGAGCCGGCTGCTCGCTATTACGTGCCATATTGGCATGCGCGCTTCTTCACCAGTGTCGGCCAGATGGTGGTGCGGCTTCGTGGCGAACCCAGCCCGAAGTTTGAAGCCGAACTCCGCCGGGCAATCTACGAACTGGACCCACGGCTGGTCGTCTCATCTATCCGAAAACTGGAGGTCGTGATTCAAAACGACACCCACAACGAGCGCAGCGCGTTGATTCATTTCCAGGCCCTTGGCAGTCTTGCACTGTGCCTAGCTGCATTCGGTTTGTTTGCGATGATGAGCTATAATGTCAGCCAACGGCAGGCAGAGTTTGGCATTCGCTTCGCGTTGGGCGCCAGGCCTGAGCATTTGCAGGTCCTTGTGCTGAGGCGCGGGCTCATACTTGTCCTGCTTGGATTAGCCGCCGGTGCGGTGCTTGCGTGGAATCTGACCCGCTTCATCCAAGCGCTCCTCTTCAATGCCCCCACCTTCGACTGGCTCACGCATGTGGTCGTCGCTGTGTTGCTGGTCTTGTCCGGGTTGCTCGCCTGCTGGCTGCCGGTGCGGCGGGCCACCTGCGTCGACCTCGCCCGCCTCCTTCGTGCTGAGTGACCATGAGCGCGCCTCTTGCGCCTTGCCCGGTTGGCGGGCCGTTGCATTATTTGCGCGTCACGCCCCGCCATGCTCTCCGAGCTGACCGCCGCCCTCCGCGCCCTTGCCCGCACCCGCGGCTACACGGTGTCAGTGGTGCTGATCCTAGCGCTCGGCCTCGGCTCAGCCACGGGTGTGTTCACAATGGTGGAGCAGACGATATTTCATCCCGTAACGAGCCTGCCGAACCCGGAGAAACTGATGCGGATTGAAATGCGTGGTCCAACAGGCGCGAATTTCATAAACGTCAGCCGACTTCATTTCGCCGCCTACTCTGAGGCCGGATTGCGGTCATTTACCGGTTTGGCCGGCTGCATCTTCGATCAGGCCAACGTCATTCGTGAAGGTGTCATCGCTCCCACCACGTTTCTGCGCGTCACGATAAATTTTCACCAGGTGATGGGGCTGAGGATTCATCTTGGGCGTGGATTCAGTCCCGGTGACGAAGTGGCCTCGGATCCTCAACCGGTCATCATCTCCGAGAGATATTGGCGCACGGAATTTGGCGGCAATCCGGCCGTGTTGGGACGGCAGTTCCGCATGGGCGACAAGGATTGTGTCGTTGTAGGTGTGTTGGCCGAATCTGGACCGATTCCGTTCTTCGGCACCCCTCCTATCTATGTTCCCTTCGGAAAGAGTGAGCTAACGGTCAACAACAGCAATGCCTTCTTCCCCACGAGAGTTTTTGCGCGGCTATCGCCTGATTCAACCGCGACTACAGCAGAGAGCGAATTACGGACACTAAAGCCCAACTATCCGGTGCCGGTGCCGAAATTCTATGAGGGCCAATCTCCCGCTGTAGTTCGTTTCGATGCTATCTCAACGGGTCCGGGCACCAGCAAATATCACCTGAAAAACTGGGCCATGCTCGGAGCAGTCGGCCTGCTCTATCTCATCGCCTGTGTGAATGCCATCAACCTCATGCTCGTGCGCACCCTTGACCGGCGAAGCGAACTTGGGGTGCGCTGCGCCCTCGGCGGCAACCGCTGGCAGATCGTCCGGCCGGTCCTGCTGGAAGGGGTTCTGCTCACTATCGTGTCAGTTATTTTCGGCTTTGTCGTGGGCAAGTGGCTGTTCCCTCTCCTTCTTGCTCTTACCCCGGCCGCCACCGCTCCGTGGGAACCGCTGGCCATCAGTTCGCGCGGTCTGCTCCTCTTGACCGGCCTTGCGACGCTAGTTGGCCTGCTTCTTGCCTTGGTGCCTTTGCGGCAAGCCTCCCGACTGGACCTGCAGGTCGCCCTGAAGTCAGGCAGTCAGATTGGTGCCAGTGTGACCGGAACCGCCGCGCGCAACTTCTTCGTTGTTGTCCAGACCTGCCTCGCCGTCGCTCTGCTCATCTGCACCGGTCTGATGGTGCGCACCTGCCAGAAGTTGCTGGCGGTGGACCCGGGGTTCAAACCGGCGGGCAAGCTGGTCGTATCCGTGAATTCCTCCTTTTTCGCCGAGAGAAAATCCCCTCAAGCCCAGCGCGAACAGGATAGCCGGGTGCGCGATGCCATTGCGGCGCTGCCCGGTATCCAAGATGTGTGCAGCCTGAACGGGTTTGTCTATGCCAACGCTGGCATGATGCGTCGGAAGTTAACCGTGGCGGGAGCGACTCCCGGAGAAGGAGAATTAACCGTTCTCATCTCTTCGGTTGGAAACAGTTTCTTCTCCTCGATCGGCGTGCCCTTGCTGTTGGGGCGAAGTTTTGCAGATATCCGACCCTCTGACCCGCCGGTGGCTATACTCAGTGACTCACTCGCGAAACTACTTTTCCCAGGTCAAAATCCGCTGGGTAAGGTCGTCACGCTGGAACGAGGCAAACCGATGGAGATCATTGGTGTCGCGGGCGACGTGCGTCGGTTGCGCGACCCTGCACCGTCCCTGCTCTACGTGCCGGAAACACAAAACCAAACCGCCGGCAGTTGGCAGCAACTGTTGGTCAGCATACAGGGCGAGCCAGGACCGAAGTTCGAGTCTGAGGTTCGACAAGCGGTGCTGGCTATCGACCCCAAGCTGATCGTGAATTCCATCTCCAAGCTGGAGCGCTCAGTCTTGAACGATTCGCACAACGAACGCAGTGCCCTCATCAACCTTCAGGCGCTTGGCACCCTGGCGCTCGCGCTGGCTGCTTTCGGACTCTTCGCGATGATGAACTATGGCGTCGCCCAGCGCCGGACCGAGTTTGGCGTCCGCTTCGCGCTCGGAGCCACCAATGAAGACCTGCAGCGCCTTGTGCTGCGTCAAGGTCTCGGTCTGGTAGCGCTTGGTTTGGTGCTGGGTATCGCACTGGCTTGGTTCCTTGCCCGCTCGTTTACCGTTTTGCTCTACGAGACTCCGCCACTCGATCTCCTGACCAATGTCGTCGTCGCCCTCCTGCTCTTGGCCACCGCCCTGCTCGCCTGCTGGCTGCCGGTGCGGCGGGCCACCCGCGTCGACCTCGCCCGCCTCCTTCGTGCCGAATGACAGGCACAGCCGCCTGTTCCAACCGCGGGAACAGGCTGCCGGTTATGCTAGACCGGACTCCTTTTCGCGCTCTTTGCGCCTTGGCGTGGGAAGATAGGACTCAATCCCGGTTTGCCAAACCGCCCCGGCCGCCTAGCTTCGCCGCTTCCCGACCCGGCGATGCAAGACCTCACCGACCTCTACCAGTCCGTCATCCTCGACCACAACCGCCGCCCGCGGAACTACAAGGTCCTGCCCGCCGCCAACCGCGTCGGCTCCGGCAACAACCCCCTCTGCGGCGACGAGGTCACGGTCTACGTCGAGCTCGACGGCGACCGCATCAAGGACATCAGCTTCCAGGGCAGCGGTTGCGCCATCTCGCAGGCCAGCACCTCCCTCATGACCCTCAACCTCAAGGGCAAGACCGTCAAGGAGGCCGAGGCCCTCGCGGGCGACGTCCACAAGTTCATCACGACCGGCACGGTGCCCGACGACGCCATGTCCGACCTCGCCGCCCTCGCCGGCGTCCACCAGTTCCCCGCCCGCATCAAGTGCGCCACCCTCGGCTGGCACTCCGCCCTCAGCGCCATCCACGGCGACCCCAAACCCGTGACCACGGAGAAGCCCTCCGACTGAGCCCAACTTCAATCGACTTTCGACCTTCGTCCTTCGTTCCCTTTCATGCCCTTCGATCCGCTCAAGATCCGCGCCGACTTCCCCATCCTGCACCAGCAGGTCAACGGCCGGCCGCTCGTCTACCTCGACAACGCCGCCACTTCGCAGAAGCCGCGCGCCGTGATCGACGCCCTCGTGCGCTACTACGAGCGCGACAACGCCAATGTCCACCGCGGCATCCACGCCCTCTCGATGCGCGCCACCTCCGCCTACGAGGCCGCCCGCGAGCGCAGCGCCCGTTACCTCAATGCCGCTGAGCCCGGCGAGATCGTCTTCACCGCCGGCACCACCGACGGCATCAATCTCGTCGCCAACGCCTGGGGCGACGAGAACCTCAAGGCCGGCGATGTCATCCTCCTCACCGAGATGGAGCACCACAGCAACCTCGTGCCGTGGCAGCTCCTCGCCCGCCGCACGGGCGCAAAGCTCCGCTTCCTCCCCATCGTCGCCGGCGACTCCGGCCTGCTCGACCTTACCAAGCTCCCCGAATACCTCACGCGCGACGTCCGGCTCTTCGCCTTCTCGCACGTCTCCAACACCCTCGGCGTCATCAACCCCGCCGCCGAGCTCTGCGCCGCCGCCCGGAAGGTCGGCGCGCTCACGCTCATCGACGCCGCGCAGAGCACCGGCCACATGCCCGTCGACGTCCGCGCCATCGGGTGCGACTTCCTCGTCGCCTCGGGTCACAAGATGTGCGGCCCGACCGGCGTCGGCCTCCTCTACGGCCGCAAGCACCTGCTCGACGCCATGCCGCCCTACCGCGGCGGCGGCTCGATGATCTCGTCCGTCACCTACGAGGAGAGCAAATGGGCGCCCGCCCCCGCCAAGTTCGAGGCCGGCACGCCCAACATCGCCGACGTCATCGGCCTCGCCGCCGCCATGGATTACCTCGACGCCCTCGGTCGCGAGGACATCGCCCGGCACGACGAGCATCTCGCCGCCAAGGCCTATGCCCGCCTGCGCGACGAGGTGCCCGGCCTGCGCATGCTCGGCCCGGCCCACCACCGCAGCGGCGTCATCTCCTTCGACGTCAAGGGCGTCCACGCGCACGACGTCGTCACCCTCGCCGACCGCGAGGGCGTGGCCCTGCGCGGCGGCCACCACTGCAACCAGCCCCTCATGCGCAAGCTCGGCCTGCCCTCCACCTCCCGCGCCAGCTTCTACCTTTACAACACCGAGGCCGACATCGACCGCCTCATCGAGGCGCTGCTGAAAATCAGGAAGTTTTTCGCGGCCTAGTCCGGCTCCAAGTGCTGTAGGAGGGGCTTTACGCCCCGATATTTCATGTATCATGGCAAGGCATGGCATTTGACCTCCGTCATGGACACGCCGCGCTTCGGCTGGGCCGTTGGTCCGAATCCGGCGCAGACTATTTTCTGACAATCTGCACCCACGAACGCACCAAAGGCCTTACGGGACCATTGATTGTATCGGCAATTTGGCGCGAGTCCGACCGGCTTGCGGATGAATCAGTATGGTTGATGCGCACAGCCGTTGTGATGCCCGACCACCTGCATTTACTGGTCACCCTACAGGGCAAGGCGGACTTGAGCAGCGCGGTGCGACAGTTCAAGGGCAGGCTCACCCCGGTGCTCCGGCAATATGGCCTCCGCTGGCAACAAGCCTATTTCGATCACCGCCTTCGGGTGAACGAGGACCGCCTGCCTGTTTTCCTCTACATTTTCTTGAATCCGTATCGCGCGGGACTCATCCCGAGCAGCAAGAGTTGGCCAGGTTATCGGTGCCATCCCGATGACTGGACTTGGTTTGGGCCTATGACGAACAGCTCCTGCCCGATGCCGGAATGGTTGGATTGATCCATCGGGGCATAAAGCCCCTCCTACAAGCCAACCAACCCCCGCCCTTCTTAGGACAATATCTGCACAGCCGGCACCGGCCGTTTCGGCTATCCTGTCGGCACTATGGTGTCCCCACGCAACACCGCCCAAGCCGCCTTCGCACCCGCCCTCGAGCTGGTGCGGAAATACAACATTCCCGGCCCGCGCTACACGTCGTATCCCACGGCGCCGCAGTTCTCCGCCGACATCGACCGCGCCGCCCTGCTCGACGAGATCGACCGCGACAATGCCAACCCGGCCAGCCCGCTCTCGCTCTACTTCCACCTGCCGTTCTGCGAGACCCTGTGCTGGTATTGCGGCTGCAACACGGTCATCACCCGCCGCCGCGGGGCCGGCGACGACTACCTCGGCCTCCTCGAGCGCGAGCTGGCCCTCACGGCCCCGCTGCTCAACCCGGCGCGGCCCGTCACCCAGCTCCATTTCGGCGGCGGCACCCCCACCTTCCTGCCCCCGGCGCAGATCGACCGCCTCGCCGCCCTCATCCACCGCCATTTCCGCTTCGCGCCCGACGCCGAGAACTCCGTCGAGATCGACCCGCGCCGCCTGACCAAGGAGCACGTCGAGGCCTACCGCCGCCTCGGGTGCAACCGCGCCTCGCTCGGCGTGCAGGACACCAACCCCGAGGTGCAGCTCGCCATCCACCGCTGGCAACCGCTGGCCCAGACCGCCCAGGCCGTCGCCTGGCTGCGCGACTCCGGCTACCGTTCCGTCAGCCTCGACCTCATCTACGGCCTGCCCCTGCAGACCCGCGACACCTTCGCGCGCACCATCGACGACGCGCTCACGCTCGCGCCCGACCGGCTCGCCGTCTTCAGCTACGCGCACGTCCCGTGGCTCAAGCCCGCCCAGAAGATCTTCGAGCAGCGCGACCAGCTCCCCGGCACCGAGGAGAAGCTCGCCATGCTCATGACGGCGATCACCAAGCTCACCGCCGCCGGCTACGTCCACATCGGCATGGACCACTTCGCCCGGCCCGACGACGAGCTCGCCCGGGCGCACCGCGACGGCACGCTCTACCGCAACTTCCAGGGCTATTCGACCCGCGCCGGCGCCTCCCTCTACGGCTTCGGGGTCTCCTCGATCTCGCAGACCGACGGCTCGTTCCGCCAGAACCACAAGGAGCTCGACGCCTACGAGGCCGCGCTCAACGCCCACACCCTGCCCATCGAGCGCGGCTACCTCCTCACCGCCGACGACAAGCGCCGCCGGGCCATCATCTCCGACCTCATGTGCCGCAACGGCCTTGATTTTGCCGATCTCTCGCGCCGTCTCGGCGTGGACTTCGCCGCCACCTACGCCCCCGAGCTCGACTCGCTCGCCGACCTCGAGGCCGACGGCCTGCTCGTCCGCGCCCCCGGCCGCGTCACCATCACCGACCTCGGCCAGCTCTTGCTGCGCATCATCGCCATGCGGTTCGACGCCTACCTCGCCCGCCGCCCGGCCAATTATTCCAAGACGGTCTGAGGGCGGGTGGTCGTCGCCGTCCTCGGCGGCGACAGGCGTCGGCAGGGACGCCGACGCCCACCTATAACTCAAAATCGCCGTTCCCGCGTCCGCGCTTGCCGCTGCGCGCCGCAAACGCACACTCGCCCACGTGACCGCCCATTTCGACGAAAAGGCCATCCTCGCCATCGAGCGGCCCCACCGGAACCTCTGGACCTATTACCTGCTCGCCAGCCTGGTCTTCCCGCCGCTGTTCCCGATCATCGTCCTGCCCCTCTGGTTCCGCTACCAGACGATGCGCTACAAGTTCACCGATGAGGGCATCTCCATGCGCTGGGGCATCCTCTTCCGGCGCGAGATCATCATCAACTACGTTCGCATCCAGGACATCCACATCCGCTCCAATTTCGTCGAGCGCTGGCTCGGCCTCGCCAAGGTCCTCGTGCAGACCGCCAGCGGCAGCTCCGGCGCCGAGATGACCATCGAGGGCCTCCAGGAATTCGAGGCCGTGCGCGACTTCCTCTACTCGAAGATGCGCGGGGTGAAGGATCATGCCCACACTCCGCCCCCGGCTGCCGGCGGGGGCCAGCCTCAGCACGATGCGGAACTCGCCGCCGCTCTGCGCGAGGTCGCCCGCGAGCTGCGCGAGACCCGCCTCGCCCTCGCGGCGAAGAAGGATTCCGGCCATGTTTGAACGCGCCCGCCAGGTCGCCTTGCGCTGGCTGCGCGTGCCGCCCGAGCCGCAGCCGCCCGCCGGCGCGCCCGGCTCCGCCCGCACCTTCCGCGCCGGCCGCAATTTCTACAAGCTCCGGCTCGCCGGCTGGGCGTTCGCGCAGATCGGCGGCGTCATCGGCATCTGCTTCTCGCTCTGGATGCTCAACCAGGTCGAGCGCGAGGTCGAAGCCATGAAGGACCGCCGGGCCAAGCAGCAGATTCAGGCACAGGCCGCGGCCAAGGCGGCCGCCAAGGCTGAGGCGGAGAAAGCGGCCGCCCCCGCCAAGCCAGCCGAAGTCACGCCCGCGCCCGCGGAAGCCCCGAAGGAGGCTCCCGCCAGGCCGAAACGCACCAAGCGCACGCGTGAGCAGAACATCGAGGCGTTCAAGTATGGCGTGTCCCACTACCTCTCCCGCCGCCCGGAGTGGGTGTTTCCGGCGATCCAGGTATTCGAGTTCCTGGCCATCGCGGGCTTCCTGCTCCAGCTGCCCTTCACCTATTCGATGGTCCGCCTCGAGTTCGAGCAGCACTGGTATATCGTCACCGACCGCAGCCTCCGCATCCGCACCGGCCTGTGGCAGCTGCAGGAGACCACGATGAGCTTCGCCAACCTCCAGCAGGTCGAGGTCCACCAGGGGCCGCTCCAGCGCTTGCTCGGCCTCGCCGACCTGCGCGTGCAATCCGCCGGCGGCGGCGGTGATTTCGACGCCAAGCACGGCGCCGGCCACGAGTCGCTCCACCGCGGCGTCTTCCATTGCATCGAGAACGCCAGCGAAGTGCGCGACCTCATCCTTGAGCGCCTGCGGGTCTTCCGCGCCGCCGGCCTCGGCGACCCCGACGAGCCGATGCACGCCGCCGTGGCTTCCGCTCCGGCCCCCGCGCCCGCCTCCGGCGACGCCCTGGCCGCCGCGCGGGAACTGCTCGCCGAGGCCCGCGCCCTGCGCGAGGCGCTGTGTTGACGGAAGGCTACTGAAGGAATAATGGTTTCGCAGATGCTAAAAAGCGCACGACGATTTTGGGCTTGGTTGCTGCTCGTCGGACTCATCCCTGCAGCATCTCTTGGTGACCAGCCTGCCGATGAGCTGGCCTTTCTCGATTGGTGCGGAACGTGCAAACCAGCATTTGTTCCGAAACGAGCGCTCTGCCTTAGATTGCAGGACGGTTACCTGCGTTGGAATGAAATCACGATCAAGGAAGAGGCCTATGATTCATACATCCCGCGCCTGCTTAACGAGACGAAGTTGCGGGTGATTGCGGTGTTTCCCGATCACGAAACCAAATTGGGCGACTTGGCCCGAATCATCACGGCACTTAGCAAACTGGAAGCTGATCGCGTGGTTTTCACACCTCCATTGAGTGATGATACTTTCAAGCGAGTGACCAAGGGTGCAAAATAGGATTCAAGGTCATTCTTGGGTGCTGCAGCAGGTGGATCCATCTTGGGCCCTTGCTAACAATCATCGCGCTTTCGCAATGTGCGTGATTATCGTCGCGCCGCCACCCACGCCATCGTCTTGTCGGCCAGCCGGTCGAAGGCCTGCACGCAGAGCGCGAGGTGCTCCTCCTTCGTGTCCTCGATCTTGTTGTGGCTGATGCCGTGCAGGCTCTGCACGAACATCATCACCGTCGGCACGCCCGCGCCGCACATCTCGGCGGCGTCGTGCAGCGGGCCGGAGGGCAGGCGGTGCGATTTCCCGCAGGTCTCCTTGATCGCCGTGTCGCACATCTCGATCAGCTCAGAGTGGAAGGGCCGCGGGTCGATGTGCCAGAGGCGCTCCCAGGCGGCGCTGACGTTGCCCTCCTTGGCGAAGCGCTCGCTGGCGGCCCGCGCCTCGGCATGCATGCGCGCGAGCGCGGCGGGGTCGAGGTGGCGCTGGTCGAGCGTGATGCGGCACTCCTCCACCACGCTCGTCACGATGCCCGGCTTCGTCGTGCAGGACCCGATGGTGCAGACGCCGTTGCCGCTGCGCCGCGCGATCTCGTAGATCTCGGGGCTCATCCGTGCCGCCGCGAGGAAGGCGTCCTTGCGCCGGTTCATCGGCGTGCTGCCGGAATGCGCAGCCTGGCCGCGGAAGGTGATGGCGTGGCGCTCGACCCCGAAGGTGCCGAGCACGGCGCCGAGCGGCAGGCCGAGGTCAAGCAGCACGGGCCCCTGCTCGATGTGCAGTTCGATGTAGGCCGCGGCGTTCTTCAGCTCCACGCCACTGTCCTTCGCCCGCTCGAGGTCGATGCCGACGGCCTTGAGCGCGTCGGGCAGCGCGACACCCTGCTTGTCCTTCAGCGCCCGCGCCTCCGCCATGTCGAGCGAGCCGGCGCAGGCCGACGAGCCGTAGAGGCTCTTGCCGAAGCGCGCCCCCTCCTCGTCGGCCCAGTCCACCAGCCGCACCGTCACGGGCGGGCGGCCGCGGTATTGCTCCTTCAAGCGGCGCAAAATCTCCACGCCGGCCATCACGTTCAGGCAGCCGTCGAGCCAGCCGCCGTTCGGCACCGAGTCGATGTGCCCGCCGATGAGCAGCGCGCGGTCCGATTCGCCCCGCAGCGTCGCCCAGAGGTTGCCCGCCGCGTCGGTGTGGATCTCGAGCCCGCCGATCGCATCGAGCTTCCCGCGCAGCCACGCGCGCGCCTTCACCCACACCGGCGTGAACGCCACCCGCTGCGCGCCGTGGTCGTCGCCGGTCAGGGCACGCAGCTCCTTCAGCTCGCTGAGCGTGCGTTGGGGGTCGAGCGGCATGGGGATCGGGCGGCAGGTTGGGCCAATTCCAGCTTGGAAACGAGGCGATTCTCCGCACTATCCGGACACCCCTAACCAACATCCCGCAGGCGCTCGTGAAGCCGCCTGGGATAGCCGGCCAAACTGACTGACTTCCCTGCGCGCCGAACGGCTTGCCCCCCTGCGCCAACCCCCGCCCGCCATGCCCACGCTCGCCACCACTGTCGACGGCCTGAAGCTCCCGAATCCCTTCGTCATCGGCTCCGGGCCTCCGGGCACCAACCTCAGCGTCATCAACCGCGCCTTCAAGGAAGGCTGGGGCGCCGTCATCGCCAAGACCGTCAGCCTCGATGCCTCCAAGGTCATCAACGTCACCCCCCGCTACGCCAAGCTGCACGCCACGAGCGGCGAGGTCATCGGTTGGGAAAACATCGAGCTGATCAGCGACCGCCCCTTCAAGCTCTGGGAGGACGAGTTCAGGCGCTGCAAGGACGCCCGCCCGCCCGGCGCGCTCATCGCCTCCATCATGGAGGAATACAACAAGGACGCCTGGACCGAACTCGTGCAGCGCTGCGAAGCCGCGGGCGTCGACGCCTTCGAGCTCAACTTTTCCTGCCCGCACGGCCTGCCCGAGCGCAAGATGGGCGCGGCGATGGGTCAGGACCCCGAGATCCTCGAGGAGGTCTGCGGCTGGGTCGCCAAGGCCACGAAGAAACCCGTCTGGGCGAAGATGACGCCCAACATCACGCACATTGAGGAGCCCGGCCGCGCCGCGTTGCGCGGCGGCGCCACCGGCCTCAGCGCCATCAACACCATCCGCTCCGTCTGCAGCGTGAACCTCGATACGCTCCGCCCCGACCCCTGTGTCGAGGGCTACACCACGCCCGGCGGCTACTCCTCGAAGGCCGTCAAACCCATCGCGCTCCGCATGGTCATGGAGCTGGCCACGATGATCCGCGCCGAGTTCCCCGGCCGCTCGCTCTCCGGCCTCGGCGGCATCGAAAGCGGCGAGGACGCCGCGCAGTTCATCCTCCTCGGCGCCGACACCGTGCAGGTCTGCACCGGCGTGATGAAGTTTGGCTACGAATGCGTGAAACCCATGCAGGAGCAGCTCCTCGCCTTCATGGCGAAGCACAAGTTCGAGACGCTCGCCGACTTCCGCGGCAAGAGCCTCCCCTACTTCACCACGCATGCCGATCTCGTGAAACGCCAGACCGAGCGCAAGGCCGCCCAGAAGGCCGCCGCCGCAAGCGGCACCAAGGTCGTCAAATCCGACGGCGAATGGACCGGCGACGAATTCGTGAGGCAATCCGACGCGCTTTCGAAGGGATAAGCAGCAATGCCCCGGCTTTTTGACAGCGGATCACACCGATGAAGATGGATAGAGCCTCAAGCTTAAGGACGAAATCCGTGCTCCTTGTGCTTCAAATGCGGTGTTCGGATGCACCACCCTGCGTCCATTCGTGTCCATCCGTGTAATCTGTGGTTAATCTCCTCGTCGTCACGACTCACATGTCACATCCCCTCATCCCTTGTCCCGACTATATCGGCGGCGAATGGCTGAACCGCAAGGGCGGCACGCCCGTCTTCAATCCCTCCACGGGCGACGTCATTGCCGAGTGCCCGGCCGGCGGCATGGCCGAGGTCAACGCCGCCGTCGAGGCCGCGCACGCGGCCTTCCCGGCCTGGCGCGACACCCCGCCGGTCGAGCGCGCGCGCGTCTTCTTCAAGTTCCGGCAGCTGGTCGAGGCGAACTTCGACCAACTCTGCCAGACCGTCTCGCGCGAGCACGGCAAGACCAACGCCGAGGCCCGCGGCTCCATCTTCCGCGGCCTCGAGAACATCGAATACGCCTGCGGCATCCCCACCCTCCTCTTCGGCGACTCGCTCAAGAACATCGCCCGCGGCGTGGACTGCGATACCATCAACCTGCCGCTCGGTGTCTGCGTGGGCATCACGCCGTTCAATTTCCCCGCCATGGTGCCGCTCTGGATGTTCCCGACGGCCATCGCCTGCGGCAACACCTTCGTCCTCAAGCCGAGTGAGAAGGTCCCGCTCAGCGCCGTGCTGCTCGGCCAGTTGCTCGAGCAGGCCGGCTGCCCCAAGGGCGTGTTCAACATCGTCCACGGCGGCCGCCCGGCCGTCGATGCCCTCCTCACGCACCCGAAGGTGCGGGCCGTGTCCTTCGTCGGCTCGACGCCGATCGCGAAATACATCTG
The DNA here is from genome assembly GCA_964601365.1 of uncultured Opitutaceae bacterium. Lineage (GTDB taxonomy): Bacteria > Verrucomicrobiota > Verrucomicrobiia > Opitutales > Opitutaceae > Didemnitutus. The sequence goes on along the minus strand of CAZRNE010000007.1, from coordinate 43,220 downwards.
GGAAACCGGCACGAAGCACGGCAAGCGCGTGCAGGCCAACGGCGGCGCCAAGAACTACATCGTCGTCATGCCCGACGCCGACGTGGGCAAGACCGTCGAAAACCTCTCCGTCGCCGCCTTCGGCTGCGCCGGCGAGCGCTGCATGGCGGGTTCGACGGCCATCACGGTCGGCAAGGCGGCGGACATCGTCCTCCCGGAGCTGGTCAAGGCCGCCAAGGCCATCAAGGTCGGTCGCACCGACCAGCCGGCCCAGCCCGACATGGGCCCCGTCATCACCGCCGCGCACCGCGACCGCGTGCTCGGCCTCGTCGCCACGGGCGAGAAGGAGGGCGCGAAGGTCATCGCCGACGGCCGCGGCGTGAAGGTGCCGGACGCGCCACGGGGCTTCTACCTTGGCGCCACCATCGTCGACGGCGTGCGGGAGAACATGACCCTCGCCCGCGAGGAGGTCTTTGGCCCCGTGCTCAACGTCATGCGCATGGACGACCTCGACGCCGCCATCGAGCAGGCGAACAAGTCGGCCTACGGCAACGGCGCGGCCATCTTCACCAACAACGGCCGGGCCGCCCGCGAATTCACGATGCGCGTCAAGGCCGGCATGGTCGGCGTCAACGTCGGCGTGCCCGCCACGATGGCGATGTTCCCCTTCACCGGCTGGGACGATTCCTTCTACGGCGACCTCCACATCCAGGGGAAGGAGAGCATCCAGTTCTACACCCAGCAGAAGGTCGTCTCCTCCCGCTGGTTCGGCGGCGACGTCGCCGATGTCTGGAAGAAATGAACCAGTCATTTAACCACGGATTACACCGATGAACACGGATCAAACCCTGTCTTGGCGCCATCCGTGCCGATCCGTGGAATCCGTGGTCAAAATAATTTTTCCATGAGTCTACTAATCAAAAACGGAGAGATCGTGACCGCGGACTCGCGCTACACCGCGGACATCTGGTGCGAAGGCGAGACGATCACCCGCATCGACAAGAACATCAACGCGCCCGCCGGCGCGACCGTCATCGACGCCAAGGGCAAATACGTCTTCCCGGGTTTCATCGACCCGCACGTGCACATCTACCTGCCCTTCATGGGCACGTTCTCCAAGGACACCTACGAGACCGGCTCGAAGGCCGCGCTGGTCGGCGGCACGACGACCCTGATCGAGATGTGCTGCCCCTCGCGTGCGGACGATGCCCTGAAATCGTTCGAGCTGTGGATGAGCCAGGCCGTGGGCAAGAGCGCCTGCGATTTCACCTTCCACATGGGCGTCACGAAATTCGACGGCGGCACCGAGGCGCAGCTCCGCGAGATCGTGAAGCGCGGCATCGCGTCCTTCAAAATCTTCCTCGCCTACAAGGGTGCCTTCGGCGTCGACGACACCGAGCTCTACCGGACGCTCAAGCTCGCGAAGGAGCTCGGCGTGATCGTGACCGCGCACTGCGAGAACGAGACCCTCGTCGCCGAGCGCTGCAAGGAGCTGCTCGCCGCCGGCAAGACCGACCCCGGCCAGCACCACGAGAGCCGCCCGCCCGCCGTCGAGGCCGAGGGCGTGCACCACCTCATGACCTTCGCCGAGCTGACCGGTGCGGCCACCTACATCGTCCACCTCAGCTGCAAGGAGGCGCTCGACCAGGCCATCGCCGCCCGCCAACGCGGCGTGCGCGTGGGCGTGGAGACCCTGATCCAATACCTCGTGCTCGACAAGACCTACGCCGAGAAACCCAACTTCGAGGGCGCCAAATACGTCATGTCTCCCCCGCTCCGCGATGCGCGCAACCAGTCGGTGCTCTGGAACGGCCTGCGCGACGGCCTCATCCAGACCGTCGCCACCGACCACGCGCCCTTCGACTTCGAGAAGCAAAAGCCCATGGGCAGGGCCGACTTCACCAAGATTCCGAACGGCATCCCCTCGCTCGAGGAGCGCGTGAACCTGCTCTACACCCACGGCGTGCGGACCGGGAGGATCGACCTTCACACGTTCGTCAATGTCGCGAGCACGCAGGTCGCCAAGCTCTTCGACCTCTTCCCGCGGAAGGGCGCGATCCAACCCGGGGCCGACGCCGACCTCGTCGTCTTCGATCCCGACTACCGCGGCACGATCTCGGTGAAGAACCAGAGCATGAACGTGGACTACAGCGCCTTCGAGGGCTGGAAGCTCGAGGGCCGGGCGCGCGACGTCACGGTGCGCGGGGAGGTCGCCGTGCGCGACGGGAAGTTCTGCGGCACGCTCGGGCGCGGGCGGTTCCTGCAGAGAAAGCCAAGCCATTTTTGAATGACGAATTTAGAATGACGGATGACGAAGCAAGCTTGAGCGCGCACAGCGACTGCTCAGCTGAAGAGCTGCGCTTCTGGGGTGTTTCGCCTGATGAGCCGCGCAGGTTTGTCGTGGAAGAGGAAGCACCGTCGCACGTTTACGACTTGGAGGAGCGCACCGCGCGCTTCGGCGAAGAGATTGTTCGTTTCTCGAAAAAGATTCCCATCAGTCCGACGAACAATCGGCTGATCGACCAGCTGGTTGGCGCTGGAACGAGCGTAGGCGCGAACTATTGCGAAGCGGATGATGGCGTCTCGCGCGCCGATTTCAGACACCGCATTGGAATCTGCCGGAAGGAAGCACGTGAAACCAAGTTTTTCCTTCGCATGATTTCCACCGCCGAGCCAAGCCTCAAGCCTGAGGCACGCGAACTTTGGAAGGAAGCGCGGTCGCTGCATCTCATCTTCAGTCGCATCTGGCGCAGCACCGCCGGATAATTTTGCATTCGTCATCCGTCATTTCACCTATGTCCTCCGCCGCCGGCCTCGTTCACAACGCCCCCGACGTCGAGGCCGATCTCGCGGCCAGCCACCTCTGCAACGACGACCTCGCCCCCGTGCCGGCCGCCGGGCGCAAATGGGGCCTGCTCAGCTTCGCGGCGCTGTGGATCTCGATGTCCGCCTGCATCCCGACCTACATGCTGGCCTCGGGCCTCATCGGCAGCGGCATGAACTGGTCGCAGGCCGTCCTCACCATCTTCCTCGGCAACCTCATCGTGCTGGTGCCGATGGTGCTCAACGCCCATGCCGGCACGAAATACGGCATCCCCTTCCCCGTCTTCTGCCGGGCCTCGTTCGGCACCACCGGCGCCAACGTGCCCGCCGTGCTCCGCGCCCTCGTGGCCTGCGGCTGGTTCGGCATCCAGACCTACATCGGCGGCGAGGCGATCTACAAGATCCTCGCCGTTTTCTTCCCCGGGCTCGCCGCCGCGGCCGCCACCAAGGTGCTCGGCATCAGCGCGCCGGAGTTCGCCTGCTTCATGCTTTTCTGGGCGATCAACATGTTCGTCATCTACCGGGGCATCGACTCGATCCGCCTGCTGCTGAACATCAAGGCGCCGCTCCTGCTTGCCCTCGGCCTGTTGCTGCTCTGGTGGGCGTGGCGCACGGCGGGCGGCTTCGGCCCGATCCTCTCCCAGCCGTCGGCCTTCGACGCCGGCCAGCCCAAGGCCGGCCAGTTCTGGGCCTTCTTCTTCCCCGCGCTCACCGGCATGATCGGTTTCTGGGCCACGCTCTCGCTCAATATCCCCGACTTCTCGCGCTACGCGAAGACGCAGCGCGACCAGGTCGTCGGCCAGGCCCTCGGCCTGCCCACGACGATGGCGCTCTATTCCTTCATCGGCGTGGCCGTGACCTCCGCCACCACCATCATCTACGGCCAGACCATCTGGGACCCCGTGGACGTGCTCACGCGGTTCCAGAACCCCGCCGTGCTCGTCGTCGCCATGGTGGCGCTATGCATCGCCACGCTGGCCACCAACATCGCCGCCAACGTCGTCAGCCCGGCCAACGACTTCGCCCAGCTCGCGCCGCGCCGGATCACCTTCCGCATCGGCGGGCTCATCACCGGGGTCATCGGCATCGTGATGATGCCGTGGAAGCTGGTCGCCGACCCCAGCGGCTACATCTTCACCTGGCTCATCGCCTACAGCGCCCTGCTCGGGCCCATCGGGGGCATCATGATCGCCGACTACTTCGTCTGGCGGAAGCGGCAGCTGAACGTGGCCTCGCTTTACTCGCCCACCGGGGAATACAGCTACCGTGGCGGGGTGAGCTGGGTCGCGCTCGCCGCGCTCCTGGCCGGCGCCCTGCCCAGCCTGCCGGGCTTCCTTGTCACGGTGAAGGCCATGGACGGCGCCGGGCTGCCAACCCTGCTGCTCGACCTCTACCACTACGCCTGGTTCGTCGGCTTCGGCCTGGCGTTCGCGGTCTACCTGGCGCTGCGGAAAATCTCCCCGAACTCCTGAGTTTTGACCACGGATTTCACGGATGGACACGGATAGGAACAATCCACCTGAAACCTGTCATTCTGAGCGCAGCGAAGAATCCATGAGGACGCGCGCCGGCGGTCATGCAGATGGATTCTTCACTTTGTTCAGAATGACATGTATGGTTGAATTTCATCCGTGAGAACCTGTGAAATCCGTGGTTAAAAAATTCCCTTCATGAAATCCATCCCGCTCCCTCCGACTTCCCACACCCCCGCCAAATATGCCGGTCCCTCGCTCGAGCAGGTGCTCGCACAGCGCAAGCAGTTCCTCAACCCCGGGCTCTTCCTCTACTACAAGCAGCCCATCATGCTCGTCGAGGGCCGCATGCAGTATGTCTGGGACCACACGGGCAAGCGCTACCTCGACGCGCTCGGCGGCATCGTGACCGTCAGCGTCGGACACTGCCATCCGCATGTCGTGGCCGCGGCCAATGCCCAGAACCAGGTGCTGCAGCACTCCACCACCATCTACCTGCAGCCCAACATCGGTGCCTTCGCTGAAAAACTCGCCTCGAAGATGCCCGGCGACCTCAAGGTCTGCTACTTCGTCAACTCCGGCTCCGAGGCCAACGACCTGGCCCTGCTCATGGCGCGGCTCTACACGGGCAACTACGACGTCATCGCCCTCCGCAACGCCTACCACGGCGGCAACGCCGCGGGCATGGGCCTGACCGCCCACAGCAACTGGAAGTTCAACACGCCGCACTCCTTCGGCATCCACCACGCCGTCGCGCCCTATCCCTACCGCGGCCTCTACGGCTACGACGACCCCGACGCCGGCCGCAAATACGCCGACGACGTCAAGGACCTCATCGGCTACGCCACGCCGGGCAAGGTCGCCGGCTTCATCGCCGAGTCGATCCAGGGCGTGGGCGGCTTCGTGGAGTTCCCGCAGGGCTACCTCAAGCACACCTACGAGCACGTGCGCGCCGCCGGCGGCGTGTGCATCGCCGACGAGGTGCAGACGGGCTTCGGCCGCACCGGCACGCACTTCTGGGGCTTCGAGACGCAGGGCGTCGTCCCCGACATCGTCACCATGGCCAAGGGCATCGGCAACGGCGCGCCGCTGGCTGCCGTCGTCACCACCCCGAAGATCGCCGCCGTCATGGCCCAGAAGGTCCATTTCAACACCTTCGGCGGCAACCCGGTCGTCTCCGCCATCGGCAAGGCCGTGCTCGAGGTCATCGAGCAGGAGAAGACGCAGGAGAACTGCCTGCGCCTCGGGAACCACCTCCTGGCCGGGCTCAACCGGCTGAAGGAGAAGCACAAGGTCATCGGCGACGTGCGCGGCCGCGGGCTGATGCTCGGCATCGAGTTTGTGAAGGACCGCGCCACCAAGGCGCCGGGCCGCGAGGAGTGCGCGCAGGCGGTCGAGAACGCCCGCGAGCTGGGCCTGCTGCTCGGCAAGGGCGGCCTCTGGGGCCAGACCATCCGTTTCGCCCCGCCGATGAACATCACCCAGGCCGACGCCGACTTCGTCCTCGCCGTGCTCGACGAGGCGATCGGGGCGGTGTGAGGCGAGCCACCCACACCAATCAGACTTCACACCAAGCTCGCAAAGGCAGCGAAGAATCCTGGTCCTTTGCCATCTTTGCTTCCTTTGTGTGAAACCTTACCCGCGTCGTAGCTTCAGCAACCGCTCGCCGGCGGCGTGCAGGGTTTCGTGCTTCTTCGCGAAATTGAGGCGCACGTAACGGTGCTCGGGCTCGTGGAAGAACACCGAGCCCGGCACGGGGGCGACGCCGATTTCCTTCGTCATCCAATGCGCAAACTCGACGTCGTTGGCGTAGCCGAAGGGTGACACGTCCAGCATGACGAAGTAGGCGCCCTGCGGCGACGTGTAGCGCAGCCCCGTCCGGTCGAGATAGCCCAGAAAGATGTCGCGGCGCTCGGCGTATTCGGCGGCGAGGCCGGCGTAGTAGCTGTCGGGCATTCTCAGGCCGGCGACGATGGCGTGCTGGAGCGGGGCGGCGGCGCCGACGGTGAGGAAGTCGTGCACCTTGCGGCCCTGCGCGACGACACCCGGCGCGGCGAACACGTAGCCCAGTCGCCAGCCCGTGATGGCGAAGGTTTTCGACAGCGAGCTGCACATGATGGTGCGCTCGGCCATGCCGGGCAGCGCGGACAGGTAGGTGTGCCGGTGGGGCGCGAAGACGATGTGCTCGTAGACCTCGTCGGTGATGATCCACACGTCGAATTCCCGCGCGAGCGCGGCGATCTGCTCCAGCTCGGCGCGCGTGAAGACCTTGCCGGTGGGGTTCGACGGGTTGCAGAGCACGTAGGCCTTGATGCCGCTGGCGAAGACGCGCCGCAGTTCGGCCGGGTCGAAGCTGTAGTCCGGCGGGCGCAGGGTGGCGAAGACCGGCGTCACCCCCGAGAGGATGGCGTCGGCGCTGTAGTTTTCGTAGAAGGGTGAGAAGAGGCCGAGTTTGTCGCCCACGTCGGTGACGGTCATCACCGCCACCATCATCGCCTCGGTCGCGCCGCAGGTGACGATGAGGTTGGCGGCGGGGTCGCAGGGCTGGCCGGTGAAGCGGGTGAGCTTGGCCGCCAGCGCGTCGCGCAGGGGCGGCGCGCCCCACGTGATGGCATACTGGTGATGGTCGGTGTCCATCTCGGCCTTGGCGGCGTCGAGGATGGCCTGGGGCGGGTTGAAGTCGGGGAATCCCTGCGAGAGGTTGATGGCGCCGTGCTGCTGGGCCACGCGCGTCATCTCGCGGATGAGCGACTCCGTGAAGACCGACGTGCGGCGCGAGGTGCGGGGCATGGGTGGCGAGGCTGCAAGCCGCGCCGGTCCGGGCAAGCCCGGAGGAATCCCGCGCCCATGTCATAAAGCGCGCTCCGAAATGGGTGCGTGGCGATTGCCAAGGGGCGCGCAGTCGCCCGGCGGCGGTTGTGCGAAAATGTCTGCGTCAAACATGCAAGCCCGCCCCACCACGCCCACTTACGCCACTTGCGATGCCAACGAGGCCGTCGCCTCCGTCGCCTACCGCCTCAACGAGGTCATCGCCATCTATCCGATCACGCCGTCCTCGCCGATGGCCGAGTCCTGCGATGAATGGTCGGCCGCCCAGAAGCCGAACCTGTGGGGGCAGGTGCCGCACGTGGTCGAGTTGCAGTCGGAAGGCGGTGTGGCTGGCGCCGTGCACGGGGCGCTGCTCGGCGGCGCGCTGACGACCACCTTCACGGCCTCGCAGGGTCTGCTGCTGATGATCCCCAATCTCTACAAGATCGCGGGGGAACTGCTGCCATTCACGGCGCACATCAGCGCCCGCGCCCTGGCCGCCCAAGGGCTCTCGATCTTCGGCGACCACTCCGACGTCATGGCCTGCCGGGCCACCGGTTGCGCCCTGCTCTGCTCGCACTCGGTGCAGGAGGCGCAGGATCTCGCGCTCGTCGCCCACGCCGCCAGCCTCCGGGCCCGCGTGCCGTTCCTGCACTTTTTCGACGGCTTCCGCACCTCGCACGAGGTGGCCAAGATCGCGACGCTGGAGGATGACGACCTGCGCGCGCTGGTTGACGAGGCCGACATCGCGGCCTTCCGCGCCCGGGCGCTCACGCCCGACCGGCCGACCCTGCGCGGCACGGCGCAGAACCCCGACGTGTATTTCCAGGGGCGGGAGTCGGTGAACCGGAACTACGACGCGCTGCCGGAGATCGTGGCCGACCTGATGGCGAAGCTCGGCGCCCGCACCGGCCGACCCTGCTCGCTCTGTGAATACCACGGTCACCCGGAGGCCGAGCGCGTGGTCGTGGCCATGGGCAGCGGCACCGAGACCGTGCGCGAGACCGTGGACTGGCTGGTGGCGCAAGGCGAGAAGGTCGGCGTGATCGGCGTGCGGCTCTTCCTCCCCTTCCCCGCCCAGGCCTTCCTCGCCGCCCTGCCCGGCACGACCAAGGCCGTGGCCGTGATCGACCGCACCAAGGAACCGGGCTCGCAGGGCGAGCCGCTTTTCGTGCAGGTCGTGACCGCGCTCGCCGCGGCCCGCTCCCCGCTGGCCGGCTCGGCGCGCGTGGTCGGCGGCCGCTACGGGCTCGGCTCGAAGGAATTCACGCCGGCGATGGCGCGCGCGGTGTTCGGGCACCTGCAGGGCGCGTCCCCGCGGCACGGCTTCACCGTGGGCATCAACGACGACGTGACCGGCACCTCCCTGCCCTACGACGCGGACTTCGACCTGGAGGCCGATGACGTGCGCCGCTGCGTCTTCGTGGGCCTCGGGGCCGACGGCACGGTCGGCGCAAACAAGAACTCGATCAAGATCATCGGCGAGCAGACGCCCAACTACGCGCAGGGCTACTTCGTCTACGACTCGAAGAAGTCGGGCTCGATGACCATCTCGCACCTGCGGTTCGGACCCCGTCCGATCCGTGCCCCCTACCTCATCCGGCAGGCGCATTTCGTCGCCTGCAGCCAGTTCGGATTCGTCGGCCGGGTCAACGTGCTCGACTACGCCCGGCCGGGCGCGACGGTGCTCCTGAATTCGCCGCACGGGCCGGAGGAGACCTGGCGCCGCCTGCCCCTCGAATGGCAGGAGACGGTCATCGCGCGCCAGCTGCGGCTCTTCGTCATCGACGCGACGACCGTGGCGCAGAATGCCGGCATGGGCCGCCGCACCAACACCGTGCTGCAGACCTGTTTCTTCGCCCTCTCCGGCGTGCTGTCGCGGGAGGAGGCCATCAGCCAGATCAAGACCACGATCAAGAAGACCTACGGCAGGAAGGGCGACGCCGTCGTGAAGATGAACTATGCCGCGGTGGACGCCGCGCTGGCCGGACTGCAAGAGGTGACGGTGCCCGCGCAGGCCGACGCGAACGCGGTCCCCGTCGCCCAGCCCGTCTTCCCGGGCGCCTCCGAATTCGTCCAGCGCGTGACCGCCCGGCTGCTGGCAGGCGACGGTGACAATCTCCCCGTCTCCGCCATGCCCGCCGACGGATGCTGGCCGACCGGCACCAGCCGCTTCGAGAAGCGCAGCATCGCGCTGGAAATCCCCCGGTGGGATCCCGCGATCTGCATCCAGTGCAACAAGTGCGCCCTGGTCTGCCCCCATGCCGCCATCCGGCCGAAGTTCTTCGCGCCCGCCGCCGCGGATGGCGCGCCCGCTTCGTTCCAGACCACGGCCTTCCGCTCGACCGAATTCCCCGGCCAGCGCTACGCGCTGCAGGTCGCGCCCGACGACTGCACCGGTTGCTCGCTCTGCGTGCAGGCCTGCCCGGCCAAGGACAAGACCAACCCGCGCCACAAGGCCATCGACATGGTGCCGCTGGCCCCGGTGCTGGAAGCCGAGCGGGCCAACTGGGATTTCTTCCTCCGGCTGCCCGACCCGCCGCGCACGACGCTCAAGCCCGAGGTCAAGTCGACGCAGTTCATGCCGCCGCTGTTCGAGTTCTCGGGGGCCTGCGCCGGCTGCGGCGAGACGCCCTACATAAAGCTGCTCACGCAGATGTTCGGCGACCGGCTGCTCATCGCCAACGCCACGGGCTGCTCGTCCATCTACGGCGGCAACCTGCCGACCACGCCCTATTGCCAGAACCGCGAGGGCCGGGGTCCGGCCTGGGCGAATTCGCTCTTCGAGGACAACGCCGAATTCGGCCTCGGCCTGCGGCTCTCGCTCGACCGGCATGCCGCGCAGGCCGCCGCCCTCGTGCGGCAGCTCGAACCGCGGCTCCCGCGTGAACTGGTGGACGGCTTGATCGAAGGCGCCCAGGACACCGAGGCGGGGATCGCCGCCCAGCGCGAGCGCGTGGCCGCCCTGCGCACCCTGCTGGCCAAGATCGCCGATCCCGCGGCCAAGCGGCTGCTCGACGTGTCGGACCACCTCGTGCGCAAGACCGTGTGGATCGTGGGCGGCGATGGCTGGGCCTACGACATCGGCTACGGCGGCCTCGACCATGTGCTCGCCTCCGGCGCCAACGTGAAGGTGCTGGTCCTCGACACCGAGGTGTATTCCAACACGGGCGGACAGGCCTCCAAGGCCACGCCGCTGGCCGCCGTGGCCAAGTTCGCCGCCGCCGGCAAGCAGGTGGCGAAGAAGGATCTCGCGCTCATGGCGCTCAACTACGGCCACGTCTACGTGGCGCGGGTGGCCTTCGGGGCGAAAGACAGCCACACCGTCACCGTGCTGCGCGAGGCCGAGGCCCACCCCGGCCCGGCCCTCATCATCGCCTACAGCCACTGCATCGCCCACGGCTTCCCGCTGCACCTCGGACTTGAGCAGCAGAAGCTCGCCGTCGAGACCGGCTACTGGCCGCTCTTCCGCCGCGATCCGCGCCAGACGGGCGCCGCCGGCCAGCCGCTCCTCAAGCTCGACTCGGCGGCGCCGAAGTCCCGCGTGGACAAATTCATGGCCGGCGAGACGCGCTTCGGCATCCTGCGCAACATCGACCCGGACCGCGCGCAGGAACTGGCCCAGGCCGCCCAGGCGGCCGTCACGCAACGCTTCGCCACCTACGAGCAACTCGCCGCGGCGCCGGCGGCCGCGCCCGCCGCGGCCAACACCTCATCCCCGTCATGAGCCTCGCCACCAAATACCTCGGGCTGCCCCTCCGCACGCCCTTCGTCGTCGGGGCCTCGCCGTTCTGCGACAACCCGGCCGTCTGCCAGCAGCTTGAGGCCCTCGGCGCGGGGGCGCTGGTCATGCACTCGCTCTTCGCCGAGCAGATGGCGGCGGAACAACGCGCGCTCTTCCACCACACCGAGACGCCCGGCGAGAGCCATGCGGAGGCGATGTCATATTTTCCGCGGCACGAGGAATACCGCCTCGGACCCGAGCAATACCTGCAGCAGATCCGCCGCCTCAAGCGCCTGCTGCGCATCCCCGTCATCGCCTCGCTGAACGGCGCGCGCCGCGGCGACTGGACCGACTACGCGCGCCCGATCGAGGACGCCGGCGCGGACGCGCTCGAGCTGAACTTCTACCAGCTCGTGACCCATCCGGCGCAGAACGGCGAGGACGTCGAAGAGGAGATGATCGCCATCGTGCACGAGGTCACGCGCGAGGTGAAGATCCCCGTGGCGGTGAAGCTGTCGCCCTTCCACACCGCGCTGCCGCATTTCGCCCGCGGCCTGGAGCGCGCCGGCGCGGCCGGGTTGGTGCTCTTCAACCGCTTTTACCAGCCGGATTTCAACATCGAGGACTTCGAGGTCGTGCCGGCGCTGAAGTTGTCGGACCCGTCGGAGCTGCTGTTGCGGCTGCGGTGGCTGTCGATCCTCTCCCCGGAGGTGCAGGGCTCGCTGGCCTGCAGCGGCGGCGTGCATTATGCGGAGGACGCCATCAAGGCGATCCTCGCCGGGGCGCACGCGGTGCAGGTGGTGTCATCGCTGCTGCGGCAGGGGCCCGGCCATCTCGGCGTGCTGCTGCAGGGCCTGAACGCATGGATGCAGGATAACGGCTACCAGTCGGTGGCGGACTTCCGCGGGGCCATGAACCTGCGCCGCTGCCCCGACCCGGCCCAGCACGAGCGCGCCAACTACATCCGCATCCTGCAAAGCTGGCGCGTCTGAGGATCAGCCACGCGCGAGCATACGCTCGTAATCGTCGTGCGAGCCGATCCAAAACCACAGATAACCATCCGGCATCTCGACGGCGAGCGCGCGATAGCCGCTGCTGACGCGGGTACTCCAAATATTGCCTTTCTTCGCAAAGCGCAGCGAGGGGTGCCGGGGATTCTCCCGCCATAGCCGGAAATTCTTGCGCGCCGATTTCCGGATATCAGGCGGCAAAGCGGCATATGCCCGCCAGAATTCAGGCGTCGTCGATGATCTCATCTAGGGGCTTGGTGCGCCCGGCGCGGTAGTGCGCCTGCGCCTGCTCGGCCATTTTGTCGAGCCGCCCCTCGGCGGCATCCCGCCCGATCTGCTCGTCAAACTTCTCGTCGAGATAGTCGCGCAGCCAAGCCGACACCGCCCGGGCATCCTGCACCGGCAGCTTCTTCAAGGCCTTTTCAATTTCTGCGACCGTGCCCATGTTGCGGTCGGAAAGGTAGCCCGGCCAGTCCGTGACGCAAGAAGGCAATCGGCGCCGGGGGAGCGCGTGGCTAAGTGCGGCAGGTTATAGTATCTACGCCTCGCTTTGAAACGAAGTCGGGTCGCCGCTTGTCGGCGGGCCCTCGGCCCGGCCCTACCGCCTGATTGCGCTAAGCAATTGGTATTACTTGACGTCGGCCAGCTCGGCGGCGGTCCAGTTGGTCTTGCGGCCGGCGGTGGCGGCGCGGACGGCGGCGACGGTCTCGGGCTGCACCTCGGGCGCGCCGGTGTTGCCCCACTCGGAGCGGACGTAGCTGAGGACGTTGGCGATCTTCTCGTCGTTGAGCGCCTCGCCCAGCGGGGCCATGACGTTGTTGTATTCCTTGCCGGCGACGGTGATGGGGCCGGCGAGGCCGTGGAGGACGATGCGGATGAGCTGGCCTTCGCGGGCGGGGTCGTTGACCCACTCGGAACCGGCGAGCGGCGGGTAGATGCCGGGCTGGCCCAGGCCGTTGGCCTGGTGGCAGGCAATGCAGGTCTCCTGGTAGACCTTCTTGCCGCGCATGGCGCGGGTGACGACCACGGCAACCTGGCCGGGCTTGGCGCGGTTGGCGACCTCGTTGACCACGAGGGGATCGAAGCGGATCGAGTAATGCGCGAGGTAGATCGAGCCGAAGAAGATGGCCGTGCACATGATGCCGAGCAGCACGAGGGGCGTGGCGGAATAGCCATGGGGTTTCTCGGGCTTCTGCGCGCGCAACTGGGCGTGGACGGCCTGGATGCTGTCGTCGGTGGCGGCCGATTGTTCGGCGAGGAGGCGGTCGGGCGGCGTGCTCATCTCAGTGTCCGGCCCCCTTCTTGGCGGGTTCATTGCGGCTCTTCTCGACCGGATAGTCGTAGGTGTCCTTCAGATTCATCAGGTAGGCGACGAGGGCCTCGGCGCGGGGCGTGGGCACGACTTCGTGGCCGGCGGGCGGGGCGAACTTGCTCGGGAGCTGGAGGGCCTTGGGCGAGGCGGCGCCGCCCTGCACCGGGCGCACGGTGAAGAGGAAGTCGTAGGCCGGCTTGTTGGTGCCGGGGGCGAAGATCTGCGGGGCGTAGAGCAGCTTGTAGAGGTAGGCGGCGTCGGGCGAACGGGCGCCGACGTTGCGGAGGTCGGGGCCGATGCGGCTGTTGCCCAGGTGCACGGTGACGTCGCGGATGTAGTCGCGCGGGTAGCTCTCGCGGTCGCCCCACTTGCGGGCGAGGTCGGGGCTGTTGTGGCGGACCTGCTGGGTGTGGCAGGAGACGCAGCCGAGGTCCTGGTAGACCATGCGGCCCTGGTTGGCGAGGCCGGGCATGACGGCGGGATTGAGCGACTCGTCGGCCGCGTCCTTGTGCTGGGTGAGGCCGCCGAACTGGCGGTGCGCGCCGTAGAGCAGGCAGGCCCAGGACAGGAGCATGGCGGACAGGACGCCGAGGAAGATGTTGAGGCCGTTTTTCATCTCAGTGGCGGGCCTCCGGGGTGGCGGCCGGCAGGGCCAGGGCGGGCGGGACGGCGAAGCTGGCGGGCTTGGAGCCCGCGGGGAGGAACTCCTGCTTCACCAGGAGGAAGAAATTCACGGCGAGGGCGAGATGGCCGACGAGCAGGACCATGACGGCCACACTCTGGGCGGTGAACCAGGGCAACAGGGCCTTGGTGATGTCGCCGAAGGCCACGGCGGGGTCGTTCAGCAGGCGGCCTTGGGTCCAGCCGCCGACGCCGAGGGCGATGAGCAGGAGGAGGAGGCCGACCACGCTGGCGCCGAAGTGGCCCTGCACGAGGGCGGCGGAAGGCCAGGCGCGGCCGCAGAGGCGGGGCACCATGAAGTAGATGGCGCCGAAGGCGGCCAAGCCGAAGGTGCCGTAGAGCCAGAGGGTGTCGCGGAATTCGCCCAGCAGGGTGAAATTGGCGGTGGCGGCGACCCCGCGCACGGAAAGCAGCAGGGCCACGACCGAGCCGGCGAAGAAGCAGAGCAGCGAGACCAGCACCCAGCGGAGGGTGCCGCTGGCGAGCATGCGTCCGAAGTCGCCGCGGATGGTGCCGAAGACATTCATGCCGATGATGATGGCGGCGACGGGCACGCACATCTGGGCGGCGATGCCGACCGTGGGCACCCAGACCGGCACGGGGGCGTCCACCAACCGGGCGCCGGAGGTGAAGGCGACGCTGAACAGCCACCACCAGAAGGCGATGGCGGCGATGTAGTAGTTCTTGATCGGGCGGCCGAGGAGCTTGGGCAGGAAGTAATAGGCGACAGCGAGCGCGACCGGGACGAACCAGAGGTGGTAGAGCCCGTCCACATACCAGGCATTGACGACGGCCTGGAGGGTGCCGCGCACCGGGGCTTGGAAGAGCATGATCTGGGCGATGCTGTAGAGCCAGGGGAAGCAGAAGGCGGCGGCGAACAACCACCATTGCGAGGCGAAGGTGTTGTCGGTGTTGCGGACGCTGAAGGTGGTGACGGCCCAGACGCCGATGAGGGCGTAGGCGGCGAGAAGCAGGAGGCCGACGGCGGAAGGCATCTCGAGCAGCTCGAAGGAGGTCGAGTAGCCGCCGAGGATGCCGGCCACGCCGAGGAGGACGCCGAGGTTCCAGAAGGCGTGGGCGACGTAGAGCCAGCCGCCGTGGCGGAGCGCGGCGAGCGAGAGGCGGGCCATGAGCCAGAGGCCGACGGCGAAGGCGGCGTTCATGCCCCAGCCGTAGACGAGGGCGTTGCGCGCGGCGGCGTCGAGCCGGCCGTGGGTGAACCACTCGCAGCCGGCGAGGAAGGCCGGGTTGTGCAGCTGGATGGAGGAGGCGAGCTGCAGGAGGCCGCCGAAGAGGAGCCACTTGAGGGCCGCGCCGAGGAAGAACAACACCGGCCACTTGGCGGAGGCGTCGATCTCCATCTGTTCGGAGCGGTCGGGTGCGGGGGCGGGATTCATCGCAAGATCACTTCTTTCCGTGTTCCTTGGCGGTGAGTTCGATGGCGCGGTCGATGGGCAGGCGCACGATGCCGGCCTGCCGGTCGATCCAGGCGTAGGTCGTGGCCTCGGTGTGTTCGCGCTGGCGCAGCTCGGCGAGGCGGTCGGCGCGGCCCTTCGGGGTCATGCGCCAGCGGACATCCTCGGGGAACTCGGTGGCGGCGGGGGCGATGCTGTCGCTGCGCGTGGGCGCGTAGACGCGGTAGCCGAGCCAGGCGAAGGCGGCGAAGCAGAGGATGACCACGGCCGCGGTGAAGACCGGGGTGCGCTGCGGGAAGCTGTAGTGCGGCTCGCTCATGATGCGCTGGGGGCGTGGTAGGTGAGCGATTCGCCGATGCGCGGATCGCGGATCGGGATGATCTTCTGTTTGGGCAGGCTGCGGAGGTAGGCCCAGAAGCAGATGCCGCCGATGCCGACGACGGCGGTGAGGTTCCAGAGCAGGCCCGACTGCAGGAAGGGATACGGGTCGCCGTTGGGCAGGCGCTTCGCGGGCATGACGTTGTAGCAGATGTCGATCAGGAACACGAAGGCGATGAAGACGGCGACGCGGGGCAGCCAGGTCTTGGAGAGCTTCACCGGGTAGTGGATGAGCGTGAGGAAGGGCGCGAAGAAGTGGCCGAAGAGGAGGAACATGCCGACCCAGTTCCACTGGTTGGGCTGCCCGTCGGTGTTGTTGATTTCGCGGACGTTATACCAGAAGGTCTCCTCGGGCACGTTGGCGTTCCAGATGAGGAAGTATTGGGAGAAGGTGACGTAGGCCCAGAACACCGTGAAGGCGAACATGAGCTGGCCGAGCGAGTGCAGGTGGTTGTCGTTCAGGATGCCCTTCAGGTCGCCCTTGGCCCAGAGCCAGATGAGGAGGACGGCGCCGAGGGAGAGCGCGGCGCGCATGCAGCCGGCGAAGAACCACACGCCATACATCGTGGAGAACCAGTGATACTCCATGGATTTCACCCAGAAGATGATGCAGGCGGTCAGGGTGAGCGCGGTGAGCGGTATGCCGGCGGCGGCCCACTTGCGGGAAGAGTAGGTCCACTTCACGTCGCCGTCGGAGTCCTGGGCGAAGGAGTTGCGGCGGAAGCGCGAACCGAGGAACCACCAGAGCAGGAAGGAGCCGATGGTGAACCCGGCGAACATGCCGGAATTGAGGAAGGCGCTCTTCTTGACCCACAGGACGTCGTCCTTCACCAAGCCGTGCCCGCCGATGGTGCCGAGGTCGAAGTTGGGATCCATCCATTTCCAGATCAATGTGGGATTGGCCCAGGCCACGTAGAGGAGCGGCACGAAGAGCAGCATCAGCCACGGGAAGACCGCAAGCCAGTGCTCATACTGGCGGCGCAAGACCGTGGACCAGCCGGCGTCGAAGATGTGGTGGATCATGACCAGGAGCAGCACGCCGAGGGCGATGCCGGTCCAGAAGGTCAGTCCGATGAGCCAGCTGAGCGTGGCGGCCTTGGTGTCGACGAAGGCGCCGACCGCGGTGAGGGCGATGCCGACGGCACCGACCGTGAGGGCGAAGCCGGCCTTGGAGGCGGGGGAATTGGAAGCGGCGGCGCTCATGTCATTTCAACTCCCCGCGTTTGTCCATCGGCACGTCGTCGAGCTTGCCGTGGTGCGCGCGCTGGAGGGCGCGGACGTAGGCCACGACGGCCCAGCGGTCGCTGACGCTGAGCTTGTCGGCGTAGCCGAGCATGGTGTTCTTGCCGTTGGCGACGGTGTTGTAGAGTTCGCCCTCGGGCATGTCGCGCAGGCGGGCGTCGTGGTAGGTGGGCACACCGGCCATTGCGTAGGCCCTGGTGATGCCGTTGCCGTCGCCGAGGGCGCCGTGGCAGGGAGCGCAGTAGATCATGTAACGGTCCTGGCCGCGGCGGATGTAGCTCTCGTTGATCTCGACGGGGAAGCCGCGGACGAAGCTGCCGTCGGCGTTCTGGCCGCGGTATTTCGCATCGTCGGCGCGGAGATAGTCGGGGTCGGCGTCCTCGGTGCGGCCGCGCGGGACGGTGCCGGAGGGCGCGGGACGGTCCGCGCGGCCGTCGGCGAAGAACCTGGACTCAGCCTGCGGCTTGTATTTGGCCTGGTGGTCCATGTCGGGGAAGACCTCGACGGGCGGGCGCGTGGAGACCTTGCCGCGGAAACCCATCACGGAGACCGTGAGCACGACGAGGAAGGCGAGGGTGAAGTAGGCGAAGCGCATCTTATTCCTCCAGCTCCGCGATGTCCTTGCCGCCGATCTTCGCGAGCAGGTCGCGCGTGGCGGTGGCGTTGAACTTGGGGTCGTTGGCCTCGATCACGATGTAGAAGCGGTCGTCGAGGGCGCGCACGAACTGCGGGGCCTTCATGACCGGGTGATAGTGCATGGGCAGGCCGTTGACGACGAACATGCCGATGATCGTGGCGAAGGCGGTGAAGAGGATCGTCAGCTCGTAGCTGACCGGGAAGGCGAACATCGGGCTGAAGAGGGGCTTGCCGCCGACGACGAGGGGATACTCGAAGGCGCCCGACCACCAGATGAAGGACATGCCCGTGAAGAAGCCGGTGATGCCGCCGCAGATGGAGATGCGCGGGACCTTCGAGCGGCGGATGCCCATGGCGGCGTCGAGGCCGTGCACGGGGAACGGCGTGAGGGCGTCCCACTGCGAGTAGCCGGCGTCGCGCACTTTTTCGCACGCGTGATACAGGTCCGGCGTGGTGTCGAAGGCGGCGATGAGTCCGTAGGTGCGCTTCATGGCTCAGTGCTTGCCGCCCTCCGGGTGGTGGTGCGGGTCGGCGGCCGGGATGACGGCCTTGACCTCGGACATCGGCATGATGGGGACGAAACGGATGAAGAGGAGGAACAGGACGGAGAACACGCCGAAGGTGCCGAAGAAGGTGAAGATCTCGACGACGCTCGGGGAGTAGTAGCCCCAGGACGACGGCAGGAAGTCGCGGTGCAGCGAGGTCGCGATGATCACGAACCGCTCGAACCACATGCCGACGTTCACGAAGATGGAGAGGATCCAGACGATGGTGGTGTTCTCGCGGACGGCCTTGAACCAGAAGAACTGGGGCGTGATCACGTTGCACGAGATCATGATCCAGTAGGCCCAGGCGTAGTGGCCGAACGCGCGGTTGATGAACGCGAAGCCCTCGTAGGGGTTCGCGCCATACCACGCGATGAAGAACTCCATGCCGTAGGCGTAGCCCACCATCGTGCCGGTGGCCAAAGTGATCTTGCACATGCAGTCGATGTGATACTGCGTGATGAGGTCCTCGAGGCGGAAGATGGCGCGCAGGGGCAGCATGAGCGTGAGCACCATGCCGAAGCCGGAGAAGATGGCGCCGGCCACGAAATACGGCGGGAAGATGGTGGTGTGCCAGCCGGGCAGCAGCGACACGGCGAAGTCGAACGAGACGATGGTGTGCACCGAGAGCACGAGCGGCGTGCTGATGCCGGCGAGGATGAGGTAGGCCATCTCGTAGTTGCTCCAGTGGCGGTTGGAGCCGCGCCAGCCCATCGAGAAGAAGCCGTAGATGCGGGCGCGCCAGAGCTTGCCGGCCATGGTGAAGCGGTCGCGCATCGTGCCGAGGTCGGGGATGAGGCCGACATACCAGAAGAGGACGGAGACCGTGCCGTAGGTGGAGACGGCGAACACGTCCCACTCCAGCGGCGAGCGGAAGTTCTGCCAGATGGCGTTGGCGTTGGGGAACGGGAAGAGGTAGCCGGGCAGGACGGCGAACCAGATGCGGCCGACGTGGAAGACGGGGAAGATGGCGGCGCAGACGACGGCGAAGATCGTCATGGCCTCGGCGGCGCGGTTGATGGAGGTGCGCCACTTCTGGCGCAGGAGGCACAGGATGGCCGAGATGAGCGTGCCGGCGTGGCCGATGCCGATCCAGAAGACGAAGTTGACGATATCCCAGGCCCAGTTGACCGGGTTGGCGTGGCCCCAGACGCCGACGCCCGTGGCGACGAGGTAGGTGAGGCCGGCGACGGTGAAGGAGGCGACGAAGGCGGCGACGCCGAAGCACCACCACCACCAGGTCGGGGTCTTGCCCTCGACGATGCCGCAGATCTTCTCGGTGATCCAGTGGAAGTCCCGGTGGTTCTCGACGAGCTCCGCGCGCTTGAGGACGGCGGGTTTGACCTCGGCGAGGACCGGGTGCGTGGCGGCGTGGTCAGTGGCGTGCGCGCCCATCAGTGCTTCCCTCCGTTGTGGCCGTCGCCATGCGCCGGGTGGTTCTTGGTGTCATACTCGACGCGGCTGAGCGGACGCTTGATGCTCTCGTAGTCGGGCATGAGCGGGTTGGGATTGCGGAGCTTGCCGAGGTAGGTGGTGCGGGGGCGGATGTTGAGGTAGCCGAGCACGGCGTAGTCGTGGTCGCGGGCCTTGGCCTGGGAGACGCGGCTGTTCACGTCCTTGATGTTGCCGAACTCGATGGCCTCGACCGGGCACACCTGCTGGCAGGCGGTCTTGATGGTGCCGTCGGGCACCGCGACGTCGCCGGTCTGGCCGGCCTTGGCCTTCTGGGCGATCTTGGCCTGCTGGATGCGCTGCACGCAGTAGGTGCACTTCTCCATGACGCCGCGCATGCGCACGGTGACGTCGGGATTCATGACCATCTTGAGCAGCTCGGGCTTGTCCTTCTGCTTGGCGGCGGGGCCGAGGTAAACCTCGTCGGTCGCGCGCTTGTTCCAGTCGAAGAAATTGAAGCGCCTGACCTTGTAGGGGCAGTTGTTCGCGCAATAGCGGGTGCCGATGCAGCGGTTGTAGGCCATCGTGTTGAGGCCCTCCTCGTCGTGCACGGTGGCGTTGACGGGGCACACGGTCTCGCACGGCGCCATCTCGCAGTGCTGGCAGGTCATCGGCATGAGGGAGACCTGCGGGTCCTCGGGGATCTCGCGGTTGCCCTCGCCGCCGAAGGCCGCGGCGTCGGCCTTGCCGTCGGAGTAGTAGCGGTCGAGGCGGATCCAGTGCATCTCGCGGCCGCGCTGCACCTGGTCGCGGCCGACGATGGGGATGTTGTTCTCGGCCTGGCAGGCGATGACGCAGGCGTTGCAGCCGATGCAGGTGTTGAGGTCGATCGACATGCCCCACTGGTGGATGCCGTCGAGGTCGGGGGTCTCGTAGAGGGAGTTGCCGCGCGGGGTGGAGGCGGAGAGGGCCGCGAGGGTGGCGGCGCGCTGCGCCGGCGGCATCTTGTTGAGGTCGTCGTTGGAGAAGCCGGTGCCGAGGTTGGGGGGCGTGTGCGTCTCGATGCCGAAGGCGTCGACGTAGGCGGGGTTGGCGACGAACTCGTCGAGGTTGGCCTCGCGCACGATGTCGCGGCCTTCCATGGACCAGTGCTCCTGGGTGTTGGCGAGGAGCTGGCGGGAGTCGGTGTGGGTGAGCTTGGCGCCGGTGGCGACGTGCATCGCGGCGGTCGTGCGGAGCGGATAGGCGCTGTAGCCGGCGCCGTTGCCGACGCGGCCGGCGGCGGTGCGGCCGTAGCCGAGGGTGACGACGACGGTGTAGTTCGACAGGCCGGGCTGGATGTGCACCGGGCCGCGGATCCGGCGGCCGCCGACCTCGAGCTCGAAGATGCGGGCGTTCTCCTTGCCGATGAAATACTCGGCGTTCTCCTTGCGGGCGACCTGCAGGGTCGAGCCGGCGGGATCGATGCCCAGCTCCTTGCCGAGGCGCGGGCTGACGAGGATGACGTTGTCCCACGCGATCTTCGTCATCGGGTCGGGGCATTCCTGCAGCCAGCCGTTGTTGGCGAAGCGGCCGTCGTCGACCTTGTGGTCGGTGACGAAGCGCACCTCGAGGCTGTCCTTGGAAAGCGCGGCCGGGGCGGCGGCGGCCTGGAGGATGCTGCCGGCGCGCTGCGGATCGAAGGCGACGGAGACGGCCCGGTAGGCGGAGCCTTCCAGCACGCCGTCGTGGAGGAATTTCTTGAACGCCTTCTCGGGGTCGCCGCTGGCGAGCCGCCCGATGGTGGTGAAGACGAGCGCGTAGGGATCGGTGGTTTCCTCGCCGGCGAGGCGGGCGAGCAGTTCGTTCTCCATCATGCCGCCGAGCAGCGGGAGAATCATGGGCTGCACGGGCACGATCGTGCCGTCGGCCGTGCGGGCGTCGCCCCACGACTCGAGGTAATGCGTGGCGGCGATGTGCGTGCCGGCCAGCTGCGAGGTCTCGTCGAAATAGTAGCCGTAGCGGATGACCTGCCCGACGGACTTCTGGAGCGCGGGCCAGTCGAGGTCGGCGGGGGCGTTGTAGGCGGGGTTGCCGCCGAGGATGACGAGGGTCTTGACCGTGCCGCCCCTGATGGCGGTGGCGAGGCCGGCGATGCTGGTGGCGCCGCCGGGCTCGATCTCGACGAACTCGACGGTCTTCCCGAGGTTGCCGAGGCGGGCGTTGATGGCGTTGACCAGCACGTGGACGGCGGCGGGCAGGTGTGCGCCGGCGACGACGAGCGAGGCGCCCTCGTGGGCGAGGAGGTCCTTGGCGCATTCCTCGACCCAGCCGTGCTGGAGGTCGAGGCCCTGGGCCAGCGGCGCGAAGACCCCGGTGCCCAGCACCTGGCCGGCGAGCGCGGCGGCGAAGGCCGTCATATGGCTGCTGGCGAGGCGCAGGCGGTGGTCGGCCATGCTGCCGGTGAGCGTGAAGTTGCTCTCGGCGACGTAGAGGCGGTTCATCGCGGCCGCGTCGTCCTTGGACTTGACGCGGCGGCCCTGCGCGAAGGCGCGGGCGTGGGCGGTGGCGCCGGCCTCGGCGTGGAAGAAGTCGCAGTCGATGCTGACGATGCGGCGGGCCTGGTCGAAATGGTAGCGCGGCTTGACGTTGCGGCCGAAGGAGGCCTGCGCGGCCTCGAGCGGCGGCTCGTCCTGCACCGGCTCGTATTCGGCCCAGAGGGCGCGGGGGAATTTCTTCTTCAGCTGCCCGACGAGGCGGGCGCGGGTCGGCGAGGAGGACTCGCCGGCGAGGAAGGCCAGGCCCTCGCCGTTGCCGGCGTAGGTCTTGGAAATGCCCGCGAGCAGGTCGTTGACCTCGGCGGTCGAGAGCGTGCGGCCGCCCTGCGAGTGCGAGGAGGCCCGGTCGGGGTCGTAGAGCTCGAGGATCGAGGCCTGCGAAAGCAGGCTGCTGGCACCGCCGTGCGGCGCGTAGCTGGGGTTGCCCTCGAGCTTGGTCGGCCGGCCCTGGTGCGTCTCGGCCACGAGCGGGATGGCGTGCCGGCGCAGCGGCATCGCGGTGGCGTAGTAGAGCGGCAGGCCGGGGATGGAATACTCGACGGACTTGCCGTAGGGCAGGATGTGCTTCTCCGGGCGGCGGCAGCCGGCCAGGCCCACGCCGCCGAGGGCGAAGGACGCCGCCATGATGCGCATGAACTGCCGGCGGTCCACGCCCTCGATTGACGAGGCGCCTTCGGGGAATTCGCGCTGCAGCTGCTCCCGGAAGCCGGGCGTGCCCGCCAGTTCATCCAGGCTCCGCCAGTAACGCGGGCCGTGGAGCGAGCGCTCGGAGGGAGCGGGATGTTCGACAATGCGTTTCATCAGCGATGGCAGCCGGAGCAGCTTTGCGGGGGCTTGATCTTCCAGTCCTTCACGAGGGCGTGGGCCTTCTCGAGGCCTTCCATCTCGGCGATGGTCTTGGAGTTCAGGTCAAAGACGTCGCCCTTCTGGCGCAGGAAGCTGCCCGGGTCGCGGTGGCAATCGAGGCAGAAGCTCATGCTGTGGGGCTTGTCGTGCCGGACCACGGGCATCTCGTTGACCTTGCCGTGGCACTCGACGCAGCTGATGCCGCGGTTCACGTGGACGGAGTGGTTGAAGTAGACGTAGTCGGGTGCGGCGTGGATCTTGACCCACGGCACGGGCTCGCCGGTCTCAAAGCTGCGGCGGACGGGCTCGAGCAGCGGGCTCTGGGCCTTGATCGTGCCGTGGCAGTTCATGCAGGTCTGCGCGGCGGGCACGCTGGAGGTGCCGGACTTCTCGACGCCCGAGTGGCAGTAGCGGCAGTCGAGGCCGAGCTGGCCGGCGTGCAGGCTGTGGTCGAAGGGGACGGGCTGGACCGGGGCGTAGCCGACGCGGGTGTATTTGGGCGTGGCGTAGTAGTTGATCGCGGCGGTGGCGACACCGCCGAGCACACCCAGGAAGATCACGATCTGCAGCGGCAGGGCGTTGGCGGATTTGGGAAATATCTTCGACATGGGCCGGCGTGGGGGCTGCGGGGCGGGAGGCTCAGACGCTGCCCGCTTCGCGCGGCACAGCGCGGCTCTCGGGCCGCAGGTTGACCGTCGCAGCAGGCACCGCCGCCTTGGCGGAGGCTTCCGGCTTGGCCAGCAGGCGGGGCGCAAGGCCAACCGCGGCCATCAGGCCACCCAACTTGGCGAAAAACGATTTGCGCGAACAGTTTGGACTCACGGTGTGTGTGCTGCGATTCGGGCAGGAAATGGTCGCGTCATTACGATGTAAAACAAAATTTCCTCTGAGGCCCGGCCGGGCGTGTCTATTAATCAGCCGTGGCCGGTGGTCATGTCCGACTTATTGGGAAAATGCCGTGTCCGAGACCGATCCGCCCATGCCGGGGTCCTTTGTCCGGACCAGCGCAACCAACCGGGTGGCTAGCAGAATTCGCCGTCGCGCATCGGCTTCACCTCGTCGCAGCGGTTGGCGATGTCGGGGTTGTGCGTGACGAGGACGACGGCCTGGCCGTTTTCCTTGGCGAGACGGGTGAGCAGGTCGAAGACGAGGCCGGAGTTCTTCTGGTCGAGGTTGCCGGTGGGCTCGTCGGCGAGGATGATGGCCGGCTGGTTGGCGAGGGCGCGGGCGATGGCCACGCGCTGCTGCTCGCCGCCGGAGAGCTGGGTGGCGAGCCGGTGGGTCTTGTCGCCGAGGCCGACCGACCCGAGCAACTGCCGGGCGCGCGCGGCCATGTCGGCTTCCGACAATTTCGCGAGGCGGCGCATGGGCATCATGACGTTCTCGAGCGCGGTGAACTCCTGCATGAGGAAGTGGAACTGGAAGACAAAGCCGATGTGTTCGCAGCGCGCGGCGGTGCGCTCGAGGTCGCTGCTGTTGGACATGAGCCGGCCGCGGATCCAGATCTGGCCGTCGTCGGGGCGGTCGAGCAGGCCGAGGAGGTAAAGCAGGGTGGACTTGCCGCAGCCGGACGGGCCGACGATGGCGGTGACATGGCCGCGCTTGGCCTCGAAGGAAACCCCGCGGAGGACGTGCACCCTCCCCTCCCCCTGGCCGAGGTGCCGGTGCAGGCCGGCGCAGCGCAATGCGAGGTCTGACCCGGGAGAAGGGAGCAGGGAGGAGGGAGAAGGCATGCTATTTGAAGTCACGGCGGCGAATCTCCATGAGGCGGGCAATGCGTTTGGATAGCCGCTTGGCGTCGTTGATCAGGGTGCGTGCATCGGCCTCGACCAGCAACTTCAGGCGCTCGGCCAGATACGCCTGCGAACGCACTTCACCGCAGGAACCGCGGGCGATGTCGAGAAACCGGATGAAGTCGGCGTTGGAACTGCGCTCATAGCCTTCGGCGATGTTGCTGGAGACGGATACCGCGGCCTTTTGGATCTGAGCCCGGAACTCAAAGTCCCGGCACGGCCGGAACAGATCGTAGACCCGCACGGCCAGTTCGACGGCCTCCTGCCAGATTTCCAGTTTTTCGAAAGTTTGGTCCTTCATCTTTGTCCTTTCTCCCTTCTTCGGCGCGGCCCGGCCGCGCTATTGCGAAGTCCCCCGGATGATGTCGCCCGGCTCCAGCCGTGCGGCCCGGCGCGCGGGGATGAGGCTGGCGACCATGACGACGACCGCAGCCGTGACCGAGGCGGCCACGTAATGCCAGATGGACCACGCGACGACGAAGTTGTCGGTCGAGAAGATGCCCCGCACGCGGATGGGCAGCTGCGAGACGCCGTAGGTGACGGCCGCCCCGAGGATCCAGCCGAGGACGGTGCCAAGGAAAAGCACGATGGCACCCTGCCAGATGAAGATGCGCGAGATGTCGCGCCGCGTGTAGCCCATCGAGCGCAGGATGGCGATCTCCTTGGTCTTCTCCATGACGATCATCGCGAGCGTGTTGAACATGCCGAGGCCGGAGATGAGGATGATGGTCGAGACGGTGATGGCGGAGGAGTAGCGCAGGGCGCGGAAAACCTCGAGCCAGGTGCGCTCGCGGAACTGCCAGCTGCGGGCGCCGTGGCGGAAGACCTGCTCCATCTGCACGGCCTCCTGCGGGGCGCGGTCGACGTCGAAGAGGCCGACCTGGATGAAGGACGCCCCGGTGGGCTTCTTGAGCAAAGACCGGGCCTCGCCGAGGTGCATGAAGAGGCGCACCTTGTCGATGTCGCTGACGCCGGTCTGGAAGATGGCCGAGACGCGGTAGCGCCGGTATTGGTCGGCGGCCCGCAGGATGAGCGAGTCGCCGACGACGATCTGCAGCCGCTCCGCCAGGCCCACGCCCACGACGATGCCGGTGGGCGAGTCGCGGAAATCCGCCAGGCTGCCGCGGATGATCTGTCCGGCGAGGTTGGAGACGCCGAGGTGGTCGTCGAGCCGGATGCCGAAGACCTGGGCGGTGTCGTTCTTGAAGGCGCTCTCGGCCACGACGTTGCCGCGCAGGCCCATGGAGGCGCCGGAAACATTGCGGAAGGATTTCAGCGCCTGCATGATCAGCTCCGGATCCTCGACGCCGTCGATGTATTTGCGGGCCTCGCGGGGCGTCGCGACCTCGAACTGGCTGACGCCGGGATCGTGGCCCGCGGCCACCATCGCGAAGATGGTCTGCTGGATCTTGTCCTCGATGCGGATGGCGCCGTCGGTGCCGAGGATGGTGCGGATGAAGAACTGCTCGAAACCGCTGGTCTGCGCCTGCGTGACGATGAAGAAGCCGACGCCGAAGACGATGCCGGCCAGGCTCATGAGCATGGCGCGCTTCTTGGCCGTCAGGAAACGGAGGGCGATGCGGAGGTTGGTGGACACGGCGCCGGACCGCGGGCGGTCAGTTGGTCAGCACCTGCGGGCGCACGCGGTCGCCGTCGCGGAACAGGTCGTGCTGCTCGACCACGACGAGTTCGCCCGGCTGCACGCCCTTGACGATCTCGACCTGGTTGAGGCTCTCGTAACCCTTCTCGACCTTGCGGCGCGTGAGCCGGCTGCCTTCGAGCACATAGAGGTATTCGCCGATCAATGCGCGGCGCGGGACGATGACCGCGTCGGGGCGCTCGGCGATGATGATGCTGACTTCGCCGGTCAGGCCGGGAACAAGGACGCGGTCCTCCGGCAGGAAGACATCAAGAAAGACCGTGTAGCGTTGCGTGGCCGGGTCGGCCGAAGGCAGCACCTTGGAGATGACCGCGTTGTATTGGTCGTTGCCGTGGGTGAGGAACCGCACGGAGGCCTTCTGGCCGACCTGGACCAGCGAGAAGTTCTCCTCGCTCAGCTTGGCCTCGATCACCCGGCCGACGGCCATGATGGTCGCGATGGGCGAATTGCTGCCGATGAGGTCGCCGGCCCGGGCGAAAACAGCGGTGACGACCCCATCCACGGCGGCCGTGATGGTCATCTTGGACTTCTCGCGCTCCTTGGAGCGGAGGCTGTTCTCAAGGTTTTGGAGGGCGAGGCGGAGGTTGACCTCGTCGAGTTCGACGCGCTGCTGCATCTGCTGGAGGGTGCGGCGGTCTTTCTCCAGTTCGGCGGCCGGATAGGCGCCGGCCTTGGTCTGGCGCTCCTTGTTCTCGAAGGTGTCGCGCAGGTTATCCAGCTCGGCGCGAAGCGTGGAGCCGACATCGACGCGTTTTTTCGCCGCCACGATCTCGTTGCGGATGCGCTCGATCTCCAGGTCCACGTCGCCGGTGTCGATCTGCACGAGCACGTCCTTCGCGAAGACGCGCTTGCCGACGTCGAGGTCGGTGGATTTCACGCGGCCGCCGACCTCGCTCTTCAGCTCCATGACGAACTCCGCCTTCACCTCGACGGTGCCGGCCACGGATTTCAGGGATTTGCCGCGCACGGCGGCCATGACCGGTGCCGTGGGCCGGAGCATGTAGCCGAGGGCAAACCAGCCCGCGGCCAGCGCCGCCACCGCGATGGCACCGCGCAGCAACCAGGCCTTGGCTTCGCTGTTGACGGTCATGGGCGGGTATTGAGGTTATCGAGCACGGGATCCTGCGCCACGGTGCCGAGGAAATCACCTGACTTGAGCAGGTAGTCGATGCGCGAGTTGAAGGCGGTGATCCGGGCGTCCATGAAACCGAGTTCGGCCGCGCTGACATCGGTCTCGGAGATCACGCCGCGCGCGAACTCCTCGCGCTTGGACTTCAGCGTGCTCTGGGCGGAGTCGAGGAAGCGTTCGTTGATGCCCTTGTAGCGGCGGGCGTAGTCGAGGTTGCGCACCTGCGACTGGGCGGAGGCCTTGAGGCGCTCGGTCGCCACCTTGTAGTCGTTTTCGAGCTGGCGCTTGCGCAGCAACGAGGACCGCACGGCGGCCTGGCTGGAGAAGCCGTCGAAGATGGTCCAGTAGACGCTGACTGAGATGAATTGGGAGTTAACTCCGGTGCGCTGGGAGGTGTTGATGGTGTAGCTCTGCTGGTCCTGTCTGACGCCGGCGCTGAGGCTGACCTTGGGTTTCAGGCGTGTCCGGGCATTGGCGAGGTTGAGATCCTCGATCTTGAGACTGTGGCGCACGTTGGCGGTCTCGGTGGTCGGCAGGTCATCCGCGACCAGGAACACGGCCAGCATCTTCTCCAGGGCGTCGCCCGAGTTCGGCACCGCGGGCACCTCAGCGGGGATGGCGGCGTCGCTGGGTGCGGCGCGACCGGTCAGGCGGCCGAAGGCCTCGCGGGCGGAATTGTAGTCGAACTCGGCGCGCTCGGCCTCGATCTCGGCGCGCTCGGCGTTGAGCCGATAGGCAAAGATCTCGGGGCCGGCTATGACCTTTTTCGCCAGACGGTCCTCGGCCAAGGCGAGCAAATCCTTGGTGTATTGCAGGTTGAACCGGGCGCGGGCGAGGTAGGCCTTCTTGACCACGAGTCCGAGGTATTGCGAACGGATCTCCTGGGCCAGACCACGGTAAGCCTCACGGTAGTTACCCTCGGTGATCTGTTTACGGATCTCGCCCATACGGGCGCTGTTGCGCCGCTCGCCCCAGTAGTAGAGCGGCTGGCTCACCGATATGTTGTAGTAGGTCTTGGTGGCGTCGAACCGGGGGAGGTTGGGCAGATCCTCGCGGCGATCTCTGGCCTCCTCGCGGGTGTAGGATCCGCCCAAAGACGGCAGCAATCCGGCCCGGGCGGAGATGCGGTCCTGCTCGGCGATCTCGAGGTCGATCATGCGGGAAACCATGCGGGGGGACTGCCGGGTAGCGTCGGCCAGAATGACTTTCAGCTCCGGGAAGAAGTCCTCGGGCAGAGCGACACCGGCCGCCGGAAGGATGGAACCGGAGCCAAGCAGTCCCACGGCCAACAGAAGAAGGAAGCGGAGGAGGTTTTTCATAAAATGGATGCCCAAAGCGCCGCAATCCCGCGGCGAAGGCAATAGGGAAATGCGGGCGCGGTAGCCGGAGTTTTTGACTAGCGTCGGACCGCGCAAGCATGGGAGTGTTTCCCCATGCCGGCCCCCTCCCCCAACCTGATCGCCGAGCTTTGGTCGGCGCGCGACCTGCTGCGGCAGTTCACGGTGCGCCAGGTGGAGTTGCGGCACAAGGGCAGCCATCTGGGCCTCGCCTGGTCCTTCCTCAACCCCCTGCTGATGCTCGGCCTGTATGTGCTGGTCTTCGGATTTGTCTTCGAAGGGCGTTTCAAGAACGGCGACGCCCCCGAGACGCGGATCGAATACGCCCTGGTGCTCTTCCTCGGTCTGGCCATCCACCACTTCGTCGCCGAGGTCCTCGCCACCAGCCCCAGCCTGATCTATTCCAACCCCAATTTCGTCAAGAAGGTCGTCTTCCCGCTTGCCGTGCTGCCCGCGGCCAACCTAGGGGCGGCCTTCCTGCACTTCCTGATCTCCCTCGGACTGGTCGTCCTGGGTGCGGTCGCCTGCGGGGTTCCCCTGAGCCTCGGCACCGCCCTCTGGCTGCCGGTGATCCTTTTCCCCGTGCTGCTGTCCGCCCTCGGGGGCGCGCTGGCGCTGTCCGCGCTCGGAGTGTTCTGGCGCGACATCGGCCAGGTGACGCAGTTTGTGACCCTCGCCCTGCTGTTTGCCAGCGCGGTCTTTTATCCGGTCAACCAGATCCCCGCGCCGGTGTGGGCCTGGTTGAAATACAATCCCCTGCTCCTCGCCATCGAGGCGGCGCGCGGCGCGGTCTTCTGGGGCGCGCCGGCCAATCTCACCCACCTCGCCTATCTCTACGCGGTCGGGCTTTTGCTTTGCGTTGTCGGCGCCACCCTCTTCCAGCGCCTGCGGAATTCATTCGCGGATGTCTTGTAGCTGCGCGGCGGCGCCGCGAGCTACCGTTTAGGTTTGAAGTTTAGGTTGAAGTTGAGGTTGAGGTTTAGGTTGGGGCGATGAGGGGCGTTCGGATTTTATTGGAGGCAAATTGAGTTCTGGTGAGCGGTGGGTGAGATAGCCACGAGAAGGCAGGCCACGGCCGATAAGCATCGGTTGCCAGCCAACTCAAACAGCATTCTTGTCACCGCGGATTACGCTGATGAGCACGGATGATTGTTCCACCTGCATCCGGGAAATCTGTGGTCATGACACGGTGGGCGGTGGGGCGGGACACGCCTTGACACGTGGACATGGCGTAGGAAAATGTAAGGCAATGCAACTTACACTCTCCAGCAAGGGTCAGCTCGTCCTCCCGGCCCCGGTCCGGCGTCGCCTGCGGCTCAAGCCCCGGGCCAAGCTCGAACTGGAGGAGCGCGACGGCGGAGTATTCCTGCGTCCCGCCCGGCGAACCGTCCCGGGGATCGAGCCGATCGACTACCCGCCACCGGGAGCGATCAAACTCGACCCGTGGGAGCACGACCTCATGAGACGCAGTTCCGACGCGGGACCGGCGGACGAATGAGCACCCTCCTCCACCGCCAATGGGATGTCGTCAGGGTCCGCATCAATCCCGGCGACCGCGACGAACATCCCGCCATCGTGGTCTCGTCGGATGAGGTTTGCGCCTCGGCCCCGCGGATCAACGTTCTCTACGGCACCACCCGTCGCCCTGGCCAGTCAGTCCGGTCGCATCAGGCCGTGCTCAACGGCGCCGATGGGCTCGACCACCCCACCCTCTTCGGTTGCGGCCATTTCTACCAGGTCGCCCCCGAAGCGATCACGGGCCGTTATGGCAGCGTCACCGCCGCGCGCCGTCGTGAGCTTGCCCGCAAAATCATCGCCGCCTACCGGCTTCCCTTGTAGCGCTGCGCGGCGGCGCCGCGAGCTACCGTTTGGGATTGAAGTTGAGGTTGAGGTTTGGGTTGGGGCGATGAGTGGGGACCGGTAGCTGGTGGCCAGTAGCCGGTGGGCGGCTGCCGGCCGAACCCAAGCATCATTTTTCTCACCACGGATTGCGCACACACTGGGGCGCGTCTTCAAAATCAGCCATCGGGTCCGCTCTTATTGTAGGAGGGGCTTTATGCCCCGACCCGTTTGTCCCACAGAGGTTGTCGCGGCGTAAAGCCCCTCCTACATAATAATTTTGAAGACGTCCCCTGATGATCGATCCGTCTGCATCCGGGGAATCCGCGGTCAAGAGACCAGTCAGCCGGTGGGCGGTGGGCGGTGGGCGAAGTGCAGGGAGCAGAGAGCGAGGGGCGGTGAGTGGGGGCCAGTAGCCGGTGGCCAGTAGCCGGTTGCCGGTTGCCGGTAGTCGATCCAATCGGTCAACTGCCCTGCTGTTCCGGGTCAAGCCTGTGGCCGGACCATCCACGCGTTCCGTTCCGACCTCCTGCGGTCGGCGCCACGCTCTGTCACGATTCCTCGGCCGGTCGCTTGCTTCGATTCTCGAGAAATTTCCGATCCATCGCATCCTTTTCGCGCCAGCCTTGCTTGAACCGCAGCATGAGTTCCGCATTGGCAAAAGGCACCCGCACGCCCTGGATTTCCTGCCACTCGATGAATCGTTCGGCCTCGTCGTAGCCTATGCCGGTGGCCTCGGTCATCAAATCGACGGTGATCTGGTCATTGATCCGGACCACAACCCATGCGGCCAGATCTTCGTGCTCTTCCAGCTCGCGCACGGCCTTGCCCGGAAGAATTTCCAGCGCCTTCCGCACCAGCCGTTGGTTGGCGAGATCCCGGGCAATCAGCAAATCCACATCATCCGTGGCCCGGACAAACCCCAACCGGTTGATCGCCACCCCGCCGATGACCAGATAGCGGGCACCCAGCCGGTTCAATTCCTGAGCCAGGGCCGCAATGTCCCGGTCATCCGGTGGCCGGGTCAACCCTTCCCGTGCTGCGTCTGCCATGAGGCGAACTCCTCCCAGGTGCGGAAACGGATCACCCCGGGCCTGTATCCGGCTCGGGGCAGCACGGCCGCCGCCCTCCGCTGGTTGCGACCGAAGCGCTGCAAGGGAGTCGTCCGGATGGTCCCGACCACCAGCATGTCTCCTTTTTTGACCATGCCCGACTATCGCCCGAACGGTTGCCGCCGCAAGTTAAAGCTGAACGGTTCTGCTCTCAGCGGATGTTGCCATGATTCTGGACAATGCTTTCCGGTCGCCCGCCTCCGCGCTTTGCGCTCCGCTTCGCCCCTTGCCACGCCATAGCGATCGCCATGCGATGGCGACGGCGGGTCCGTTCTCCCTTCTCCGTGGTCCGTTCTCCAGCCTCCGGCTTATATCTTATGGCTTACGGCTACCGGTTTCCGCTCTCTCCCCGCTTCTCGCTCCCTCCTCCCTGCGCAGGGCGCCTTCGCCCGCCTTATTCCAGATATGGCGTGTATTCGGGAATGATCTCCGCGATCTGCTCCTTGATCCGGTTCGGGCCAACGGTGTAAAGCATTGGCTCCAGCTGGTCGATGGCCTTGGCGCTGGCCACCTCGCTGTCGGCCTGCGGGATGAAACGCATGACGCGGGGATGGTCGGTCGGCAGATGCTGCTCGTCGCGGTGCTGCAGTTCCTCGAAGAGTTTCTCACCCGGTTTCAGGCCGGTGAACTTGATCTCGATGTCCTCGCCGACTGTCAGCCCGCTCAGCTCGATCATCTGTCGGGCGAGGTCGGCGATCTTCACCGGCTGGCCCATGTCGAGGACGAAGATCTCACCGCCCCGGCCCAACACGGCCGCCTGCATGACGAGACCGACTGCCTCCGGGATGGTCATGAAGTAGCGCGTCACGTCCGGGTGCGTCACGGTTACGGGACCGCCCGTGGCGATCTGCTTCTTGAAGATGGGCACGACGCTGCCGGAGGAGCCCAGCACATTGCCGAACCGCACGGCCATGAACTTCGTCGCTGCGGTTGCAGCCGATGGAGACGGGAGGCGGGAGGCGGGTGTCTGCAGACTGGCCTCCGACTTCAAGGCAAGAGCCTCCGTTCGGCTTGATCCGGCCTCTGCTCTCCGGCCCCCGATCTCCTCCAACGCGATGGCAGGCCTGCTCCCTTCTCCCTCCATAATTTTCTTCTGCAGCGCCTGCAGGTGGATTTCCGCCAGCCGCTTGCTGGCGCCCATGACGTTGGTCGGGTTGATGGCCTTGTCGGTCGAGATCAGCACGAAGGCCTCCACACGGTGGGCCGCGGCCAGCTCGCCCAGCAGGCGGGTGCCGATGCTGTTGTTGCGGACAGCCTCGGCCGGCTGCCGCTCCATCATGAAGACATGCTTGTGGGCCGCGGCGTGGAAGATCACCTGCGGATGGAGGCGGGAAAAGATATCCTGCATGCGCACCCCGTCGAGGATGTTGGCCACGAGGGGAATTGCCGCGGCGCCCATGCCCATGGCGTTCATCTCCTGCTCGATTTCGAACAGGCTCACCTCGGACTGCTCCAAGAGCAACAGGCGCTTGGGGTTGAGCCGGGCGATCTGCCGGCAGAGTTCGCTGCCGATGCTGCCCCCCGCGCCGGTGACCATGACCACCTTGTCCTCGACGAATTTCCGGATCGAGGCGTTGTCCAGTTGCACAGGCTCGCGGCCCAACAAGTCCTCGACCTCGACCGCCCGGATGTTGCTGACCTTGGCGCGGCCGGAGGCGAGGTCCTCGATGGCGGGCACGATCTCGACCTTGTAGCCCTGCTGCACGAGCTGCAGGACGATCTCCCGCACACGCTTCTGCGGGGCCGAAGGCATGGCCACGACGACGGTGCGCACGTCCGGCAGCTTGGCCTCCACCAGAGTGTCCGGCCGGCCGAGGACCGGGATGCCGTGCACGAGCCGGCCCTGCTTGGACGGATCGTCGTCCAGAAAAGCCACGGGCCTGAGTCCGCGCGCCGGCTTGGTCAGCAGTTCCTTGGCCAGCGAGGCCCCACTGTCACCGGCGCCGACGATGACGATCTCCTGCATCTTGTCGGTGCGCTTGGTCTGGGCCGCCGCCAGGCGCTCCTGGTAGACGCGCAATGCGATGCGGAAGGCGCAGAGCCCGACCACGCTGAGCAGCAGATCGATGAGCAGGACTCCGCGGGGGAAGATGTAGGTGGCCTGGCCGAGCAGGCGCGGGAGAATTAGTAAGGTGCTGCCCAGCGCCATGGCTGCGGCCACCCGCACCAGGTCAGGGATGCTAAAGTAGCGCAGCATGCTCCCCAACTGGCGTAGCACGACTAGGCAGAGGAACTTCACCGCCAGCGCATATTTCAGCAGACGGATCCGTTCCTCCTGGAATTCTGCCGGCACGGCGAAATCGAAGCGCAGCTCATAGGCCAGATACAACGAAGCGGCCAGGATCCCCAGGTAACTGAAGACCGTGACCCAGAAACGCAGGCCGATGCTGCTCAGGAATGCTCTCATCCGTTATCCAGTAAACCGGGGGTCCGCCAGCATGCGCAAGAGCAAAGCCCGGGACGAAATCTCGCGGTTTCGAGGTCAACCGCCGGTCCAGTTGAAGTCCGAAGTTTAGGTTTATGAGCACCCACCACGGAAGACTGAGGACAGTAACCGGTGGACGGTAGCTAGTGGACGGTGGGCGGTAAGCGGTGGACCGAGCGCGAAGTGCAGAGTGCAAAGAGCGAGGGGCTGTGCGTGGTAGACAGTGGACCGTAACCGGTGGGCGGTAACCGGTGGGCCAAGCGCGAAGTGCAGGGAGCGAAGCACGTCTCCCGTCACCTGCCTCCTGTTTCCAGTCTCCGGTTTCCGTTCACTCCCTTCAACACTCAAAGTAAACTGGCGCAATCCGCGCGCAGAATTTGAGCGTTGAGCGCTCATCGCGAGCATCCTTCACTGCCCCTCGTGTCGAGTCAGGATCATCTCCCCCAGCCCGCGACCGAACGCGACCCGATCACAGGTCACCGGTCACTGGCTACTGCCGGAAATCTGTTTTTAGGTATGCTGAAAACATATTTCCGGAGCGGCTGGGCCTTTTTCATCCCGTATCTTGCCGCGTATCTGCTCTACGCGTGGCTAAAGTGGCCGGTGAATCCGGTGGTAGAGGGAGCAGGGAGCAGGGAGCAAGGAGCAGGGGGTTGGGTGCCGAGCTTGCTGCATGTCTATTGGGTGCTTCATGCAGTGCATATCGTGCTGGGGGCCATAGCCATGCGCTTCTGGCTGCGGCAGACGTTCCTTCACCATTCTCCCCTCTCCCTTCTCCTGAAAGCAGCGCCCTGGATCTGCTTGGCACTTATTTTTTTGATTCCCGGCATCTACCTCGAGTGGCCGTCAGATCCTTGGGAACACCTCCGGCGGATCAACGAGTGGCGTATTCTCGATCAGGTCACAGCCCACTCCAGCTGGAAGAAGTCCAGCTACTTTCTGCCCTATAGCCTGACCCAGCATGTCACCGGCCTGACGCAGCTCAGCTGGCTGAATTTCTACTACACAGCAGTATGCCTGCTGCTCAGTTGGCAGTATTACCGTCTCGCCCGGGCTGTCGGGCTCAGTGAGCGCGCCTCGTTTGTCTTCGTGCTATTGAACGCCCTGACCTTCGGCAACAACATCTTTTCTTTCTACCGCTACTATGGGCTTTCGAGCAGCATTCTTGCGCAGATCGGTGCCGTTGCTCTCACCCGCATCGTTTTGGACGTCGCCTCACGAGGAACGAAGCTCAATCCGGACCTTGGCCACGAAGAGGCACAAAAGATCGCAAAAAAAATCCCTGGCAAGGCCGCCGTCCCAAGCCCGCTTGAGGAGCCTGCCCTGAGCCTGTCCACCGTGAGTCTGTCGAATCGGTCGAAGGGCTACTCACCACTCACCGCCTGCTACCCGCTGCTGCGATTAGCGGGAGCAGCGCTGCTCCTGCTCCCGCTAATCGCGTTCAACCATATCCAAGGCATCGGGATTGCTGGCTTGGGCATCTTGGCCGTGATTGTGTGGCGGCTGATCGAGTGGCGGCGTTCCACGGTCTTCTGGTTGGGCACCGCCGCCGTGGCGGCGAGCATCGCCGTGGTGTTGTGGTTTCCTAGGCACCCGGCGCTGGACGAGATATACCGACCGCACGGCTGGTTAACTGGGTGGTATGGTTTTAATTTCTACTCACCCTCATCACCGGCCTTTGAGCGGAGTCTACAGATACTCGGCAGCCTTGGTATACTGAACCTTATCTTAGCCGTCTTGCTCGTATTGCGCCGTAACCATGTGGTGGGCTGGCTGACTCTCCTGCCCATCGTGGTCCTTGCCTGCCCAAGTTTCGCGATTCCTTTTGCACAGGTGCTGTCGAGCCAAGGCTCACCAGTCGATGGCATCCTCATCTTTCACCGCATGTTGTTTTTCTGCGGAGCGAGCCTCGCGATGGTGACGTTTGCCGCCCCATGGCTGGTGAACATCAGAGTCGAGGAAATTCGTAACCGCGAAATGGTGACCGCTCCCATTCTACCTAATGCCTTGCTCTGGTTGGGGCTTGCGGGGGCGGTCTCCCTCTCGCCAGGAAAATCCGCCTACAACCGCTCCTGGCATGCGATTCATGTCCCGCCCCGCGACCTACAGCTGCGATCAGTTGCCGAAGCCGCCACCAGCAACAGCCCCTCCACCTCTTCGGAAAACCAGCTGGCGATTGCCTCCTTGCCAGTACTGGAAATGCAAAGCGTGTTCTCGCGCGCGTCCTATGCGTCGGATTTCCGGCGGATTCAAAAGCCCGCCGACCTCGTGATGCTTGAGCGGGAAACCGGCTGGCTCGCGGACTTGCGCGCGATTTCAGCGTGGGCTCCTGCGCAAGATCATGACCATTCCGCGCTGCAACGTGACCGGACCATCCTAGTCCAGCGCGGCGAGACAGCCTCTGCTCGTTCGCGGAAGATGGACCTGAGCCCAATGGCAATCGCCTGGATGGGCCTAGAGCCGTCGCTCGATGAACCGGGCAGGCCCCGCGGGACCGTGCTCAGTAACGCGCTTGGCCGGAGCGCAGAACTTTTCGTTTCGGACCTGGTCCCGATCACGCGAAGCCGCCGCTATCAACTCTCCAGCACGCTCCGCGAATCAGGAACTTCACCGGCGAGCAATTACCTTGCGGTCGCTTGGTATAATGCGGAGCAACGGCTGTTGGTCTCCAACGTTTCCCGGCCCGACGGCGCAGGGAATCCCGCGGGTTGGTCCAACGGCACTTACAGCTATTACGGTCTGGTCGGGCAGCCCGCCGCCGGACAACCGACACGCCATTCTATTTCGTTCGGCTTGGGCGAACTCGCCGACATTCCGGCCGAAGCCCGTTACCTGCGAGTGGGCGCGTTGCTGAATTATCGGTCGACCCCGGGGGTCACGGTCGAACTTTCGGCGGTTACTCTCACCGAAACGATGCCGCCGTCCCAGGTGAACGCCTATATTCCCGCGCCGGAATCATTGAACAGTCCTGCTTCCCAAGCCGGCCAGTTGTCGATGCACTGGACCGGCCAGCATGTCGCCCTGACTTTTACCGGAAGCAGGGAACTCCGCAAAGCGCTGAACCAGCTAGCTGGTCCTTAGTCGTCTTAACCTTCACCAACGGGTTTCAATCTCTTTGGCGCCCGGCGGAGGGAAAGGCACCAGTGGCGCCGTACGCCCAGCTACCTCGATCAAATCCTCTGGTGCACCCAATCGTCTTAATAGCGACTGCACACCCGACAGGGCGGTGCGCTTCGAGATAAGTGCGGAAAGGGTCAATAGGATGATTTGCAGATCGACCAGCAAGGAGCTGTGCTTCGTGTAGAAAAGCCCCAAGCGGCTTTTCCACGGGCGAATCACCTGATTATACTTCAAATCAGGATTATCGCTCCCCCTGAGGATATCGCCTTCGTCAGAAAACACGATTGAGGCAAAATCTGTGATGCCCGGCCGGACATCGAAAAGGTGGTGCTCCTCTTCTGTGTAGAAGAGTGCAACATCACGCATCACCTGCGGCCGCGGGCCGACTAAACTCATCTCGCCCTTAAGCACATTCCACAGCTGCGGCACCTCGTCAAACTTGATTTTGCGGATCAATTTCCCCACCCAAGTGATGCGACGGTCATTGGCTGCGGTGGAGGCACCACCCACTTTATCGGCATTTCTAACCATGGAACGCAGCTTTATCATGTTAAAGGTGCGCTCACGGGTGCGTGCCCGCGGGGCAATGTAGAACGGACTGCAATAGTCCTGCAGCCAGATTAGCAGCATGAAGAGTAAAAGGAACGGGCCTAGGAACAGCAGACCGAAGAAGGAGACAAGGATGTCGAATAGGCGCTTGGCCATGGCAGTCAGTTGAGAAGCTGGCGAGTGCGCGCCGTGATGGCGCTCGCGTCCATGCCATAATGAGTGCGGAGATAAGCTTGTGAGCCCACGACGCTGGAGAAGCAGCCGTCGAGACCGATGCGAAGGAAGCGCGCGGGGAAAGCCCCTGCGTCGGCGAGAGTTTCGAGAACCAGTCCGCCGAGGCCCCCATGGATTGTGTGTTCCTCAACGGTGACCACTACCCGATGGCTGCGTGATGCAGCGATGATCGGGTCCGGCACCACCGGGCGCAGAGTGTGCACCGAGTAGATGCTGGTCGAGATGCCCTCGCCGGCCAGTTGGTCGGCCGCCTTCACGACCTCGCTCAAGATGCCGCCAGTAGTGAAAAAGGCCACATCCCGTCCCGCACGCACCTGCCGGGGGCGTCCGAGTTCGAAGGGCGCGGCCTCCGCCAGGTCAGGACCGACGTCCTTGTCCAGCCGCAGAAAGCACGTGCCGGGATGCCGCGTGATCGCCTCCGTAGCCTTAGTGACCTCCCAAAGGCTGGTCGGGGATAGGCTGGTGACATCCGGCAGCGAGCGCATAATGGCGAGGTCCTCGGTCGCGTGATGCGAGATGCCGAGCGCACCGTAGCTGAAGCCGCCGCCGATGGAGACAACTTTCACGTTCGCGCCGTGGTAGGCAGCGTCGTTACGGATCATCTCGAGGCAACGCAATGTGGGGAAATTGCCGATCGAGTAGGTGAAGACAATGTGGCCTTCGAGTGCCATGCCGGTAGCAACAAGCGTCATGTTCTGCTCCGCCACGCCTGCGTTGATGAACTGCGCCGGGAAGCGCTTTCGGTAGTCATCGAACACCGCGAAGCCCAGGTCGCCAGTTATCAGCATGATCCGCGGATCCGCTTCCGCGAGGCGGCAGAGGGTCTGGATGAAACGGTCCCTCAAGGTTTGCCCTCCAGTTCGGCAAGGGCGCGGTCGAATTCCTCGCCGCGCGCTGTGCGGTAATGCCAGAGCACCGTGTTTTCCATGAACGACACCCCTTTGCCCTTGGTGGTGTGCGCGATCACCACGGTGGGCCGGCCGGCGCGGATGTTCCGGCGGTCGAACGCCGCCTGCAGCTGCGCGTGATCGTGACCATCGGCCTCGAGCACCGTCCAGTTGAAGCTTTCCCACTTCTTGCGAAACGGCTCGAGCGCGAGCGTCTCGGCGACCGGGGCCAGGCTCTGGATCTTGTTGTAGTCGACGATGGCGACGAGGTTGTCGAGCTGGTGGTGCTGCGCAAACAGGGCCGCCTCCCAGATCGTGCCTTCGTCGCATTCGCCGTCGGAGAGCAGCACGAAGACGCGGGGAGTTTGGCCGGCAAGTTTAAGCGCCTTCGCCATCCCCGTGCCCACGCCAAGCCCGTGACCGAGGCTCCCGGTGGAGAGCTCGACTCCCGGAATGCCCTTGTGGCTGACATGGCCGGAGAGGACAGAGCCGTCCTGGTAATGCTGCGTAAGCTGCTCGGTCGGGAAGAAGCCCGTTTCCGCCAGGACCGCGTAGACGGCCGCGCCGGCATGCCCCTTGCTCAGGATGAAGCGGTCCCGCTCCGCCCACCGGGGCTGGCGCGGATCGACCCGCAGGACACCGCCGTAGAGCACCGCAAGGATGTCCGCGATGCTCAGGGCCGCACCGATGTGCGAGCTACCGCCCCGGCTGGTCATGCGCAGAGCGTCAACCCGGACGCGCTTCGCCAACTCACCTGAGTTTCCTGGCGCGGCGTTCACAGCACGGCGTAGCTGATGTAAGGATCCCACTCGAAACGGCGGAGCTCAAGCGGCCGATGCACCGTCGCTTCCAACATGGCAATCGTCTCACCGGGCCATTGCGGATTATCTAGCTCATCGAATGCCAGGACTGCGCCGCGAGGCATGCGCGGGAGGAAGTGACGCAAGGCGGCAAGCGTTGGCTCATAGAGATCGCAATCGATGAAGAGCAAACTGACGAGCAAGTGTGGATTGTCGGCGACAAATTTAGGTGCCGTTGCGGAGATATCACCCTTCACAAGCGAAACTTTCGGGATGTGACCCAGAAAGCGGTCTTGATCATAGAGCGCGATAAGCCGTTGCAGTTCGTCGTACGAGCTTGCTCGGAGGTCCCCGACATGCGTCTGCGTATGCGCGTTTTGGTCCTTATCTGCCAGGCTCGGAAATCCCTCAAACGTGTCGAAACCGTAGATGCGGCGCGTAAGATTCTCGGGTTCGAGTATCGCGCTCAGCTTGGCCCAACTCATCAATCCAAAGCCCCGGAAGACTCCACACTCAATGATAGACCCCTTGATCGGAAGTGCGAGTTTGAAGAGTTCATACATCGCTAGGTAGCGCTTGAGGTGCTGGCGACGCACATACTTCGGAAAGCTTGCGAGTTTGTCCTCCAATGAGTCTGTGCAATCTTGAAAGACGCGGGCAATTGCAGGACCGACTGCCTGTTCAGAGGGCGTTTTGAACGTTTTCATGACCTTATCGACAGTAGAAATCGCGAATCTGCTCTGAGATGTAGTCGATCTCCGCATCGGTGAGTGAAGTATTCATTGGGAGCAGGAAGCAGCGCTGGAACAGCAGATCGGTACGTGGGAGCTTAAGCGAGAAACCCAATGCTTCGAATTGATGCACGGCGCGGCCTCCCCACTGAATAATGGTTTTTACACCCCTTGCCTCCAAGTGGGCGCGAAGCTGTTCACGGTTATCTGCCTCGATCTCGTAATTCTGAAAGATGTCGAAGTGGTCGGGAGACGCGTCCGGTGCCGGCGGCAGCAACAGCTGCGGGATGCCAGACAGGTTCTTGTGGTACCGCGCCGCTATAGTCCGACGGCGCTCGATCTCCTGCTGATACTGCCTCAACTTGACCAACATGATTGTGGCATGGAGGTTATCCAAACGGGAGTTGCGTCCCCACATCTGCACGGCACCGCCGTGTCCTCCCCGGCCATGGTCGCGGATCAGCCGTGAGCGCTCAGCAATCGCATCGTCGTTGGTGACGATCATCCCCCCATCGCCGAAGCAACCGAGAACCTTGGCCGGATAGAAACTAAAGACGCCGGCGAGCCCGAAGGTGCCAGCACAGCGGCCCTTGAATTTCGCACCGAGGGCCTGTGATGAGTCTTCAATAATCTGCAAGCGATGCCGATTCGCAATCGTGCACAGGGCGTCCATGTTGGCGACGCGACCATTGAGCTGCACAGGCATGATTGCCCTAGTGCGTGGCGTGATGAGGGCCTCGATCTTTGCAGGATCGATCAGATGGTCGTCTGCACAATCGACCAGCACGGGAGTGACCCTGTTGTTGTGTAGCGCAGCAACCGTGGCAACAAATGTGTGCGATGGTACGATCACTTCATCCCCAATGCCGAGTCCAGCCGCGCGCACGATGATCTCCAGCGCGTCAGTCGCATTCGCGGTACCGATCGCGTGTTTAGCCCCGATGAGCTCCGCTACCTTCGCCTCAAATTGCTTTACTTCATCCTGCAGGATGAATGCCCCACGATCCATTACATCCAACATGGCAGCTAGAATCTCCTTACGCTGTTGGCCAAAGACATGCGGATAGCGGAAGAACGGGATTTGCATAAGTTTCGGGGATACAATGGTAAGACTGGGCCGGGTCAACATCACTCACAACAAATACTTGCTATGGGAATCCTCAGGGTGGGTCGCATGAGGAGATGGCTGATACGGGCAGAGAACAACAAGCATACTACCTGATTTACTCGGAACAATTCACCGGCGATATGAGCTGTGGTGGATCACTGCAGCGTACAAGCAGGCTGCCGACGGCATCGATCCCCAGAGCGTTTAGACGGACGCCGTAATCAGGTACTGCCCCAGCAGGTATAGCCCGGCATACTTCGTGCGTTTGTCCCACCCAATCAGGCGGAACCCAGCCCGCTGGGCGACTTGCTGGGAAGCCTTGTTGGCTTCGTGCGTCAAATACCAAAACTTTCGCTCGGGGCTCGATAGGAGTCGGGAAAGTCTCGCAATTGCCGCACCCGCTAAACCCTGACCACGGTGTTCAGGCGCAGTCCACAGTGCTCCGAACTGTAGGTCTGACCGCGACATGAACGGAAAGCGGAAGTAGCTTGGAAAAACCAAGGTGATGTGGACGACTTTTTTCTCCTGAAAAATCAACCCCGCTGCGTAGTCCCGGTTTGAAAATATCCGGCAGCAATGGAAGCCATACCAGATCAGTCCGATGATGGGAGAAAGGCCGCGCGGGAAAGGGTGCAGTACACTCGGTCTCCACAGCTCGAAGCAATACCCTGCAGGCAAAGGACGACAATCCCGAAGGGGAGCGTCCAAACGATAGAAGAGAAACTCAGGACGTGCTGCAGGCATGCGGACTCAAGATGAACAACGCAGTCGGGCCAACTCCAGGACATGTGCGGCGTACGCGGAATAAGTTTGGTTAGAATCGAGCTTCTCCTCGAAAAATCGCGCTGCGTTGATGCTGAGTTGGTCTCGAAGTGCAGGATCACTTTCAATTTTTTCCAGTTGATCTGCCAACGCATCTGAGTCTCCTGGTGGGAAATACAATCCGACGCCGCGCCTCTCGATCGCCTGCCTCAGATCACCCTCGACTGAACTGATCACAGGCAGACTACCGCTGAGATAGGTGAATGACTTGTTCGGAAACGCATCAATCTTAGTATTGCAGGGAATGATCCCGGTAGCGGCATGCGAGACCAGGACATCACTGTCTTGCTTGCCCAACCACCCGGTCAAATGAACATGGGGTAAATCGAGGGCAGCTTGCTTAACTTCCTCAAAATTGGTGCCACTGCCGCCGATCACGATGGGATACGGTTGGGTGCGGGAACGTGCCTGGAGCTTACGGGCTGCCTCAATCAGCAACATTGGATTGTAGTAGACTCCAAAGGTGCCCACAAAAAAATGGAAGGGTCTACCATTGAACAACCGGAGCATCGCCTGTATCATGGGCGTTGTATTTTCGACCGGAAGCCTACGCGGGAGGCGTTCCATCGTTGCCAGATAAAACATTCGATCGCGCGAGGTATCGATACGCCTACCTATTTTTTGGCTCCAGTGCAGCAGGGCATCCATCATCGATACCACTGAATCAGCCTGGGCAATGGTTCGGGCGATCAATGCCCGGTCGCGCCAAAGTAAACTGCGCGCAGCAATATGCACCAGGGGATTGCGGATGACGTCGAGGAAAATATCGGGCCATTGATCGCGCACATCGACCACGACCGGAATACCGTGGCGGCGAAGCTGCATCGTGACGGATGGCTGGCGGTGGTGCGAGTCAATCCGTTCCGGGTGGACT
>CAZRNE010000006.1:31921-130403 GCA_964601365.1 uncultured Opitutaceae bacterium | reverse complement strand
GGTGTCGAAGGCCTGCATGCCCCACTTGAGGAACTGGTAGCGCTCGCGGTTGCGCGTGAACTCGAGGTCGAGGTTGCGCTGCATCGAGTCGGCCGAACCGGCGAAGTCGACCTGCACCGAGTGGTCCACCACGAGGTCGACGGGCACGAGCGGCTCGATGATCTTGGGGTTCTTGCCCATCTTGGCCACGGCGGAGCGCATGGCCGCGAGGTCGACGAGCAGCGGCACGCCGGTGAAGTCCTGCAGCACGATGCGCGCGACGACGAAGGGGATCTCCGCCGTGCGCGGGGCGTTCGGCTTCCAGCCGGCCAGCTCCCGGATGTTCGCCTCCAGCACGCGCTTGCCGTCGCAGTTGCGCAGCACGGCCTCGAGCACCAGCCGGATGCTGACCGGCAGGCGCGACACGTTGAAGCCGGCCTTCTCGAGTGCGGGCAGCGAGTAGAACTTCTTGCCGCCCTCAAAGTTTTGCAGGGTGTTGAACGGGTTCGGGAGGTTGCTCATGGGAGGAGTTGTAATTGCAGGAGGGGCTTTACGCCCCGATCCATCGCGGCATGAAGCCGCTCCTACAGGGAAAATCAGCCGGCCAGCGCGGCCTTGACCTTGTCGAAGCTGGGCAGGTCCTTCGGCGTCGGAGTCTGCTCGGAATATTTGATGATGCCGTCCTTGCCGATGACGAAGGCCGCGCGGGCGGCCGTGTCGCCCACTCCGGCCAGCATCGGAAACACCACGTCGTAAGCCTTTATGGTGGTCTTGTTGAGGTCGGAGAGCAGCGGCACGGTGATCTTGTTGGCCTTGGCCCAGGCCTCCTGCGCGAAGGGGCTGTCCACGCTGATGCCGTAGACGGCGGCGCCGAGCCCGGCGTAGGCGGTGAGCCCGCCCGAGATGTCGCACATCTCCTGCGTGCACACGCCCGTGAAGGCCAGGGGGAAGAACAGCAGCACGACCTGCTGCTTGCCGGCGTGGTCGCTCAGCTTGACGTCCTTGAGGCCGTCCGCGGTCTTGGTCTTGAGGGTGAAATCCGGGGCTTTGGTTCCGATGGCGAGGGGCATGGCGGTGGTGGGTTGTGGTGGATGCGAAAGGAGCGCAATTAGAGGCCCGCGGCAAGCGC
The DNA here is from genome assembly GCA_964601365.1 of uncultured Opitutaceae bacterium. Lineage (GTDB taxonomy): Bacteria > Verrucomicrobiota > Verrucomicrobiia > Opitutales > Opitutaceae > Didemnitutus. The sequence goes on along the minus strand of CAZRNE010000006.1, from coordinate 129,295 downwards.
CCGGCAATCCTCATTCGCGGATATGAACCCGCTTACTGGATTCGCTTCGCGACCCATTAGGAAAACTCGCACTGCGCGCTTGCGCCCGGCGGCCCCGCGCGCGTTAACTCCGCGCCGATGAGCGATATCCTCGCCGAACTCGACTGGCGCGGCCTCTACGCCGATTGCACCGACCGCGCCGCGCTGGCCCAGCGCCTCGCCGCGGGTCCCCTCACGCTCTATTGCGGCTTCGATCCCACCGCCGACTCGCTCCACGTCGGCAACCTCGTGCCTCTGCTCGCGCTCCGGCGTTTCCAACAGCACGGCCACCACCCCATCGCGCTCGCCGGCGGCGCCACCGGCATGGTCGGCGACCCCTCCGGCAAGTCCGACGAGCGCAACCTCCTCACGCCCGACCAGCTCGAGCACCACCTCGCCTGCATCAAGCCCCAGCTCGCCCGCTTCCTCGACTTCACCGGCGCCAAGAACCCCGCCCGCCTCGTCAACAACTACGACTGGACCGGCAACGTCGGCTTCCTCGAGTTCCTCCGCGACGTCGGCAAGCACATCACCGTGAACTCCATGATCGCGAAGGACTCCGTCCGCGCGCGCATGGAGGACCGCGCCTCCGGGATCAGTTACACCGAGTTCAGCTACATGCTGCTGCAGGGGTTCGATTTCTGGCACCTGCACCAGACCTTCAAGTGCGAGCTGCAGGTCGGCGCCACCGACCAGTGGGGCAACATCACCGTCGGCACCGAGCTGACCCGCAAGAAGTCCGGCGCCACCGTCTGGGGCCTCGTCTTCCCGCTCCTGACCAAGGCCGACGGCTCCAAATACGGCAAGACCGCCGCCGGCACCGTCTGGCTCGACCCGAAGAAGACCAGCCCCTACCGCTTCTACCAATTCTTCGTGAACACCGACGACGCCGACGTCGTCAAGCTGCTCAAGATCCTCACCTTCCTCACCCGCGAGGAGATCGCCGCGCTCGAGGCCGAGGTGAAGTCCAACGCCGGCGCCCGCGCCGCGCAGAAGACCCTCGCCAAGGAGATGACCACCCTCGTGCACGGCCCCGAGGCCCTCGCCGCCGCGCTCAAGGCCAGCGAGATTCTCTTCGGCGGCTCGCTCGAGGGTGTCAGCGAGGCGATCTTCAACGACGTCGTCGGCGAGGTGCCGACGAAGGAACTCGAACGCGCCAAGCTCGACGGTGCCGGTGCGTCCATCGCCGACCTCGTCGTCCACGCCGGGCTCGAGACCTCGAAGGGTGCCGCCCGCAAGTCGCTCGAAGCCGGCGGCGTCTACCTGAACAACGTCCGCGTCGACCACACCCGCACCGTCACGGCCGATGACCTCTTGTTCGGGAAATACCTGCTCTTGCGAAAGGGCAAGAAGAGCTACGCCGTGATCACTGCACGATGAGCCGGGTTTCATGCTCTTCACTTGCCAACCCAACGAAGCCGGTTAGTCAGAGCGCATGAAGCTACGCACCCGCCGCTCCCGCACCCCTAAGGCTGGCCTGCGCAATGGCCACCGTGTGATTGTTTCCCGTGCGCCTAGTTTTGCGGACGCGGTGAAGCGGCTCAGCGGCATCATGGACGGCGCGTCCGACCTCTCCACCCGTGAGGGCTTCGGCTCCAAGGTATCTGGTTGATGCAGGGCCGCTGATCGCCTTGATCAACCGCCGCGACCAGTGGCATCATTGGAGTGAGCAAGTCCTGCGCGTCATCGAAGAGCCACTATGGACTAGCGAGATGGTGCTCGCTGAAGTGTGCCATAACCTCGGTCAAAATACACCCGCTGTCCGCGAGTTGCTAGCTCATGTCCAGAGTGGGCACTTGCGCCTGCTGCCGGTTGCCGAAGCCAATGTCGGGCGGTTGGTCCAATTGATGGTGAAATTTGAGCGTATGGACGTATGCGATGGATCGCTGGTCGTCCTCTCTGAGCGATTTCCGAATGCAAAGATAATCACGGTGGATGTGCGGGACTTTTCCGTTTATCGTCGTTTTGATCGCGAACCTTTGCCGCTGATCATGCCTGCTTGAGCAAGGCCGCTATCCTCGCAACAATTCCGCAGCGTTGGCCAGGGCGCTCCTGGCCGTGCGGTCGCCCAGCATCCGCGCGATCTCGCCGACGCGCTCCTTGGGGTTGCCGTGGATGGGCTCGATGTCCACCGCGGCGCGCTCGCCGCTCTGGTCCTTCGTCACGACGAGGTGGTTGCGCGCCTGCGCGGCCACCTGCGGGAGGTGCGTGACGCAGAGCACCTGGTGCCGCTCGGCGATCTCCGCCATCCGCGCGCCCACGATGCCGCCGATCTCGCCGCCCACGTTGGCGTCCACCTCGTCGAAGACCAGCAGCGGCACGTCGTCGATCTCGGCCAGCACCGCCTTGAGCGCCAGCATCACGCGCGCCAGCTCGCCGCTCGAGGCGATGCGGCTGAGCGGCAGCGGCGGTTCGCCCACGTTGGGCGAGAACTGGAATTCCACGCTGCAGTCGCCGTGCGGCGCGAGCGCGTCGAGCGTGAGCAGCCTCACGCGGAAATCCGCCTTCTTGAAGCCGAGCTGCGCGATGAGCTTGGCCGCGGCCTTCTCCAGCGCGCCCGCCGCCTTCGTGCGGGCGGCGCGCAGCTCCGCCGCGAGCTTGCGGGCGGTCTTCTCCGCCTCCGCGATCTGTTTCTCCAGGCGCGCCAGCGTGCTGGCGATGTCGCCCTGCGCCTCCAGCTGCCGGCTCATGGCCTCGCGCGCGGCGGCCACGGCCTCCAGCTTGGCGCCGTATTTGCGCTTCAGCTCCAGCCACGCGTCCATCTTCGCCTGCAGTTCCGCCGCCTGTTCGGGCTCGAAGTTCACCGACTGCCCGAGCGCGGAAAATTCGGCGTCCAGGTCGGCCAGCTCGACCGAGGCGCTTTGCAGGCGGTCGGCCAGCGCCTTGCTCGCGGGATCGAGCGACTCGAGCTGCCGCGCCTCGCGGAGAACGGCGGCCAGCCGCCCGAGCAGTCCCTCCTCCCCGCTGAGCTGGTGGCCGATGCCCTGCGCCAGCTGGGCGATCTCCTGCGCCCGGCTCTGGCGCGTGAAGTCGCGTTCCAACGCGGCAATGGCCTCCTCATTCAGGTCGAGTGCGTCGAACTTCGCCAGCTGTCCGCGCAGGAAATCGACCTGGTCGGGCGAGAGCTTCTCGGCCCCGAGCAGGCGCTCGCGCTCGGCCCCGAGATCGCGCCACTGGCCGTAGGCCGCGGCATATTTCCCGAGCAGGGCCTGGTTCTTGGCGAAAAGGTCCAGCAGCTCGCGCTGGCAGTTTTCCTTCAGCAGGCGGCGCGGCTCGCCCGGGCCGTGGAAGTCGATCCAGCGCTCGCCCAGCTCCTGCAGGGCCGCGAGCGTGGCCAGGCTGCCGTTGACCGTGATCTTCGGGGCCTTGTCCCGCGGCACGCTGCGCTTGATGATGAGCACGCCGTCGTCGCAGGGCGGCAGGTTGAGCGCCTCGAGGGCGCGGTCGACGGCGCGCGCATCGGAGAAGAACAAGGCCGCCTCCACCTCGCAGGCCGCCGCGCCCTGGCGGATGACGGCCTTGTCGGCCCGCGCGCCCGCCAGCAGGCCGAGCGCGCCGAGCAGGATGCTTTTGCCCGCGCCCGTCTCGCCCGTCACCGCCGTGAGCCCGGACTCGAACTCCAGCTCGATTTCCTCGAGCAGGGCGAGATTGCGGATGCGGAGCGATTGGAGCATGGCGCGCAACGAATGAACGCGCCGCCCGGCGAATTCAAGCCGCCGTATGCCGCCGCGCATGACGCACGGCCGCGCGATTGCCACGTTGCAGCGCGCCGCGACGGAGTTTTCATGGCGGTGTGCCGGCAAGCCACACTTTCCTGCTCGACAACGGCTCCTTGGCGCCGGAGGCAACATTGGGCCTGCGGCGGCTGGCGGCCGATCTGGCAATGAGGATCGGCGAGCAGGTCGCACCGGTGTCGCTGCTGCACGCGAGCGCGGTGCCGGCGGAGCAACTCGACGGTGCGCCGGCGGAAATCTTCGAGCCGGCGGTGTCGCGGCGCTGCGAGGCCGGACAAAGGAGTTTCGTCGTGGTGCCGCTTTTCTTCGGACCGAGCCGCGCGCTGACGGATTACCTGCCGGAACGCATCGCGCACCTGCGGAAAAAATGGCCGGAGCTGCAGATCCGCGTGGCTCCCGCCGTCCGCCAACCGGGGGATGATCGCCTGGCCCGTATTCTGGCCGACCAAGTGCGCGCGGTGTCGCCGGCGCCGGATCGGGTGGCCCTGGTCGACCACGGCAGCCCGGTGCGGGAGGTGACCGCCGTGCGCGATGCCTTGGCGCGTGAGCTGGCGGGGCTGCTGGGCGTCGCCGTAGCGCCGTGCAGCATGGAGCGACGGCCGGAACCGGAATACGATTTCAACGCGCCGTTGCTCGCGGACTTGCTCAATCAACCCGGCTGGAATTCCGGCGAGGTGGTCGTCGCGCTGCAATTTTTCCTGCCCGGCCGGCACGCCGGGCCGGCCGGCGATGTGGCGAGGATTTGCCGCGAGGCGGAGGCGCGGCATCCCGGGTTGCGGATCCGTCTCACGGCGCTGCTGGCCGGGCATCCCGCGCTGGTGGAGATTCTGGCCGACCGGTGGAAGGCGGGGTTGGAGTCGGGGAAGCGGGGCTGATTCCAAAAGCCTCGGCCGGCAACTCGGGCTGGATCGGTGCGTCGGACAGGGGCAGGGATTCGACCCAGCGACGCCACGCCGCCGCCAGTTTCTGGAAATCAGCGTGCATCTGCCGCGACGGTGGAATCCCGGAACAGGGCGAGCAAACCGGGGTTGGACGCGGCCAGCGCGCCGATGACGATGAGCGAAGGGGCGCCGGCGGCGTCGGCCGCGAGTTCGGCGGCGGTCTCCAATGTGCCGCTGCGGATGACCTGGGAAGGGAGGGAAGCGTGGCTCACGATCAGCACGGGCGTGTCGGCGGGCCGGCCTTGGGCGATGAGCCGCCCGGCGAGCAACCCGAGGTGGCGCGTGCCCATGTAGACGCAGAGCGTAGCCTCGAGGCTGGCGAGTGCGGCCCAATCAAGGGCCGGCGCGCCCTTCTCCGCGCATTCATGCCCCGTGGCGAGGATCGCCGCCGAAGCCACGCCGCGCTGCGTCAGGCTGATGCCGGCGGCGGCGGCCGAGGCGCAGGCCGCGGTGACGCCGGGCACGATCTCGAATTCAATGCCCGCGCTGCGCAGCGCGTGCAGTTCCTCACCAAGGCGGCCGAACACGGTCGGATCGCCGCCTTTCAGGCGCAGGACCTGGCGGCCGGCCCGCGCGTGCGCCACGAGCAGCCAGTTGATCTCCTCTTGCCGGGCGCCGGGGCAACCGGCGCGCTTGCCGACGTGCAGCAGCTCCGTGCCGGCGCGGCAGTGCCTCAGCAGTGCCCGGTTGGCCAATTCATCATAGACCACGACCTCGGCCGCGCGCAGGGCGTTGAGCCCGCGCACTGTGATCAAGTCCTCCGCGCCCGGCCCCGCCCCGACAAATCGGACAAATCCGGCCCTGGGAGCAGTCGGCTCACTAAAGGACATCAAGGACATGACCTATGACAAGTTAAAGCATGGACAAACGTCAAGCGACCGATACCGCCTTCTGTGTCATGTCCCAGACCGTCCCGGCCCCCTTGACCAAGAACGAGCACCTTAAAGCCGCCGTCCCGACGCTGGCCGGCACGTTGGCGGCCACGTTGAACGACCCCGCGGCCGACCGCTTCGCGGAGGACGACGAGCAGTTCCTCAAGTTCCACGGCATCTACCAGCAGGACGACCGCGACCGCCGCAAAACCGGCAAGCACTTCATGATGATGGTGCGGGGCCGCATCCCCGGGGGCGTCATGACACCCGCGCAATGGATCGCGTTCGACGATCTCGCGACGACCTATGGCAACAACACCCTCCGGGTGACCACGCGCCAGAGCATCCAGTTTCATGGCGTGCTCAAGTCCGGCCTCGGCCCGCTTGTGCGCCGCATCAACGAGTCGCTCCTCTCCACCCTGGCGGCCTGCGGCGACGTGAACCGCAATGTCATGGCCGCGCCCACGCCCTCGATCTCCGCCGTGCGCTACGAGGTCTTCGCCGACAGCGTCCGCGTGGCCGACGCGCTCAGCCCCGTGACGGGCGCCTACCACGCGATCTGGATCGATGGCGTGCAACTTGACCTCGAAGACACCGCGCAAAAGGACTTCGTCGACCCGCTCTACGGCCGCACCTATCTGCCGCGCAAGTTCAAGACGGCCTTCGTCATCCCACCGGTGAACGACATGGACGTGTTCACCAACGACCTCGGCTTCATCGCCGTCGAGGAGGACGGGCGGCTCGCCGGCTACAACCTCGCGGTCGGTGGCGGGCAGGGCCGGAGCCATGGCAACACCTTCACCTACCCGCGCCTCGCCGACGTGGTGGGCTATTTCCCGCGTGAACGTCTGGTCGAAGTGGCCCGGGCCGTGCTCACCGTCCACCGCGACCACGGCGACCGCACCAACCGCAAGCATGCCCGCCTCAAATACGTCGTGCAGGAACGCGGTCCCGCCTGGGTGCGCGCGGAGATCGGCCGCCGTGCGGGCGCGCCGCTGGAGGCCGCCCGCCCGTATCGCTTCACCACCACCGGCGACCTCTACGGCTGGCACCGCGCGCTCGACGGCCACTGGTTCCTCACCCTCTTCGTCGAAACCGGGCGCATCAAGGACGACGCGGGCCGCAGACTGAAGGCGGCCCTGCGCGGCGTGGCGCAGAAATTTCCTCGTCTCGAATTCCGCCTCAGCGCCAACCAGAACATCATCCTCGCCAACGTGGCCGACCACGAGCGTCCCGCGCTCGACGGGTTGCTCGCCGCCCACGGCGTCGCGGTCGAGCGGCAGGCCTCGGTGCTGCGCGCCGCGTCGATGGCCTGCCCCGCGCTGCCGACCTGCGGGCTCGCGCTCGCCGAGTCCGAGCGCATGTTGCCCGGCCTGATCACGCGCCTCGAGCAGCTTGCCGCCGACGTCGGCGTCGGCGGCGAGGAGATCATCGTGCGTTCGACCGGCTGCCCCAACGGCTGCGCCCGGCCCTACATGGCGGAGCTCGCCTTCGTCGGCAAGGCCCCCGGCCGCTACCAGCTCTGGCTCGGCGGCAACGCGGCCGGCACGCGCCTTGCCGGGCTCTATCGCGAGAGCGTGAAGGAGGCGGATTTCGAGTCCGAACTGCGCCCGTTGTTGGAACGCTGGCGCGACGGCCGCCAGCCCGGCGAACGCTTCGGTGATTTTTGTGTGCGCACAGGGGTGTGCGCCCAAACAGGAGCGGGAGCGGTCGTGCAGGCCGCTCCCGCTTTGGGGGCCGCGCCGTGATTTCACCGGAGCAAGTGCCCGCCTGGAACGACGCGCTCCGGGCTCAGGAGCCGTTGGCCATCGTGCAGTGGGCCGCGCGTCTCGCGCCGGGCCGCGCCATCGTCTCGACCAACTTCCGGCCCTATGAAGCCGTGCTCCTGCATCTCGTGACCCGGGTGCTGCCGGACCTTCCCGTGCTCTGGGTCGATCACGGCTACAACCGGCCCGCCACCTACCGCCACGCCGAGGAGCTGCGCACACGGCTCCGGCTAAACCTCAAGCCCTATCTTCCGCGGATCAGTCCGGCGCATCGCGACGCGGTGCACGGCCCCGTGCCCGCGCCCGGCCACGAGGAGGGCCTGCGGAAATTCAGCGCTGTGATGAAGATCGAGCCCTTCCACCGCGGCCTGCGCGAACTCGCCCCACGCGTCTGGTTCACCGCCCTTCGCGCGGTGCAGAACCCCGCCCGCGCCCGCCTCGACATCGTCTCATGGGACGAGAGCTTCGGCGTCCTCAAGGTCAACCCCGTCCTGCGGTGGACGGACGCGCAGATGGACGACTACCTCCAGCGTCACGGCCTGCCGAACGAGTTCGACTATTTCGACCCTGCCAAGGCCGATGAGAAACGCGAATGCGGCCTGCATGCCGCCTGGGGGGCGCGCGCCCTCGATGCACAGGAGACTGGATCCGGCAGTTAGGAGATACAGCGCCAACGACGAACCAAAACTCCGATCTTCCATCTCCCATCTCCCATCCGGTCTGATGAACTCCTTCCGCCTCGATCACCTGGCCTGGCTCGAAACCGAGGCCATCCACGTCATGCGCGAAGTCGCCGGCGAATTCGAGCGGCCGGCCATCCTCTTCTCCGGCGGCAAGGACTCGATCTGCCTCCTGCGCCTGGCCGAGAAGGCTTTCCGCCCGGCGGAGATCCCGATGCCGCTGCTCAACATCGACACCGGCCACCACTTCCCCGAGTTGAACGAGTTCCGCGACCGCCGCGCCGCCGAGCTTGGCGCGCGCCTCGTCGTGCGCACGGTCGACGACGCCATCGCCCGCGGCCTCGCCACGCCCGCCCCCGGCGAGATCAGCCGCAACAAGCTCCAGATCCCCGCGCTGCTGGCCGCCGTGGAGGAGTTCCGCTTTGACTGCCTCATCGGCGGCGCCCGGCGCGACGAGGAGAAAGCCCGCGCCAAGGAGCGCTTCTTCAGCTTCCGCGACAGCTTCGGCCAATGGGATCCCAAGAACCAGAGGCCGGAGCTCTGGAATCTCTACAACGCCCGCCTCAACCCCGGTGAAAACATGCGCGTGTTTCCGCTCAGCAACTGGACCGAACTCGACATCTGGGAATACATCCGGCGCGAGCGCCTCGCCGTGCCCACGATCTATTTCAGTCACCGGCGCGACTGCGTGCGCCGCGGGGGGCAATGGCTGCCCGTCAACCATCTCCAGCCCCCCCGGTCCGGCGAGCGTGTCGAGAACCTCTCCGTGCGCGTCCGCACCATCGGCGACATCATCTCCACCGGTTTGATCGAGTCGCCCGCCGCCACGGTCAGCGACATCATCGCCGAGATCGCCGCCGCGCGCGTGACCGAGCGCGGCTCGCGCGCTGACGACCGCGCCTCCGAGGCCGCGATGGAAGACCGCAAGAAGGCGGGTTATTTTTGATATGGTTTCAATTGCTCCCCCAGCCCCCCCGGCCGTCGATCTGCTCCGTTTCAACACCTGCGGCTCGGTCGATGACGGCAAGTCCACCCTCATCGGCCGTCTGCTCTACGACTCGAAGTCGATCATGGAGGACCAGCTTGAGGCACTGGAGCGCTCCGCCGACCTGTCGGGTGGCGGACAGGTCAACCTCGCCAACCTCACCGACGGCCTCCGGGCCGAGCGCGAGCAGGGCATCACGATCGACGTCGCCTACCGCTACTTCGCGACCCCGCGGCGCAAGTTCATCATCGCCGACACCCCGGGCCACGTCCAATACACCCGCAACATGGTGACGGGCGCCTCGACGGCGAACCTCTCCATCGTGCTCGTCGACGCCCGCGCCGGCGTCATCGAGCAGAGCCGCCGCCACACCGCCATCGCCGCGCTCCTGCGCATCCCGCATCTGGTCGTCGCCGTCAACAAGATGGACCTCGTCGGCTGGAGCGAGGCGCGCTTCCGGGAAATCCGCGCCCAATTCGAGGAGTTCCTGCCCCGGCTCGGCATCCGCGACGTGAAATTCGTCCCGATCAGCGCGCTGCATGGCGACAATCTCGTCACGCCCTCGGCCCATGCTCCGTGGTATGGCGGACCCACGCTGCTCGCGCACCTTGAGACCGTGCATGTCGGCAGCGATTGGAACCTCGATGCGTTCCGCTTCCCCGTGCAATGGGTCAACCGGCCCAATCATCCCGCCGACCCGCGCCTGCACGACTTCCGCGGTGTCAGCGGCCAGATCGCCGGCGGCGTCGTGCGCGCGGGTGACCGCGTGGTCGCTTTGCCCGGTGGCCTCGCCACCACGGTGAAGCAGATCTGGACGCACGACGGCCCGCTGGAGGAGGCGTTTTGCCCGCAATCCGTCACGCTTGTGCTCGAACACGACATCGATGTCTCGCGCGGCGCCATGCTCGTGAAGCCCGACGCGCTGCCCGGCGGCGCCACCGACCTCCGCGCGCAAGTCTGCTGGTTGCACCCGCGCGCCCTGCAGGCCGGCCGCAAGTTCCACCTCAAGCACACCACGCAGACCGTGCAGGCCGTTGTCACCGCCCTCGAACACCGGCTCGACCTCGCCACGTTCACCACTCAACCCGCCCCGGCCGAACTCGCCCTCAACGACCTCGGTGAAGTCCGCCTGCGCACGGCCCGCCCGCTCTTTTTCGACGGCTACGCCGCCAACCGCCTCACCGGCTCCTTCCTTCTGATCGAGCCCGGCACCAATGCCACGGCCGGCGCCGGCATGTTGCACGCCCCCACCGAAGCCGTCCGCCCAGAGCACACCGATTACGCCATATGAGTTGGGATCTGCTCTACTATGTGGTCGCGGGCTTCCTTGCGCAGATCGTCGATGGCGCGCTCGGCATGGCCTACGGCGTCACGGCCTCGAGCCTGCTGATGAGCGCAGGCGTGCCGCCTGCCGCCGCCAGCGCCACCGTGCATGCGGCGGAGTGTTTCACCACCGGCGCTTCCGCGCTCTCGCACCGCGCCTTTGGCAACATCAGCCGGACCCTCTTCCACCGCCTGCTTCTGCCCGGCGTCATCGGCGCCGTCATCGGGGCCTATGTGCTCACCGCCTTGCCGGGCGACACGCTGAAGCCTTGGATCGCCGGTTACCTGCTGGCCCTTGGGCTCTACATCATAGCGAAGGCCTTCCATGCCTTCACGCCGAAGGAAGTCACCACCCACCTCACGCCCCTCGCGTTCATGGGGGCGCTGCTCGACGCCATTGGCGGCGGGGGCTGGGGCGCCATCGTCACCTCCAACCTCCTCGCCCGCGGCAACGACGTGCGCGAAGCCATCGGCAGCGTGAACGCCGTGGAGTTTTTCGTCACGCTGGCTTCATCCGCCGTGTTTCTGGCCACGCTCGGCCTCGGCCATTGGAGGATCATCGCCGCACTTGCGCTGGGCGGATTGCTCGCTGCGCCGCTGGGCGGCTGGCTGGTCGGCCGCGTGCCCCGGCGACCGATGATGGTCGTTGTCGGACTGCTCATCGTTGGCTTAAGCGCGCGCACGTTGTGGTTGTCGCTGGCCTGAGGGCCCCGGCAAAAGCATTGCCGGCGCGGGGTGCGCCTGTCTGACTGCCGCGCCGTGAAGATCACCGTCAAGCTCGACTACACCTGCCGCGTGTTGTGCGAACTGGCCCGGCATTACGAAGGCGGCGAGCCGGTGCGCCTCGAACACCTCTCCAAGGTCGAGGACGTGCCCGCCAACTTCCTCGCGCAATTGCTGGGCGAGCTCAAGAACGCCAAGCTCGTGGTCAGCCGCCGCGGCATCCAGGGCGGCTTCCTTCTCGCTCGTCCCCCGGACCAGATCACTCTCTACGACATCGTGCAGGCGATGGAGGGCGATCTGCTCGAACTCAGCGGCAACCACGGCGGCCTGTCCGGCCGCCGCCTCAAGCAGGTCTGGAACGAAATCCGTGGCGTTGCGGCCGAAAAGGCCAGGTCGTTCACGCTCGAGGCCATCGCCAGCAAGGCCGAGGCCGACATGTATTACATCTGAAAGGGCAAACCACGCCGCGCCGGGCCAAGTCATAGGCCCAGTCGTCGTTTGACACCCAGGGTGGCGCAGACAACATAAAGACCATGTCCTCGCTCAGCTTTGACAATATCGTCTCCACGGTCGGCCAAACGCCCCTGATCAAACTCAACCGCCTCGGTGCCGGCCTGCCGGGGCAGGTCTACGTGAAGGCAGAGTTCTTCAACCCCCTCGCCAGCGTCAAGGACCGCATCGGCAAGGCCATGATCGAAGCCGCTGAGCGCGACGGGAAGATCAAGCCCGACACCGTCATCGTCGAGCCAACCTCGGGCAACACTGGCATCGCGCTGGCCTTCGTGTGCGCGCAGCGCGGCTACAAGCTCATCCTTACCATGCCCGAAACGATGTCGGTCGAACGCCGCGTGTTGCTCCGGATGCTGGGCGCCGAAATCGTGCTGACGCCCGGCGCCGACGGCATGAAAGGCGCCATCGCCAAGGCCAACGAGATCGTCGCCAGCCATGGCACCCGCGGCTTCATGCCGCAGCAATTTGAGAATCCCGCCAATCCCGAGGTGCATCGCAAGACGACCGCCGAGGAAATTTGGACGGCCACGGGCGGCAAGATCGACGCGTTCGTCGCCGGTGTCGGCACGGGCGGCACCATCACGGGCGTCTCGGAAGTCATCAAATCACGCCGCAAGCTTCATGCCGTCGCAGTGGAACCCGCGGCGAGCCCCGTCATTTCCGGCGGCGCGCCCGGCCGGCACAAGATCCAGGGCATTGGCGCCGGTTTCGTGCCCAAGGTGCTCAACCGCTCCATCCTCGACGAGGTCATCACTGTCGCTGACGACGACGCGCTCGCGACCGCGCGCGAGGCGGCGCTGAAGGAAGGCATCCTCGGCGGCATCTCGACCGGCGCCAATCTGTTCGCCGCGCTCCAGCTCGCGAAACGGCCGGAGATGGCGGGGAAGCTGATCGTCACGGTCGCGCCCAGCTTTGGCGAGCGCTACATCTCGACCGCGCTGGCCGACAAGGCGCGGCAGGAAGTCGCCACCTGATTTTGGCAAACCGTCAGTTAATGTGTGTGCGGAGGGCGCCGGACAACCGGGGCTGTCTGCTTGGCGCAAAAGCACGCTCAGATCGCCCAGTCGCCGGCGTGGGCCACCGCCGTGTCGCTCGGACGGCGCGGGCGGATGACGAGGTTTTTCTCCGCGTAATGCACGAGGCTGTGCGGTGGCACCGATTCCATCAGCCAGACGCTGGCGCCGATCACGGAATGGGCACCGATGCGCGTCTGGCCGCCCAGAATGGTGGCATGCGCATAGATCGTGACATGGTCCTCGATGTCCGGGTGGCGTTTCACGCCCCTGACCGGCTGGCCGGCAGCGTCAATGTCGATGGACTTCGCGCCAAGCGTGACGCCTTGATAGAGCTTCACGTGTGCGCCGATGCGCGCCGTCTCGCCGACCACGACGCCGGTGCCGTGGTCGATAAAGAAATGCGGCCCGATGACCGCGCCCGGGTGCAGATCGATGCCGGTGCGCTCGTGAGCGAACTCCGTCAGCATCCGGGGCAACAGTGGCACGCCGAGCCGGTGCAGCACATGGGCGAGGCGTTGGAGCGAAATGGCGAGCACGCAGGGGTAGGCGAGGATGATCTCCTCGGTGCTCTGCGCGGCGGGATCGCCGGCCAGGGCGGCGGCCACGTCGGTCTGCACGACGCGCCGCACCTCGGGCAGCCATCCGATCCACTCCGCGGTGATGCGCCGGGCGTTGGCGCGAGGGTCGGCCTCGCCGGAAAAGCGCAGGGATTTTTCCACTTCGGCAGCCAGGCGTTTCTCGATCTTCGCGAGCAATTTTCCGAGCCAGGCGGGCGCGTCCTTCTTGGTCAGGCCGCTGTCCTCGAAGTAGCCCGGGAAGAGCAGATGCATGCAGTCGCGCGCCAGATCGTTGACGCGGTCCTGCGACGGCAGGTTGGCCCCGTCGAGGTGGTTGATGCCACCGGTGGAGACGTAGGAATCCAGCAGGGCTTGGCGTGCGGCAATCAGGGGCATGGCATGGAAGCTTGCCCGCCGGATGGCCACGTCAAATACCAGCTGAGCCATAAGTTCCGGCCGACCGGTCTTCTGCGCATGCCGTTCCATGTCAGGTCGATGCGCGGGATGGTGGACTCTACTGGACTCGAACCAGTGACCCCTTCCATGTCAAGGAAGTGCTCTAACCAACTGAGCTAAGAGTCCGGCGAAGGGCGAGGAGTGAAGGGTCGCAGTTCCGGGGCGCAAGGAAAAATCCAAGAGCACGGAAACGTGTCTGGCCAGCTCTGTGGACGCAGGCGAATCTGTCGTTGATGTGCTGCCGCTATACCTTGGCCCAGATGGAGCGCCTGCTCGAATTATGCGAGCAACTGGGCATTCCGCCGCCGAAGTTCGCGTTGAAACGCCGTTACAATGTCGCGCCCGGCCAACGCACGCCGGTGGCCTTGGGGCGGGATGGCGTCGCGTGGTCGGAGCCTGTCTTTGGGCTCACGCCCAAGGGGGCTTCAACCGGCGGTCCCGGGCTGATCGTCAACGCCCGGGCGGAGACCATGTGCGAGAAACCCATGTTTCGTGAAGCCGTGCTGCGGCATCGCTGCCTCGTGCCGGCGGACGGTTTCTACGAATGGGAAGCCTCGGGCCGCGCCCGCTTGCCGCACTACTTTCAGCTCCATGACCGCAGCGCCTTCTTCCTCGCCGGCCTCCGCCAGCCCGGCGACGGGGATGGGGGCGGTGGCTTCGCGGTCGTCACCACGGCACCGAACGCCTTGGTCGGGCGCATCCACCACCGCATGCCGCTCATCCTCCCGGCCTCGGCCGTGAACACCTGGTTGGGTGACCGGCCCCTGAGCCGCGCCCGGTTGGATGAAATTTGCCGCCCTTATCCGGCCGAACAAATGACGTCATGCCGCGTTCCGCCGTCGGTGAACAATGCCCGGCACGACGCGCCCGATTGCATCACGCCGGTGGAAAACGACCCCGAGCTGCCTTTGCGCTTTACCTGAGCGAACGCGACCTGCAAACAGTCGGGCTCGTGGGCACACACCCGAAGCACGACGCCAAGACAATCCGACAGGCCATCAAGAGCATCGCTTCCGCCATTGCCCGGCGTCACCCGGGCAACCCGCGCCTCCTCCTCCTCGGCATCGCCAACGGCGGCATCGTGCTGGCCGACCGCCTCGCGGCGCACCTGCAGGACCTCGGCTTGCGCGCCGGCACCGGCACCATCGACATCTCCTTTCACCGCGACGACATCGGCCGGCACCCCATCCCGAAGGAGTTCGCCCCCACCCTCATCCGGCACGACGTCAACGGCGCCACCGTCATCCTCGTGGACGACGTGCTCTACTCCGGCCGCACCGTGAAGGCCGCCCTCGACGAGCTCTTCGACCACGGCCGCCCGGAAAAGGTCGAGCTCGCTGTCCTCGTGGAGCGCGGCGGCCGCCGCCTGCCCATCGCCGCCGACTACGGCGGCATCCAGCTCGACGTCACCGCCTCCGAGAAGGTCGTCGTCCACCTCGACGCCCGCGATGCGGCCAAGGACTCGATCATCGTCACCACCTACGCCACCTCCGACCGGAAACCCTGATGCCCTGGACCCGCCGACATTTCCTCACCATCGAGGAGCTCAGCCGCGCCGAGATCGAGCAGGTGCTCGCCACCGCCGGCGCCTTCCGGCGCATCCTCGACCGGCGCGTGAAGAAGGTCCCCGCGCTGCGCGGCAAGACCATCGTCAACCTCTTCCTCGAGCCGAGCACGCGCACGCGCATCTCCTTCGAGATGGCGGCCAAGCTGCTCAGCGCGGAGGTCATCTCCTTCGACGCCGACAAATCCAGCACGACCAAGGGTGAGACCCTCAAGGACACCGCGCTCAACATCCAGGCCCTGCACGCCGACATGATCGTGCTGCGCCACTCGGCCAGCGGCTCGCCGCGCTACCTCAGCGAGCGCCTCGGCATCCCCGTCGTCAACGCCGGCGACGGCGCCCACGAGCACCCGACCCAGGCCATGCTCGACGTGTTCACCATGCGCGAGAAGCTCGGCCCGGTGAAGGGCCGCAAGGTCGTCATCCTCGGCGACATCCTCTTCAGCCGCGTCGCGCGCTCCAACATCCACGCCCTCACCAAGCTGGGCGCGAACGTCACCATCGTCGGCCCCTCCACGCTCGTCCCGCCCTGGTTCGAGCCGCTCGGCGTCACCGTCTCGCACAACCTCCGCACGGCGCTGGCCGACGCCGACGTCGTCATGCTCCTGCGCATCCAGCACGAGCGCCAGGCCGTCGGACTCTTCCCCTCACTCGGCGAATACACCTCGATGTTCGGCCTCAACCAGACGCGCGCCTCCTGGCTCAAACCCGACGCGCTCATCATGCACCCCGGCCCCATCAACCGCGGCGTCGAGATCGACAGCGCCCTCGCCGATTCCGACCGCAGCGTCATCCTCCAGCAGGTCACCAACGGCATCGCCGTGCGCATGGCCGTGCTCTACCTCTGCGCCGGCGGCCAGCCGGAGCACGTCGCCCCCGTCGAATGATTCCCATGTCCGAACTCCTCTGGATCAAGAACGGCCGCGTCATCGATCCCGCCACCAAGCGGGACGGCCGGGGCGACGTCTTCGCCGCCGGCGGCCGGATCGTGAAGTCCCTCACGCCCGCGCAAAGGAAATCCGCCCGCGTCATCGACGCCGCCGGCCTCGTCGTCTGCCCCGGCCTCGTCGACATCCACGTGCATTTCCGCGAACCCGGCCAGACCCACAAGGAGACCATCCTCACCGGCGCGCAGGCCGCCGCCGCGGGCGGCTTCACCACCGTGGTGTGCATGCCGAACACCTCGCCGCCCATCGACAACGCCGGCACGCTCCAGCTTGTCCTCGCCGCCGCCGCCAAGGCCCCGGTCCGCGTCCTCACCTCCGCCTGCATCACCGTCGGCATGAAGGGCGAGCAGCTCGCCCCGCACGGCACGCTCAAGGCCAACGGCGCCGTGGCCCTCACCGACGACGGCCTCTGCATCCAGTCCAACGAGCTGATGCGCCGCGCCGTCGAATACGCGAGGATGTTCGACCTGACCGTCCTCGACCACTGCCAGGACGACTCGCTCACCGAGAAGGCCGTGATGAACGAGGGCGCCGTCTCCACCCGCCTCGGCCTCAAGGGCTGGCCGCACGCCGCCGAGGACATCATCGTCGCGCGCAACATCATCCTCTCCCACTACTCGGGCGCGCACATCCACATGCAGCACATCAGCTCGGCCATGTCCGTGGAACTGGTCCGCCGCGCGAAGCGGGACGGCATCCGCGTCACCGCCGAGGCCACGCCGCACCACATCGCGCTGACCGACGAGGCGCTCGCCAGCTACGACACCAACTTCAAGATGAACCCGCCGCTGCGCACCGAGGCGGACCGCCGCGCCATCATCGCCGGCCTCAGGGACGGCACGCTCGACTGCATCGGCACCGACCACGCCCCGCACTCGCCCGACGAGAAGGACCGCGAGTTCGACTACGCCCCCAACGGCATCATCGGCCTCGAGACCGCCCTGCCCGTCTGCCTCGACGTGCTCGTCCGCCAGAGCAAGTTCAAGCTCCCCCACGTCATCGACCTCATGACGCGCCGCGCCGCCGGCGTGCTCAGGCTTCCCGCCGGCACGCTCGCCCCCGGCGCCCACGCCGACGTCTGCCTGTTCGATCCTGACGAGAAGTGGACCTACGACGCCGCGAAGGGCTTCTCCAAATCCCGCAATTCCCCGTGGCACGGGCAAAAGCTCACGGGCCGCGTGCGCGCCACCATCGTCGGCGGACAGGTCGTCCACGAAACGGGGAAGTGAAGCCAATAGCGCAAAGCGGACCGTGCAATTGGGCTTCGGCGTGGCAACGCCGGCAGGGTCGGACCAACAGGCCGATCACGAAAGTCTTTGCGGCGCGCCCGGCGGTCGCGCCCTACCTGCTGCGCTCCTACGAATGATAACCTGACGGGCCCGAATGGAGCAAAGATGCCCTGGATCAAGATCCTGGGGTATTTGGTCAAGACCGCAGCCTACCGGATTGTGGGAGCGACCTTGGTCGCGACAGTCGCGTGCAAGCACGCTCCCACACACCAAGCCAAGTCTCCGGGGCCTTAGAAACGGTGTTCAGGGCAGCCATCGCCAGAGCACGGCGAGCGCATGCAGGGTCGCGCCGGCCGCCAGCGCGGCGGCGAGGTCGTCGGCCACGATGCCCCAGCCGGCGTTCCAGCGCTGGAGCCGGCGGATGCCGAAGGGCTTCACGATGTCGTAGAGCCGGAAGAGCCCGAACCCGAGCAGCAGCACCGCCCACTCCGGCCAGAGGCCGCCATGCCAGTGCCGCCACGCGAGGAAAACGAGCGGCACGGCGACAAACTCATCGAGCACGATCTCACCCGGATCGCCCTTGCCCAGCCGCCGCGCCGCATCGCCGCAGAAGGCCACGGCCGCATACGCCGCGAGCGCGGTCCACACCAGCGTCACCTCCCAGCGCGCGTAGCGCCAGAAGGCGACGGCGTAGACCAGCCCGGCCAGCGAACCCCAGGTCCCGGGCGCGGGCAGGCGGGTCCCGATCGGCCCGAGCGTGGCCACGGCGCAGACGAACCGCGTCGAGAAGATGCCCGTCCAGCGCGGTTGCGGCCAGTCCATGGGTTCACTCCATCACCACGCGCCAGTGCCGCCGGAAATACGCGATGCCCGACGTGATGGTGAGCACCGCCGCGCAGAGGAACCACACCATGCCCAGCCAGTGGATCAGGTTCACGATCCAGATCTCATCGGCGGGGAAGAGATTGCCGAAGTCCTGCCTCAGCATACGGGCCCCCATCAGCCAGCCGATGGCATTGAACTGGAAAAAGGCCTTCACCTTGCCGCCCGTGTCGGCCTCGACCACGATGCCCTTCGTCGCCGCCGCCATGCGCAGGCCCGAGATGGCGAACTCGCGGCAGAGCATCGCGAGCAACAGCACCATCGCCGTCACCTGGTAGCCCATGAAGTAGTCGCCGTTCACCAGCGCGATCATCAGGCCGATGATCATGACCTTGTCGATGACCGCGTCCATGAACCGCCCGAACGGCGACACGATGTTGAGGTTGCGGGCGATCAGGCCGTCGAGCCAGTCCGACAGCGCCGCGGCGATGAACAGCCAGAACGCCGCCGTGGCCGCGCCGCGCCATTCCATGAACATCAGCGCGACCACGATGAACATCAACGGCACGCGCGAGATGGTCAGGATGTTGGGCAGATGGCGCCAGTTCACCACCCCATGGCAATGACGGCGCCGCGGCTTGGCAACCCTTGGATTTGGGCCGTCCGGCCGATGAAAACCGGCTCGCCTTGGCCCTCCCCTCCGCCTCCAATGTCATCGCGAGTCCCGCTGGACGGGACGTGGCGATCCAGCTGGATTGCTTCGTCTCCCGCCAGGGCGGGATCCTCGCAATGACCAAGCCCGCATGAAGCACTGCATCTACCCCGGCACCTTCGACCCCTTCACCAACGGCCACCTCGACGTGCTCGAGCGCGCCGCACGGCTTTTCGACCGGCTGACCGTCGCCGTCGCCCTCGACTCGACCAAGAAGCCCCTCTTCACGCCGGAGGAGCGCGTGGCCATGATCCGGCCGAACGTGAAGCGCTTCCGCCATGTGCGCGTGGTCAGCTTCGACGGCCTGCTCGTCGAGTTCGCCCGCCGCGAGAAGGCCTGCGCCATCATCCGCGGCCTGCGCGCGCTGTCCGACTTCGAGTTCGAGTTCAACATGGCCCTGATGAACCGGCACCTCGAGCCCGAGGTGGAGACGATCTTCGTCATGCCCAACGAATCCTACAGCTACACCAGCTCCACCCTCGTGCGGCAGATCGCCAAGCTCGGCGGCGACGTCTCGAACTTCGTGCCGCCCAACGTCGCACGCGCCCTCCGCCGGACCTACGCGAAAAAGTAACGCGCTTCCGGCGCGGCTGGCCGCAACCGGGTCGCGGCAATGCCCGGAGTCGCGCACAAGATTTCCCCTACGCCAACTCACTCAATTCCTCTCAGTGTCATTCTGAGTGCAACGAAGAATCCACGGGAACACCCGAGTTCTGCCACGCGAAAAATGGATTCTTCGCTGCGCTCAGAATGACATATTTACTTAGAACCGCGCCCGAATTGCACCCTATGAAACGCCTGCCCCTGCTCCTCGCCTCCCTGTTCGTCTGCGTCGCGCGGATGCTCGCCGCATCCACCGAAGGCTACTACCGGTTCCCGTCGATCCACGGCGACACGGTCGTCTTCACCGCGGAGGGCGACCTCTGGCGCGCCAGCGCGAAGGGCGGCGAGGCCCAGCGCCTGACCACGCACGCCGGCATGGAGTATCTCGCCGCCATCTCGCCCGACGGCAAGTCGGTGGCCTTCTCGGCCCAATACGAAGGACCCATCGAGGTCTACGTCATGCCGCTGACGGGCGGCCTGCCCAAGCGCCTGACCTTCGAGGGGGAATCGGCCTTGGTCCGCGGCTGGACCCCCGACGGCAAAATCCTCTACGCCACCCGCCATTATTCCACCATCCCCGACAACCAGCTTGTCGCCATCGACCCCGCCACCGGCGCCCGCACCTTCGTCCCCCTCGCGCAGGCGGACGAGGCGGCGTTCTCGGAGGACGGCAAGACGCTCTATTTCACCCGCTACTCCTTCCAAGGCTCGCATGCCAAGCGCTACGTCGGCGGCACCGCGCAGAACCTCTGGCGCCTCGATCCCGGCGCGAAGGACGCAGTGCAATATCATCCCGATTATCGCGGCGTGAGCCGCTGGCCGATGTTCGCGCAGGGCCGGGTCTACTTCGCCTCGGAGCGGGACGGCAACAGCAACCTCTGGTCGATGAAGCCCGACGGCTCCGACCTGAAGCAGCACACCCGGCACGCCGACTTCGGCGTCCGCAACCCGCAGCATCACGGCGGGCGCATCGTCTACCAGAACGGCGCCGACCTCTGGTTGTTCGACCTCAAGTCCGGCCAGACCAACCGCCTCGCCCTCACGCTCGCGTCCGACTTCGACCAGACCCGCGAGACCTGGGTGACCAAGCCCATCGACTTCGCCACCGGGGTCGCGCTCTCGCCCGACGGCGACCGCGTCGCCCTCGTGGTGCGCGGCCAGGTGTTCGTGGCGCCCGCTGCCGGCCCCGGCCGCCTCGTCGAGGCCACGCGCAAAAGCGGCGTGCGCTATCGCACCGCCGAATTCACCCCCGACGGCAAGTCGCTGCTCGTGCTCTCCGACGAGTCGGGCGAGGTCGAGTTCTGGCGCCTGCCCGCCAACGGCGTCGGCCCGGCCGCACAGATCACCAAGGGCGGCGAGACGCTCCGGGTCTCCGGCCAGCTCTCGCCCGACGGCAAGTGGATCGCGTCCGCCGAGCGCGACCAGGAGCTGTGGCTCTTCGATGCCGAGACCGGCGAGGGCCGCCTCGTCGCCAAGTCCCGCAACCGCGACTTCGACTTCGCCTCGCTCGACTGGTCGCCCGACAGCAAGTGGCTCGCCTACACGCTCACCGCCCCGACCGGCAACGCCCGCATCCACCTCTACGGCCTCGATTCCGGCCAGTCCACGCCGGTCACGAGCGACCGCGTCGCCAGCTACAACCCCTCCTTCAGCCCCGACGGCAAGTGGCTCTATTTCCTCTCCGACCGCCATTTCAACTCGCTGGTCGGCTCGCCGTGGGGCGCGCGCGTCTCCGAGCCCTTCCTCGACAAGCAGACCAAGGTCTTCCACCTCGCCCTCGGCCCCGAGACCCGCTCGCCCTTCCAGGCACCCGACGAACTCGCCGCCGACAAGAAGCCCGACGAGAAAAAGGAACCGGCCAAGACCGAGCCGGCGAAGGAGGAGAAGAAGCCGGAGGCCGTCGCCCAAGCCGACAAGCCCGCCGACCCGGCCAAGACCGAAGAAAAGAAATCCGACGAAACCGCGAAGGCCGCCACTGCTTCCACGGACCCGGCCAAGTCGAAATCCGACGCCAAGGCCCCGAAGCCCGTCGTCGTCGTGCTCGACGGCATTATGGACCGCCTCTGGGAGGTGCCCGTGCCCGCCGGCAACTATTCCAACCTCACCGCCACCGAATCGACCCTCTTCCTGACCGACCGCGACGCCGCCGCGCCGGCGGCCAGCGCCACCCGGCTCATCGCGGTCCCGATCAAGAACAAGGACGTCGAGACCGCCACCGTCATCGGCGGCATCTCCACCGTGCGCGTCTCCGCCGACGGCAAGAAGCTCCTCGTGCGCCAGGGCGAGAACCTCGTCGTGCTCGACGCCACCGCGCGCAACGTCACCGACACCGCCAAGCAGCGCGTCAACCTCGCCGGCCTGCGCTTCGCCTACTCACCCCGCGAGAGCTGGCGGCAGATGTTCACCGACGCCTGGCGCCTGCACCGCGACTATTTCTTTGCGAAAAACATGCACGGCGTCGACTGGAAGGCCAACCTCGCCAAGCACCTCCCGCTCGTCGACCGCGTCACCGACCGCTATGAGCTGAACGACCTCCTCGCCTACCTGATCAGCGAGGTGTCCGCGCTGCACAGTTCGGTGACGACCGGCGCCTTCCGCACGCCCGACCCGCAGATCGACATCGCCACCCTCGGCGCCCGCTGGTCGCGCGACGAGGCCGCCGGCGGCTACCGCCTCGACCGCATCTACCGGAGCGATCCGGATTTCCTCGAGCGCCGCGGACCGCTCCTGCGTCCCGGCCTCGGCATCAGGGAGGGCGATGTGATCCTCGAGATCAACGGCGTGCCCACCCTCTCCGTGCCCGACGCCGCCGCGCTGCTGCGCGACCAGGCCGGCAAGCAGGTCTTGCTCAAGCTCAAGCCGGGCGAGGCGGAGCCCTTCCTGCGCATCGTCACCCCCCTGCCCGTCGCCGAGGCCTCCAACCTCCGCTACTCCGACTGGCAATACACCCGCCGCCTCATCGTGGACGAGAAATCGAAGGGCGAGATCGGCTACGCCCACCTGCGCGCGATGGGCACCGAGAACTTCTACGAGTTCGTCCGCCAGGCCTACGCCGCCAACGACAAGGCCGGCCTCATCCTCGACCTCCGCCACAACCGCGGCGGCAACATCGACAGCTGGATCCTCTCGCGCCTCATGCGCCAGCCCTGGATGTGGTGGTCCCCGCGCGACTCCGACCCGATCCCGAACATGCAGAACCCCTTCCGCGGCCACCTCGTCGTGCTGGTGGACGCCTGGACCGCCTCCGATGGCGAGACCATGGCCAACGGCGTGCGCCGCCTCGGCCTCGGCAAGTCCATCGGCGTCCGCACCTGGGGCGGCGGCATCTGGCTGCGCGGCGGCATCAACGCCCTCGCCGACCGCGGCTTCGCCACCGCCGCCGAGATGGGCTCCTTCATCCCCGGCGAAGGCTGGGTGATCGAGACCGACGGCTTCACGCCCGACATCATCCTCGACAACAACCCCGCCCGCGCCTTCACCGGCGAGGACGCCCAGCTCGACGCCGCCATCAAGCACCTGCAGGAGCTGATCGCCAAGGACCCGAAGCACAAGCTCCCCACGCCCCCGCCCGAGCCCGATCTCCAGCCGAAGCCAGCGAAGGCCAAACCCTGAGCTATCGCGACGGGTCGCCGGCCAGCAGCGCGTCGACCACGACACCGCCGACCTGATAGGCCGCCTCGAGCGAGGGGATGAACGCCGAGAGGCTGCCCTGGCTCTCGCCGGCGAGGCTGGTCGCCGCGGATTCGCCCGGGGCCTGCATGTCGAAGTTGCTGGCCGTGCGCAACAGCAGCACGCGGTCGTAGTTCACGCGTCCGCCCTTCGCCAGCCGGCCGAGGGCGTGCAGCGTGCCCGCGTCCTCCATCGCGGTCGTCACATAGGCGCCCTTGCCCTCGGTGTGGTAACGGACCCAGTCGTTGGCCCACCGGTTGAGCAGCCTGCCGTGCCAGAAGGTGGATGAGGCGAGGTTGGCGCCCTTGAGCACGGCGGGCGCACGCAGGGCGTTGGGCCTGTCGGTGTGGTGCGCGCGCAGCTTTTGCAAGGCCTCGGAGTCGGCCAGCGGCCGGTCCTTCGTCAGCTGATACGCCCAGTCCGTGAGTTTCGCGTTCAGCGGGTAGACCATGTCGGAATACGGCAGCTTGGCGTAAGGCATCGCGTAGGGCGTGGTCTTGCGCAGCGGCACGTAACCCGTCGGCCAGTCGGCCGGGATCTCGCGCGCGTCGATCTCGTGCGAGAGGTCGCCCTCGACGACATAGTCCGTCCACACCGCGTCGCCCAGCGTGCCGTCGGCGGGATCAATCCCGGCGATGCCCGCGATGACCCAGTAGGCGTTGCGGAGGTCGAAGCGCGGATCGAGGCCGAGGGCCGTGATGGTCGCCGCTGCCGCGGTGTTGCCCACGCCGGTCATGATGGCCATCAGCTTCCCGTCGGCGCTGAGGTAGGCCTTCGCGTCGGCGATGCCCAGCGGCACCTCGCGGTCGAGCTTCCGGCGCTCGATCCAATACTGCAGCTCGCCCGGACGGTCGCCGCGCGGCTGCCCCACCTCGAACATCGCCACGACGACGACGCGCGGGGCGTATTCGGCGGCGGACAAAGCGGGGGCAAGGGCAAGGACCAGGAGGGTGAGAAGGCGTGGCATGGCCGCATCGGAGCAAGGCGCCGGGGCGGTGTCGATTTGGTTCTTGCGGAGCCTCCGGGCGTGGCCTTGGTTCCGCGCCTTCATGAGCACCAACCAGCCCGCGAACGAAAACGCCATCATCAGGACCGCCTACGGCGAGATGACCATCGCCTTCTGGCCCGACGTGGCCCCGAAGACGGTCGAGAACTTCAAGAAGCTCGCCCGCGACGGTTTCTACGACGGCACGGCCTTCCACCGCATCATCAAGGGATTCATGATCCAGGGTGGCTGCCCGAACACCAGGAAAGGCCAAAGCGGCATGCCCGGCACGGGCGGCCCCGGTTGGAAACTCAAGGCCGAGTTCAACGCCAAGTCCCACGTGCGCGGCGTCATCTCCATGGCGCGCTCCTCGCATCCCGACAGCGCCGGCTCCCAGTTCTTCATCTGCCACGGCGACGCCAAGTTCCTCGACCGCCAATACACCGCCTTCGGCCAGCTGGTGAAGGGCGACGACGTGCTGGAGCGCATCGCCACCGTGCCCGTCACCAATACCGGCGGCGAGAAGAGCACCCCGGTCGAACGCATCGAGGTCGAGAGTGTGCGGATCGTGGCCGGCTGATCAGCGCGGCGCGTCCGCCCCGAAGAGGGCGTCCTCGACTTCCTTCGCCGCGAACATCTTGGCGGCGTCGTGGGCGATGCCCGGGGTCTCCACCTTGCGCCAGTGGCATGGCCAGCCGCGTTCGCGGGCCAGTTTCTGCGCGTAGTCCCAGAGCGCCTGCCCGCGGGCGTAGCGGTGCGGACCCTGGCGCATCGAGTCTTCGTCGCGTGTCAGGCTCGGATGGTTGGGATCGGTGTCGCCGGTGCCGAGGTAGAGCGTAAGCGGGGCGGCGAGGTAGCGCCGCAGCATCGCATCATCCGCGCCGAGACCGCCGAAACCGAAACCGTAGGGCCAGTCCGTCCGCGGAAAGATGTGCGAGCCGGGGTTGGCCGCGACCACCCGCTCGGCGCCGTGCTCCGGAAACAAGGCGGCCATGCGCTGCACGAACTGGCCGCCGGCGGAGTGCCCGATGATGGTGACCGGCAGGTCCGGGCGCCCTTCCCGTGCGCGCAGCGCCGCGATGAGCGCGGGGACCTTCGCGTAGGTCCATCGCTCCGCCGGTTGCAGGACGCCATCCCTGATCACCCCGCCGCGCTGGTAAGCCTCAACCGAAAACCGCTCCTTGTCGAAGTGCGGCGCGGCCACGATGGCGCCGAAACGCTCCGCCAGCACCACCGCCCAGTCGCGGTAGTCCTCCGCGTTGCGCTGCACGCCGTGGAAGACGAGGATCAGCGGCCCGCCGCGGTAGTTAGCGGGCTTGTGGGTGTAGACGTCCAGCGGCACGCCACCGGCAACGACCGAGATCTTGGAGGATCCGGCCGGCACGGGCTGGGCCGCAGCCAGCAGCAGACCGGCGAGAAAGAGGGCAAGGAGGCGCACAAGCCGATTGGGGCCGCAAAAAAGCCCGGCGGCAAGCAGCCGGCCGGGCGTAGAATTACCCAATGGCGGGGGCTCAGGAATCGAAGCCGACGGCCTTGGCGACGGCATCGTAGGTGATGCGGCCGTGGCGGGTGTTCACGCCGCGCGCGAGGCCCTTGTGCTCCTGGAGGGCGCGCTCCACGCCCTTCTGCACGATCATGGCCACGTAGGGCTCGGTCGCCTGCGTGAGGCCCATGGTCGAGGTGCGCCCGACGAGCGCGGGCATGTTGGGCACGGCATAGTGGATGACACCGTGCTCCTTGTAGGTGGGCTTCTCGTGCGAGGTGTAGCGGATGCCCTCGATGCAGCCGCCCTGGTCGATGGCGATGTCCACCAGCACGCTGCCGGGACGCATCATCTTGACCATCTTCTGCGTCACGACGGTGGGGGCCTTGGCGGCGGGAATGAGCACGGCGCCGATGACGAGGTCGGCGCTGGCGACCTCCGCCTCGATGTTGGCGGGGTTGGAAACGAGGGTGATGACCTTGCCGCGGTATTCCTGGTCGAGCACCTCGAGCTTGCGGGTGTCGAGGTCGAGCACGGTCACGCGCGAGCCCATGCCGGCGGCCATGCGCACGGCATGCGCGCCGGAGTTGCCCGCACCGACCACCACGACGTGGCCGGGCATCGTGCCGGGGATGCCGCCGAGCAGCACGCCCGAGCCGCCGAGCTGCGACTGGAGGAAATACGCGCCGATCTGGATCGAGAGGCGGCCGGCGATCTGCGACATGGGCTTGAGCAGCGGAAACTGGCCGTCGGCGCTCTCGACGGTCTCGTAGGCGATGCCGAGGATGCTTTTCCGGCAAAGTTCCTTGGCCAGATCCGGGCACGCGGCGAGGTGCAGGTAGGTGAAGAGCGTCTGCCCCTGCTGCATGAGGCCGAACTCGCTCTCCTGCGGCTCCTTGACCTTCAGGATGAGATCGGCGGATTTCCAGACCTTGTCGGCGGAAGTCGCGATGGTCGCGCCGGCGGCCTTGTATTCGGCGTCGGTGTAGCCGGCCTTGGCGCCGGCGTTCTTCTCCACGAGCACCTTGCTGCCGAGCGAGGTCACGCGCCGGCACAGGCTGGGGGTCATCGAGACACGGGTTTCACCGATTTTGATTTCCTTGGGGACTCCGATAATCATAGGGGCGCAGGCATAGTGTCATAGTGCTTGAACTCAAGACCGGTCCGGCCAACGGACCGAATAGTGCGCCGACTGTTGGGGCTCCCGACCCTTCTAATTGCGCTTGCCGGGCCGGGACGGGCCCTCCCCACTTGCCCAACCCGCTGATGGCCAAGCCAATCAACCTCATCGTCGCCTGCGCCGAGAACCGCGTGATCGGGCGCGACCGCCGGTTGCCCTTCGATATTCCGGAGGACAAGGCGTGGTTCCATGAAAAGACGGCCGGCACCGTCGTGGTGCTGGGCCGGATTTGCTACGAGACTTGGCCGCGCGTGCGGCAGGACGGGCGCACCCCGGTCGTCATCACCTCCAACCGGGCCCTGGCTGCGCCGGGCGTGCACGTTGCGCCAAACGTCGCGGAGGCCCTCGCCCTCGCCCAATCCCTGCCGGGCGAAATCATGGTCTGCGGCGGCCAGCGCATCTATGAGGAGACCCTGCCGCTCTGCGACCGCCTGTTGCTGACGCTCGTCCATGCCGACGTGCCGGGCGATACCTGGTTTCCAGAATGGCGGCATCTCTCCTGGCGCGAGATCTGGCGCCGCGAGGGCGCGGATGCGCACCACCGCTATACCTTCTCCATCCTCGAACGCTGCCGCTAGGTCTGATCAGTGAAGGTCGTGTCGAGGTGCAGCAGCGCGTAGAGGGGGCAGAACTCGGACACGGCGGTCAGCACCGGCAGCAGGCCCAGCGCGCCCCACCAGGTCTCGGCACTCACGCCCCAGAACAGCACCGCACAACCCGCCACAAACCTGACCGCCGCGTCGTAGGAGCCGACATTGTGTTTCATGGGACCTCCGATGGCCCCACCTTACCGCGGAGCCCGCGGGATGGCTCCGCATCGCTTGCCAATCATTGCCCGCGCCGCAACGCCGCATGCGCCCGGGCCACCTTGATGTATTTCTCGGCCCAATGGCGCAGGTCGGCCGCCTCCTTGTCCGTCAGGGCGCGGACTACCTTGGCGGGCGAGCCGAGCACCATAGAGCCGGCCGGAGCCTCAAATCCCTGGGTGACCAGCGAGTTGGCCCCGACGATGCAGCGGTCACCGATCCTCGCGCCGTCGAGAATCGTCGCCCCCATGCCGATCAGGCACTCGTCCCCGATCGTGCAGGCGTGGATGATGGCGCTGTGACCGATCGTGCAGAAACGGCCGACCTTGACCCCGTAATCGTCGGCCAGGTGCACCATCGTCAGGTCCTGCACGTTGGTGCCCTCGCCGATCTCGATGGAGTTGATGTCGCCGCGCAGCACGCACCCATACCACACGCTGCTGCGCGGGCCCAGCGTCACGTCGCCCAGCACGGTGGCGTTGGGGGCGATGAAGGCCGCCTCCGCGGTTTGCGGCTGCCTGCCCAGGTGGCGCGCCAGGCGATCCTCGGTGGTCATGCGGCGAGCTTGGGCCTTTCGCCCGGCGCGCCAAGCCCGATGATGCTCAGCGGCGATCCGGCCGGCTTCCGGCGAACCATACGAGGAAACCGAGCGCGCAGATCGCGGTGATCGCCAAGGTTGCGACCGCGACGCCGATGCCGGTGAGAACCTGGAGGAATAGGGTCATGGCTGTTGCGAGCTGAGACGCCCGACGCTGGAAAAAGTTACTCGCCGTCACCGGGTTGTCACGCAAGCTGACCCCACCCCACCCCTGACATGGATACATTGACCAACGTCCTCCGCGGCCTGCTCGGCATCGCCGCCCTCATCGGCATCGCCTGGGCGCTGAGCGAGAACCGCCGCGCGATCAACTGGCGCAATGTCGTCTTCGCGCTCGGGCTGCAGGTGACCTTCGCCGCGCTCGTCCTGTATTTCGGGCCCGCCCGCGCCGTCATCGAGTGGGTGGGCGCTCGCTTCGTGGACCTGCTCGGTTTCACCGGCGAAGGCGTGAAGCTCGTCTTCGGCTCGCTCGCCGACACCTCGAAGCACGGCGTGCTCTTCGGCATCCAGATCCTGCCCTCCATCATCTTCTTCTCCGCCTTCTCTTCCCTGCTGTTCTACCTCGGCATCCTCCAGAAGGTCGTCTACGGCGTCGCGTGGGTCATGTCGAAGACCCTGCGCCTGTCCGGCGCCGAGACCCTCAGCGCCTCCGCCAACATCTTCCTCGGGCAGACCGAGGCCCCGTTTCTCATCAAGCCCTACCTGCCGACAATGACCCGCTCCGAGATGCACACCGTCATGGTGGGCGGCATGGCCACCATCGCCGGCGCGGTCATGATCGCCTACATCGCCTTCCTCGGCGGTGAAAACGAAGCCGACAAGATCCTCTTCGCCACCCATCTCATCACCGCCTCCGTCATCAACGCCCCCGCCGGCCTCATGGTCTCGAAGATGCTCGTGCCCCAGACCGAGGCCGTGAACACCGACCTGAACGTCACGAAGGAGAAGATCGGCACCAATCTCGTCGACGCCGTCTGCCTCGGCACGACCGACGGCCTCAAGCTCGCCGCCAACGTCGGCGCCATGCTCATCGCCTTCACGGCCCTGGTCGCGATGTTCAACGCCCTCCTCGGCTGGTTCGGCGCGCCGCACGACTTCGGCTACGGCGGCACGGTCTGGTTCCACTACCCGGGCATCAACGCCTGGATCGCCGAGGTGACGGGCGGCGCCTTCAAGACCTTCTCCCTCGAGTTCATCTTCGGCCTCGTCTACGCGCCCGTCGCCTGGCTGCTCGGCATCGACTCGCAGTTCATCCTGCAGTCCGGGTCGCTGCTCGGCACCCGCACCGTGCTCAACGAGTTCATCGCCTTCAACCAGCTCGGCGCCCTCAAGGCCGCCGGCGTCTTCACCGACCAGCGCAGCCTCATCATCCTGACCTACGCCATGTGCGGCTTCGCCAACATCGTCTCCATCGGCATCCAGATCGGCGGCATCGGCTCCCTTGCCCCCAGCCAGCGCGGCAACCTCGCCACCCTCGGCATCAAGGCCATGATCGGCGGCACCATCGCCTGCTATCTCTCCGCCTGCGTCGCCGGCATGCTCATCGGCTGAACCGCCCCAATGCCCCAGCACTGCTCAGGGTGGTCATCGCCGTCCCGGCGACGACTGGCGTCGGCGAGGACGCCAACGCCCACCTCACTTCAAACCTTTGCCTGACCTCATTCGCATGAATTTTCCTCGTTTCTTCATGCTCGCTCTGCTCTCCGGCACCCTCAGCGCGTCGGAGCCGAAGCCCGGCTGCGTCTTCTGCGCCATCGCCGCGGGCACCCGCGAGGCGTCCTTTGTTTACCGCGACGACACCGTCATGGCCATCATGACCATCGGGCCGGTCAACCCCGGACACACCCTCGTCATCCCGGTGCGGCACGCCGACGGCGTCCTCGACCTGCCGCCCGACACCGCCAAGGCCATGACCGCCCTCGCCCAGCGCGTCGCCCGCGCCATCCAGGCCAGCGAATACAAGGCCGACGGCATCCAGCTGCTGATGAACACCGGCGCCGCCTCCGGGCAGACCGTCTTCCACGCCCACCTGCACGTCATCCCGAAGTTCCCGAAGGACACCCACGACGGCCCGCATCCCGACCGCCCCAAGCCCCCGCGCGCCGAGCTCGACGCCGTCGCGGCCAAGCTGCGCGAGGCACTGGCGAAGCTGGACTGAGCCGCCCAGCGGCTACTTGCGATACCACTTGCCGGACTTGTCCTGCAGCCAGACGCCGGGCCGGGCCTGCTGCGCGATGTCCTCGGCGCGGTTCTGCCCGACCTGCTCGGCGGTGGCGCCGGTCTGTTTCGCAATCATCTCATAGACCAGGGCACGGTCGCGGTTCTCGGCCTGGACGAGCGCGTCGGCACCCGCCTCGTTGGCGCGCAGTTCGACGTAGCCGCGGTTGTTCTCGCCGACGATGGCGCGGGCCCGGAGGTCGTCGAGCTGCGGCAGGCGCTCGGCCATCCGGCGACGGATGTCGGCGGCGGTCTCGGCGAAAGCCGCCGTGGCCAGCAGGCTGAGGGCGGCAAGGAGGGTGATGAGGCGGGTGGTCATGGCTTTTTCTCCTCCGATGCGGCTTCAATGGTGGTGGATTTCCGGTCGAGGTCTCCGAAGAAGTCGTCGAGCGCACGGTCGACCTTCACGTTCACGTCCACGGTGATGTGGATGGGCTTCACCTCGATGGCGTCGGTCTTCACGTGCACGCACCCGGCACCAGCGAGCGCCAGGGCGGCGGTGAACAGGGAAATCGGCTTCATGGATGCACTCATGGGAAAGCGGCGGACGCGGAATGTTTCGCTTATTTGACGCCGGAACGCACCCGGCTATTCAAACCCAGGTTCAACAGCGCCTCGATCGGGCCGTTGACGTTGAGGTCGAGCTTCACCGGGGCTTTCACCTGCGGGTCGGTCGGTTCGCCGGCGAGCCGTAGGGTGGCGGAGCGCCCGGGCGGGGCGTCGGGCGGACGCACTTCCAGCCGCATCTCCCCCAGCCGGAGGCGCAGCAGGCCGGACTCGACCTTCTGCATCACTTGAAATGTGGCAGACTTGGGATCCATGCCGCGCGTGAGCATGCCCTGGGCGTTCAGTTGCAACTCGGCCTGGACGCCCTTCTGCAGTTCCAGCCAGCCCGTGCCGAGCCGCAATCCGCCGTCGTCCACCCGGATGGGCAAACGGCCGTCCACCCGGCCGGTGGCGCGGCCCGGTAGATCCTCCGTGAGGGCCAGCACCTGCTCCACGTCGATGCCGTCGAGCAGCAGCGTGGCCGCCAACTCGCGCTGGCTTGGCACGAGGCGGAAAGGCTCCGTTGTCACCTTGCCGCCCAGTGCGCTGAACGCAGCCCCGTGCACGACGACCCGGTCCCAGCCGGCGAACTCGATGTCGGCGGCGATGTCCGTCAGCGTGAGCCCGCCGCTGGTCAGTTTCGCGGCCCGCACGGCGCCGGGCTTGGAGCGGAAGTGGTCGAGGTCGGTGAACTCCAGGTCGGCCTCGATGCCCTCGATGGCCACGCCGGTGCCCGGGTGCCGCGCGCGGCCTTCGCGCAATTGCACCTGCGCCGTGCCGGCGAACTCCTTGCCGGCGATCCTGCCCTCGGCCGAACCGGTGAACTTGCCCGCCAGCTCCCAGTTGCCGCCGGGCAGCACCACCATGCGCTGCACGAATCCGCGCCACTGCGACAGGTCGAGCGCGATGTCCCGCAGCTGGAACTCCACGGACTTCGCCGCCGTGTCGTAGCGGCCGGCGCCGCGGAACGCCAGGCCCGGTCCGCTCGCCTTCATCTCGCCCTGCCAGGCCTGTGCCCCGGCCGCCTTGGCGCTCAGCTCGATCGTCAGCGCCTGGTCCGGCAGCGACGCCGCCTGGATGACCAGCTGTCCGTCGATGGAAATCTCGTCCACCGGCACCGCCGGAGCCGTGCCCCCGCCGCCGGCGCCGTAGGAGGCCCACGTCCAGGGATTGGTGTCCGACCCGTCGATCGCCACCGGCAACCGCGCCTCCTTCACGCTCACCCGGCCGAGCGAGGGCGACCACCAGTGCGTGCGCTCGAAGCTGATCTCCCGCGCCGAAAACGGTCGCGCCCGGTAGCGCAGGTCAACGTTCTCCATCCGCAGGCGCCACGGCGAGGCGTCGGTGACGTCGAACTTCACCTCCGTGGCGCCGGCCCGCGCCAGGGTGGCGGAGATCACCGAGGCCGTCAGCGGCACCCGCGTGAGCCACAACGCGCCGACGGCGAGCGCAATGAGCGCGCCCAAGGCGAGGGCGACGCGGCGGATGCGGGAACTGGAGACGGCCATGCGGGTGAGACGCGGTGCGGAACGAATGGTTGCAACAGTGCGTGCCTCCACTAGCTCTGCAAGCCAACCCTCCGTTCCGGCGGAGAGCCCTGCCCATGCCCCGACCCAACCACCGCCCCCGCTGGCGCGATCAGTTGCCCGGCCGCCGGCCCGAGACACATTTCCGCTGGCGCGGCAAGGAGGTCTCGCGCCTCGAGAACCTGGCCGACGGCGTCTTCGCCTTTTCCGTCAGCATGCTCGTCATCACCACGTCGGTGCCGACCGCCTTTGCGGACCTGATGGCGGTGATGAAGTCGTTCCCGGCCTTCGTCGCCTGCTTCGCGCTGCTGATGGTCTTCTGGAACGTCCATTACCGCTTCTTCCGCCGCTACGGCCTGGAGGACGCCTTCACGCGCGTCCTCAACTACGCCATCCTGCTCATGGTGCTGTTCTCGGTCTACCCGCTGAAGTTCCTTTTCAATTCCTGGATCGGCGGCGGGCGCGGCGTCGGCACCGTGGGCGAGCTCATGATCGTCTACCGGCTCTACGGCGGCGGGCTGGCCGGCATCTGGCTGCTGTTCGGCCTGCTCTACTGGCACGCCTGGCGGAAACGGTTCGAGCTGGACCTGACGCCGGTCGAGTGCGCCTACACCCGCCTCGACCTGGGCGCCGTGGCGGTGAACGTCGGCACCTGCGCGCTCTCCATTTTGCTGTCCTATCTGCCGGTGCCGTTCTGGCTGCCCGGCGTGATCTACGCCTCGCTCGGGCTGACGATGTGGCTCAACGGCACGTGGCACGGCCGCGCGATCAACCGGCTGCTCGCGGAACGCGGCGGCGCGCCTACGCCCGCACCGGGCTGAGCTTCCGGTGTGCTACCCATGTCGCCTCAGTCGTCGACATGCTCCAACGCGACAACGATCACCTGTCGGACGGCATGATCGACCCAATAGTGAATCAGCCAGTCATCGAATATTTTCACCGCCAGCTTCTCGTCCGCGCGTTTGATCAGGAGATCGGGCGTCGCGGCTGGATCGGTTGCCAGCCGGGCGAAATAATCGTGCAGCTTCCATTGTGTGCGGGAAGGCAGCCGCAGGAGACGATCGGCAGCTGACTCTTCGACGAGGAACCGGTATCGCTGCATCAGCCGGCTGGCCGTGCGCCCATCTTTGCCCGCAGGTCGTCCTCGTTTACCACGCCACCTTCCCGGGCCCGGCCCAACAATTGATGAAGACGATCCTGCCGCGTCAGGTCTTCCTTGAGATCGAGCAGCCTCAGCCAAGCCCGCAATTCGGTCCGCTCGGCGGGACTGAGCGATTGGGAACCGGCTTTCAACTCGGCGAGGCTCATGCCGGCACACTAACGGTGGAATGCCGTCCGGCAAGCGCAGGTTTCACGCCCGCACCGGGCTGAGCTTCCAAAGCTCGGAGGCGTATTCCCCGATGGCGCGGTCGCTGGAGAACTTGCCGACGCGCGCGGTGTTCAGGATCGCCATGCGGGCCCAGCGCGCGCGGTCGCGGAACGCCGCGTCCACCCGGGCCTGCGCGTCGCAGTAGGCGCGGAAGTCGGCGAGCACCATGAAGGGGTCGCCGCCTTCGAGCAGCCCGGCCCGCACCAGCGCGGGCAGGTTCGGGTGCTCGTCGGGGACGAAGTAGTCGGAGCCCAGCCAGTCGAGCACGTCGCGCAGTTCCGCGTCGGCCTCGTAGTAGCGGCGGGGATCGTAGCCGGCGCGGCGCAGCTCCGCCACCTCCTCGACGGTGTGGCCGAAGATGAAGATGTTGTCGTCGCCCACCTCCTCGCGGATCTCGACGTTGGCGCCGTCGAGCGTGCCGATGGTGACCGCGCCGTTGAGGGCGAGCTTCATGTTGCCCGTGCCCGAGGCCTCCTTGCCGGCGGTGGAGATCTGCTCGGAGAGGTCGGCCGCGGGGATGATGCGCATGGCGAGCGACACGCGGTAGTTCGGCAGGAAGGCGACCTTCAGGCGGCCGTCGACGCGGGGGTCGTGGTTCACGCGGTGGGCGACGGCGTTGATGGCGCGGATGATGGCCTTGGCCATGTCGTAGCCGGGGGCGGCCTTGGCGGCGAAGACGAAGACGCGCGGGACGAGGTCGAGGCCGGGATCCTGCACGAGGCGGCGGTAGAGCGCGAGGATGTGGAGCAGGTTCAGGTGCTGGCGCTTGTATTCGTGGAGGCGCTTGATCTGCACGTCGAAGAGCGCGTCGGGCGACACGTCGATGCCGCAGTCCTGCCGGATGATGCCGGCCAGCGCCTCCTTGTTGGCGCGCTTGACGGCCATGAACTCGCGCTGGAAGGCCGGATCGTCCGCCCATTTCTCCAGGCGCCGCAGGCGCCCGAGGTCGGTCTCCCAGCCCGGGCCGATGCGGGTGGTGATGAGCGCCGACAGCGGCGGGTTGCAGGTGCGCAGCCAGAGGCGCGGCGTGATGCCGTTGGTCTTGTTGTTGAACTTGCCCGGGTAGAGCGCGTCGAAGTCCGGGAAAAGGTTCGCCCGCAGCAGGCGCGTGTGCAGCTCGGCCACGCCGTTGACGGCGAAGGAGCCGACCACGGCGAGATGCGCCATGCGCACCATCTTGTCGCCGTTCTCCTCGATCAGGGAAAGGCGGCGCTTGCGCTCGTGATCACCCGGCCACTTCGCCTCGCACAGGTGCATGAGGTGGTGGTTGATCTCGTAGATGATGAGCAGATGGCGCGGCAGCACGCGCTGGAAGAGCGGCACGCCCCATTTCTCCAGCGCCTCGGGCAGCAACGTGTGGTTGGTGTAGGCGAAGACGCGCGTCGTGATGCCCCAGGCGCGGCCGAAATCCATGCCCGCCTCGTCGCGCAGGATGCGCATCAGCTCGGCGACGGCGATGGCCGGGTGCGTGTCGTTCAGCTGCACCACCGCCTTGTCGGCAAAGTTCGCCCACGTGTTGCCCGTCGTCGCGAAGTGCCGGCGGATGATGTCGCGCAGCGAGCAGGTGACGAAGAAATACTGCTGCACGAGGCGCAGCTCCTTGCCGTTCTCCGTCTTGTCGTTCGGGTAGAGCACCTTCGAGATCGTCTCGCCGTAGGCCTTCTCGCGCACGGCCTCGATGTAGCCGCCCTCGTTGAAGGTCTTCAGGTCGAAGTCCTCCGTCGCCTTCGAGGCCCAGAGGCGGAGGATGTTCACCGTCTTGGTGCCGTAGCCGACGATCGGGATGTCGTAGGGGAAGCCGAGGATCGTCTTCGTGTCGACCCAGCGCCATTGGTAATGGCCCTGGTCGTCGAACACCTGCTCGCAGCGGCCGAACAGCTCGATGCGCTGCGTCAGCTCCGGGCGCACCATCTCCCACGGCGCGCCGTAGATCAGCCAGGTGTCGGGATGCTCGACCTGGTGGCCGTTCCTGAACTCCTGCTTGAAGAGGCCGAATTCATAATGGATGCCGTAGCCGACCGCGGGCAGGTCGAGCGTGGCGAGCGAATCGAGATAACACGCCGCCAGACGCCCCAGGCCGCCGTTGCCGAGGCCCATGTCCTCCTCCGCCTCGCGCAGGTCCTCGAAGTCCACCCCGAGGCTGTCCAAGGCCGACACGGTGTCCTCGTAGAGGCCGAGGTTGACCAGGTTGTTGGTCAGCAGCCGCCCCAGCAGATATTCCATCGAAAGGTAATAGAGCCGGCGCACGTTCTGCCGGCGGTGCCGCTTGTAGGTGTCGAGCCCGCGCTCGATCATGCGGTCGCGCACCGCCGTCGCGGTGGACATCCACCAGTCGCGCCGCGTCGCGGTCTCGAGGTCGCGCCCCATCTTGAACTTCAGGTAGTGCAGGATGGCTTCCTTCATCCGTTCCCCTTCCGGGGTGAGGCCCCGGGCCGTGGTTTTCGTGGGTGCTGAGACTGGCATGTGCGCCGATGAAAGGGCGCACTCCCGCCCACGCAAGGCGCGATTGTGTTTCAGGCCGCCGGCATCCGGACGAATCCTAGTCCGGCCGCACGGAACTTAGCCGGAAGAACCGAAAATCCCGAGATCGCAGTCCAGATGCAATGCAAGTGATGCCGCGCCTGGTCGTTTTCCTCACCACGGAATCCACGGATTAGACTGGATGATACAGATTCGTCTCATCCGTGGATATCCGTGCTATCCGTGGTAAAATTTCGGAGCGGAAGTCCTGTAGTGCCCGGAATCCGCCCTGGAATCGTTCTTCCCCAAGGGCACGGCGTTATTGACTGGCATCCGCATCCGTTGCGGCGGAACCGCGCCAGGTCTATCTGTGGTTTCTCGATGAACTGATCGGCGGTTTCAGCCCCGCACCTGCCCCGCGCCCCGCGCCACATACTTGTAGCTCGTCAGCTCCTCCAGGCCCATCGGCCCGCGCGCGTGCACCTTGTCCGTGCTGATGCCGATCTCCGCGCCGAAACCGAACTCCCCGCCGTCCGCCATCCGCGTCGAGGCGTTCCACAACACCGAGGCGCTGTCCACCTCGCGCAAGAAACGCTCCGCCGCGGCCGCATCCGCCGTCACGATGGCGTCGGTGTGGTGCGAGCCGTGCTCCGCGATGTGTGCGACGGCCTCGTCGAGGCTGCCGACCACCTTCACCGCCAGCACCAAGTCGAGGAACTCCGTGCGGAAATCCTCCGACGTGGCGGGAATCACCGCCGGTAGGGGCGGTTGCCCCCAACCGCCCGGGCGATTCGGGGAATCGCCCCTACCCGCGCTGCCGCGCGATTCCAGCATCGCGAAGGAAACTGGATCGCAGCGCAACTGCACGCCCCGCGCGATCAGGGCGGGCGCGGCCCCCGCGAGGAATTTTTCCGCGATGTCCCGATGCACGAGCAACGTCTCCGCCGCGTTGCACACGCCCGGCCGCTGGCACTTGGCGTTGAGGATGATGTCCCGTGCCATCGCCAGGTCGGCCGCCGCGTCCACGTAGACCGCGCAGATGCCGTCGTAGTGCTTCACCACCGGCATGCGCGCGTGCGCGACCACGGTCTCGATGAGACCCTTGCCGCCGCGCGGGATGAGCAAGTCCACGAATTCGCGCGCCTCGCACAGCGCGCGCACGGCATCGCGATCGGACGTGGCGACCAGCTGCACCGCGCCGCCCGGCACCCCGGCGGATTCCAGTCCCGCGCCGATGGCATCCGCAATGGCCCGGTTGGAATGCAGCGCCTCCGATCCGCCGCGCAGGATGACGGCGTTGCCGGACTTCAGGCAGAGCGCCGCCGCGTCGGTCGTCACATTGGGCCGCGACTCGTAGATGAATCCAATCACGCCGATGGGCACGCGCACCTTGGCCAGCCGCAGGCCGTTGGGCTGCGTCCACTCGCGCAACACCGCGCCGACCGGGTCGGGCGCCGCGGCCACCTCGCGGATGCCCTGCGCCATGCCGGCGAGCCGCGCGGGGGTCAACGTCAGCCGGTCGATCATCGCCGCGGATGAACCCGCGGTCCGCGCGGCCGCGACGTCCTCGCCGTTGGCGGCCAAAATGCGCACTCGCGCCGCAAGCAGGGCGTCAGCCATGGCCAGCAAGGCGCGGTTCTTTTGCCCGGTGGAAAGCAAGGCCAGGCGCGCCGCCGCGGTCCGGGCCTGCGCACCCATCTGCGTGATCAATTTGCCGGTCTCGTTCATCGCCGCACCTTGGCGGGAAACCGGGTGCCGGCCGCCTTGCCGGCCACGATGGCGGCGATCTGGCCGGGCTTCCGGCCGCTGGCGATGTGCGCCGGGATGCCCGCCGCCACGGCGAGGCGTGCCGCCTGCAGTTTGGTGACCATGCCGCCGCGCGAAACATGCCCGACCTCGCTCCGCACCAAGGCACTTACCGCCCCGAAGTCCCGCACCTCGGACACGACGCGGCCCTTTTCATCGAGCAGGCCGTCCACGCTGGTGAGGATCACGAGCAGGTCCGCCCGCACGAGCGCGGCCACCTCGGCCGAGAGCCTGTCGTTGTCGCCGAAGTTCAGCTCCTCGACCGCGACCGAGTCGTTCTCGTTGATGACCGGCACCACGCGGCGCTGGCGGAAGAGGTGCTCGAGGGTGTTGCGGGCGTTGTCGTGGCGCGTGCGGCTGTCGAGGTCGCCGTGCGTCAGGAGCAGCTGGGCCACGCTGAGGCCGTGCCGCGCAAAGACCGCGGCGTAACGGTGCATGAGCTGCGACTGGCCGACCG
The DNA here is from genome assembly GCA_964601365.1 of uncultured Opitutaceae bacterium. GTDB lineage: Bacteria > Verrucomicrobiota > Verrucomicrobiia > Opitutales > Opitutaceae > Didemnitutus. The sequence goes on along the minus strand of CAZRNE010000006.1, from coordinate 90,735 downwards.
CCGCGCAGGCCTGCCGCGCTGCCAGCCCCGCCGGGCGCTCCCGCAGGCCCAGCGCCGCCATGCCCGCCGCCACCGCGCCGCTCGAGACGATCAGGCACTCGTGCCCAGCCTTGACCAACGCCGCCACCTCGCGCCCGAGCCGGACGAACTGCCGCGCGTCCAGGCCGTTGCCGGCCGGATTCGACAGGATGCCGGAGCCGAACTTGAGGACGATGCGACGGGAACGCTTGGCCATAGCAGATCACGATAGAGCGCGCCCCCACCTCGGCAACAAGGCGAAATCGCGTCACGCATTTACGCGCAGGAAAAGGCAACTTAGCGGTTGAGTGATATCCCGCTGTAAAGTATCGACAACGCATGAACAGCACCTCCACCACTCGTGGTATAGCTCTGGGTTATCTGTTGGCAGGCCTGACGCTTTGCCTAGGTGTTTTTCTCGGCACGAAAGCGGGCGAGAATGGTGGCCAATTCCTCAAAGGCTTTTACTGGTTGTCTGTATTGATCGTCATCAAAGTCACATTTGATTGGGGCCGTCTACGGGGCCACTCTTGGATCAGAGAAAATGGCACCTTGGCTGTTAGCCATATCGTCCGCTGCGTTGTGATGTGTCTGCTTGCTTGGGTCTCCTTGCTACTGATCTTTGCTCCGCTCACGATGGCAGCGTTCAAGCTAGCCCGTCTCTGACGAATATGAGGGATTCTGCCGCTAGTGCAGAAGGCCGCGCAACGTGCTAGACTTTCTGAAAACGCCGGGCGAGTTCGCCGCGGCCCAGCTCGAAGTGTGTGGGCCGGCCGGCGGGGCTGCTGTGCGGTTGGTCACAGGCGAAAAGCTGCGCGACCAGGGACTGGGCCTCGGTCTCGCCCATCGCGTCGGCCAGCCGCACGGCGCGGGAGACGGCCAGCCGGGCGAACTCCTCCTCGGCGAGGTCGACCTTCCGCAGGTCGAGCCGGCCCTCGCGCACGAGCCCGAGCACGTCGCGCAAAAAGGCGGCGGCCTGCTCCGGCAGGAGCCAGTCCGGCACCGCCTCAATGCGGAAAAAATTCCGGCCGAACTCCGCCACCTCCAGCCCGTGCCGGTGCAGGAACTTCAGATGGTCGAGCAGCAGCGCGCTGCCGATGGCGTCGAGCTCCACCGGCTCCGGGAAGAGCAGGCGCTGGCTGGCGGTGTCGCCCCGGGCGAAGGCCGCGCGCAGGCGTTCATACCAGATCCGCTCCAGCGCCGAGCGGCGGTCGAGCACGACGACGCCCGCCGGGGACTCGAACAGCGCGTAGTCGCCGTGCGCCGTGCCGAGGAAGCGCCAGCCCAGCAGTCGCGGGACGGGGGCGGGATTGGCGATTGCGGATTGCGGATTGCGGATTTCCGCAGGCGGCCGAGCTGATTGAGGCTGAGCGCCCGGAGCATTTCCGATTTTCGATGGGAATGTCGCTTCGTTCGAAACTCGATTTTCGATCACTGCCGGCGGGATTGCCGGGTGCGGGGTTGGAAACATCGCGGCCGGCCCGGTGGATTCCGCATTCCGCATTCCGAAATCCGCAATGGGCGCGGCAGCGCCAGCGCCCGCTTCCCTCAGCCGCTGCAGCACGGTGCGGATGACGAAGCCGCGCACCTGGGCCTCGTTGCGGAAACGCACCTCGCGCTTCGCCGGGTGCACGTTCACGTCGACCGCGGCGGGGTCGAGGTCGAGGAAGAGCACGGCGACGGGGAAGCGGCCCTTCACGAGCAGCGTCGCGTAGGACTCGAGCAGGGCATAGTTGAGCGTGCGGCTGTCCACCGGCCGGCGGTTGACGAAGCAGAGCATCTCGTGGCGCGAGGAGCGGCTGACGCCCGGCTTGCCGATGAGGCCGCTGAGCTTGAGGCCGGCCTCCTCGGCCCCGACGGGCAGCAGCTCGGCGGCGGTCTGCCGTCCGAAGACCTCGGCGACGCGGTCGGGCAGCACCGTGCAGGCGGGCGACTGGAACAGCACGCGGCCGTCCTCGACCAGGGTGAAGGCCACCGCCGGGCAGGCCAGCGCGTAGAGCCGCACGCACTGGATGATGTGCGCCGACTCGGTGGCGTCGCTCTTGAGGAACTTGCGGCGCGCGGGCACGGAGTTGAAGAGATGGGCGACGGTGATGCGCGTCCCCGGCGCCGCGCCGCAGTCGCGGGCGTGCACGAGCTTGCCGCCGTTGACGAGCACCTCGGTGCCGGCGGGATCCCCGGCCCGCCGGGTCTGCATCTCGAAGCGCGACACGCTGGCGATGGACGGCAGGGCCTCGCCGCGGAAACCGAAGGTGGCCAGCCGGTCGAGGTCGGAGGTCTCGACAAGCTTGCTGGTGGCGTGGCGCTCCAGCGACAGCAGCGCGCTGTCGCGGTCCATGCCGGCGCCGTTGTCCTCGACGCGGATCAGGGCGCGGCCGCCGGCGCGGAACTCGACCTCGATGCGCGTGGCGCCCGCGTCGAGGGAGTTCTCCACCAGCTCCTTCACCACGGCCGCGGGGCGCTCGATGACCTCGCCCGCGGCGATCTGGTTGGCGACCCGGTCGGAGAGGATGCGGATGACGGACATGCGGCGGTTCAGGAGGTAATCACGGAATGACGGAAAAGCGGAAGCACGGAATCAAAGCAGGGGGGCTGCTGCATCGAGCCAACCAATTTATTAACCACTAATGCTCCGCCTACCGGCTGCGCCTTGTAAATCTGTTCCGACTAATCGTCTCCACCGATAATCATTGGGGCCGGCTAATCGCCGGCCATGGACCTTGGTCAGCGATCAGCAGACTCTCCGGAGCCCATGCCAAAGACGTCATCCCAAAAGCCAGTCATTGGTAGGGCGAGGCGTCCCGCCGAGCCGCGGCACACCGAGGACGGTTCGCCCTACCCAGGCAAGCGCACGCGAATGCCCGGTTCGGACAGCCCCTAGGATTTGTCCGGATCGTCCGGCTTGCGCGGCGGCCACTCGATGAGGTTGATGAGGTAGGTGACGGCGCGGAACGGCAGCATCAGCCAGCCGCCCTCGAGCAGCGGTTCGACGTGACGCACCTGCTCCGGCAGGCGCCCCGCCCAGATGATGCTGACGGCGAACCCGGTGAAGCTCACGGCGAAGAAAACCTGGAACGCCGCGAGGTCGACCGATGGCACGGCGGTGTCGCCCCGCAGCACCAGGCCCCAGAGCACGGGCGAGAATCCGGCGACGAAGGCGACGAAGGCGCTGTGCAGGGCGACCGGCAGGGCGCGGTTCTCGTCCGGCACGATCTTGGCCAGATAGTTGAGGTTGGCCGAGATGAAGCAGCCCGCGCCGGCGCCCATCAGCAGGTAGAGGACGGGCAGGGCCCAGCGCAGGGCGACCGGCCAGGGCAACAGCACCCACCAGCCGGCGGCGAGCAGGCCGTAGATCGAGAACGACAGCCGCAGGAAGGGTTTGGCGCCGATCCGGTCCAACCGCGAGCGCATGTAGCCGTTGGCGAGGATCACGCCGACGTAGTGCAGCATCGTGCACAGCATGATGTGCGCCGCGGTGAATCCCGCCGTGGTCTTGAGGTAATAGGCGAAGAACGGCGCAAGCGGGGTGCTGAGCAGGTAGAAGAGCGTGGACAGCCACAGGTAGCTGCGGAAGGTGCCCGGCCGGAACATCAGGCGCGGCGACTCCGCCAACACCTGCGAGAGGGGCAGGGTCTTGGGCTTCTCGACGTCGGGCAGCTTGTTGAGGGCATACCACGCCACCAGCGCCCCGGTGATGGCGATCAGGTATTGGATGAAGAACGCCCCCGCGCCCGGCAGCACCGCGAACAGCGCCGAGCACACCGCGAGCGAGCCGACCGCCGCCGACCCGGCCATGATCTGGTCGGTGGACCAGTAGCGCCCGCGCACCTCCGCGGGCACCAGCGCGTAGAGCCACGTCGTGATGGCCGCCGCCCCCACGGCGCGGGAGAGGCTGTAGAAGAACATCGCGCCGACCATCGCGCCGATGGCCCACGGCACGCGCACCCCCTCGACCAGGAAGCACAGCACCAGCGGCACGAGCAGGAACCAGCCGCGCACCCCCCACCCCGCCATCGTCAGGCGCTTGAAGCCGAGCTTGGGCAGCAAGGCCGTGGACAGCACCTGCACGGGCGTGAGCAGGTAGGTCCACGCGAACACCAGCCCGACCTCGAAGGCGTTCGCCCCGAGATATTCCATGAACAGCACCGTCGGCGTGCCCGCGCCCACCTGCCAGTTCAGCGCATTGAAGAACGCGAAGTAGAGTCCGTGCCGGTAGGGGCGCAGTTCGGGATCGGACTTGGGATGGAAGGGCAACACGGATTGGCGGAATATCGCTGAATGGGGGAAGGGCGGAAAGGCGGAATCACTTGGTATGAGTGCAGGGCAATTTTCGTGTCATCCTGAGCGGAGCGAAGGATCCACACAAAGAGTGAATAAGCGGACAAAAATGCATGGATTCTTCGCTGCGCTCAGAATGACACGGAAGCTGAAGGGGCACCCGACCGAATAGACCGTGCTTCCGCGATGATCTGATCAGGCCAGTGTCTTCCGCCAGCGCCCGAGCTGCCGTTTGAGCTGCGCCGGGCCGGGCATGCCCGTGCCGCGGCGGCGCGCCATGGCCTTGGCCAGGTCGAAGGATTCCACCCAGTCGGCGCGGAAGGCCGGATGCACGGCGCGCACGTCGGCGAGCGCGAGGCGGTCGAGCGGGAGCTTTTTCTGTTCGGCCACCCGGACGACGGCGCCCACCGCGTGGTGCGCCTCGCGGAACGGCACGCCGCGTCGCACGAGGTAGTCGGCGAGGTCGGTGGCGAGCAGCGCCGGGTCGGCCACGGCGGCGGCGCACTCCATTTTCCGCACCTTCAGGCCCGCGAAGGTGCCGGCGAGCACGTCGAGGCACAGCGCCGTCTGGTCGTGGCTGTCGAAGACCGGCGGCTTGTCCTCCTGCAGGTCGCGGTTGTAGGTGAGCGGCAGGCCCTTCGCGAGGGTGAGGAGCGTGTGCAGGTTGCCCTGCAGGCGGGCGGACTTGCCGCGGATCAGCTCCATCGAGTCGGGGTTCTTCTTCTGCGGCATCAGGCTGGAGCCGGTGCAGAAGGCGTCGGGCAGGTCGACGAACCGGAACTCCTGCGACGCCCAGAGGATGAGGTCCTCGGCGATGCGCGAGAGGTGCACGCCCACGACGGCGCAGGCGGCGGCGAACTCGAGGAAGAGGTCGCGGTCGCTGACGGCGTCCATGCTGTTCTGCGTCACGCGCGGGCGGCCGCGTGCGTCCACGAAACCGAGCTGTTTCGCGGTGAACTCGCGGTCGATGGGCAGGGTGGTGCCGGCGATGGCGCCGGAGCCGAGCGGGCACCAGTTGGCATGGTCGGCCACGGCGGCGAAGCGCGCGGCGTCGCGATCGAGCATCTCGAGGTAGGCCAGCAGGTGGTGGGAGAAATAGACGGGCTGCGCGCGCTGCAGGTGGGTGTAGCCCGGGATGAGCGCGCCGGAGTTGGCGGCGGCAATTTTGAGGATGGCGCGCTGCGCGGCGCGCACGCGGCCGGCGAGGTCGGCGCAGGCGTGCTTGAACCACAGCCGCATGTCGGTCGCGACCTGGTCGTTGCGGCTGCGCGCGGTGTGGAGCTTGGCGGCGGCGGGCACGCGCCTCGTGAGCGCCTGCTCGATGTTCATGTGCACGTCCTCGAGCTTGGTGGACCACGTGAACCGGCCGGCGGCGATCTCGCGGCCGATGGCGTCGAGGCCGCGGTGGATGGCGTCGCGTTCGCGGCGCGAGATGAGGCCGACGTGCGCCAGCATGGCGGAGTGGGCCTTGCTGCCCGCGAGGTCGAAGGGCGCGAGGCGGCGGTCGAACGAGACGGACTCGCTGAACCGGAGCATCAGGTCGGCGGGGCCGGCGGAGAACCGGCCGCCCCAGGTGGCTTGCGCTTTCTTGGCCATGATGGGTCAACCAACGAAACACCGTCCGCACTGGCAACGAGATTATCCGGCAACTCCGGAATGAAATTGACCACGGATGACACGGATGAGCGCGGATTATCCAAACTGCTGCAAACCGCATCCGCGAAATCCGCGGTTAAAAAGTCCGGCTCATTTGGCTTTGCGCGAGGCGCCGGCCCACGCATGGTGCCCGCGTGCGCTTCGCCCTCGCCTTCTTCGCCCTTTGCCTGGCCGCCTTCGCCGCCGAGCCGCCGGCGCGCGTGACCGTGCCGGCGATGAAGACCGGCATCTACGTCGGCAGCGTGACGCTGACGCCGGGCGTGTTCGAGCGCGACGGCGACACCTTCAAGGCGACCTACGACGCCAAGGTGCGGCCGTGGTTCTTCTGGGGCGAGACGGGGCGGATCACGATCCGGCTGCCGGCTTCGGACTTCGCCAAGCTGGCCAAGGGCGAGACGGTGGAGTTCACCGGCGAGGCGGCCAACCACAAGAACAAGCCCCGCAAGGTCACGGGCCGCGCCCAGCCCGCCGACGCCACCACCGGCAAGATCAAGGTCCGCATCGGCGTCGACGACACCGAGCTGATCTTCAACGGAACCTACCGGTTCGAACCGAAGGCCGGGCCGTAGCGCTCAAGCCTCCGCCCAGTGGAAGGTGACGGGGCGCTGGACGGAGGAGTGCAAGCTGTGATGGACGGGGCAGTTGAGCGCGGCCTTTTCCAGCACGCCCTCGGGATCCTTCGATTTCGGAATGGGCAGCCAGATGGTGGCGGCGATGCGCACGATGCGGCGCGGGGCGTCGGCGGACATCTCCTTGGTGACCTCCCACCTCACGCCGGGGATGTCGAAGCCGAGCTTGGTGCGCGCGGCGATGGCCATGGTGGTGACCATGCAGGCGGCAAACGAGGCCGTGGTGAGGTCGGTGGGCGAAAACGCCGCGCCGCGACCGTGGTTGTCCTTGGGGGCGTCGGTCTCGATCTGCTGGCCCGAGGGGCCGTGGGTGAGCTGGCAGTTGAGGCCGCCCGTGTAGGTGCCGGTGCTTTTGACCATGCTCGGAGTTGGCCACAAAGCGGCGCGAAAAGACACAAAAAATATCTGGCTGTAGGAGCGGCTTTACGCCGCGACCAGAATTCGGACTGCGATCCATCGCGGCCTAAAGCCGCTCCTACATGAAGCGCTTCAACCGCGCCGCGACGTCGGCGCGGAGGCGGTCGATGTAGGCGAGCGTGTATTTGACGGGATCGAGGCGCGGGTTGGCCACGAGCGGCGTGAGGTCCATCGCCCAGGTGAGGGCGGAGGCGCGGTCGGTGGCGTGCGAGGTGTGGAAGGTGGCGTTGGCGAGGCGGCGGCCGGCGATGGCGAGGTCGTAGCGCTTGCCGCCGGCGATCTGCGACGCGAAGGCGCCGATGAGCTTCGCCGCCAGGCGCGGGTTGGCGGAGTCGTCGAGCACGACCTTGTCGGTGTCGAGGAGCCAGTCGAGGTTGCGCCAGACCTCGCAGCCGTAGACGGCCCCGGGGCGCAGCCGGGCCGGCAACGCGCGCAGGGCGGCGAGGCAGCGCCAGAAGCAGGCGACGTGGGTGTCGTGCTTGTCGGCGGGGTTGTGCAGGTAGACGACGTCCGGCGTGGTGGCGCGCAAGATGGCGGTGAGGTCGGCCACGACCTCGGGGCGGCGCGGGTCCTTGACGACGGCGCTGGGGTGCGCGAGCTGCAGCTGGGCGGCGTAGTGCCCGAGGCGGGCCGCGCGGCGCTGCTGGCGCACCGCGACGAGCTGCTCGAGCGCACCTTTTTCATCTGCTCGTCGGTGTGGCGGGCGAAGCGCCCGGAACGCGGGCTGCCACCGCCGTCGGTGATGACCACCCCGGTGAAGGTGCGCTTCGCGAAGCCGGCGCTGATGCCGTGGTAGGCGAGGATCTCGATGTCGTCCTGGTGCGCGGCGAGGCAAAGGTGCGTCGTGCGGCGCAGCGCCGCGGCGAGCGGGCGCCCGTCCGGCACGTAGAGATCGGCGGCGGGGTGGGAAAGCTTCAACATGGCCGTGTCATGCTGAGCGGAGCGAAGCATCCACGGGTCGGTGGGCAAATGGATTCTTCGCTGCGCAGCGGATGAACTGCCCGCATGTCGTTCTGAACGAAGTGAAGAATCCAACAGGATGCGCGCATGCGGCCGTGTTACTGGATCCTTCGCTGCGCTCAGGATGACACAAAGATGCTACGCTCAAACCAACCGCTCGCTCACGCGGCGGATGCCCATGGCGCGGCCCTTCGCGTCGAACTCGACCAGGGCGCCGTTGAGGCGGATGTCACCGGTGGCGACGTCGAAGCGGCGCGGCATGCCGTCGAGGAAGCGGCCGACGACCGGCGCGATCTCGCGGCCGAGCACGGATTCCATCGGGCCGGTCATGCCCACGTCGCACATGAAGGCGGTCTGATGGCGCAGCAGCGACTCGTCGGCCGTGGCGACGTGGGTGTGGGTGCCGAGCACGGCGGTCGCGCGGCCGTCGAGGTGCCAGCCGAGCGCCTGCTTCTCGGAGGTGGCCTCGGCGTGGACCTCGACGAGGGCGCCGTCGAATTTGCCGGCCGCGCGGGCCAGCAGGGCGTCGGCGCAGACGAAGGGGCAGTCGGGCTTCACGCCCATGAAATTGCGGCCGAGCACGGTGAAGACGAGGAGGCGGAAGCCGCTCTTCTCGATGATGAGGTGGTCGCGGCCCGGGCAGGCGGCGGGGAGGTTGGCCGGGCGGCAGACGCGGTCGAGCGCGGCGATCTCCGCCTCGAAGCCCTTCTGGTCCCAGACATGGTCGCCGAGCGTGACGGCGTCCACCCCCGCGGCCAGCAGCGACTGGCAGATGGCGCCGGTGATGCCCGAGCCGCCGGCGGTGTTCTCGCCGTTGGCGACGACGAAGTCGACCGCGTGCACGTCCCTCAGTTTCGGCACGAGGGCGGCGACGGCCTCGCGGCCGGGCTTGCCCACGATGTCGCCGATGAAGAGGAGTTTCATGCGCGGGATGTCATCGCGAGGCGGTGATGCAGCCGTGGCGATCCAGGTGGATGGCCGCGTCGCTGCGCTCCTCGCCATGACGCAGGCAAATCACGGCGCGAGGTAGCTGGCGTTCGACGCCAGGCCGAAGGACTGCGGGCTGAGCGGCGTGGCCTTGCCGGACTCGGTGTCGAGGATGTAGAGGCGGCGGGTGTTGGCGGCGCGGAAGGTGCAGACGACGTGCCGGCCGTCGGCCAGCCAGACGGGTTCGACGGCGTCGGTCGGCGCGCGGGAGACGATCTTGCTGGAGCGCGCGGCCATGTCGTAAACGGCGATCTGATAGCCGCGGCCGACGCCGGCGGTGAAGACAATCTTGTTGGGGTCGGCGGCGCTCCAGTCCGGCTCGGCGCAGTAGCGCGAGATGTCGGTGGGCAGGCGCTGCATCGTGCCGCCCGCGGCGGGCATCACGTAGAGCTGGGGGCCGCCGGCGAGGCCGGAGGTGAAGAGCAGGCGCGAGCCGTCGGGCGACCAGACGGGCGAGGCCTCGACGACGTCGTTGCGCGTGAGGCGGCGGATCTGTTTCCCCTGGGCGTTGCCGACGTAGAGCTCGGGGTTGCCCTCGCCGCTGAGGATCATGGCGACGCGCGAGCCGTCGGGGCTGAAGCGGCCGCCGCTGTTGGTGCCCTTGAAACTGGCGAGGAGCGAGATGCGCCGGCTGTTCAGCTCGAGGGTGTAGATGTCGGGGAAGTTGGTGCGGTAGCTGGTGAAGATGATCTTCGAGCCGTCGGGCGACCAGCGCGGGGCGATGATCTGCTGGTTGTCGCGCGTCCACTGGAGGACGTCGCCGAAGAAGAGGTCGGAGGTGTAGATCTCGGTCTTGCCGGTGCGCTCGCCGAGGAAGGCCAGCCGGCCGGCGAAGAACCCGCGCAGGCCGGTCGTCTTGGTCACGGCGATGTCGGCGGCGCGGAGCAGGGCGTGGCGGAGGTTCGTGCCGGTGACGACCTCGCCGTGCACGACGCCGCCGGCCGAACCCTTGGAAACGGTGAGCTGGACCTGGTTGGCCCCCGCCGGGGCGAAGGCGATGGTGTAGGCGCCGCCGGAGACGACGCGGAACGCGCCGTGCGCGCCGAAGGCGGTGAGCGCAAGGTTCTGCAGCTCGGGCGTGGCGGCGGTGACGGTGACCGGGATGGTCTTGGCCGCGTCGCCCTCGACTTCAATAACACCAATACGTTGTTCCTTTTGCGCGTTGAGCACGGCAGCGAGCGCGAGGGCGAGGGTGAACCGGAGAGTTTTGGTCATGGAGCGGGACGGAAAAGTGATAGGAGGGGTGCCGACGGGTTTTTGTTTTACTCGGGACAGGCTAGTCACAAGGTCAAAGCCGATTTTTTCCAACACATTTTCCATCGAAAAATGACCGCCGACACGATCAAGGAAGCCCTCAAGCAGGTGAAATATCCGGGATTCAGCCGGGACATCGTTTCGTTCGGCCTCGTGCGGTCGGCGGCCTTCGACGCCGGCACGGCGAAGGTGTCGCTGGGCATCACCACGTCGGACCCGAAGGTGCCGACGATGCTGAAGGCGGAGGTGGAGAAGTGCCTGCGGGCGCAGCCCGGCGTGAAGGACGTCATCATCGAGCTGGCGGTGGCGGCGGCCAAGGCCCCGCCCAAGCCCGGCCAGGCCAATCTCGGCGGCGGAGCCGCCCCGGCGGGCATCAAGCACTCCGTCGCCATCGCCTCGGGCAAGGGCGGCGTCGGCAAGAGCACCTTCGCGGTCAACCTCGCCTGCGCCCTCGCCCAGGTGCTGGAGGAGCGCGGCCGACCCGGGCGCGTCGGCCTGATGGACTGCGACATCTACGGCCCCTCGGTGCCTTTGATGATGGGTGTTTCGGGCCGGCCGGAGATCGACGGCGAATCGCTCGTCCCGCTCGAGCGCCACGGGGTCAAGGTGATGTCGATGGGCTTCCTCGTGGATGACAACACCCCCGTGGTCTGGCGCGGCCCGATGGTGATGAAGACCATCCAGCAGTTCGTGCAGAACGTGAAATGGGGCGAGCTGGACGTGCTCCTCGTCGACCTGCCGCCGGGCACGGGCGATGCGCAACTCTCGCTGGTGCAGACGCTGCCGCTGGACGGCGCGGTGCTGGTCACCACCCCCCAGACCGCGGCGACGAACGTCGCGCGCAAGGGCGGCCTGATGTTCCAGAAGGTCAACGTGCCCGTCCTCGGCGTGGCCGAGAACATGAGCTGGTTCGAGGATGCGTCGGGCACCCGCCTGCCGCTTTTCGGCGAGGGCGGGGGCGCCCGGACGGCCGAGGCGCTGGGCACGGGTCTGCTCGGCCAGGTGCCGCTGATCCCCGACATCCGGGCCGGCGGCGACTGCGGCGTGCCCGTGGTGGTCAACGCCCCCGCCAGCAGGCCCGCTCAAGTCTTCAAAGAAATCGCTAATACATTGCTGGCCCGCCTCGCGGCCCGGCGCGCCAGTTGACAGCCCGGCCCGGCAAGGTCTTATTGGGCCCGTGCCCTCCCCGTCACCCGCGAAGCACTTCCCCAAACCGGCCGCGCCCGGCAGCAAGGACTTCGTGAAGAATTCGAGCCTCTACCAGGAATTCCTCGCGGAGCGCGACGAGATCCTGAAGCACAAATGGCTGGAGTCGGAGCGCCTCGGCTACGACATCGGTTTCGAGCGCGCGCTCCTCGACTGGATCCGCAAGCACCGCGATGGCTGGCGCGCCAACCGCCGGGCCCAGCTGGCCGGCACGCCCGTGCGCTCCGCCGGCGACAAGCAGAAATGACGAAGGCCGGTCCGCAGACCGGCCTTGTTGTTGGCAGAGGGTTCTTCCGCCTTTAGTCCACCTTCGCCAGGGCTTCGGTGGACAGGTAAACCCCGCTGCGCTGGGTTTACTTGATCTCCTTGTGCAGCGTGTGGCGCTTGAGGAAGGGATTGTATTTCTTCTTCTCGATGCGCTCCGTGACGGTCTTCTTGTTGCGCTTGGTGAGGTAGCGCGACACGGGTTTGCCCTCTTTGCGGGCCTCGGTGCATTCCAGGATGACTTGTTCTTGCATGGCGGAGATGGATGAAAGGGTGAGAGCAAAGCCCGCGGGTCCGGCCGCGCAATCCAATTCTGGTCGCAACGGCAATTCGCGCTGAAGCGGGGCAAACCCCGGCGGATCAGATTGTTACCTTGCGCTCGGTCAGGGGCAGCATGACGCCGCGGCGGAAGAGCGTCACCTGTCCGGTGCTGGACGACACCACGAGCGCGATGCACTCGGCGGCCACCGACACGGCCGCGGCCGCGGCGTGCCGCGTGCCCAGCCCGCTCGGCAGCACATGGTTCATGTCGGCCGCCTGGATGAGGCTGCCGGCCGACTCGATCACCCCGTCGCCCCGGATGACGAAGGCGCCGTCGATGGACGAGAATTCCTTGATGGTCTCGTCCATGAACGGATTGAGGATGTTGCGGTCCTCCTCCTTGTAGCCGAAGAACGGGTTGAGCACGAGCGGCTTGGTCATCTGCTCGATCTTCTCGGAGTCGCCGACGACGAAGAGGCATCCGACCGGCCGGCCCTCGCGGCCCTCGACGGCGAGTTCGGTGGCGATGCCGATCACGCGCTCCAGCACCTCGGGCTTCACATCCTCGGGCAGGAGATCGGCATGGCCGCTGAGCAGGGTGTGGAACTCCTTGCCCACGTCCACCACCACGACGGTGTCGAGCTGGTTGCTGCCCGCGATGCCGCCGACGCAGCAGATGCGGTCGCTGAACTTCACCAGCCCGCGCGTCAGCGCGACCAGCATGGCGCTGCGCAGCTGCGCCATGCGCTGGTTGGAGACGGTGCGCACCTGGATGGTGTCCGAAAACTGGCCGAGGTGGTCGCCGGCCTCCGCCAGGTTGCGGGAGACAAAGATCGCGCGCAGCCGCGGCCTCCATTTCGGCGCCTCGAAACCGCCGGCAAAGGTGTCGCCGAAGACCATGAGCGCGTCGCACCGGCTGCCGCGGGCCATCTGCTCGGCGTTGCGCAGCACCACGCGGTTGACCCGGTCCTGCGTGGCGGTGACGCGCCGCGCCGCCAGGCCGCCGAGGCCCGTGACCAGGCGGTCGTGCAGGGCGTCGAGGTCCGGCGCCCGCACGAGGGAGTCGACGAAATCCTTTTCCTTGAACAGGCGGGCCAGCGAATCGAGCGCCGGCAGGTAATCGCGCGCCTTGTCGCTGGCGATGACGAGGACGAGGAGCCGCACCGGCTCGCTCTCCATCGCGCCGTCGTAGCGGATGCCGTAATGGCTGCGGCCGACGGCGATGATGTAGCGCCGGGACATCTCGGTGCGCAGGTGCGGCATGGCCACGCCGAGACCGAGGTAGGTCGTCATCGTGTCCTCGCGGCGCAACAGGCCCTTGAGCAGCGGGCCCTTGTCGAGGTTGGGCAGGCGCTCGGCCGTCAGGTTGAGCAGCTCCTCCAGCGCGCCCTCCATGTCGGAGCTGCCGAGGTCCACGACCCGCGCGCGATGGACGTATTTGTCGAGCCGCATGGATCAGGCTCCGGCGGGCGGGCGGCTCACTTCTCCCACTCGAGCGCGCCCTTGCGCACCTCGTAGAAGAGCCCGAGCACGAGCACGAACAGGAAGAACATCATCGGCCCGAGGATCGCGATGTGGTTGGCGAGGAAGTCGCGGTAGACGAAGGCCCACGGGATGAGGAACACGACCTCGATGTCGAAGAGGATGAAGAGCATCGCGGTGACGTAGAACTTCACCGAGAAGCGCATGCGGCTGATGTCGTCGGAGGGGACGCCGCACTCGTAGGCGGTGTCCTTGATGCGGTTGGGCCGGAACCGCTGGCCGAGGAACTGGCTGGCCGCGATGGCCGTGCCCGTCACCACGAGGGCGAGGACGATCTGGACCAGGAACGGGAGATAGGCCGCGGAGGACATCGCCCCCAGCGTTGCGGCGCCGCGCACGCGGGCAAGGGGAAATTTTTGCCGCGCCGAGAACACCGTTGCGGCAACGGGCGGGGGCCGTTTGCTCGGCGCATCTCCGCATGATCGGCCGCCTGCACAGCCAGCACGTCCTCTCGCGCCGCGTCCGCGTGCTCGCGGCGCACCTCGCCGGCCTGCTGCCGGCGGAGGCCGAGGTGCTCGACGTCGGTTGCGGCGACGGCCAGATCGCGCGGCTCGTGATGGAACAGAAGCCCGGACTGCGGCTCAGCGGCGTGGATGTCGTCCCGCGCGCCACCCCGGCGCTGCCCATCGCGATGTTCGACGGCCGCACGTTGCCCTGCCCCGACGGTTCGAAGGACGCCGTCATGTTCGTCGACGTGCTGCACCACACCGAAGATCCGATGGTGCTGCTGCGCGAGGCGGCGCGGGTCTCGCGCCGTTGGGTGCTGATCAAGGACCACCATCGCGACGGACTGCTGGCCGGGCCGACGCTGCGGTTCATGGACTGGGTGGGCAACGCGCGCTTCGGCGTCCCCCTGCCCTACAATTACTGGCCGCGGCGGCGCTGGGACGAGGCCTTCGCCTCGCTCGGGCTCACCCCCGAGAAGACGATCACCTCGCTCGGTCTCTATCCGGCATGGGCCGACTGGGTCTTCGGCCGCGGACTGCACTTCGTCACCCTGCTGCGGAAGAATTCCTAACCGGGACGCAGCGGCTGAACGGCGCGCACCCACTCCGCCACGGGCACGCCGCCCTCGAGGTGCTCGCGGCGGATGCGGTCGAATTTCTCCGGCGTCACCTGCGCATACCACACGCCTTCGGGGTAGACGACCAGCCAGGGTCCTTCCGTGCACACCCGGAAACAGGCGGCCTTCGTCCGCATCACGGGCAGGGCGTGCTCCTTCACCTGCGCCTTGAGATGCTCCCACATCGCCTGCCCCTCGGCGGCCGCGCAGCAGTCCGGCCCGGCGCAGAGGAACAGATGCCGGCGCGCGCCGGGCAGCCCGGCCTTGCCGAAGTCCACCCGAGTGGCGCTGCCCGGTTCCGCTCCCATCAGCCGAGTCCGGCGGCGTAGTTGGCCTCGGCCTGCGTCCAGTTGAGCACGTTCCAGAACGCCGCCACGTAGTCGGCCCGCCGGTTCTGGTAATGCAGGTAGTAGGCGTGCTCCCAGACATCGAGCCCGATGACGGGCACCAGGCCCTCGCTGAGCGGTGAATCCTGGTTCGCCGTGGACTTGATGACGAGGGTCGAGCCGTTGAGGCACAGCCAGGCCCAGCCGCTGCCGAAGCGCTTCAGCGCCGCGTCCGCGAACTGCTTCCGGAACACGTCCTCGCCGCCGAATTCGCGCGTGATGGCCTCGGCCAGCCGTCCGGTCATGCCTTGGGCGCCGCCGGGGGCGATGATCCGCCAGAAGTGGGCGTGGTTGACGTGCCCGCCGACATTGTTGCGCAAGGCGGTGCGGAGGGCGTCGGGCATGTCCTTCAATCGCCGCAGCAGTTGCTCGCCGTCGAGGGCGCGCCAGTCGGCCTGTGTTTCCAGCGCCTTGTTGGCGGCGGTGATGTAGGCCTGGTGGTGCTTGGTGTGGTGGATCTCCATCGTGCGCGCGTCGAAGTGCGGCTCGAGGGCGTCATAGGCGTAGCCGAGCGGCGGCAATGTGAACGGCTGGGGTGACGCCGGTGTGCCTTGGGCTCGCGCCGCCAGCGCGCCGAGACCCAGCGCCACGGTCCCGGCTCCGATGGTCTTGAGCGCCGCGCGGCGTGTGATCGCGGCGGATTGGGGTGTGTGCATGGCCCCACCATAGCCTCATGCTGCCCCGCGTCCAGCCGCCAAGCTGCCGGGGTGCGCGATTGACCGGGCCGGATTTCACGTTTCCCTGCTGCCATGGCCGAGCCGCGCCCAGCGCCCACCCGTTCCCCGGTCGCCCCCAAGACGGGCACGGTGCTCGTCGGCGAGGACGACGCGACCACGCGCCGCCTGATCTCCTTCAAGCTCAAGCGCGAAGGCTTCGAGGTTGTCGCCGTCGAAAACGGCGAACTCATCCTCGCCGAGGCCGCGCGGTCCCTTCCCACCCTGGTCATCCTCGACATCATGATGCCGGTGAAGGACGGCTACAGCACCCTCCGCGCCCTCAAGGAAAATCCCGCCACCGCCGCCATCCCCGTGCTCATGCTCTCCGGCAAATCCGGCGAAGACGTGGTGCGCTGCCTCAACGCCGGCGCGGCCGACTACGTCGTCAAACCCTTCAGCCCCGACGAGCTCGCCGTCCGTGTGCGCAACGTCATCCGTCGTGAAGCGCCCAGGTCGTAACGAGCCGCATTCGTATCCCCGCCATGGGTGGGCGTCGGTGTCCTCGCCGACGCCTGTCGCCGCCGGGGACGGCGGCGGCGACCACCTCGCCGTGCCAGTCCGCGCCAGCCGGCCGGCATCCGCCGCGCGCCTTGCCATCATGACAGCCGCGCTCGGTGCGGCTCTGTCCTTGCCCGGCGCGACCCGCGACGAAGCCCTCGCCGCCAAGAAGGCCGGCGACTACGCGCGCGCCATCGCCCTCTTTGGCGAACTGTCGGCCGCCGCACCCGCCGATACCGAACTCCTGCGCGAACTCGGCACCGTGCAGGGTTGGGCCGGCCGCTACGACGACGCCATCGCCACCCACGAGCGCGCCCTCGCGCTCGCACCCGCCGACGTCGAACTGCGCCTCGGCTACGCCCGCGTGCTCGCCTGGTCGGGCCGGCTCGAACGCGCCCAGGCCATCGCCGACACCGTGGTGGCGGAGCACCCACGCCACCTCGACGCCCTCATCCTGCAGGGCCGCATCCACGCCTGGCGGCGCAACTTTGCCGCCGCCGACAACATCTACCGCTCCGCACTCCACATCGACGCGCGGAACGTCGACGCCCTCGTCGGCCTCGGCGACATCAGCCGCTGGCAGGAAGACTTCGACGAGGCCCGCGCGTTCTACACCCAGGCACAGCAGTCCGACCCCGGTTCCGCCGAACTCGCGGCCAAACTGCAGGGCGTGCGCCAAGCCGGTCGCTGGCGGCTCGACGCCGGGGCCGAGCGCAGCTGGTTCTCCGGCGGCGCCCGCGCCGATTGGTCGGGCTGGGACGCCGCCCTGCGCTATGCCTGGAGCAAGCGCACCGGCCTGAGCGGCGGCCTCGAGCACGCCCGCCGCTTCGGCTTCACCGACTGGCAGCTCACCCTCGGCGCCGACCACCGTTTCGATGACCGCCGCTCCGGCTATGTCCGCGTGAGTGCGACACCCTCGGCCGATTTCTATGCCGACCACATGCAGGCTTTCGGCGGCGTGTGGAAGGTTCGCCCGGGCGACGAGCGCCTGCCCGCCACCTTGCTCCACGCCGACTACCGCGCCGCCACCTACGACCCCGGCACGGCGCATTCGCTCTGGATCGGCGTCACGCAATACATCAACGGCCGCACGTCCGGGACACTCCGCGCCCTCGCCAGCCGCAACCTCAACGACCGCTGGACCGGCGGCTGGATGGCCCGGCTCGAGCGCGAGCCCAGCGACACCTTCCGCTGGCACCTCGGCTATTCCGACACCTACGAATCGCTCTCGTCCACCGTCTTCGACTTCACGCGCAAGCTCCGCACGCGCGCCGTGTTCGCGGGCCTCTACCGTGAGTTCTCCCCCTCCTTCGGCCTGAAGCTCGACGCCGTGCACGAATGGACCGCGGCCGGTCCCGACCGCAATTCCCTCCATGCCGGATTTGTCACCCGCTTTTGAGGCAAACCTGCTGCGCGAACTGATCGTGGCCTGCTACTGGCTCCTGGCGGCCGGCCTTGGCCTGTGGGTGGTGTGCTATTTCGTGCGCCTCCGCCGGCTTGCCGTGCAGGCCCGCGACGCCCGCACCGAGGAGCGCCTGACCGAGGCCGTCCTCACGCTCAGCGTCACGCCCGACCCCGATCCCTGCGCCTTTGACCGGCTCCGCCGCTGGGAGCAGGCGATCCTGCTGCGGGTTTTCATGGCGCTGGTGGAAAGCACCAAAGGCCCCGACCAGCAGGCACTCATCAACCTCATGCGCCGCGCCGGCTTCATGGGCCGGGCGCTCAAGCTGCTCGCGCTCGGCCGGCCCCGCGACCGCCAGGTGGCCTGCACGCTGCTGTCGTATTTCGACCACGAGGCCGCCGTCGGCGCCCTGCGCACGGCGCTGCGCGACCGCGACCTCGGCGTCCGCCTCACCGCCGCGCGCGCCCTGTTGCAAAAGGACCGGATCGTCTCGCTGCACCATCTGCTCACGGCCCTGCGCTTCCCCCCGGATGATCCGCCCATCATGATGGCCGACGTCTTCGACCGGATGCCCGCCAGCCTGCACGACGAGGCCATCGGCCTGCTCGCCGAACCCATGCCCGTCGAGTGGAAACGCATGCTCGCCATCGCCCTGGGCCGGCGGCAGGTCCTCGCCGCCTACGACGCCCTCGCCGCCCTCCGCTCCGCCCCGGAGCCGCGCCTGCGGTCCGCCGCGTGGGTGGCCCTGCGCGAACTGGGGGATCCGCGCGCCGGCGATCTTGCCGCCGAAGGGCTGTCCGATCCCGTGCCCGATGTGCGCATCACCGCCGCCCAGTGTGCCGGCGCGCTCGGCGGACCCGAGACCCTCGCGCGCCTGGTCCCGCTGCTCGCGGACCCCGATTGGTGGGTGCGCTTCCACGCGGCCACCGCGCTCTACGACGCCGGGCCGGACGGCCAGCGCCTGCTCGAGCAACATTGCCAGGCCGCGCCCGACGACGACGTCGGCCGCCAGGTCTGGCGCGAACGCACCACGGAGGCCGGCGATGCCGCCTGACGACCTGCGCGCGTTCGCCGTCGAGCTGGCCCGCGGCCTCGGCTGGGTCGTGCTCGGCTCGGCCCTCCTCCAATACGCCGTCTACACCGCGCAGACGGTGCTGGCGTTCTTCGAGCTGCACCGCGCCCGCCGGCTCGAGCGCCGCGCCAACCCCGGCTGGATGATCGGCGCCAAGTCCGTGCCTGGCATCTCCCTCCTCGTCCCCGCCTACAACGAGGAGCTGACCATCGTGGAGAACATCCGCTCCCTCCTCACCCTGCGCTACCCGCGCTTCGAGATCGTGGTCGTCAACGACGGCTCGAAGGACGGCACGGCCCGCGCCGTGATCGAGGCCTTCGGCCTGCAGCCCACCGTCCTGCGCCGTCCGCACCCCGCGCCCTGCAAGCCCATCCGCGGCATCTACCGCCACCGCGACTACCCCAACCTCCTCTTCATCGACAAGGAGAACGGCGGCAAGTCCGACGCCCTCAACGCCGCCATGAACTACGCCCGCCACCCGCTCGTCTGCGGCGTGGACGCCGACTCACTCCTCGACCACAATTCCCTCCTCCAGGCCGCCCGCCCCTTCGTGGACCATCCGCTGCGGTTGATCGCCGTGGGCGGCACCATCCGTATCGCCAACGGCTGCGAGGTGCACGGCGGCATGGTCGTGCGCGAGGGCGCCCCGCGGAAGCTGCTCCCGCTCTTCCAGGTCGTCGAATACCTGCGCGCCTTCCTCATCGCCCGGCTGGCCTTCAGCCGCATGAACACCGTCTCGATCATCTCCGGCGCCTTCGGCCTCTTCAAGCGCAGCGCCGTGCTCGAGGTCGGCGGCTACACCCACGGCACCGTCGGCGAGGACATGGAATTGATCGTGAAATTGCACCGCCACTTCCGCGAGAAACGGCAGCCTTACGACATCCTCTTCGTGCCCGACCCCGTGTGCTGGACCGAGGCGCCCGAGACCGTCGCCGTGCTCCGTCGGCAGCGCACCCGCTGGCAACGCGGCCTCTGCGAGGTGCTCTGGCGCCACCGCGACATGCTTTTCAACCCCCGGCACGGCCGCATCGGCGCCCTCGGCCTGCCCATGTTTGTGCTCTTCGACCTCATCGGGCCCTTCCTCGACCTCATCGGGCTCATCACCGTGCCGCTCTTCTGGTGGGCCGGCATCCTCCAGCTCGAGTTCATACTCGCCTACTTCGCCGTCGTGGCCCTCTACGGCGTCTTCCTCAGCATGATGGCGCTCGTGCTGGCCGAGCTGGCGCTCTTCAACACCACGCGCAAGCGCGACATGCTCGCGCTCCTCTTCGCCGCCGTGGCGGAGAACTTCGGCTACCGCCAGCTCAACATCCTCTGGCGCATCGAGGGCATCTGGCAGTTCTTCCGCAAGCAGAAGGGCTGGGGCGAGATGACGCGCAAGGGCTTCGGCGCCAAACCCGCCGCCGCGAAGTGACGATCGACCAAGTTGTTTTCGCAAGAAGTCACAACCTCCGAAGTGGCAGCACTATTCTTCAGTCTTTAGCCTTTGCGGTTTGTCCATCATTGCTGTCACAATTTGTCAGTCCGAATGAGGTTTTATAGCTTAAGTAAAGAACACTTTTAGGATGTAAATTATGAGCACTACCTCGCGAATCAAATCACAGTGCAACGGTTGTCATACCGAAACGCTGCATGAGATCCTCTTTGAGAAGAAGAGTCATGGCAGTGATGACATCGATGGGAATTTCTCGATTGATTGGGGCATTACGTGGAGCGTGATTCAATGTCGCGGCTGCGAGAGTATCTCGATGAAACGCGAGGCTTGGGATTCCTTGAGTCACGACGAGCACGGACGACCGGAGATTGAGACCACATTTTTTCCTCCACGAACATTCCGCGATTTTCCGGCATGGCTTCGTAATGACTTTATTACCCAGACTTGTCCCGACGAAGTTGAGAAGCTCATGAAGGAGCTGTATGTCGCTCTCCAGAGTGATTGTCATGCGGCATCAACCATGCTCATGCGTGCGATTTTTGAGCATACAATGATCGATAAAGTCGGCGACCAGGGATCGTTTGCCAAGAATCTCAAGATGTTTGAGGAGCAAGGCTTCATCGGAAAGAAACAAGCCGAAGTTGTGGCCTCGATGCTTGAGGCGGGACATGCATCTATTCATCGCGCATTCATCCCAAAAAAAGACGACATAGTAACCTTGGTGGATATTCTAGAGGGTGTTTTGAAGGTTGTATACGTCCACGTCCCGAAGGCTGATGAGATTAAGAAGCGAATCCCAAAGAGGAAGTAAGCCTGACAGCAGCACAAGCAATAGGGGTCAGGAGCGGATGTTGATGTTTTGTCCCGCAATCCGCCCGGAAGAAGCCGCGAAGTCCGCGGCGTCCTTGTCCTAAAAATCTTGCAACCTCGCCTCGCCGGTGCCGCGGCCGGGCTCGATGCGCGCGAGGATCAATGCCCAGCATTCACTCGTCCTCGGCGGCGAATTCGCGTTCCACCTCGGCAAGCAACTTCGGCAGGTGGGCCTCGATCACACCCCACACCAGCGCGTCATCGATCGCGTCGTAACCGTGGATAAGACGGTTGCGGAACCCCACGATGCGCGGCAGCTCGGTGATGCGGGCGGCCAGACCAGGCTCGGCTTGGCTCAGCCGGTTCAAGGCCTCTCCGATGATCTCGAACTCGCGCTCCACCGCGCGCCGGAACTGCCGGTCGGCGGTGTAGTCCCGGAACGTCCGGCCCGCACACCAACCCCGGATGCTGCGGGCGGACTCTCCGACATCAAACAGCAGCTTGCGCGAGCGACCGGTCATAGACGAGACGCCGCGTGGCCTCGACCTCGCGCCGGAAATGCGGATTGCGGATGGACTCCTCGGTGACGAGGTCGACCCGCCGCCCGAACAAACGCTCCAGCCCTTCCGCCAGCCCGAGGTAGCGGTCGGCGTATTCCCCAGTCGGCCGGCGGTCGGCCAGATGGACAAGAAAATCGAGGTCGCTGGCAGATTCCTTGAATTTCCCGGAGGCGGCCGAACCGAACACGAAAAGCCGCTCGACTCCGAACCGTTGGCATAGTTCGGCCAGTTGAGCCTCGTGTTGCTGGAGCTGCGGAATCATGGATGGGCCTGCGGACAGGTTGCCTACAACCCCGTGGCAGTCAACGCCGCCTTTGGCGCGCCGTCCCGGCTTTCCATATCCCTCTAGAAATCCTGCAGCCGGGCCTCGCCGGTGCCGCGGCCGGGCTCGATGCGCGCGAGGATCTCGCCGAGCAGGTAGATGGAGCCGGTCACGACCACGGTGTCGCCGGGCGCGCCAAGGGCGCAGGTGTGCGCGTCGGGGAAGACTTTTTCCAGGGTGGCGCGGCGCAGCTTGGCGCGGTGCTCCGGCGGGGCGTAGCCCTCCAGCTGCTCGTGCGTGCTGGCGCGCTCGATGTGCGGGGGTAGCAGGTGCACCTCGCGCCCGTAGCGGCAGACGACGTCGAGCAGCGCCCGCGCGCGGAACTCGCCCAGCACGCCGGTGACGATGATCGGCGCCCGGCCCGTGGCGGCGACGAGCTTGTGGAGGTTGTTCTCGAGCACCTGCGCGCCCTCGGGGTTGTGCGAGGCGTCGAGGATCAGCCGCCGCCCGCCGAGGGTGGTCTCCTGCCAGCGCCCCGGCCATTGCACGGCGCCGAGCCCGCGGGCGACGGCCGCGGCGTCGAGCCGGAAGCGCGCGGGCAGCAGCCGCGCGGTGAGCGCGGCGGTGGCGGCGTTCCAGCGCTGGTAGTCGCCATGGAGCGCGCAGACGGGATAGTTGGCGAGGTCCTCGCCGTAGGTCTCGCGCACGGAATGCACCGGCGCGCCGCGCGCGCGGGCGACCTCGCGGATGGCCTGCTCGGCCTCGGCCGGCACGCGCCCGAGCACGAGCGGGCGGCCCGGCTTGATGATGCCGGCCTTCTCGCGCGCGATCTTGGCCACGTTGTCGCCCAGCTGCTCCAGGTGGTCGAGGCCGATGGACGTGATGACGGCCACCTCGGGCTGCACAACGTTGGTGGCGTCAAGCCGGCCGCCGAGGCCCACCTCGACGACGGCGACATCGACCTTTTTCCGCGCGAACTGCAGGAACGCCATCGCGGTCATGAACTCAAAAAAACTCGGGTGCTCGTCGGGCCCGGTCGTGCCGAGTCTTTCCGCGATCGGCCGCAGCTCGCGCGTGTAGGCCACGATCTCGTCCTCGGCCAGGAGGCGGCGGTCCACCTGCACGCGCTCGCCGAGCCTCACGAGGTGGGGCGAGGTGTAGAGGCCGGTGCGCCACCCCGCGTGCCGCAGGATGGACTCGAGCATGGCCGAGACCGAGCCCTTGCCGTTGGTGCCGGCGACGTGGACGACCGGGTAAAGCCGCTCCGGGTGGCCGAGCGCCTCGGCGAGGCGCGTCATGCGGTCGATGCCGAACTTCACCCCGCCGGCTTTCAGGGCAAAAAGATATTCCGCCGTGGCGGCGTAGTCGGCCGGTGCCTGGACCTCGGTTTTATTCACCACGGATTCCTCGGATCAACACGGATCAAATCAGTTCCAGAAGAGCGTTGGCTTGGTGTTCCCCATCCGTGCCCATCCGTGCAATCCGTGGTCAAAACCGGCTTCAACCCGCCGCGGCGGCGACCGGGGCGGCGGAGGCAGCGACCGGCTTCTTCTTCACGTGCAGGGCGAGCAGGATGTCGCGCAGGCGGTCGCGCATCTCGGTGCGGCTGACAATCTGGTCGATCAGGCCGTGCTTCAGCAGGAACTCCGCGGTCTGGAACCCGGCCGGCAGCGTCTGCTTGGTCGTCTCCTTGATGACGCGCGCGCCGGCGAAGCCGATGAGCGCGCCAGGCTCGGCGAGGATGACGTCGCCCAGCGTGGCGAAGCTGGCGGTGACGCCGCCCGTGGTCGGGTGCGTGAGGATGGAGATGAAGGGCAGCCGGGCCGCGGCCAGGCGGCCGAGCGCGGCGCTCGACTTGGCCATCTGCATGAGCGAGAAGATGCCCTCCTGCATGCGCGCGCCACCGGAGGAGCTGACGATGAGGCACGGGATCTTCTTCGCCAGCGCGCGCTCGATGGCGCGGGTGATCTTCTCGCCCACGGCCGCGCCCATCGCGCCGCCGCAGAAGCGGAAATCCATCACGGCGAGGGACACCTCGAGGCCGTGGATCTTTCCCGTGCCGCAGATGACGGCCTCGGGCAGGCCGCTCTCCTTCTCGTAGCGCTTGATGCGGTCGGGATAGGCGGCGGAGTCGACGAACTTGAGCGGGTCGGCCGACTTCACCCCGGCGTCATATTCGGTCCAGCTGCCGGGATCGACGAGGGCGGCGATGCGTTCGCGCGAGCCGATGGGGAAATGGTAGCCGCTCTTCGGCACGACCATGAGGTTGGCCTCGAGGTCCTTGTTGAAGACGATCTCGCCGGAGACGGGGCACTTGGTGAACTGGCCCTCGGTGTTGACCCGCTTCTTCTTGGCGGTGACGGCCTTGACGGAAGGCAGCTTGGGTTTGGAAAAGTGCGCCATGGGGGAAAATCAGCCGTGACCGAACGTGACCACGTCGACGCTCAGCGCCCCGGCGCGCCGCAGGACGGCCGCGCAGGCGTTGAGGGTGGAACCGGTGGTGAAGACATCATCGATCAGGACGTAACGTTGGGCGGGCGTTATGGTCGCGCCCTTGGCCAAGGCAAAGGCATTTTTGAGGTTCTGCCGGCGCGTGGCGCGGTCGTAGCGCGTCTGCGAGGGCGTGTCGACGACCCGTGCAAGCAGTTGCGCGATACGCGCTTCGCCGCCGCAGGCGCGCGCGGCGCAGCCGGCGAGCAGCAGCGACTGGTCGTAGCCGCGCTCGCGCAGCTTGCGCGGGTGCAACGGCACGGGCACGAGCACGGCGCCGCGCAGATAGTCCGTGTAGCCCGGTGCGCGCCGCATGAGTGCCTCGATGTCCTCGAGCACGTGCAGGCCGTGGTCGTATTTGAGCGTGTGGACGAGGGCGCGGCCCGGCCCCTTCAGCAGCACGGCCGTCTTGCCCTCGCCGAACTCGGGCGCGAGCGCGTCGCAGTGCGGGCAGAGGCGGTTGGCCTCCATCTCGCCGTAGAAGGGATGGCCGCAGGTCGTGCAATGCGGCGGGGCCACCACGTGCAAAACTCGTTCGCAATCGCCGCAGAGGTGCCGCAGCGCCCCGCCCTCCGCCGGCCGGCCGCAGTGCACGCAGTTGCGCGGGAAGACCACCTCGACCGCCGCCTGCAGCCACTCGCGCGCCGTCGTCTTCACGTCAGTAAAGCACCTTCACCAGGAACAAACCCTGCGGCGGGGCGGTGACGACCGCGGGGATGCGCCGGCGGCTCCTGAGCAGGGCGGCCACGTCGGCGGGCGTGAGCTTGCCGAGGCCCACATTGACGAGCGCGCCGGTGAGGCTGCGGACCATCTTGTAGAGAAAACCGTCGGCCTCGAAGGTGAACGTGACGCGCTTGCCCGAGCGCTTGAGGTCGAGCCGGCGCAGGTGGCGCACGGTCGTGTGGTATTCGCGGTCGTTCTCGCCGGAGAAGGCCCAGAAGTCGTGCCGCCCGCGCAGGATCCTCGCCGCGGCGCGCACCGCGGGCCAGTCGAGGTCGCGGTTGAGCGACCAGCAGTAGTTCGTCTCGAAGGGGTCGGCCTCGCCGAGGTGCAGGTGGTAGCGGTAGATCTTGCCCTTGGCGCTGAAGCGCGCGTGGAAATCGGGCCGGGCGCGGCGCACCGACTTGATCTGGATCGTCTTGGGCAGTCCGCTCTGGAGGGCGCGCCGGAGTTTTTCGGCGCCGTGCGCCCACGCGGCATCGAAATGGAAGACCTGCGCGCGGGCATGCACGCCCGAGTCGGTGCGCCCGCTGCCCTGCAACCCCACGTCGCGGCCGAAGACGGCCCGCAGCCGCGCCTCGATGAGGTCCTG
This sequence comes from uncultured Opitutaceae bacterium, assembly GCA_964601365.1. Classification (GTDB taxonomy): domain Bacteria; phylum Verrucomicrobiota; class Verrucomicrobiia; order Opitutales; family Opitutaceae; genus Didemnitutus. Next base: position 65,257 of record CAZRNE010000006.1, on the reverse strand, counting down.
CACGGTGTTGCCGCCCTCCTGGCTCTGCCAGCCGTTGAAGCCGGTGCCGTCGTAGGCGCAGACGCAGCGCCAGCGGGCGGGCTTGGGCGGGGTCGGTTTCATCGGCCTGCGAGCTTGCCGGTCAAAAGGGCGCCTGCAAGCCTCCCGCCCGCGTGAGAAAAACGGCCTACCGCCATGTCATCTGGGATTGGAACGGCACCCTGCTCGACGATCTCGACTACTGCATCGGCATCATGAACGGCCTGCTGCGGAAACGCGGCCGGCCGGAGATGGACCGGGCGCGTTACCACGAGGTGTTCGATTTCCCCGTGCGGGAATACTACCGGCGGCTGGGCTTCGCCAACACTCAGGAGGAATTCGAGGCATTGAGCGTCGAGTTCATCTCCGCCTACGACGCCAACCGCTGGGATTGCGCGCTGCACGGCGGCGCCCGCCCGATGCTGGCCGCGGTCGATGGCGCCGGGCTCACCCAATCCCTGCTGTCCGCCTACCGGCACGAGACGCTGGAGGAAATCGTGAACCACTTCGGGCTGCGCGGGCACTTCGCGCACCTCGCGGGCCTCGACAACATCTACGCGCACAGCAAGGCCGAGCTCGGCCGCGCGCAGGTCGCCGCGCTCGGCCTGCCGCGCGACCAGATCGTGCTCGTGGGCGACACCCTGCACGACCTCGAGGTGGCGCGCGAAATCGGCGTGGACTGCGTGCTGGTGGCCGCCGGGCATCACCCGGCGGAACGGCTGCGGGCCCGGCACGACCATGTGCTCGACACGCTCGACCAGCTGCCGGCCGTGCCGGGGCTGGCGGCGCTGCGCTGAGGCGGGGTCACTCCGCCGCCGGCGGGGGATTCTTCTGGTCGAGGAAATCCTGCAGGATGATCGCCGCGGCGCGGGAATCGACGAGGCCGCTGGCGCGCACGTCGCGGCGCTGCTTCCTGGGGATGGTCTGCTCGGCGGCGTGGCTGGTGAGTGTCTCGTCCACGAGGTGCACCGGCAGCCCGAAGCGCGCCTTCAGCTCGGCCACGAAGGCGTCGACCTCCTTCGCTTTGAAGCCGGCGGAGCCGTCCATGTTGTAGGGATAGCCCACCACCAGGTCGGTGATCCGGCGTTGCCGGATGACCGTTGCGATCCTTTCCCAGCGCGCCGCGGGGGTCGCCTCCGTGGCGGCGGGCAGCGGCGTGGCCACGCCGACCTCGTCGCCGTAGCTCAGCCCGATGCGCTTGGCTCCGTAGTCTATGCCGAGACAACGCATTTCTTGGAAACAACCACGAATGAACACGAATAGACACAAATTAACAGTGAGCGGAACTGGGAGGTGCAAACGCTATCGTGACATTCTTCGTGGGCAGAGAACTCATTCGTGTTCATTGGTGTCCATCCGTGGTTCTGCTCCGGAAAGCTACAGGAACTGGTGCTTGGTCGGGTCCTTCTTGATGCGCTCGAGGAGCGCCTTGATGTCCTGGGCCCGCTCCTTGGGGCACACGAGCGTCGCGCCCGGCGTGTGGACGACCACGAGGTTGCTCACGCCGACCGCGCCGACGAGGTGGCCGTCGGTGGAGATGACGATGTTGTTCGAGCCCTTCTCCACGACGGCGTGGCCGCGCAGGACGTTGCCGTGCTCGTCGGGCGCGAGATGCTTGGCCAGCGCCGGCCAGGCGCCGACGTCGTCCCAGTCGAAGGTGGCGGGCACGACGACGACGTTGCGCGACTTCTCCATGACGGCGTAGTCGACGGAGATCTTCTTCAGCGATGGGTAGACCTGCGCGAGACCGGCGGCCCAGCCGCCGGCGGCCTTCACGGCGGCGTCAAGCTTGAGCAGGCCGGCGTGCAGCTCGGGTGCGTGGGCCTTGAACGCCGCCTCCACGACCGGCACGCGCCAGACGAACATGCCGGCGTTCCAGTAGTATTCGCCGGACTTGTAATAGCGCTGCGCCGTCTCGTGGTCGGGTTTCTCGACGAAGCGCTCGACTTGCATGACGTCGCGCCCGCCGACCTTGCGCCACGGGCCGGCACGGTGGATGTAGCCGAAGCCGGTCTCGGGTGCGCCGGGCTTGATGCCGAGGGTCACGAGCACGTCGGCGGATTCCGCGGCCTCGAAGGCGACGTTGAGCAGCTTGGCGTATTCGGCCGTGTCGCGGATGACGTGGTCGGCCGGCAGCATGGCGAAGGTGGCGCCGGCGTTGCGATGCTTGACCAGCAGCATGGCGAGGCCCGTGGCCGCGGCGGTATCGCGCCCGACGGGCTCGGCGACGATGTTGGCCAGGGGCAGATCGGGGCAGGCCTGGCGGCAGCCTTCCAGCTGCGCCTGCGTGGTGATGACAAAGACATTTTCCGCCGGCACCACGCCGGTCACGCGGTCGACGGTCTGCGTGAGCATGGGCTTGTCGCCCACGATCGGCAGGAGATGCTTGGGGGTGGACTCGCGGCTCTGCGGCCAGAAACGCTCGCCGCGGCCGCCGGCCATGATGACTACGAATCGTTCTGCCATGGCGCAACTTCCGCCGCCCCGCCCCGCCCCGTCAACGGCGAAACCAAGTTGACGCCGCGACCGGGGCCGGTTGCCTGCCGCCGTGCCCGCCATCCCGGAAGTCTCGGTGCAGGAAGCCGCCGCCGCGCTGCGGACCGGCGCGGTGCTGCTCGACGTGCGCGAAGCCGACGAACTGGCCATCGCGCGCGTTGACCCCTGCCTGCACATCCCGATGCGGGAGATAACCGGGCGATTGGCGGAAATCCCCGCCGACCAGCCGGTGCTGGTGCTCTGCCACGTCGGGGCCCGCAGCGCGCGCGTGACGCAATTCCTGCTCAGCCAGGGCCGGAGCAACGTGGCCAACATCGCCGGCGGCATCGAGGCCTGGGCCTGCGAGATCGACCCGACCCTGGCCCGTTATTGAGGCGCTGCTTGACTCGCGCGGGGTGTTTCAACCACGTTCGGAGCGCAACTCCACACCATCCATGGGCAAACAATACAACAAGGTCATCAAAAAGAAACGCCGCCTCGCCTACTTGAAGCGCAAGAAGGCCAAGACCGCCGCCGCGCGCAAAAAGAAGTAAGCGGCCGCGGCCCGGCCTTTACGCCTCGCGCCCGCCCCGTCGCGGGCGCTTTTCATTTGCACCGCCCATGAGCAAGAAAGTCAGCCTCGTCTCCCTCGGCTGCGCCAAGAACCTCGTCGACAGCGAGATCATGGTCGGCCACCTGCACGCCGCGGGCATGACCGTGGTGCCGGAGGCCGCCGATGCTGACGTGGTCATCGTCAACACCTGCTCGTTCATCGACTCGTCGAAGGAGGAGTCGATCCACCACATCATCGAGGCGCACAAGGCCCGCGGCCTGGCCAAGCGCCGCAAGGACCAGAAGCTCATCGTCGCCGGCTGCATGTCGCAGCGGTTCTCAAAGGACCTGCCCGGCGCCCTGCCCGAGGTGGACGCCTTCATCGGCCTCGACCAGATCACGAAGGTCGCGCCGATCATCGAGCAGATCTACGGCACCGAGCGGAAGAAGAAGGACGCGCCGGCCAGTTTCATCGAGGGCCGCTCGACCTACATCCCCGACTACGACACGCCGCGTTTCCGGCTGACGCCCCGGCATTTCGCCTACATCAAGATCGCCGAGGGCTGCAACCACCCCTGCACCTTCTGCATCATCCCGCAGATCCGCGGCCGGCACCGCAGCCGCACGGTCGAGAGCGTGGTGCAGGAGGCCCGCCGCCTCGTCAAGGAGGGCGTGCGCGAGCTGAACCTCATCTCGCAGGACACGACCTTCTTCGGCATGGACACCTGGGAGCAGCGGCCGAACCCGCGCACGCCCGTCGATTCGTCCCGCGGCACGGCCCTGACCACCCTCCTGCGCGAGCTCAACGCCATCGAGGGGGATTTCTGGATCCGCCTGCTCTACACGCACCCGGCGCATTGGAGCGACGAGCTGATCCGGACCATCGCCGAGTGCCCCAAGGTCGCCCGCTACATCGACATCCCGCTCCAGCACATCAGCGACCACATGCTCGGCCTGATGCAGCGCGAGACCAGCGGCGACTACATCCGCGGCCTCATCCGCCGCATCCGCGCGGGCATCCCCGGCATCGCCATCCGCACGACCTTCATCGTCGGCTTCCCTGGTGAGACCGAGGCGGACGTGGACGAGCTGTGCGCGTTCATCCGCGAGGCGCGCTTCGAGCGCCTCGGCGTGTTCCGCTACTCGCAGGAGGAGGGCACGCGCGCGGCGAAGATGGACGGCCAGATCCCCAAGAAGACCAAGGAGGCCCGCTGGCACCGCACGATGAAGCTCCAGCAGGAGATCGCCCGCGAGGTTTCCAAGGGCTACGTCGGCCGCAAGCTGCGCGTGCTGGTGGAGGAGCCGGGCGTCGCGCGCGGCGAGGCCGACGCCCCCGACATCGACGGCCGCGTCTACGTGCCGAAGAGCCTGCCCGTGGGCGAATTCGCTGAGGTGACCATCAATTCCTTCCACGACTACGACTTGCTGGCGCTGCCGCAGGGCGAGGAGCCCGTCGTCTACAAGGTCGCCAAACAGGCGCAGTAGTTATTTTCGCCGCGGATCACACGGATGGATCCTTCGCTCCGCTCAGGATGACACTGCCGGGGCATTTCCGCCTCATAAGTGCTCATCCGTGAAATCCGTGGTTAAGAAAACTCCGCCACGAACTGCTTGATGATCCCGTCGAAGGAGCCGTTGGTGAAGAACACGACGAGTTGGGGTCTTTGGGTCTCCGCGCGGGTGTTTTTCAGCAGGATCTCCAGCAAGGCCGCGTTGGTCGGCGCGGTGTGGCCGTGCACGCCCTGGGTCTCGAGGTGGCCGATGAGGGCCTCGGCGTCGAAGCGCTCCTCGGGCTTGAGCAGGTGGGCGCGGGCCACGGCGCCGAGATAGACCTCGTCGGCGAAGGCCAGCGCGCGGAAGAAGGCGGCCTGCATGACCTTGCGGCGCGAGGTGTTGCTGCGCGGCTCGAAGGCGGCGTGGATGACATGGCCGGGAAAGCGCGCGCGGAACGACTGGAGCGTCTCGGCCACGGCGGTGGGATGGTGCCCGAAGTCCTCGACGACCTTCAGCGCGGGCGTGTCGACGAGGAGCTGCTGCCGGCGGCGCACGGCGCGGAAGCGCGCGAGCGCGTCGAGCTTCACGCGAGCGAGGCTTTCAGCCGGCAGGGCGAATCCTCCGGATGAGCCGTCACCCGAACGCGGCTCGTTCGGAGAACTCGCCCTACCACCTTCGAGGGCCAACGCGACAGCCACCGCGGCCATGGCGGCGTTGCGGGCGTTGAAGAGGCCGGGTTGCGCCCAGGCGACATCGGCCCACTTCGCGCCCTTCCACGAAAGGCTGAAGCGCGCGCCCTCGGGTCCCTCGGTGAAGTCCGCGATGCGGACGTCGTTGTCCGGGCCGGTGCCGACGCGCACGACGCGCGTCCAGCCGAGCGGCCCGAGCGCGGCGAGGTTGGCGTCGTCGCCGTTGAGCACGATCCAGCCGTTGCGGGGCACGATGCGCGTGAGGTGGAAGAAGGAGCGCTTCACGTCCTCGAGGTCGCGGAAGATGTCGGCGTGGTCGAACTCGAGGTTGTTGAGGACGGCGATATGCGGCGCGTAGTGGATGAACTTGGCGCGCTTGTCGAAGAAGGCGCTGTCGTATTCGTCGCCCTCGATGACGAAGGGGTCGGCGGCCGCGCCGAGGTGGCTGCCCGCAGGCGGGTCCTGGGGCACGCCGCCGATGAGCCAACCGGGATCGCGGCCGTTCTCGCGCAGGAGGAAGGCCGTGAGCGCGGTCGTGGTGGTCTTGCCGTGCGTGCCGACGATGACGAGGTTCTGGCGGCCCTTGAGGACGAAGTCGGCGAGCAGCGCGGGCAGCGAGGTGAAGGGGAAGGCCCGGGTGTCGAGGAGCCACTCGACCTCGGGGTTGCCGCGCGACATGGCGTTGCCGACGACGACGAGGTCGGGCCGGAGCTGCTCGAGGCGGGCGGGATCGTAGCCCGTGTGGAGGGTGATGCCGGCGTCGGCCAGGACCTCGCTCATGGGCGGGTAGACGTTGGCGTCGGCGCCGAGCACCTCGTGGCCGTTGGCGCGTGCCAGCAGCGCGGCGTTGCCCATCGCCGTGCCGCAGATGCCCATGAAGTAGATCTTCATCTATTGGTTACCCACAGATGAACACAGATTAGCGCGGATAAAGCCGAAACTGGGCCCCGCCGGGGAAAGGATGGCGGAGAGAGAGGGATTCGAACCCTCGATAGAGTTTCCCCTATGCAGCTTTAGCAAAGCTGTGCCTTCAGCCACTCGGCCATCTCTCCGGAAAATGTGCCCGCAGCAAACTTGGGCTGGTTGAAAGGGCAAGGCATTTTGCGCCAGCCGCCGCTGACCCAATTTCATGCGTGCCATGGCGATTGCTGTGCCGGCCATGCCCTCCGCGCCCTTGACATCGGCGCGGCGCTGCGCGCCCCTTATGTCATAAATTCCGGTCCTTCCGCATGAACGTCAAAAGCAACATCGTCGAGGCCATCGGCCACACCCCGATGGTCCGCCTCAACCGCGTCGGCGCTCCCCTCGCCTGCAATCTTTTCGCCAAGTGCGAGTTCCTGAACCCGGGCGGCTCGATCAAGGACCGCATCGGGCGCTCCATGGTCGAGGCCGCCGAGCGCGAGGGTCGCATCAAGCCCGGCGACACGCTGATCGAGCCGACGAGCGGCAACACGGGCATCGGCATCGCGCTGGCGGGCGCGGTCAAGGGCTACCGCGTCATCATCACGATGCCGGAGAAGATGAGCCGCGAGAAGCAGGTCGTGCTCGAGGCGCTCGGCGCCGAGATCATCCGCACGCCCACCGAGGCCGCCTACGATTCGCCCGAGAGCCACATCAGCGTGGCCAAGCGCCTCCAGAAGGAACTGCCCAACGCCCACATCCTCGACCAATACGGCAACCCCAACAACCCGAAGGTCCACTTCGAGGGCACCGGCCAGGAGATCATCGACCAGCTCGACGGCAAGGTGGACATGTGCGTGATCGCCGCGGGCACGGGCGGCTCCATCACCGGCATCGCCAAGCGCCTCAAGCAGCACAACCCGAAGTGCGTCATCATCGGCGCCGACCCGGTCGGCTCCATCCTCGCCGGCGGCACGCACGTCGCCACCTACAAGGTCGAGGGCATCGGCTACGATTTCATCCCCGACGTGCTCGACCGCAGCGTGATCGACGAGTGGGTGAAGACCGAGGACCAGCCCTCGTTCCTGCTCGCCCGCCGGCTCATCCGCGAGGAGGGCCTGCTGGTCGGCGGCTCGAGCGGCTCGGTGCTGTTCGCCGCGCTCAAGGCCGCCGCCCGCCTCAAGGCCGGCCAGAACTGCGTGCTCATCCTCGCCGACGGGGTGCGCAACTACATGACGAAATTCGTCGACGACAACTGGATGCGCGCCAACGGTTTCTATGACCCCGCCCGGATCGAGGGCAACGTGAGCCTCCTGCTCGGCTCCGGCCGACCCGCCGTCATCGCCGTGAACGACATGCAGACGGTCACGCAGGCCGTGGCCCTCATGCGCGAGAAAGGCATCTCCCAGCTGCCCGTCACCTCCGGCGGCGTGCTCGTGGGCATGGTCACCGAGGCGGGCCTGATGGAGTTCCTCGCCTCCGGCGCGGGCTCGGGCGGCGCGCTCGTGTCGAAGTGCATGCAGCGCCAGTTCCCCGTCGTCAGCGCCACGACGCCGATCGCCACGCTGCAGGAAATCCTCGGCAAGAATCCCGCCGCCGTCGTTGTCGACGCACAGCGCAAGCCCGTGAGCATCCTCACGCGCATCGACCTCCTCGACTTCCTCTCCACCAAGAAAACCAACTGACGCCATGGGCTTCCAGACCGACGCCATCCATGCGGGCCAGCAACCTGACCCCTCCACCGGGGCGGTGATGACCCCGATCTACCAGACCTCCACCTACGCGATGGAGGAGCTGGGCAAGCACAAGGGCTATGACTACGGCCGCACGATCAACCCCACGCGCGTCGCCCTGGAGAAGAACCTCGCCGCCCTCGAGAACGGCAGGCACGGCCTCGCCTTCGCCAGCGGCCTCGCCGCCACCACCGCCGTGTCGATGCTGCTCAACGCCGGCGACCACGTGATCGTGACCAACAACGTCTACGGCGGCACCTTCCGCTACTTCGACAAGGTCATGAAGCGCTTCGGCCTCACCTGCTCGTGGGTCGACACCTCCGACGCGGCCAACATCCGCACCGCGCTCACGCCCGCCACGAAGATGATCTTCGTCGAGACGCCGACCAACCCGATGCTCAACCTCACCGACCTGAAGGCGGTGGCCGAGATCGGGAAAAAGCACGGCGCGATCACCGTCTGCGACAACACCTTCATGTCGCCGTATTTCCAGCGCCCGCTGGAGCACGGCTTCGACCTCGTGCTGCACAGCACGACCAAATACATCAACGGCCACAGCGACGTCATCGGCGGCATCGTCGTCACGCGCTCGGACGACCTGCACACCAAGCTCCGCTTCCTGCAGAACGCGGTCGGCGGCGTGCCCGGCCCGATGGACTGCTTCTTCATCCTCCGGGCCACCAAGACGCTCGCCCTGCGCATGCGCCAGCACGCGGCCGGCGCGCGCGAGGTGGCGGCTTTCCTGGCCAAGCACCCCAAGGTGAAGAAGGTCTATTATCCCGGCCTGCCCGACCACCCGCACCACGCGCTGGCCAAGCGCCAGATGACCGGCTTCGGCGGCATGGTGTCGGCCGAGCTCGGCTCGCTGGAGGGCGCAAAGCGCTTCGCGCGCAGCGTGAAGCTCTTCGCCCTCGCCGAGAGCCTCGGCGGCGTCGAGAGCCTGCTCTGCCATCCCGTGAGTATGACGCACGGCTCCGTGCCGGTGGAGGAACGCCTCAAGTTCGGCCTGACGGACGGCCTCGTGCGCTTCTCGGTCGGCTGCGAGGACGTCGAGGACATCATCGCCGACATCAAGCAGGCGCTCGATCAGGTCTGAATCAGTAAAATGATATCCCGGGTTTCACGGGAACTAGAAGACTGAGAGCGCGCAACCTAAAGCTAGAAGTAATGCGCCAGCTCGCGCGCGTGAATGCGCGCTCACTTGCTGCTTCACATGCGGTAAACTGCGATGCTCGTCTGGATCATCACTACCAAGCCGGAGATGAGCACTATTAGCTATGTCTTCGGGTTTTTTGCCGAAACCAGACCACATCAGGGTCGAACCAATGACTTGGAGTATTGCTGCTAGGTATTTTGTTTGCACCCAATCATTGTCGGATACGTGTCAAGTGCAGCAATTACGCGTCGCGGTGGACGGTGGCGGGCGAGAAGGCGGGCAGGCAGACGGCGATGTATTCGGCCCCGTCGGGGTGCGGCGTGGAATATTGCACCCATTCGCCGGGCGCGGTGTGCACGGCCTGGCCGGCCTTGACTCACGGCTCCGTAGCTACAGCGTGTAGCTATGACAACGGCCAAACTCTTCAAGCACGGCGGCAGCCAGGCGGTGCGCTTGCCCAAGGCTTTCCGTTTTCCCGGCACCGAGGTGCTGCTCGAAAAACGGGATGACGGCGTCATGCTCCGCGCCAAGCGCCGGCCGGAATTCCGCACGCTACGTGATGTGGCCCGGCACATGGCCAGCTTTGGCACTGACTTCCCAGATAGAAACCAGCCTCCCGCCCAGCAGAAACGCGACCTGACCTGGTAAACTTATGTCCGGCTGGCTGCTCGACACGAATGTCTGCATCGACCTGCTGCGCGCCAAGGCCGTCGGCAAGCGTCCGCCGCCTTATGATCGTTGCCGGCTGCCGGCTGTCGTGGTGGCAGAGTTGTGGACCGGAGTGAACAAATCAGCCGATCTGGCCAAGCAGGCGCAAAAACTCAGCGCGTTCCTGGAGCTTTTTGACATCGTCCCGTTTGACGGCGAAGCCGCTCGGCACTACGGCGAGATTCGATCACATCTCGAGAAACAGGGCACACCAATCGGCCCGCTCGATCAGTTGATCGCGGCCCAGGCGCGCAGCGCTGGAGCCACATTGCTCACGTCAAACATGCAGGAGTTTAAGCGCGTGCCCGGCCTGAAGTGCCAGGCATGGGAGTAGGTTGCAATCTTAGGCGTCGCGGTGGACGGTGGCGGGCGAGAAGGCGGGCAGGCAGACGGCGATGTATTCGGCCCCGTCGGGGTGCGGCGTGGAATATTGCACCCATTCGCCGGGCGCGGTGTGCACGGCCTGACCGGCCTTGACGGTGAGCGTGCCGGCCTTGGTCTTCACCTGCAGCTCGCCGCGCAACACGACGGTGTATTCGTCGAACTCGGGCGTCTGGCCGGGCTCGACCCAGCCGCCGGGGCTGCGCATGCGCGCGATGCTGGTGACGGCGGTGCCGCTGTTCACGCGGCCGAAGAACTCCTCGATGAGCTTGGGCTTGTTGCCGGCGGCTTCGATGACGGTGGGCTTGGGGATGAGGGTGGGCATCTGGGGAATTTTCGATTTTGGATTTCGGATTTTTGTTTGAGAAAACGCATTGCACACCAAGGTAACGAAGGTCGCGAAGAAGAGGGCTTGGCCTTTGCGGTCTTCACGATCTTGGTGTGAATCAGGAGAAATGGTCGGGGCATAAAGCCCCTCCGACATCTTGTCGGGAAAGAAAAAGCCGCGGTGGGGACCGCGGCTGGTTGCTTCAATAACGATAGTGCTCGGGCTTGTAGGGGCCCTCGACGGGGACGCCGAGGTATTTGGCCTGCGCGGGCGTGAGCTTGGTGAGCTTGGCGCCGATCTTCTCGAGGTGGAGGCGGGCGACCTCCTCGTCGAGGTGCTTGGGCAGGCGGTAGACGCCGACCTTGTAGGTGGCGCGGTTCTTCCAGAGGTCGAGCTGGGCGAGCGTCTGGTTGGTGAAGCTGTTCGACATCACGAACGACGGATGGCCGGTGGCGCAACCGAGGTTCACGAGGCGGCCCTCGGCGAGCAGGTAGATCGCCTTCCCGTTCGGGAAGGTATACATGTCGTATTGGGGCTTTACGGTCACGCGCTTGGCGTCGGACTTGTTCAGCGCGTCGACCTGGATCTCGTTGTCGAAGTGGCCGATGTTGCAGACGATCGCCTGGTCCTTCATCCGGCGCATGTGGTCGAGCGTGATGATGTCGACGTTGCCGGTGGTGGTGACGTAGATGTCGGCGGTGCCGAGGGTGGACTCGATGGTGTTGACCTCGAAGCCCTCCATCGCGGCCTGCAGGGCGTTGATGGGGTCGATCTCGGTGACGATGACGCGCGCGCCGAAGCCGCGGAGCGAGTGGGCGGAGCCCTTGCCGACGTCGCCGTAGCCGCAGACGCAGGCGACCTTGCCGGCGATCATGACGTCGGTGGCGCGCTTGAGGCCGTCGGCGAGCGACTCGCGGCAGCCGTAGAGGTTGTCGAACTTCGACTTGGTGACGGAGTCGTTGACGTTGATGGCCGGGACGAGGAGCTGGCCCTTCTCGAGCATCTGGTAGAGGCGGTGGACGCCGGTGGTGGTCTCCTCGGAGACGCCACGCCAGTCCTTCACGACGTTGGTCCAGCACTTCGGGTTGTCCTTATGGACGCGCTTGAGGAGGTCCTTGATGACCTGCTCCTCGTGGGAGGACGAGGGGGAGTCGACCCACTTGTCGCCCTGCTCGAGCTGGTAGCCCTTGTGGATGAGGAGCGTGACATCGCCGCCGTCGTCGACGACGAGCTGCGGGCCCTGGCCCTGCGGGTTGAGGACGGCCTTGAGGGTGCAGTCCCAGTATTCCTCGAGGGTTTCGCCCTTCCAGGCGAAGACGGGGATGCCGGCCTTGGCGATGGCGGCGGCGGCATGGTCCTGGGTGGAGAAGATGTTGCACGAGGCCCAGCGCACGGTGGCGCCGAGCTCGACCAGCGTCTCGATGAGGACGGCGGTCTGGATGGTCATGTGCAGCGAGCCGGTGATGCGGACGCCGGCGAGCGGCTTGGACGGGCCGAACTTCCGGCGGACGGACATCAGGCCGGGCATCTCGTGCTCGGCGATGTGGATCTCCTTGCGGCCCCATTCGGCGAGGGAGATGTCCTTGACGTGGTAGTCGGGCGAGGAGGACGGGGCCTTGGCGGGGGACTTGGCGGCCGGCTTCTTGGGGGCGGTGGCGGTGGGCATGGCGATGGTGGTTCGGGCGTGGTGGTTATTTGATGGCGGCACGGAGCTCGGCGGCCTTGTCGGTCTTTTCCCACGGCAGGCCGTGCTTGCCGAAGTGACCGTAGTTCGTGGTGTGGCGGTAGATCGGGCGGAGCAGGTCGAGCTGCGTGACGATGTCGGCCGGTTTGAAGGAAAACACCTTCTGCACGGCGTCAGTGATCTGGTCGTCGGAGAGGCCGAGCTTGGCGGTGCCGAAGGTCTCGACGCGGACGGAGACCGGGCGCGGATGGCCGATGGCGTAGGCGAACTGGATCTCGGCGTGCGTGGCGAGCTTGGCGGCCACGATGTTCTTGGCGACCCAGCGGCCCATGTAGGCGGCCGAGCGGTCGACCTTCGACGGGTCCTTGCCGGAGAAGGCGCCGCCGCCGTGGCGGCCCCAGCCGCCGTAGGTGTCGACGATGATCTTGCGGCCGGTGAGGCCGGAGTCGCCCTGCGGGCCGCCGATGACGAAGCGGCCGGTGGGGTTGATGAGGTATTCGGTGCGCCGGTTCAGCATGCGGGCGGGCAGCACCTTCTTGACGACGTTCTCGATGATGAATTTCTCGATCTCGGCGTGGGAGACCTCGGGAGTGTGCTGGGTGGAGATGACGACGTTCACGACCTCGACGGGCGCGTCGTTCTCGTAGCGGACGGAGACCTGGGTCTTGGCGTCGGGGCGCAGCCAGGAGACGGCACCGGACTTGCGGATGCGGGTGAGTTCGCGGCCGAGACGGTGCGCGAACATGATGGGCGTGGGCATCAGCTCCGGCGTCTCGTTGCAGGCGTAGCCGAACATGATGCCCTGGTCGCCGGCGCCCTGCTCCGCGGTCTTCTTGCCCTTGGCCTTCCGGGCGTCGACGCCCTGCGCGATGTCCGGCGACTGGCGCGTGAGGTAGTTGTTGATGAAGACCTGGTCGGCGTGGAAGACGTCGTCGTTGTTGACGTAGCCGATCTCGCGGATGGCCGCACGCACGATGGCCTCGTAGTTGAGCCGGGCCTTGGTGGTGATCTCGCCGGCCAGGATGACCATGTTGGACTTCACCATGGTCTCGCAGGCGACACGGCTGTGGCGGTCCTGCGCGAGGCAGGCGTCGAGGACGCTGTCCGAGATGAGGTCGGCGACCTTGTCGGGGTGGCCTTCGCCGACGGACTCGGAGGAAAAGACAAAGGAGTTGGACATATGGACGGGCAATAAATCCGCCGTCCCGCCCCGCAGGCAAGGACAATATCAACGTATCCGCATCCTATGATATATCGTCATGGCTTCCGGCAGACCGCCGCCCGAACCGCGCAATTGCCTCGCCTTTGACCACTTAACCCGCATGCGATTCGGCGCATGTCCGAAGACCCGATCCTTGACCCGGCCACCATCGCCACTTTGCGGGACCTGAGCCCGGGGGACGATTCGTTTCTCCGGGAAATCATCGGCATATTCCTGAAGGACTCTCCGTCACGGATCGCGGACATCCGCACCGGCATCGCCGTCAACGACGCCAAGGCCGTCGCGCGCGCGGCGCATTCGCTCAAGGGCAGTTCGGGCAATTTCGGCGCCATGCGGCTGCAGGCGGCCAGCAAGGACATCGAGCAGCTCGCCAACCAGGAGCGGTTGAGTGAGGCCGCGAACGTGCTGCTCCATCTGGAAACCGAATATCAGAAGGTGGCCGACGCCTTGAAGGCGCTGCTTTGATTCCGCCATGCGTCTCCGGACCTCGCGCCCGTTCCGACGCCCGCTCCGGGTTGCCGCCGCCCTGCTGCTCGGTGGGGCGCAAGTCCACGCCCTGACATGGGACCGTCTGCACCGGCAGATCAGCCTGCCTCCGCTGGCGACCGGGGCCGAGGTGCAATATCACTATCGCAACGACTCCAAGGAGCCCGTCACCATCCTGCATGTGGAGACCAACTGCGAGTGTCTCGGCGCCACACCGAACCGCAAGAGGCTGGCCCCGGGGGAGACCGGCACGCTGACGGCGCGCTTCACCGTCGGCGACCGCATCGGCCTCTACGAGCGGCACATTTTGGTCCTGACCTCCGAGTCGGCCACGCCCACCCGGTTGACCGCGCGCTTCGAGGTGCCTGAACCGGCGGCCGTCACCCCCCGCACGATCGAGTGGACTTTGGGTGCGGATGCACAGGAAAAACCGGTGAAGATCGTCCTATCCCCCGGCCTTGAGTTTGAACCGGCCGAAATCGGCTACTCATCCGCCGGTTTCCGCGCCCGCCTGGAGCCCGTGGTGGCGGGACGGGAATTCCGGCTCTGGATCAAGCCCGACGCCACCGTCCGGGCCGCCAGCGCCGCCGTGCGCGTCATCGGCCGGGAGAAGTCCGGCCGGCCCATCGTCCTGAGCGCTTACGCGAGCGTGCGCTAGGATCAGAGGAAATAGCGGCGCTGCTTCTCGCTGATCGTCAGCCCGGCCTTTTCCATGACCGCGAGCAGGTCCTCCCAGGCATCGCGCTTGATCTTCTTCGCGGCGAGACTCGTGAGCCCCTCCTGCCGCAGCAGGTAGGAGGGATGGTAGGTCGCCCGGAGCGGTGTGCCCTCGTAATCATGCCATGCGCCGCGCGCGGCCCCCATGGATTTGAAGCGGTCGAAGCCCAGCAGTCCGTCCACGGCGGTCTTGCCGAGCGTGACCAGCACCTTGGGCCGGATGATCTCGATCTGGGCGCGGATGAAGGGCAGGCAGTAGTTCATCTCCTCCGCGGTGGGCGGGCGGTTGCCGGTCTGGCTCCCGTCGGGGTTGCGCGGCATCTCGGGGCGCCAGTTGAGGATGTTGCCGATGTAGACCTGCTCCCGCGGCAGGCCCATCGCGCCGATCATCTTGTTGAGCAACTGGCCTGCGCGGCCGACGAAAGGCTCGCCCTGGTCCTCCTCGTCCCCGCCGGGCGCCTCGCCCACGAACATGATGGCCGCATCGAGGTTGCCGACACCGAAGACGATTTTCTTGCCGGGATAAACCCGCGCCCGGCAGACGGGATCGGCCAGCACCTGCGCGCGCAGGGCCTCCCAACGCACGCGCTTGTCGCCCGCCGGCAGATCGACGGCCGGGACCGGTGGCAGGGAGCTGCCCGCCGGGCGGGAGGAAGCGCGAACCGTTGCGGCGCGCGCAGGAGCGAAGGCCGCCGGTGCGGCCATGGTATCCGCCGGCTCTTCCTTGAGACCGTCCACCACCCGCCGCAGGTCCTCCAAGCTCGACTCATCCACGGCGACGGATCGCTGGCCGTGGGCACGCAAACGGCGCAACTCCTCCTGCAGGGCGAGCAGTTGTTCGCGCGTGTCCATCAGGTCGCGGGGAACAAGCGCTGGCGTTCGACGTATTTGGCCAGGAGGTCGAACTCGAGGTTCACGCGCTGGTCAACGGCCCGTCCGCCCAGGTTCGTCACCTCCAGCGTGTGCGGGATCAGCCAGACGGCGAATTCGGATCCGTCCACCTCCGCCACCGTGAGCGAGATGCCGTCGATGGCCACCGACCCCTTGTAGGCGAGATACCGGGCGAACTCCGCGGGCGCCCGGACGCGCAGGTAGCGGTCGGCGCCGCGCGGCTCGAAGAGCACGATCTGGCCCAACGCGTCGATGTGCCCGGTCACGAAATGCCCGCCGAGCCGGCCGTCGGCGCGCAGGCTGCGCTCGAGGTTCACGCTGCCGCCGGCCGCCAGGTCGGCGAAATTGGTCAGCCGCCGCGTCTCTTCCAAGACGTCGAACCAGAGATTCCCGGCGGCGAAACGCGTGACGGTCAGGCAGCAGCCGTTCACGGCCACGCTGTCGCCGACGGCGACATCCGTGGTCACGCGCGCGGCGGCGACCTGCAGCGACCACGCCGCGGGGCCGCGCTCGAAGGCGGCCACGCGGCCGGTTTCCTCGACGATGCCGGTGAACATGCGGCCACAGTGGAGGACCGGGGGCCGCCGCGGCAAGGCCGTTAGCGGGGTTGACGGTGCCCGGCGAAGCGACTCTCATGCGCGGTTCATCCCGATGGCGACCCACTGCAAAGAATACGACCACCTCACGATCGAGCCGCACTGGCAGCGGATCTGGGAGGAAACGAAGGCGTTTCGCGCCGAAACCGGATCGTCCAAGCCGAAATACTACGTGCTGGACATGTTCCCCTACCCGTCCGGCGCGGGCCTGCACATCGGTCATCCCGAGGGTTACACTGCCACCGACATCATCGCCCGCTACAAGCGCGCCCGCGGCTTCAATGTGCTCCACCCCATCGGCTGGGATGCATTCGGCCTCCCCGCCGAGCAGCACGCCGTGAAGACCGGCACACATCCCGCCGCGAACACCCAGGCCAACATCACGAACTTCCGCCGCCAGATCAAGGCCCTCGGTTTCTCCTACGACTGGGACCGCGAGGTCGACACGACCGACCCGGAGTATTTCCGGTGGACGCAGTGGATTTTCCTCCAGCTCTTCCGCCGCGGCCTCGCCTACGTGGACGAACGGCCGGTGTGGTGGTGCCCGGAACTGCGCACCGTGCTGGCCAACGAGGAGGTCATCGACGGCAAGTCCGAGGTCGGGGGCTATCCGGTCGAGCGCCGCAACCTCCGCCAGTGGGTGCTGCGCATCACCGCCTACGCCGACCGCCTGCTCGACGGGCTCAAGGATGTCGACTGGCCCGACTCGACGAAGCGCATGCAGGAGGCCTGGATCGGCCGCAGCAAGGGCGCGGAGGTGATCTTCAAGCTGGAGCACGCGGCGCTCGGCGACCTGCGCGTGTTCACCACGCGACCCGACACGCTTTTCGGCTGCACCTACATGGTGCTGGCCCCCGAGCATCCGTTGGTCGGCAAACTCACCACCGACGCCCAGCGCGCCGCGGTCGAGACCTACGTCCGCCGCACCGCGGCCAAGAGCGACGTGGACCGCATGTCCGACGCCGCGAAGGAAAAGACCGGCGTGTTCACCGGAGGCTTCGCCATCAACCCCGTCAACGGCGCGCGCGTGCCGGTCTGGATCGCCGACTACGTCCTGATGGGCTACGGCACCGGCGCGATCATGGCCGTGCCGGCGCAGGACGAGCGCGACTGGGAATTCGCCAAGATCTACCACCTGCCCATCATCCGCACGGTGCAGCCGCCGGCGGATTTCCCCGATGCCGCCTACACCGGCGACGGACCCGCCATCAACAGCGCGAACGCGGAGGTCTCGCTCAACGGCCTGCAGGTCGAGGAGGCGAAGGCGCGGATCATCGCCTGGCTCGAGGAAAAAGACCTCGGCGAGCGCCGCGTGAACTACAAGCTCCGCGACTGGCTCTTTTCCCGGCAGCGCTATTGGGGCGAACCCTTCCCCATCGTCTGGGTGAGCGAGACCGACTACCGACGGGCCGCTGCGCTCCGCTCCGACCTTCCCGCCACGCCGGTCACGTTCGCCGAAAACGGTGTGATGCAATACGCCCTGCCGCTGCCCACCACCGCCCTGCCGCTCACCTTGCCGGAGGTGCAGAGCTACCTGCCCAGCGGCACGGGCGAAAGCCCGCTTGCGAACGAGACCGCCTGGCTCGACATCTGGTTCAATGCGCAGACCGGCGAAGCCGTCCCCGCCACCCGGCCCCGCCCGGCCGGCGAACCCTGGATGCGCGCGCGCCGCGAGACCAACACCATGCCGCAGTGGGCCGGCTCCTGCTGGTATTACCTGCGTTTCCTGGATCCGCGCAACCCGCGCGCGATCGCCAGCCCGGAGGCGTTGCAGTATTGGGGCGTGCCCGACCTCTATGTCGGCGGCGCCGAGCATGCGGTGCTGCACCTGCTCTACGCGCGCTTCTGGCACATGGTCCTTTTCGACCTGGGCATCGTGCCGCAGAGCGAGCCGTTCCGGAAACTTTTCCACCAGGGCATCATCCTCGGCGAAGACGGCCAGAAGATGTCCAAGAGCCGCGGCAATGTCGTCAATCCCGACGACATCATCCGTGATTACGGTGCCGACACGCTCCGGCTCTACCTGATGTTCCTCGGGCCGCTCGAGGCGATGAAGCCGTGGAACCCGAAGAACATCGAGGGCGTGCACCGCTTCCTCAAAAAGGCCTGGCGCGAGTGCATCGCCGAGGACGGCGGTCTCAACCCGCGCATCAAACCCGATGCGGGGTTGAGCGGTGACGCCGACAGGCTCCTGCACGAGACGATCAAGAAGGTCGGCGAAAAGATCGAGGCCCTGCAGTTCAACACCGCCATCTCCGACCTGATGGTGCTGCTCAATGCGCTGCAGAAGGAACCCGCCGTGCCTCGTCCGGCGATGCTGACCTTCCTGCAGCTGCTCGCGCCGTTCGCCCCTCACCTCGCGGAGGAATTGTGGACCCGCCTTGGCGGCTCAGGCACCGCGATGACCGCACCGTGGCCCTCCTACGATCCGGCCAAGCTTGTGGCCACGACGGTCAACATCGTTTTCCAGGTCAACGGCAAGCATCGCGGCGAAGCCGCGGTCGATGCCGGCGTCACCGAGGCCAAGCTCATCGAATTGGCGCAAAGCCACCCCAAAGTCGCACCGCACCTGGCCGGAAAGCAAATCCGCAAGTCCATTTACGTCAAAGGGAAGTTGCTAAACCTCGTGGTTTGAAATAGCATTTGGTCCTCAATGAGAATCCTAGGGTAGAAACTGCTTGCCCTAGGGTTTATTACCTATATCTCACAAGGCCAACCGGACGCTTTGCGTCAAACCTCCTCGCGCCATGAAGCCTGCCCATCTGCCCCGCCTCGCGCTTTTCGCGGTCGCGCTTCTCCTCTCCGTCTCCCCGGCTCTCGGCCAACGTCAGTTGGGCAAGAAGAAAGGTCCCACCAGCAAGATCTACCTGGCGGAGGTGAAGGGCGACGCGCAGATCCGCACCGCGGACCGCGCCTACGCGGCGCGGCAGGCGACGGCCTTCGACGCTCCCGGCACCATCATCGAAACCGGCGAGGAGTCGCACAATGCCTTCGTGTTCTCCAACGGCACCGGCATGTTCATCGACCAGAACACCCGCATCGAGATCGGCCGTTTCGTGCAGGAGCCTTTTCAGCCCAAGCGGCTCAGCATGGAGTTCGAGCCCTCGATCTCCCACAGCGAGGTGTTCGTCGCCCAGGGCTTCGTCGGCATCTGCACCAGCGGCATGGTCTCCGGCAGCTCGATGACCTACACGACCCCGCACGCGGCCATCTCCATCCGCGGCCAGAAAGTGGCCATCGAGTCGAACCCCGACGAGACCGTCGTTTACCTGCTCGAGGGCGACATCTCGGTCCGCGGTTCCAACCGGCGCGACAGCCTGGGCGGCCACGTGCTCCGCGCCGGCGAGCGCGCCACCATCCGCCCCGGCGCACCCGGCCAACCTCCCGCGATCACCATCGCGCCGATCGACCGCGCCATCCTGCCCTCGCTGGACGAGCGGGTCACCGTCGCCTGCAACGCCAAGAAGACCGTCACCTTCGAGATGATCGAAAAGAAATCCGAGGCCGGCATCGAAGGCTCCGACTCGACCGAAACCGGCAGCGGGGATGTCGGCGGCACGGGCGATGTGGGCGATGAAGGCGGCGAGATCGTCGCGCGACCGACCGTGCCCGCGCAGCCGCCGCTCAACATCACGGTCAGCCCGGCCACACTCACCCCGCCCGGGGGCGACTAGGCCGGCCCGCCGCACATGACGAGATTCCTCCGTCTCCTGCTCCCCCTCGCCGCCCTCGGCCTGCTCGCGGTGCCGGCGCGGGCCCTGCTGAACATCGACGGCTCGCGCAACCAGATCTTCGTCTTCGGCCAGGCCACCTTCGCCTACAGCTCCAACATCTTCGCCTCCTCCGGCGGCGACGGCGATTACTCCGTGAGCGGGCAGGCCGGCTTTGAACTGCAACGCCGGCGCGGCATCATCGCCGTCAACTGCCGCGGGACGGTCACCCATGTGAGCTATTCCAACTACACCGGCGAGTCGTCCACCAACCCCAATTTCAGCCTCGAGCTCAACAAGACCGGCGGACGCACGACCGGCGCCTTCACCGTCAACGCCTACCGGGAGAGCCGCTCCGACAGCGCGGTCAACGTGCGCACCAACTCGTGGAACTTCCCCCTGGGCCTGAACCTCAAGTATCCCGTCAACGACAACCTCTACGTCACCTCGAACACCGGTTATCAGCGCCGCAGCTACAGCGACAACTCGGTGTTGACCGACTACACCGACTACTCCCAGGCGGTCGACTTTTTCTACATCTACACCTCGAAGACCGACCTGCTGGGCGGTTACCGCGTGCGCATCGCCGACACCTCCACCGGAGGCGGCACGACCGACCACTCGTTCTCCATCGGCGCCACGGGCGGGCTGTTCGCGAAGCTCAACGGCCTTTTCCGCGTCGGCTACCAGATCCGCGAGCAGGAGGCCACGAACGAGACCTTCAGCCAGCTCACGCTCTCCGCCGCCCTCGACTGGGCCCTCACCCGCAAGTTCTCCCTCAAGCTCCAGGGCACGCGCGACTTCAGCACCACGGCGCTGGGCGGCTCCGTCGACACCACCTCCGGCACCCTCGCCGCCAGCTATGTCTTCTCGCGCAAGTTCTCCGTTGATGCCACCGTCGGCGGCGGCCGCAACGACTTCCTCGGCCGCGGCTCCCCGGCGCGCACCGACCACTTCGCCCTGTGGGACCTCGGCGCCCGTTACAGCCTCAACGAGCATTTCCGCCTCGGCGCGTCGCTGAATTACTTCAAGAACTGGTCGAGCCTCCCCACCTCCGATTTCCACCGCTTCGGCTACTCCATCGACGTCTACAGCCGCTTCTGATCCCCATGCGCCGCCCCTTCCCCCGCCTCCCGCTCCTCGCCGCCCTGCTCGCCGGCCTGTTCGCCGCCGCCGGCGCGCAGGAACAGGACGCCCGCGTGGTCGAGCTGAAGAAAAACTACGTGCATACGCTCCAGCTGGCCGACCGCATCCTCGTCAACGTCTTCGGCGAGGAGGATCTGCGCACCATCGTCCGCATCGATGCCCGCGGCAAGGTCAACCTCCCGCTCATCGGCGAGGTCAGCCTCGGCGGCATGACCATCGTCGAGGCACAGGCCGCCATCGAGGCCGCCTACAAGGACGGCCGCTTCCTCCGCAATCCCCAGGTCACCGTCTCCGTCGAGGAATATGCCGCCCGCGAAGTCTCCATTTCCGGCGCCATCCGCGCCCCCGGCCGCTACGGCCTCCCCGCCGAGTCCACCCTCACCATCACCGAGCTGGTGACCAAGGCGCAGGGTTTCACCGACATCGCCAAGGGCACCGCCGTCACCGTCACCCGCGTGCTGCCCGACGGCACCAAAAAGGTCTTCACCATCGACGTCGAGAGCCTGATCAAAGGCCGAAAGAGCAGCCGGCCCAACAACGAGGACATCTTGCTCCTCCCCGGCGACAACGTTTACGTGCCCGAGAGCCTGATCTGATTCCCGATGTCTTCCGTCACAACGCCCCCCCATCCGTCCGCCAAGGGCCCGTCCTCGCTCCACTCCTCGGAAGACCATGTGGCGGAGCGACGCACGCTGCGGGATTACTACGTCATCCTCCGCGAGCGCCTGTGGATCGCCCTGCCTGTTGCGCTCATCGTCTCGCTCTCCGTCGCCTATTTCCAGGCCAAGGAGATTCCGCTCTACCGCAGCACCGCCACCATGCAGTTCGACCGGCCGGACCAGGTGCTCAACAACCCCAGCATCTCCGATCCCTCCGTCCGCAATGAGCTGGAGATGAATTCCAACCTCGATCTTCTCCGCAGCGGCAAGCTGCGCGAGCTGGTCGTCCGTTCCCTCACCCCCGACGAGATCAAGCTGCTCCAGCGCCCCTACCTCCGCGACGGTCTCAATCCTCCCGGCCCCAACGACCTCCTCGGCGGCGTCAGCGTCGGTTCCGTCCGCAACAGCCTCACCGTCTCCATCACCGTCACCAACCGCGACCCCGAGGGCGCCGCCCTTGTCGCCAACCGCTACGTCGAGCAGTTCATCCGTTACCTCATCAACAAGGGCGAGGACGTCGGCGAATACGCCACCAAGTTCCTCAAGGACCGCGCCGAGGAGCTCCGCCGCGAGTCCGAGGCCGCCGAAACCCGCCTCCAGGAATACAAGCGCAGGCACAACCTCGTCTCGCTCTCCGCCAGCGTGGACATCGTGGCCGAGCGCCTCAAGACCATCAACTCCACCCTCACCGCCGAGCGCATCAACCGCATCAACCTCGAGGTGGTGCTCGACCAGATCGAGAAGATCCGCGCCGCCGGCGGCAACCTCCTCGAGGTCCAGTATATCTCCAACTACGGCAACCTCGCCGCCCTCCGGGCGCAGCGCGCCGAATACATCAAGACCCAGTCCATCCTCTCCGAAAAATACCTCGAGAAACACCCGCGCATGATCGACCTGGCCAACTCGATCACCGTCCTCGACGAGCAGATCAACCAGAACATCGAGCAGGCCATCACCGACCTCCAGACCCAGCTCCGCAAGGTCCGCGAGTCCGAGGCCTCCTACCAGCGCGAATATGCCGAGGCCGAGAAGGGCCAGCTCCGGCTCGGCGAACTCTCCGTCGAGTTCAAGAGCCTCGAGAACCAGGCCAGCGTCGCCAAGAACGCCTACGTCGCCATCCTCGACCGCCTCAACCAGGCCGTCAGCGACAAGAACCTCGACAAGATCCCCGTCCGCCCGCTCGACCGGGCCGTCCCCGCCGGCGCGCCCTTCCAGCCCAACATCCCGCAGATCGTCAAGCAGGCCGTCGGCCTCGGCGTCGTGGTCTTCGCCTTCGTCGCCCTCGGCCTCAGCTTCATCGACGACCGCGTGAAGAGCGCCTGGGACGTCGAGAACTTCATCGGCGCCCCGCTCCTCGGCATCATCCCCGAGCTCTCCGACACCCCGGATGGCGAGAAGCACGCCCTGGTCAGCCTCAACAAGACCTCGCCCGGCTCCGAGGCCTTCCTCAGCACCTACAGCGCCGTCAAGATCCAGTCCAAACTCGACTTCCCCAAGTCCATCCTCGTCACCAGCACCATCCCCGGCGAGGGCAAGACCATGATCAGCTGCAACCTCGCCGCCGCGTTTGCCCGCCATGGCAAGAAGGTCCTGCTCGTGGACTGCGACATGCGCCGCCCGATGCTGCACCGCAATTTCAAGCTCACCAACGAGGTCGGCCTCATCGCCTGGTTCGAGGCCGGGGCCAAGACCCCCCCCGATCCCCTCGCCGACCCCTCGCTCGGCATCACCAAGGTCGAGGACAACCTCTGGCTTCTCCGCTCCGGCGGCCGCTCCAAGAGCCCCACCGAACTGCTCGAGAAACCCGCCTTCACCCAGTTCCTCGCCTCCCTCAAGCAGCACTTCGACCTCGTCGTCGTCGACTCGCCCCCGATGGGCGCCGTCACCGACGCCATCCTCATCGCCGAGCGCACCGACGAGGTCGTCTACGTCTGCCGCTTCAACCGCGCCTACCGGAAGCACATCCGTCTCTTCATCAAGCAGCTCAAGGAAAGCAAAAACGAGCTGCTCGGCATCGTGCTCAACGGCCTCTCGCCCCGCCGCATCGAGTATTACTCGAATTACCGCTACTACCGCAGCTACAAGAAATACTACGGCGCCCAGTCGTAGACCTTTCCCGGCCGCCTCGGCGGGGCTGCAACTTCGTTCTTCATTCGTCCGCCGGCCTGCGTCAGCCTCCGCCCGTGCTCTCCGCCTACCTGCCGAAGGACTTTGCATCCGACCGCCCCGTCGCCCTCATCGCCGGCCGCGGCGACTACCCCGCCCTCACGGCCGCCGCCATCCGCCGCGCCGGCGTGCCCCTGCGCCTCATCGCCATCGAGGACGAGACCGCTCCTGAGCTCAAGGCGTCCTTCCCCGCCGCCGAGCGGGTCGAGATCAACGTCGGCCAGATCGGCCGGATGCTCGATGCCCTCAGGTCCTTCGGCGCCGCGACCGCGCTCATGGCCGGCCAGGTGAAACCCAAGAAGCTCTTCCACGGCCTCACCCCCGACCTGAAGGCCGCGCAGATCCTCCTCACGCTCAAGCGCCGCAATGCCGAGACCATCTTCGGCGCCATCGCCCGCGAGATCGAGGCCATCGGCGTCCGCCTGCTCGACGCCCGCGCCTTCCTCGACGACCAGCTGGCCGCCTCCGGCGCCATGACCGGCGGCCGGTTCCCCTTCGACGAGGAATACCTCGCCCACGGCATCCACATCGCCCGCGAATGCGCCCGGCTCGACATCGGCCAGGGCTGCGTCGTGCGCAAGGGCACCGTGCTCGCCGTCGAGGCCTTCGAGGGCACCGACGACATGCTGCGCCGCGCCGGCACCTTCAAGACCGACGAGGCCATCTTCGTGAAGTGCGTGAAGCCCGCGCAGGACTTCCGCTTCGATGTGCCCGTCTTCGGCCTGCGCACCCTTGCCATTATGCAGGAGACCGGACTCAAGGCCGCCGCCCTCGAGGCCGGCAAGGTCATCATCCTCGAACGCCCCGCCGTCGTCGCCCGGGCCGGGGCCGCCGGCATCCACCTGCACGGTTTCTAGCCGCGCCGCCCGGCGGCTTGCACTTTGCCCTCCGCCGCGCACATTGCACCCCGCATGTCCAACGATGTCGTAGAAGTGACAGTCAAGGGCCTCATGCCGACGGCCAACGGCTGCGCCGTCTTCCTCGGCGACGAGGGCAAGGTCTTCGTCATCTACGTCGATCCCGCCGTCGGCAGCGCCATCTCGATGTCGCTCAAGGGCGAGAAAAAGGAGCGCCCCCTCACGCACGATCTCGTCGGCCTCATTCTCGCCGGCTTCGAGATCAACCTCGAGCGCGTCATCATCAACGACGTCAACGAGGGCACCTACTACGCCCGCATCATTCTCCACATGCGCAATGAGCTCGGTCGCAAGCTCCTCGAACTCGACGCCCGCCCCAGCGACTCCATCGTCCTCGCCCTCCAGCAGAAGCGCCCGATCTACGTCTCCCGCAAGGTCTTCGACCTCGTCGAGGACATGAGCGAGATCCTCGAGCGCGTGCTGCGCCAGCAGAAGGACGAACCGGAGCAGTGAACCGGGTAGTTCATTGACCTGCTCCGCCGCGGCCGCCATTGCATGCCGCTCCTCTTTCGCTTGATCCCCACGCCTCCGCAACCCGCCCGCTCCCTGCCGTCCGGCCACCGGCCCGGCCAGCCCCTCACCGCGCTGGCGCCGATGCAGGACGTCACCGACCTGCCGTTCATGCGGGTCATGGCGCGCTACGGCGCGCCCGATTATTTCTACACCGAGTTCTTCCGCGTCCACGCCCAGTCGCGCCCGGAGAAGCACATCCTCCGCTCCATCACGGAAAACGCCACCGGCCGCCCGGTCTTCGCCCAGCTCATCGGCGAGGACATCCCGCACATGGTCCGCACCGTGCGCGAGCTGCTGCACTATCCCGTCGCCGGCATCGACCTCAACATGGGCTGCCCCGCCCCGAAGATCTACAGGAAGAACGTCGGCGGCGGCCTCCTGCGCGACCCCGCCAAGATCGACTCCCTCCTCGGCGCGCTCCGCGACGCCGTGCCCGGCCTCTTCACGGTGAAGATGCGCATCGGCTTCGACTCGACGGAAAATTTCGACGCCATCCTCGCCCTCATCAACAAGCACGCCGTCGACCTCCTGAGCGTGCACGGCCGCACCGTGAAGGAGATGTATCGCAGCGACGTGCATTACGACTTCATCGCCCGCGCCGCGGCCACCGTGCGCTGCCCCGTCCTCGCCAACGGCAACGTCACCTCCGCCGCCCGCGCCGCCGCCGTCCTCGCCGAGACTCGTGCCGCCGGCGTCATGATCGGCCGCCACGCCATCCGCAACCCTTGGATCTTCCGCCAGTGCCGCGAGCGGTTTGAGGTGGAGCGCGGCCTCCGGACGCGCTCTGAACCCGTCCAGAGGCCGGGTTTCACCGGTGTCTTCCAACCCACCCTCGCCGACGTCCGCGAATACATCGCCTGCCTCTATCGCGAAACCCAGGCGCCCGGCGTGCCCGAGACCGCCCACGTGGCCAAGATGAAGAAATACCTCAACTTTGTCGGCCAGAGCGTCGACGCGGACGGACGGTTCCTGCACGACATGCGGCGCGCCATGACCGAGGCCGAGCTTTTCGCCGTCTGCGACCGCCACCTGCTGGCCGAACCGGCGCGGCCCTTCGCCGCCGAGCCCTACGCCGGCGTCATCGCCCGCCCCAACTGCGAGACGCCGGTCGAGTCCTGCTCCCTCGACACCGTCACGGCCTGAGCCGTTGCTTTACTCGCTGAAGGCCGCCTTCGCCTGCTCGACCAGCCCGAGGAACTCGCCGCGGTAGCCGCCGGCGTCGCTGCCCGTGCCCTCGCGGGCCCACGCCGCCACCTGGGCAAAGTCGGTCGCACCCCGGTGCGGGGACTCGCGCAGGATCATGCCGAACGAGGCCACCGCGGCGGCGAACTTGAAGTCCACGCTCGCCTCCGCGAACGCCCGTCCGCTGTCCACGAGCGGGAACTCCAGCTTGCTGCTCACGTCGCCCGCCGGCTCCTTGTAGCGCACCTTCACCGTCAGCATCTCCGCGGACTTGCTCGTCTGGATCCTGGATTCCGAGTTCCGGGCTTTTTCCGCCGGCTTCTCATACTTCAGCGGATCCACCTCGCCGCCGGTCTCCGGCATCGGCACGCCGACGGGCACGACCTCATACAGCGCCGTCACCGTGTGGCCCGCGCCGATCTCGCCCGCGTCCACCTTGTCGTTGTTGAAATCCTCCTTCGCCAGCAACCGGTTCTCGTAGCCGATGAGGCGGTAGGCCTGCACCACGGCCGGGTTGAACTCGACCTGGATCTTCACGTCCTTGGCGATGGTGACCAGCGTGCCGCCGGCCTGCTCGACCAGCGCCTTGCGCGCCTCCTTCTCCGTGTCGATGTAGGCGTAGTTGCCGTTGCCCTTGTCGGCCAGCCGCTCGAGCGTCGCGTCCTTGTAGTTGCCCATGCCGAAGCCCAGCACGCTCAGGAACACCCCGCTCTTCGCCTTCTCCTCGATCAGGCGCGTCAGCTCGCCCTCGCTTGTCACGCCGACGTTGAAGTCGCCGTCCGTGGCGAGGACCACGCGGTTGACGCCGCCGGTCAGGAAGTTCGCCTTCGCCACGTCGTAGGCGAGGTGGATGCCCGCCGCGCCGTTGGTCGAGCCGCCGGCCTCGAGCTGGTCGATGGCCGCCAGGATCTCGGTCTTCCGCGCCGCCGGGGTCGACGGCAGCGCGAGGCCCGACGCCCCCGCGTAGACGGCGATGGCCACGCGGTCGTCGGCGCGCAGCTTTTCCACCAGCATGCGCAGCGACTGCTTCACCAGCGGGAGCTTGTTCGGCGCCTGCATCGATCCGGAAACATCGATCAGGAATACCAGGTTCGCCGCCGGCCGCGCCGCGTCGCTGACCTCGCGGCCCTTCAGGCCGATGCGCACCAGCCGGTGTTGCGGCTTCCACGGCGCGCCCGCCACCTCGAGGCTGGCCGCGAACGGCGCCGCGCCCGTCGGCGGGGTGTATTGGTAGGGGAAATAGTTCACCAGTTCCTCGATCCGCACCGCATCGCGCGGCGGGCGGCTGCGCGCGTGGAGGAACCGCCGCACGTTGGTGTAGGCTGCGGTGTCCACGTCGATCGAGAAGGTCGAAAGCTCGTTGCCCCGCACGCGCAGGAAATCGTTGTCCTTCACGTAGGCGTAGGCCTCGGTGTTGAACGCCCCCTTCCTCTCCTCCCGGAAGAAATCGTTCGACTGCAGGCCCATGTGCCGCGTGCGGCCTGCGGCGTCGCTCAGGGCCGGCGCGCGGAAATCCTGTGTCACGCCCGTCGGCGCCCGCCCGCCCGTGACCATGAATGGTTGCAGGTTGATCAGCTCCTGCCCGCTCGCGCCACCCCGGCCGGCGGCGACCGAGCCTTGGACCTGGCTGATCATCCCGGCGGCAGACAGATCGGAGCCTGCCAGTTGCCCCATCATCGGGGCCTGGGGCTGCGGCACGGGCAGGATGGGCGCCGCCGCGGCCTCCGCCTTCGGCAACGAAAGCGAACTCTCGGTCACCTCCACCTTTTCGAGCGCCACCACATCGCCGGGTGCCGACGCCGGCACCGGCGGGCGTTGCCCCCTGCTGCGCTCGGCCGCGATCCGGTTCTGAAGACCCGGCGGTTGCTGCCGCTCGGACCCGACGGCGCGCATTTCCGCGGCCTTGGCCTGCGCTGCGACCGCCTGGTCGGCCTCCGGCTGCGGCGGCGCCAGCTGCACCTCCACGACGCGCGTCGCACCGCTGTCCGCCGTTTGCGCGCCCGCCGCCTTGCCCGTCGCCCCGGCCGCCTCCGGCTGCACCACGAGCGGCCGGTTGGCGTGCTCGATCTGCGTGTAGGTGAAGACCACCGCGAAGCACGCCGCCGCCGCCAGGCCGACGAGCCAGTGCGGAAACGTGACCACCTTGCGGTTGAACTCCCGGTTCAGCTTCGCGCCCGCGGCCGGCGCCACCAACTCCGGCACCGTCTCCGTCGCCAGCGCGTCCTCCAGCGCCCGCCCCGCCCGGCGGATCTCCGCCACCGCCTGCTGCGCGTCGGCGTCGCCCGCGATGCTCTGCTCAAATTCGTTCCGCTCCGCCGCCTCCATCTCGCCGAGGGCGTAGGCGGTCAGGCGCGGATCATCAGGGGAAATCTTGTTCGGGTTCATGTTCGGTTCTCGTCGTAGGATGGTGTGGTTGGTCGCGCCGGAGCCTGGGCGAGGGCGGATTACTCCGGCATCGCCGCCATCTCGCGGCGCAGCCGGTTCACGGCGGTGTGGATGAGGAAGCCGACGTTGCCCACCGAGAGCGACGTGATGCGGCTGATTTCCTTGTAGCTGAATCCGCTTTGGAATTTCAGGCGGATGACCTCCTGCTGGTTGGGCGGCAGCCGGTCGATGAGCCGCAGCACGCTGGCCTGCTGCTCCGCGCGCTCGATCGAGCGCCCCGGCAGCGGCTCGGCGGCCGTGAGCCGCTCGACCTGGCCTTCCTCAAAGCGCCTCACGCGGCCCTCCTTCCGCAGCACGTCGAGCGCGCGGTTGCGGCAGACGGTGTAGAGCCACTCGGCCACGTGCCCGTCGACCTGCGCCGGGGGTTGGGCCATGAGCCGCACGAAGGTGTCCTGCACCACGTCCTGCGCCAGGTCCGCATCGCCCCCCAGCAGGCGCGCCGCGTAGCGCAGGAGCGGCGCCTGGTGGCGCGCGACGGCATCTTGGACCAAAGCGGCGTTGTCATGACTGGGCGGGGAAATGTGGGTGGGATGATTCACGCACCTGCCTTGGTTACGGGCCAACTTGGGGTTTCTTAGGCGGATAGACAGCGAATTTTGCCAACCGCTCCTTGCCGTCCGCCCCGACCGGGCTTCACTGCGCCCATGCCCGCTCCACGGTTTCTCCTCCTCAGCGCCCTGCTGCTGCTGGGGTTTCTCGGCTGTAGCCGCCGCGAGACACCCGTCGAGGCCGGCCTCCGCACCCGGACCCTCCATGTCGGCAACGCCGCCGAACCCGCCGACCTCGATCCGCACACCAGCACCGTCCTGTCCGACCAGAACCTCCTCATGGCGCTCTTCGAGGGCCTCACCGCCCTCGACGAGAAGACCGCGCAGCCCGTGCCCGCCGCCGCCGAGGGCTGGACATCCTCCGCCGACGGCCTCACGTGGACCTTCCACCTCCGCGCCGGCCTGAAGTGGTCCAACGGCGAGCCGCTCACCGCGCAGGACTTCGTGGACTCGTGGCGCCGCGCGCTCACCCCCGCGCTCGCCGCCGACAACGCCTGGTATCTCTACGACGTGGCCGGCGCCGAGGACTTCAACGCCGGGCGCCTCGCCGACCCCGCCGCGCTCGGTTTTTCCGCGCCCGACACCCGCACCGTCGTCCTCCGCCTGCGCCAGCCCGTGCCCTACCTGCCCGCCCTGGTCTCCCTGCCGGCATGGTTCCCGGTCAACCCGCGCGCGCTCGCCCCGCACGGCGCCCTCGAAAAACGCGGCACGGCGTGGACCCGCCCCGGCAACCTCGTCGGCAACGGCCCGTTCACCCTCAGGGAATGGTCGCCCAACGCGCGCATCGTCGTCGCCCGGAACCCGCACCACTGGGAGGCCGCCACCACGCGCCTTGAGGAGATTGTCTTCTACCCGATCGAGAAGGCCGACGATGAGGAGCGCGCCTTCCGCGCCGGCCAGCTCCACGTCACCAACAACCTGCCCGTCGCCAAGCTCGCCGCCTGGCGCTCCCAGGACGCCGCGCGCCTCCGCGCCGACCCCATCCTCCAGTCCGTCTTCCTCCGCTTCAACACGACCCGCCCGCCGCTCGACAACCCCGACGTCCGGCGCGCGCTCTCGCTTGCCATCGACCGCAACACCCTCGCCCGCACTGTCCTCCAAGGCAGCCGCGCCCCGGCCCGTTCGCTCACGCCGGCGCCGACCGGACCTTACACCGCCCGGGCGCGCGCCGGCACCGACCTCGCGGAGGCCCGCCGCCTGCTCACCGCCGCCGGCTTTCCCGACGGCCGCGGGTTTCCCCCTTTCGAGCTGCAGGCCCGCAACGACGAACTGATGCCGCGCCTCGCCGAGGCCCTGCAGGCCGCCTGGCAACGCGACCTCGGCATCCGGGTGTCCATCGCCCAAGTCGAGCAGAAGACATGGATCAGCAACCAGCAGACGCTCAGCTATGGCATCTCCACCGCCGCGTGGACCGCCGACTATCCGGATCCGCAGACCTTCCTCAGCCTCTTTTCCTCCAACAGCGCCTACAACTGGACCGGCTGGAAAAACGCCGATTACGACGCCCTCCTAGCCCGCGCCGCCGCCACCCCCGATGCCGCCGCGCGCCTCGAGCTCTTCCAGGCCGCCGAGAAAACACTTCTCGAATCCGCTCCGGTCGCCCCCCTGTATTTCGGCGCGCAGACCTACCTCATCCACCCGGCCGTCCGCGGCTGGGAGCCCTCGCTCCTCGTCTTCCGCCGCTACCAGAAAGTCTGGCTCGAGCCCTAGTTGTCCGGCATCCTGTCTTGCGTGTCATTCTGAACGCAGCGAAGAATCCATCCGTGAACATCCGTGTCATCCGTGGTTGTCTCTTCTGCCTTCTTCTCGGGGCTGTCCCTGTCTTTGGGGCTGCTGACTTGAAGATCGTCCGCGTCTGGCCCGAATGGCGCGACGGCAAGTCCTTCAAGCGCATCTCCGAGTATTTCACGGGTCGCGAGAACACGGGCGGGCAACTCATCCAGCGCACCGACCCCGCCCGGCGCACCGGCTACTACTTCCTCGTGCGCCTCGAGAATCCTGCCGGACCCCGCCCCGTGCAGGCCCGGCTCCGTCTCATCCTTCCCGACTCGCCCGCCGAGCAGACGACCGCCTTCACCGTCGCCCTGCGTCCCGGCGCCAATGTCCTCAACCTCGGCCTCACAACCGCCGCCTGGGGCGACCCCAAGCACCAGCCCGTCGCCTGGCTCCTGCAGGTCGTGTCGCCCGACGACGGCACCGTGCTCGCGACCGAGAAGAGCTACCTGTGGGACAAACCCGCCGGAAAGTGATTCCCATGTAGAAGCCTGCTTGCAGGCGATTCAAGGGTTCTGGAGATCGTCTTGTCATTCATCGCCTGTATCCAAGTTTGTAGGGCCGGCTCTTGTGGCCGGGCCGCTTCCTGTCATTCTGAGCGTAGCGAAGAATCCACCTATTGAGCATCCGATGGATGCTTCGCTGCGCTCAGCATGACACATCGAAAGTCAGAGCCCCTTGGGTCCGGCTGGCAGCCCCTGCCCGGCGATTGGCGTCCTTCGCCGGACGTCCTCCGCGAGACCCTTGATGGCGGTCAGGCGTTCAGATGGTGGGACGAAGTCACGCCATCTGCCCTGCGACTTGTCCGCCATAGCTCGAAGAGCGACGGCGGAAGCCATGGCGAAGCAGGGTCAGCATCAACCGAGCAATCTGCGATAGCCGTCTGGACCGGGATTTGGGGCGATAACCTCGCCCAGCTCCGCCTCCACCGCGACACCCTGCAGTGGCGCGCACCCGCCGGCACGGCGACCACCGGTCCGGCCTTGCACCGATACCTTGGCGCCGGCACCGACTGGGCCGCGCTGGCCGACGCGCTGCCCTGGCGGAGCGATCCGCAC
This sequence comes from uncultured Opitutaceae bacterium, assembly GCA_964601365.1. Lineage (GTDB taxonomy): Bacteria > Verrucomicrobiota > Verrucomicrobiia > Opitutales > Opitutaceae > Didemnitutus. Next base: position 33,110 of record CAZRNE010000006.1, on the reverse strand, counting down.
CTGCGGCGCTGCCTCGAGGCTTTCCCGGGTCTGCGCATCCTGCGCCAGCCCTTCGGCGAGACCCTCCTCGGGTTCCTCTGCTCCGCCACGAAGCAGATCGTGCAGATCAAGCAGATGCTCGGCCTGCTCGCCGCTCACCACGGACGGCCATTGGTGGAACGCGTTGACCTCAACGTGTTGAGCGGCGTTGGGGTCAACGCCGCCCACCTTCACAGTTTGCCTACATGGAAGCATCTCGCCGCGCTCCCCGAGCGCGAACTCCGCGCCTGCCAGCTGGGCTTCCGCGCGCGCTTCATCCATGGCACCGCGCGTTTCCTGGCCCAAAACCCCGGCTGGCTGGAGGAGACCGAGCACCTGCCCTACGCCGCCGCCAAGACCCGCCTGCTCACGCTGCCGGGTGTCGGGGAAAAGATCGCCGACTGTGTCCTGCTCTTCGGCGCCGGCCGGCTGGAGGCCTTCCCCGTGGACACGTGGATCCTGAAGTCCCTCGCGCGCCGCTACGGCCTCGACGACTGGAAGCCGGCGCAGGTCGCCCGGTTCGGCCGCGCGCACTTCGGACCGCTCGCCGGCCTCGCCCAGCAATACCTCTTCGCCTGGGAAAGAAGGTTCGGCGACCGCTAGAGCATTCCAAGGATTAGTGTAGCTGTAAACGGTAGGGCGAGGCGTCCCCGCCGAGCCGCGGCTCACCGTGGACGGTTCGCCCTACCTTGGGTCGAGCGACTACAGTATTTCGGAGTATTCCCTGGAAACTGCCCGGAAACAGGGTCCTCCGCAGGCAGCGAGCTTGCTCGCGCCCTTGCCCTCTCAGGCGCGACCAAGGTAGCGGCCTGCTCTGACTGTAGGAGGGGCTTTCTTGTCCGCCGTAGCCTTGGCGAAGGCTGGAATGCCCCGACTCAGCCGGTTTGCTGCGTGTGCCTTGTCGCGGCGTAAAGCCGCTCCTACAGGATTTTCCTCACACGACTGAACTGCCTTAAACGCCGGCCTTGTCCTTCCGCAGCAGCCGCCACGGGAAGAAATACACCGCATACACGACGGTGTAGACGAGGAAGTTCTCCAGCTTCGCGAAGTGCGCGAAGGCGAAGAAGAAGATCAGCAGGTGCAGGCGCACGACGTTGCGGTAGGGCTTCATCATGTCGCCGTCCTTCTTCATGGCCTCCTTGAAACCGCCCCCGGCCATGGCGGGCGGACG
>CAZRNE010000006.1:0-31911 GCA_964601365.1 uncultured Opitutaceae bacterium | reverse complement strand
TTGAATGGTGACGCGTCCCCCGCAGCTTGCTGCGGGCTCCCCTTGATGGGATTTGGACGCCGTCCGGTCTGCCCTGTGTAAAGGAGGTTATGCGGGTCACGCTTAGAATCGTCAGAGCTTGTATCCAAGGGTAGCGCCGGCGAATGGACGGCGTTCAACCCGCCCCCGGCCATGGCGGGCGGACGCCGGAAATGCTCCCGCTCGGCCACCGCCGCCACCGGCAGGAAATACCAATACTTCTCCAGCACCACGAGGTAACCCGTCGCGTCCGGGAAGCCCTTCATGTCGGTGACCGGGAAGAACGCGTTCAGGAACACCGAGTGCACGAGGTGGAACATCCCGAAGTGCACGGTGAAGAACGCCAGCAGGAACACGCCGCCGATCAGCAGCGCGCTGTTGCCCAGTGCCCGGCTAAAGATCAGCCACACGATCATCGCGTAGCCGATGACCAGGCTCGCCAGCCACAGGCTCCACACGAGGTCCTTCGTGTCCCAGCCGGCGAACCACGACACCGCCAGTCCCCCGGCGAAGGCCACCGCGTCCGGCCACGCTTCCAGCCACCGGTTGCGCGCCGGTGCGGCAGCCGCGGGCTTCACGGTGAATTCGCTCACGCCTTCGCCCGCTGGATCAGCTCCACCTCGTAGCCCTCGGGCGCGTCGATGAACGCGATCACCGACCCGCTGCCGGTCTTTGTCGGGCCGTCGCTCAGCGCGAAGCCCTTCTGCTTCAGCTCTGCGGCGAAGGCCATGAGGTCGTCCACCTCGAACGCGAGGTGCATCAGGTCCGGCTGCACCTGCACGGCGGGCGACGCCCCCGGCGGCATCTGGCACAGCTCGATCTCCTCGTCGCTGTTCGGCGTGGCGAGGAACACCAGTTGCGCGCCGCGCGGCGAGGTGTGCCGCCGGGCCACCTTCAGCCCCAGCGCGGCCTCGTAGAACTTCACGCTGCGCTCGATGTCGTTCACCCGCATCCGGGTGTGGAGGAGTTTTTTGACGGCCATGATGGCCCGCACCCTAGGTATTCCCGGCTCAAACTCCAGCCCGCGATTTTTTCACCACGGATTTCCCGGATTGATTCGGATCCGACCTGATCCGGTTCATCCGCTCACCATCCGTTCCATCCGTGGTAAAAAACCACTCCCGACTGCCTTGCAGAGCACAGCCCGGCACACATCACGCGCGAAAGTGTCCGTATGCCTATGTTTCTTTTTCGTGTCCTTCGTGCCCTTCGTGGTTAAACAGATGGCCACCCCCGCCATGTCCCTCGACCTCGCCGCCATCCGCGCCGCGCACGGGCGCATCCGGCCGCACATCGTGCGCACGCCCGCGCTCACCAACCCCGCCCTCGACGCGGCCTGCGGCGGCCGGCTCTTCTTCAAGTGCGAGAACCTCCAGGCCGTCGGCGCCTTCAAGGCCCGCGGTGCCGTCAACGCCGTCTTCTCGCTGCCCGACGCGGACGCGGCCCGCGGCGTCGTGGCGCACAGCTCCGGCAACCACGGCGCGGCCGTCGCCCGCGCGGCCCGCCTGCGCGGCATCCCCGCCCACATCGTCATGCCGCACAACTCCGCCCGCTCCAAGCTGCGCAACGTCGAGGTCTATGGCGCCAAGGTCACCCTCTGCGAACCCAACCTCACCGCCCGCGAGGCCGCCTGCGCCGAAATCTCCGCCGAGACCGGCGCCGTGCTCATCCATCCCTTCGACGACTACGCCGTCATGGCCGGCCAGGGCACCGCCGCCCTCGAGCTGATCGAGGACGCCGGCCCCTTCGACCTCGTCCTCGCGCCCATCGGCGGCGGCGGGCTGCTCAGCGGCACCGCCGTCGCCACCAAGGCCCTCCTGCCCTCCGCCCGCGTCATCGGCGCCGAGCCCGCCGGCGGGGCCGACGCCGCCGAATCCTTCCGCGCGGGCCGCCGCGTCAACTGGCCCAAGGTGGACACCATCGCCGACGGCCTCCGCACCAACTGCGTCGGCGAACGCAACCTGCCCCTCCTCCGCCAATTCGTGGACGACATCGTCACCGTCACCGACGACGAGATCGTCGCCGCCATGCGCGAGCTGTGGGAAAACCTGAAGATCGTCATCGAGCCCTCCTGCGCCGTGCCCTGGGCCGCCATCCGCGCCGGCAAGGTGGACGTCCGCGGGAAACGCGCCGGCCTCATCCTCACCGGCGGCAACGTGGACCTCGACCACCTGCCTTGGCAGAAAATCTAAGCGGTGCTTCGTTGCCAACCGCAGGCCCTTGCGCCTTACTGAACTTCATGAACCCTCCCGCACAACGCGGTTAGGCCGAATAACACTGTTAGGCATGAAGCCCAAGCACGCAATCATCCTATCGGTTGCTGCCATCGTCATCGGCGTTGGTATCTACAGATTTGCCAGGTTTGCACGCGATTACCCACAGGAGGCGACTTGGGGCGTCGTGTTTTACGGCATGATTTTCGTGATGATAGCGCTGCCGGTTGGTATTATCGCTCTCGTTGTGCGAGGTCTTACAAAGCGAGGAAGGACTCGGGCGGCAGCACAGCAAAAGAGAGCATCTGAAGATGAGAAGCACACATCTGCCTAACCATGCGCTGCAGCGAACGGCCTCTGCGCCGTCCGTTCGAGCGTCGCGGGAATTTGTGAGCGCACGGTGCGCTCCACCCGCGCCGCCGAGGCCGTCGCTGAGCTTGGGTCGTTCGGCGCAGCCGAACCACCACTAACATAGAGAAGAGTCCTGCTGAAGACCGCCGGCCTTCGCGGAGCTTCGGCCCGGCAAGAAGGGGGTTCCGGCTGCGTCTTGTCACAAATGCCCGGGACAGGACTCGAACCTGTAAGCCTTGCGGCGAGGGCTTCTAAGACCCTTGTGTCTGCCAGTTCCACCACCCGGCTGCAACCAAGGGCGAACCGCCTCACAAGATGTGTTCCCGCTTCCCAGTTCCGAGGGAACGCGCATGGAGCTCTGGCGCATTCAGGCGCGGGGGAGCCGGGGCCACGCCCCGAGGTTGCGCATGCCTGTCCGGGCAGAAGGCCTGACCGAATGCGTCGTTGCCAAAAGCCCGCCGTTGCCTTTGGGTGATCATACCGCGAAACGCGGCATGGTCCAATAACCCCGTCAGGCAAAGTGCGATGGCAACCGACGCAGAGTTGAAACTGCCCGCCCTTGAACGCTCGTGGATGGAAGCGTGGAGGACAAGGGATCGCGCGGCCTGCGAGCGCATCCTGGGTGACGATTTTGTCCTTACGAGTGCGCGCGGAATACTGATGTCGAAGAAGGATTGGCTGGAGGCGGCGATGGGGCCGTTTTCCTGCACTGCGTTCGTATGGGAGGAGATTCGCGTCCGCTCTTTCGGCAACGTCGCGATCGTGCATGCCAGGGCGAGACAGCAGGCGTCGGTGGCCGGACAGGACTGGAGCGGGCTCTTCCTGCTCACGGATGTCTGGGCACGGCGTGGCGAAGATTGGCAGGTGGTCGCACGTCATGGAACCGGACCCCTCATGACGGGGGAAAAGACCTGACCGGCACCCGGGAGCCGAGGAAAACATGAGCCAAAACAAACCTGAAGACCAGATCCGGAATCTCCTCGCCCGGTGGGAAGAGGCGTTCCGCGCAAAAGACGTCGAAGCCGTCATGTCGGTGTATGGACCGGATGAGGCCGTCGTGGCATTCGATGTCGTTCCGCCGCTCGCGAGATTCGGGAAAGAGGCCTATCGGCGGAATTATGAGGAGTTCTTCGCGATGTTCAGTGGCCCGCTCGAGATCGAACTGCGAGACGTGCGCATCGTGGCGGCCGGGGAGGTCGCCTTCCTTCATTGCTTCGACCGCATGGGCGGAACCTTGCAAAGTGGAGAACGTTTCGAGCTATGGCTGCGGGTCACGAGCGGGCTCCGAAAAATCGGAGGCGAGTGGCGGATCATCCACGATCACGTATCGGTCCCGATCCATTTTGAGACGGGACAAGCGGCCCTCAATTTGAGCCCGTGAACAAGCCGGACGCGATGAAGCCGCCTGAAAACCGGTTGGGGGTCAGAAGCCTACGCGGAGCCTCGGCTCGGCCTGAAGGACGTTCCGCGTTTCGACTGCGCGAGAATGCCCGGGACAGGACTCGAACCTGTAAGCCTTGCGGCGAGGGCTTCTAAGACCCTTGTGTCTGCCAGTTCCACCACCCGGGCGAACCAATTTTCGATTTGGGATTTCGGATTTTCGATTGCCCGACGCAAGCGCCGATTCCCTTCCCAATCGAAAATCGAGAATCGAGAATCAAAAATCAGCCCGCCTCGCCCAGCCGCTCGCCCATGCGGGCGTAGACCTCGGTCTGATTGGCCCCGTGCTCGACGAGGTCGGCGTCGAACCTGATGCGGCCGGGCCGGAACAGCGTGACCACGCACGAGCCGCCGAACTTGAACAGGCCCTTCTCCTCGCCCTTGGCCACGGCCCGCCCGGGCACGAAGGATTGGAAGATGCTCCCCACCATCGTGGCCCCGATCTCGCACACCGCCACGCGCCCGAACACCGGCGACTCCACCAGCGTGACCGCGCGCTTGTTCTCCCACAGGTAGGCGAGGTTGCCCCGCAGCGCGATGGGCGACACCGAGTAGAGCCAGCCGTTGATGACCCGCGGCTCGCCGGGCGTGCCCGCGACGGGGAAATGGAACCGGTGGTAGTCCACCGGGCAGAGCCGCGAGATCACCATGCCGCCGCCGGCGAACTCCCCCGCCAGCTCCTCGCTGCCGAGGAACGCCTTCAGGTCGAAGCGCTGGCCCTTGGCGTAGAATCCCGCCGCGGCGTCCACGCTGGGGAACACGAGGTGCCGGCCGTCCGCCGGCAGCACGGCCACCCGGTCGTTGCCGGGCTCGGCGATCGGTCGCGCGCCCGGCTTCAGCGCGCGGTAGAAGAAATCGTTGAACGACTTGAAGGCGAAGGGCGATTTCGCGAACTCGTCCACGTCGAGGTCGTAGTCGGTGATGAACGGCAGCACCTTGTGCGCGCTGCTGCGCAGCGACATCTTCCAGCCGAAATAGCGCGACACCCACGCGCGCTTGGCGAACCACTCCAGGCCGACGCGGCCGACGGGGTTCTCGTAGGTCCAGCGCAGCCAGGCCTCGCCGTAGACCTGCTCGGTCTCCATGATCTTCCTGGCGCGGTGAAAATAGCGGATGGGTTCGGCGGACATCCTGTTTACCCTTGTGGGTGAATATATACCCCGCGACCAAAATCTCGCGGCAAATTATCGCCCGGAATCCCCGCGATCCATGACCGGTGCCGCATCATGTCAGGATTGATGTGGGAGCGACCTTGGTCGCGACCGTCGCGTGCCAGCACGCTCCCCCAGCCGAGACCCCCCGGCCGAAGCCGCCCCGGAATGCGCGTTTGCCAAAAACGCCACCCCGGCCTACCCTCGCACCCATGGAGAATTTCACCTTCCACAACCCCACCCGCCTGCACTTTGGCAAGGGCCAGATCGCCCAGTTGGCCAAGGAAATCCCCGCCGACGCCCGCGTCCTTCTGCTCGCCGGCGGCGGCAGCATCAAGGCTAACGGCGTCCACGCCCAGGTAAGGTCTGCCCTCGGCGCGCGCACCGTGCACGAGTTCTGGGGCGTCGAAGCCAACCCCGACTACGACACGCTGATGCAGGCCGTCGAACTCGCCCGCCGCGAGAAACTCGACTGGGTGCTCGCCGTCGGCGGCGGCTCCGTGCTCGACGGGGCCAAGTTCGTCGCGGCCGCCGTGCCCTTCGCGGGCGACCCGTGGAGCTTCGTCCAGAAACGCGGCGCGGGCATCAAGTCCGCCCTCGCCCTCGGCGCCGTGCTCACTTTGCCCGCCACCGGCTCCGAGGCCAACTGCTTCTCCGTCATCAGCCGGCGCGCGATCAAGGAGAAGCTCGCCTTCGGCCATCCGTCGGTCTTCCCGCGTTTCTCCATCCTCGACCCCGAGACGACCTTCTCGCTCCCGCCGCGCCAGGTCGCCAACGGCATCGGCGACGCCTTCTGCCACGTCATCGAGCAATACCTCACCTACCCGGCCGACGCCGCCATCCAGGACCGCTTCGCCGAGTCCATCCTCCGCGTCCTCATCGAGGAGGGCCCGAAGACCCTCGCCAACCCGACCGACTACGCCGCCCGCGCCAATTTCTTCTGGGCCGCCACCTGGGCCCTCAACGGGGCCATCGGCGCCGGCGTGCCGCAGGACTGGGCCACCCACGTCATCGGCCACGAGCTGACCGCCCTGCACGGCATCGACCACGCCTGCACGCTCGCCATCGTCCTGCCCAACCTGCTCCAGGCCCAGCGCGACGCCAAGCGCGCCAAGCTCCTCCAATACGCCGCCCGCGTCTGGGACCTGCGCGACGGCCCCGAGGACGCCCGCATCGACGCCGCCATCGCCAAGACGCGCGCCTTCTACGAATCGCTCGGCATCAAGACGCGCCTCGCCGACTACCAGGTGCCCGCCGCCACGGCCGCCGAGGTCGCCGCCCGGCTGGAAAAGCGCGGGATGAAGCAATTCGGCGACCGCAACGGCATGACGCCCGCTCTCGCCGAGCAGATCCTCCGCGCCGCGGCCTGAGGGACATCGCCGCGCATTTCGTTCCCTCCGGCTCGGGCGCCTACCTGCGCGCCGCCTGTTTCCTTTGGCGGGCGCGATAGCGGGCGACCTTGTCGCGGTTGCCGCATTCGTAACAGCACCAACGCTGGATGTTGCCGCGCGTCTCGTCGTAGTAGATCCAGCGGCAAAGCGGATTGGGGCAGACCTTCACGCGCTGGGGCTCGTATTCGGTCAGCAACTCGGCCAGTTCCAGGCCGAGCGCAGCGGCCACCCAGCGCGCGCCGTGCCCCGCAGGACGCTCTTCCCGCACCACGCGTCCCCGCTCCACCGTGAGCCGGCAGTTCACCGGCAGGCCCCCGATCCACACGTTGAGCGCGGCGACCATGGCAGGAGACGGGCGCCCGCTCCGTCCGGCCAGTTTCTCCAGCCACTCGCGCACTGCCGGCCGCAGCGCGCGCAGCTGCTCGCGCACCGCCGCGGCGTCCGCTCCGGCATCGAGCCGGCGCACGTAAGGCTCGAACCACTCCGCGTCATCCAGACGGTCGACCGGCGCCCCGGCCGGGGCCCAACGGAGCAGGTTGGCGAGATCGATCGCGAGATTTTGCACACCTGCAGGCTATGCCACGCCCCGGACCACGCAAGCCCTGCAAGCGGTCATCCGAAGCTTGACACCTAATAACTAGATTATTCGGTTACAGATGTCATGCGCTCCTTCCTGCCGCCCGCGTCCCTCGCCGCCGTCGCAGCCGCGCTCGCCGTTTCCCTCCCCGCTCCCGCCATGAATTCTCCTTCGCCCCTCCTGCCGGTCCTGCCAACACCGGCGCCGCATCCCTCCGTCGCCGACAAGCTGGCGCCGTTCGCCCCGTTGATCGGCTCCTGGGACGTGGATATCGTCTATCATTCCCCGGACGGCGACCGGCGGGTGACCGGCGAGTGGCATTTCGACTGGGCCCTCGAAGGGCGTGCACTCGTGGACATCTGGATCGCCCCGGCGCGTGCCCAGCGCACCGGCTCCATGCCCGTCTCCGGCGAATGGGGCATGACCGTGCGCTTTTACGACCCGTCGATCGATGCCTGGCGCTCCACCTGGCACGGGCCGAAGCATCACATTGTCATGCCGTTCATCGGCCGCCCCGTGAACGGCGAAATCGTGCTCGAGGGCTCGTTCGAGCCGGCCGTGGTCACGCGTTGGATCTTCAGCGACATCACCGCTGACACCTTCCGTTGGCGCGCGGTCTCCTCCCGCGACAATTGGAAGACCGAGACGCTCACCCAGGAGATGTTCGCGCGCCGCTGCTCCGACCCGCGCGGACTCGCCGTGATCACGGCGCCGTCATCGCTCGGACTGCGTCCGCCTGCGCCCGGCCGCATCCCCGGTGCGCGTCGCATGCCGACGGTGTTGATTGCCGCCGGTCTGCTCGATGGTCTGAAGGTCGCGCAACGCACGGACCTCGCCGAGCCAGCTTACGAGCCCGAGGTCGATCCGGCGACCGGCATCCGCAATCTATCGGGCCTGATCCGGTTCACGCGCGAACTGGATCGCGCCATTGCGCCGGCACTGCACGCCAAGCGTGTCCCTCTGGTCATCGGCGGCGATTGCAGCGTTCTGCTCGGCCCCGCGGTCGCCTTGCGGCGGCTTGGCCGCTACGCGCTTGTGCACGTGGACGGCCACAGCGACTTCGGACACGAGGGCAACACCGGACGTCCGTATGCGAGCATAGCCGGCGCCGATCTTGCCGTCGTCACCGGTCGCGGACCGCGCGGTCTCACCGACCTCGACGACCTCAGTCCGTATTTCAGAGACGAGGACGTATTCCAACTCGGGGAGAAGAACGAGGCCTCCACGCCCGACTTTGCGCGCACGGCCGTGCACCGTTTCCCCCTCTCCCAAGTGCGAGCGCGCGGCATCGCGGCGACGCTGGAACAGCTGCGAACCGGACTCGACCGTGCGCCTGTAGACGGATTCTGGCTTCATATCGATCTCGACGTCCTCGACTCCACGTTGATGCCCGCCGTCGACTCGCCGGAACCCATCGGCTTCACTTGGGAGGAACTCGACGCCACTCTCACGGCCTTACTGTCGCATCCGAAATTCGTCGGTGCAAACATCGGCATCTACGACCCGGACCTAGATCCTGACGGCTCGCACGCCCGGCGGATCGCGGCCGTCATGCGCCGCCATCTGGCAGGATTGGCCGAGCGCTAGTATCAGTTTGCTCTGGGCTAAGCGTGACGTGCGGTGCGTCTGCGTGTGCACTTGAGCAGACCCTTGCCCTTTCGGCCGCCTTCCGGCTGTTCCCCAACTCACTCTCGTGGCACCTGCTCCCTTGGTCAGTCAGTCTCTGCCGGGCTGGTTTTCAGTGCACTGCCCCTGCCTTATGCCGGTTTGCACGCCACAGATTCGCATAGCACCGGAAGTAGCCGCCGTCAGATTCACCAACCTTGCCGCCCTCGGTCACTTCGTCGGAAGCATCTTCGCGCGAGCCTTTCTGCTCTCTGCCTGCACCCAAGGCAGTGACGAGTGCTGAACCCGGTCTCACCCAAGGCAATAAAAGGCCCCTACACTCCTCGCCGAGCAGATCCTCCGCGCCGCGGCGTGAGGATCGGCGACTGCGTGGACCGGAGGGCTTGCGTCAACCGCCCAATGAGCCCGGCGCCTCGCCCGTTGCGAGGGTGAAGCCTTCGTCGAGCCAGCCGGTGATGCCACCGGTCATCAGTTTCACCGGGCGGCCCAAACCGGCGAGCCGGGCGGCCGCGCGCCCCGCCCCGTTGCAGTGCGGGCCCGCGCAGTAGACCACGAAGAGCGTCTCGCGCGGCCATTTCGCCATGTAGCCCTCGACGATCTTGCGGTGCGGCACGTTGAGCGCGCCGGGCACGTGGCCCTTCGCATAAAGCTCGGGGCTGCGCACATCGAGCAGGAGGAAGTCCGCTGCGCCGGCGGCCAGCGAGGCGTGGACGTCCCAGCAGTCGGTCTCGTAACGGAACGCGGCCGAGAAGTGGGCCTGGGCCGCGGCGGAATCGGCGGCCGGGATCTCGGCCACCGGGGAGGGTTTGGTCATCGTGTTCATCGTGCCCAGAATTTAGCTTGCGGAGCATCCAAGGGGAAGTGTCGCATACGACAATGAGCGGTAAGAAAACGTCATCCCCTCGCCGGGTCGTGGCCGTGGCCTACGACGGGCTCTGCACCTTCGAGTTCGGCTGCGTGGTGGAGCTCTTCGCGCTGGAAAGGCCCGAGCTGGACGTGCCGTGGTATCGGTTCGATGTCTGCGCGGCCGACCCCGGCCCGCTCCGCGCCGCCGGCGGACTAACGGTCAGCGTTCCCGGCTCGCTCGCGCTGCTCGACCGCGCCGATATCATCATCATCCCCGGTTGGCGCGGCGCCGACGAACCCGTGCCACCCGCCCTGCTCCGCAAGCTCCGGGCTGCGCACGCCCGCGGCGCGCGGCTCTGCTCGATCTGCTCGGGCGTGTTTGTGCTCGCCGCCACCGGGCTGCTCGACGGCAAGGCCGCGACGACCCACTGGCGCTACGCTGACAAACTGCGCGCGCGTTTTCCGGCGATCGAACTCCGGCCCAACGACCTCTATGTCGAGGCCGGCAACATCATCACCTCCGCCGGCTCGGCCGCCGGACTCGACATGTTGCTGCACCTCGTCCGCCGCGATCATGGGCCGCGCATCGCGAATTTGGTCGCGCAGCGCCTGGTCATCCCGCCGCACCGCGATGGCGGCCAAGCCCAGTTCCTGCCCCGGCCACTGCCCTGCAACGAAGCCAGCCCGCTCGCGCCGCTGCTGGACTGGGTGCGCACCAATCCCCGGGCGCGGCACGCGCTGCCCGCCCTCGCCCGGCGCGCCGGCATGAGCCCTCGCACGCTGCAGCGCCATTTCCGCGACGCCACCGGGCTCACACCGGTGCAATGGCTCGTGCGCGAGCGGGTGGCCCTCGCCAAGGAGGCGCTCGAGGCCACCAACGCCCCCCTTTGGAAGGTCGCGGAAAGCGTCGGCTTCGGCACCGAGGAATCCTTCCGCCGCCACTTCCGGCTGGTCACGGGCACGAGCCCGCACCGCTACCGCCGGCACTTCCAGGCACGCGGATAAGCGTTTGCCCGCAGCACGGGGCGCGAGGTCGCCGCCTGGCTGGAAAAGCGCGGGATGAAGCAGTTCGGCGACCGCAACGGCATGACGCCGGCCCTCGCCGAGCAGATCCTCCGCGCCGCGGCGTAGAGCAAGGGCACCGATTGGGCATTGCCATCCGGTCGGCCCTCCGGGCTAGCCTGTGGGTATGAATGTTTGTCCCTGCGGCTCCGGAGCCGACTTCGCCGCCTGCTGCGGACCGATCCTCGCTGGCGCGCCGGCGCCGACGGCCGAGGCCCTGATGCGCTCACGCTACACGGCGCACGTGAAGCATGACATCACCCACCTCGAGCGCTCGCTCAGCACGGAGCAGCGCAAGACCTTCGATGCTGCCGCCGCCAAACGATGGGCGGAGCAATCCGAATGGCTGGGCCTGAGCATCTCCCGCACGGAAAAGGGCGGCACCGATGATGACCTTGGCGCGGTGGAATTCACCGCCCGCTTCAAACTCGACGGCAAGGAGCAGGAGCATTTCGAGGTGGCTCTCTTCGGCCGCGAAGACGGCAAATGGATCTACACCGGGCAAGCCGGCGGACCGGGCGTCACCGTCCGCCGCGAAGCGCCGAAGATCGGCCGCAACGACCCCTGCCCCTGCGGCAGCGGCAAGAAATACAAGAAGTGCTGCGGGGCGGCTTGAGATCGCCCCTTCGGCGAGACAGGCACGCAGAAAAAAATTCCAAGACCCGCGAACGGGTCTTGGAACGGAGATTCGGCAGGAATCAGGGGCTCAGAAATCCCACCTGATGCGGGTATACATGAACCCGCCGTTGAAACCGAACGGGGAGTATTGGCTGTATTTGTTGCCGACACCGGCGGCGGCGTCCGGATTCTCATCGGGAGTCTCATCCAGGATGTTCTGCACGCCGGCCACCAGGGTCAGGTTCTTGGTGATCTTGTAGGCGGCTTCCACATCGACGGTGAATTTGCCCGAGTAGTCGCGCCCGTCATCGCTGTCATACCAACCGGCAAAGTAGCTCAGGCGGGCGAGCAGGCGCCAGGGCTTGTTGACGTGGTTGGCGGTGATGGAATAGCGGGTGCCGGGCAGGGCCGACTCCAGCTGCCGGATGCGGTTCAGGTCCAGGGTCGCGGGGTTGAAGCTCGTCACCTCGGTCTTGGTGTAGTTGAAGGCGAAATCCAGGTCCGTCGTGCCGCCGAAGTGCTTGATCGAATGCGCGGCGACGATGTCGATGCCGGAGGTCTTGGTTTCGAAATCGTTCGTGAAGAAACGGAAGTTCTGCAGATTGGCGGCGCTGGTGATGCCGGACGCGACGAGGGCGTTGATCTCCGCCTGGGTGAGCGAGAAGTTCTGCGAGACGGCAAGCCGGTCCTCCACGTTGATGTTGAAGTAGTCCACGGAGAACTTGACCTCGCCGACTTCGAAGAGCGTGCCCAGGGAATAGTTGACGGAGGTCTCGGCATCGAGCTGCTTGCCGCCACGGAGACGCGCCACGGGGTGGATGGAGGGGATGGTGCCGTTGTTGACCAGCTCCCGGCGCACCAGATCGAATTGGGTGGACACGTTGAACGCGTTGGACTGGCCGGGGGTGGGCGCCCGGAACCCGGTGTTGAAGCTGCCGCGCAAGGCGAAGCGATCATTGACTTCGTAACGGCCGGCAATCTTGCCATTCAGCGTGGACCCGAAGTCGTCGAAATCCTCCCAGCGCAGGGCCACGCCCATCGTCCAGGCGGAGGATGGTTTCCATTCACCGTCAACGTAGGCCGCGATGTTTTTCCGCGACCACTTGCCCTGGGCGATGTCGCTGAATCCCGGGAAACCGTTGGAGGCGGAACTGAAGCCCTGGTCCGCCAGGGGCCCGATCACGTAGGACTCGATCTGGCCGACCTCGATCTCGAAGGTCTCCTCGCGCAACTCCGCGCCTGCCGCCAGGGTGAATTTATCGCTGACCGGTATGGTCACGTCCAAATTCAGGTTGGTCTCCTCCTGGATGTAGGAGCCGGGGTCGAAGTTCGTCGGGGTGTTGGGCCCGAGGGAGGCGTTCACGGTGTTGTTGATGTAGAAATCAACCCGGTTGCTGCCCATGGAAGCGCTGAAATCCCACTCCACGCCATTGTCCAGCTTGCCCTTCACGCCGCCGAGGACGGCGTAGTCAAAGACTTCGCCGCCGAACCGGGGGGTGAATCCACCGGGGAACATTTCCTGGAAGGTGAAGAATTCCGCGCTGTTGCGCACGATCGCAAGGGCGACGGGATCCGGGACGTTGTTGATGATCCGCACGACCGGCGGCGTGTTGGCGTTGCTCGTGTTGAGGTCGGCCACCAGCAGGGTGGCTCCGCCATCGTTGCTGAACACGCCGGAGCGTGTGTTCGGATTGCGGAAATAGAAGCCGCCCTCGACCTCCTTGGTCACATAATTGGCGTGGCCATAAAACTCGGCCTTTTCGGAGAGCTTGGCCCCGAAGTTCACAAACAGCTTCAAGTCGCTTTTGATTTCCGGTGAGCCCCAGATCTGGGCCGGATTGGCCACATTGGTGTTGCCGGCGGCGATCAGCGCGGCCGCATCGTTGCGTTGCACGCTGCGCGAAGTCGGATCAGAGGCGCCGTATTCAAAGCTGAAGTTGGCGAAGCCCTTGCTGCCGAGGGGCAGGCCGACATTGCCGGCGAAATTGTAGCCCTTGCCGTCGCCCTCGTAGTATTGCCCGTAGCGGGCCTCGAGCGAACCGCCTTTGTTGCTGTCCAGGAGCATGAAATTCATCACGCCCGCGATGGCATCAGAGCCATATTGCGCGGCTGCGCCGTCGCGGAGCACCTCCACCTGTTTCACCGCGATCGAGGGGATGGTGGCGATGTCGGGCCCTTGGGCGCCATCAGCCACGCCATTGCCCAGCCAATAGATGACGGCGGCGCGGTGGCGGCGCTTGTTGTTGATAAGGACCAGGGTGTGGTCCGGGGCCAGCCCGCGGAGATTGGCCGGACGCACAATGGTGGACGCATCGCTGATCGGCTGGGTGTTCACGTCGAATGACGGCACCGTGTTGCGGATCAAGTTGCTCAGGTCGGTCTCGCCCTGGTTGCTGAGATCCAATCCCGAGATGACGTCGATCGGCACCATCGATTCGGTCACGGTGCGCGGCAGGCTGCGCGAACCCGTGATGACGAACTTCTCCATTTTCACGACTTCGGAGGACTCGTCTTTTTTTTCAGTTTCTTCCTTGGAGGCCTCTTTCTTGGCCTCTTGGGCCCAACCCAACGTGAGCCCGAGATACGATACTAAGAACAGCGTGGCTATAAGTTTATGTTTCATAGGTATCAGTGTTGGCACTTTTGTAAATGACCGCGCACAGTTGTCAAAGAAGATAACAGCAACGGTTTATTGGCTCGAACACGAGAACGAGAGACCGGGAGACGTCGGCAAAATGCCTGGTCATCACGAGGTCCGCGGCGCGGGCCGTGGCGATCCATCTAGAGTCAGATGGATGACCGACTGTCGGCCTGCGACCTCGGAAGCTTCATCACCGACTGCGGGCGGCTCCTCGCAATGGCATATTGAAGACGTTCCGTGACGGAAAGCCCGGGGCGCGCCGAGTGTTGAACAAAGTTTGCGAATAGTCGCCTGGCCCGGCCCCCCGGCTGGGTCGGGCGGACATGCAGAGCCGGCGGTGATGCATCGCTGCGCCGGCGGAAAGCCGGGAAACTCACCCCATCACCAGTTCGTCGCCCTTCACCTTGAAGGTAACCTTGCTGCCCTCGGCGACTTCGCCGGCGATGAGGGCGCGGGCGAGGCGGGTTTCGAGATGGCGCTGGAGAAAGCGCTTGAGCGGGCGGGCGCCGAACACCGGGTCGTAACCCTTCTCGGCCACCCACTCCTTCGCCTTGGCGTCGAGCACGACGGTGACGCGCCGTTCGGCGAGGCGCCGGTTGATGTCGGCGACGAGCAGGTCGACGATCCGCTCGATCTCCTCGAGCGCGAGCGGCTTGAACAGCACGGTCTCGTCGATGCGGTTGAGGAACTCCGGGCGGAAGGTCGCGCGCAGATCGGTCATCACGGCCTCGCGCACGCTCTCCGGAATGTCGTCGCCCTTCACGCCCTCGAGCAGGTGGCGGCTGCCAATGTTCGAGGTCATGATGATGACCGTGTTCTTGAAGTCCACGGTGCGGCCCTGCGAGTCGGTGATGCGGCCGTCGTCGAGGACCTGGAGCAGGACGTTGAACACGTCGGGGTGCGCCTTCTCGACCTCGTCGAAGAGGACGACGGCGTAGGGCTTGCGGCGGACGGCCTCGGTCAGCTGGCCGCCCTCGTCGTAGCCGACGTAGCCCGGGGGCGCGCCGATCATGCGGGCGACGCTGTGCTTCTCCATGTATTCGGACATGTCGAGGCGGATGATGTTTTCCTCCGAATCGAACAGCTGCTCGGCCAGCGTCTTGGCCAGCTCGGTCTTGCCGACGCCGGTCGGGCCGAGGAAGAGGAAGCTGCCGACCGGGCGGCGCGGATCCTTGATGCCGGCGCGGGCGCGCAGGATGGCCTCGCTGACGAGGCGCACGCCCTCGTCCTGGCCGATGACGCGCCGGTGCAGCTCGTCCTCGAGGCGGAGCAGCTTCTCCTTCTCGCCCTCCATGAGCTTCGTCACCGGGATGTGCGTCCACTTCGAGATGATCTCGGCGATCTCCTCGGCGGAGACCTCCTCCTTGACGAGGTTGGTCTTCGCGGCCGGGGTCTTCTCGGCCTTCGCCAGCTCCTTCTCGAGCTGCGGGATGCGCCCGTGCTTCAGCTCGGCAATCTTGCTCAGGTCGTAGGCGCGCTCGGCCTTGGCCATCTCGAGGCGCGCGGCCTCGAGCTCCTCGCGCACCTTCTGCACGCGGCCGAGCGATTCCTTTTCCTTCTGCCAGGTGGCGCGCAGCGCATTGGCCTGCTCCTTGGCGTCGGCGAGTTCCTTGCGCAGGGCCTCAAGGCGGCGCTTGGAGGCGTCGTCCTTCTCCTTCTGCAGCGCGGTCTCCTCGATCTCGAGCTGCATGACGCGGCGCTGCAGCTCGTCCAGCTCGGTGGGGAGCGAATCAATCTCGGTGCGGATCATGGCGCAGGCCTCGTCGACGAGGTCGATGGCCTTGTCGGGCAGGAAGCGGTCGGAGATGTAGCGGTGCGAGAGCACGGCGGCGGAGACGAGCGCGTTGTCCTGGATGCGCACGCCGTGGTGCAGCTCGAAGCGGTCGCGCAGGCCGCGGAGGATGGAGATGGCGTCCTCGACCGTCGGCTCCTCGACGAGGATGGGCTGGAAGCGGCGTTCGAGCGCCGGGTCCTTCTCGATGTATTTGCGGTATTCGTCGAGCGTGGTGGCGCCGATGCAGTGCAGCTCGCCGCGCGCGAGCATGGGCTTGAGCAGGTTGCCCGCGTCCATCGCGCCCTCGGTCTTGCCGGCGCCGACGATGTTGTGGAGCTCGTCGATGAAGAGCACGATGCGGCCCTCGGCCTGCTTGACCTCGTTGAGCACGGCCTTGAGGCGCTCCTCGAATTCGCCGCGGTATTTCGCGCCGGCGATGAGCGCGCCCATGTCGAGGGCGAAGACGGTCTTGTCCTTCAGGCCCTCGGGCACGTCGCCCCGGAGGATGCGCTGGGCGAGGCCCTCGACGATGGCGGTCTTGCCCACCCCGGGCTCGCCGATGAGCACGGGGTTGTTCTTGGTCTTGCGCGAGAGGATGCGGATGGCGCGGCGGATCTCGGCGTCTCGGCCGATGACGGGGTCGAGTTTGCCCTTGCGCGCTTGGGCCACGAGGTCGATGCCGTATTTCTCGAGGGCGTTGTAGGTCGCCTCCGGGTTGTCGGTGGTGACGCGCTGCGCGCCGCGGAGCTTCTTCAGCTCCTTGAGCACCTTGCCCGGGTCGAGCCCGAAGCTCTCGAAATACTTCTTCAGCGCCGGCGGCTTGCCCGCGGAGATGAGGCCGAGCAACAGGTGCTCGACGCTGACATATTCGTCCTTGTGCGCGTCGGCGGCGGCCTCGGCCTTGGTCAGCGCCTCGTTCAGGGCCTGCGTCACGTAGATCTTGGACACGTCCACGCTGCCGCTGACCTTGGGCAGCCGGTCCAGCTCCCGGTTGGCGGCCAGCTGCAAGGCGCTGACGGTGAGGCCGAGCTTCTCGACGAGCGACGGCACGATTCCGCCCTCCTGGCCGAGCAGGGCCATCAGCAGATGCCAGGTGTCCACCTCGTTGTGCGCGCGGCGGCGCGCCTCATTCTGGGCCTCCTGCACGGCCTGACGGGACATGACGGTGAGTTTCTGCGGATCCATGGACATAGCCCGGATTTCCCTGCATGAGCCGTTCCAAGCGGCTTCGCCCCGGGGAACACCGCCCTGCGCGGCGGCCGCGGGACATTCTCGCCCACCCCGCGCCCGCCTCGCGCCGAATTGTCCTCCGCGCGCCGGTTGACTTGGCCCCGCCCCTGAATCTTTCTCTCTTGGTGGCCGACTTCCTCACCGACGAAAAACCCGTGTCGCGCGCCTATCTCGTGGGCGTGCAGACCTTCGACATGTCCGCGGGCGAAGGCGCCGAGCTGCTCGGCGAGCTGAAGGAACTGGTGGAGAACCTCCAGCTGGAGGTCGTGCGCGCCAACCTGGTCGTGATGCGCGCCGGCCAGCAGCCGAAGTTCCTCATCGGCTCCGGCAAGACCGCCGAGATCATCGCCGAGGCCAAGGCCCTCGGCGCCGACCTCATCGTCTTCGACAAGGAGCTGTCGCCGGCGCAGCAGCGCAACTGGGAGGAGGAGTCCGGTCTCGCGGTCATCGACCGCCAGGAGGTCATCCTGGAGATCTTCGCCGACCGGGCGCACACGCGCGAGGCCGTGCTGCAGGTCGCGTTGGCACGCATGGAGTATTCGCTGCCGCGCCTGACCCGGGCCTGGACCCACCTTTCGCGCCAACGCGGCCGTGGCGCCATGGGCGGCGAGGGTGAAACCCAGCTCGAACAGGACCGCCGCATCGTGCGCGACCGCATCGCGCATCTGAAGGCTGAGCTGGCCCGCGTCATCTCGCAGCGCGAGGTGCAGCGCCGGAAGCGCATGCGCAAGCCCGTGCCCGGCGCCGCCATCGTCGGCTACACCAACGCCGGCAAATCCTCGCTCCTCAACCGGCTCACGGGCGCGCAGGTGCTGGCCGCCGACAAGCTCTTCGCTACGCTCGACCCCACCACCCGCCAGCTCGCCCTGCCCGACGGCCGCACTTTGCTCGTCACCGACACCGTCGGCTTCATCCGCCGCCTGCCGCACCGCCTCGTCGAGGCCTTCAAGGCCACCCTCGAGGAGGTGGTGGTCGCCGACTTCATCATCCACCTCCTCGACGCCGCGAACCCCAACGTCGAGCACCACTTCGCCACCACGATGGAGGTGCTCGGTGAGCTCGGCGCGGCGGACAAGCCCATCGTCACCGTCTTCAACAAGATCGACGCGACCGACGCCAAGACGCTCGCCTACTTGCGTGCCCGGCACCCGGAGGCTCTGTTCATCAGCGTGCACACCGGCGAAGGCCTCGGCAAATTGCTGACCCGCTGCGAAGAGCTGGCCGTCGACGACACGGTCGCGGCCGAGCTGCTCGTGCCGCACACCCGCTACGACGTCATCGGCCGGCTGCACGCCGCCGGACAGGTGCACCGGCAGGAGACGCGCGACGAAGGCGTGTTCATCGCCGGACGCTTCCCGCTGAAACACCGCGCGCTCTACGAGCCGTTCGTCGTCGCGCCGAAACCGCGGCGGCGGCCTCAACGCCCGGTCAGGGCGTAGAAGGCGATGCCGTAGGTCTCGCGCAGGGCCAGCTCGGTCAATTTCAGGCCGTCTGCCCCCGGCAGATAATCCATGTAGGGCCGCGCGCGGTGGGGTTCGTAGCGGTAGTCCACGGGAAAGGCCGTGATCTCGACGTTCGCCTTTCGGAATTGCCGCATCGCCCGCGGCATGTGCCAGGCCGATGTCACCAACAGCACCCGTTTGAGGCCGTTGGTTTGCGCATACTGCGCCAACGCGCGCGCCTCGTCGGCCGTATTGCCGACTTTGCCCAGCACGTGGATTTTCTCGGCCGCGATGCCTCGCGCGATCGCATATCTCCGCATGGCCGCACCTTCCGACTCGACGGATTCGTCGGAGCTCTGCGGCGCGCCGGTGAAGAGCAACCTATCCGCCTTGCCTGCCTGCACGAGCGCGAGGCCGCCCTCAAAGCGGTCGACGGCGTCGCTCCAGTTCGGTTGGTAGCCCGCGGGGGCGGGCGAGCCCATCGTGCCGCCGAGCACCAGCACTGCATCGGCCGAGGGAGCATCGTCCACCTTCAGGCGCGGATGCACAGTCTCCAGTCGGTTGAGCAGTCGTCCGCCCACTGCGGGGATCGAGGCCAGATACAGCGCCATTGCCGCCATCAGCGCGAGCCAGCGCCACTTCTTCCACGCCACGAGCAGCAGCAGCACGATCACGAGGCCGACCGGCAGCACGAAGACGGGCAGGAGCTTGTTGAGGAAAAGCACGGCGCGATTACGCCGCCGCCGGCCTCCGCTGGCAAGCGGCCAGTGCCCGGTCAGGACGGTGCAGGCAGCGAGGCGGCGAGGGCCCGGAACCGCTCCTGCGTCGCCGCATCCAACGGCAGGGACAACGCGCGCTCGATCAGGGCGCGGGCCGCGGGAATCGACCCGGTGCGCTTGCGCAACGCGGCCGTCGCATAGAGGAGCCCGGCATCCTGCGGAAAGAACCTCAGCCCCTCCTCCACTGCGTCCACATGCGCCGGGGACGGTGCGACCCGGCAGTTTTCCCACACGGCGGACATCAACGCATAGGTGTCCTGCAGGGCCGGCGGGAGTTTGCGGGCCTCATAGAGCAGGCCCAGCACGCCCGAGGCCTGCGCCGCACCGAACTTCTCACCGGCCCGGAGCTTTGCACGCTCCTCCTCCAACCGGAACCGGGCCAGCTCGACGTAGGCGCGCGGACGGACGGTCTGGCCGCGCACCGCCGCCTCGAGGAATTTGCGCGCCTTGCCCGCATCGCCGCGTTGCGCCTCGTAGGTGCCGATCAGCGCCAACAGTTCGGGGTCGCGTTCCCCGCGCATGTAGGGGATGGCCATCGCCCGGCGTGCTTCCGCGGGTAGGCCCGCAGCCAGCATGAGCTCGCCCTTGATCCGGCCAACCTCGGCCTCTGTGGCCGGTCGCAGCTCGACGGGGGCCGGTTCGGGAATCCTCTCCCCGCGACCGGCGCGCAACCCCGCCGTCTTGGAACGTGTCCACTCCGCGTGGGTGCGGAGCTCGAGCAGCATCTCGCCGTAGCCCTTGCCGAAGCAGGCCCGGAACATGTCTTCCGTGGGCGCCTCGCGGCTGGCGCGGACGAGGAACGTGATGAAGGCCTTCTGGTTCCTCCCGTTGTTGCCGTAGAGTCCCCAGTGCACAAACGCGTAGCATTGCTTGGCCCAGGGGCTGCCGATGGTGTGGCGCGCAACCGGGGAATCGCGCTCCACCCCGAACATCTCGCCCATGCCGAGCAGGGCCCGGTCCTTCAGCGCGGAATTGAAATCCCCATCGCTCATGCCGGCACCCTCGATGTTGGGATCCTCGATCTTCCCGACCGTGATCGACGTCTCGGTGATTTCCATCGCGACAAGCAGCTGGGCCAGACCCTCCTCAAACCACACCGGTGCGCGCGGTTCAGCGGCGGCAAGCACGAACTTCACGTATTCCCGGTAAAGCTGCCGGTAGGAATCGACCTGGAACGAAGTCGCCGTGCCGCCACCGGAGGCGTCGTTGGTTGTGCCCTCGGCGGCGGAGACGGCGCCGTCGGCAGTCAGATCGGCGGCGACATCGACGGTGCCGACTCCGAAGAGGTCCTTTTTCTGCAGGTCGATCGCCAACGCGGAAAGTTCCCGGCCGCGGAGGGAGAAGCTTGAAATGACGCGCTCGGCAGCGCGTTCCTCCGCCGGGAGGAACTGGTCGAACTGGCGGTTGGCACCGCACAGCACGAGCAACGCGGGCGGCACGGGCGGCCGGCTGACCCCGGGCCATACGAGGTCGAGGGCCTGCCGGAAACGCTGGAACTGCCGCAATTGATCCCGCACCGCCGGCTCCGTGCCGTTGGCCAGAACCTCGAAGCCCTCGATCTGCGCATGGAACCACTGCTCCGGCGGAGGCAGGTCCGGCAGCTCCATGACGGTGTAGACCGGCAGCTCGATCGGGATCTCGTTGGCGGCAGTCGGGGTCTGGCCCACCGACAGCGCGCCGCCGCAAAAAAGGACTGACAGAATCAAAAGGGCGGATCCCGGGCGCACGCCGGGATTCTCCACAACGCGGCCGGCGTCTCAAGCCGGTTCTCCACGCCGGGACGGGACGTTGACATCCTCGGTGGCGCACTAAAGAAACACGGCGGATGAATCTGATTTTGCTGGGAATCCTGTTCTACGTCGTCCTGCAGCTCGTGGTCGGCGTCGTGGTCTCCCGGCGGATCC
The DNA here is from genome assembly GCA_964601365.1 of uncultured Opitutaceae bacterium. Classification (GTDB taxonomy): domain Bacteria; phylum Verrucomicrobiota; class Verrucomicrobiia; order Opitutales; family Opitutaceae; genus Didemnitutus. The sequence goes on along the minus strand of CAZRNE010000006.1, from coordinate 10,848 downwards.
AATCGGAATCGGACTACCTGGTGGCGGGAAGGAGGATCGGGCTGGGGCTGGCGCTCTTCTCGATGTTCGCGACCTGGTTCGGCGCGGAAACCTGCGTCGGGGCCGCCGGCAAGTTCTACGCGGAAGGCTTTGCGGGCGGCGTAAGCGATCCCTTCGGCTACACCCTCGTGCTGCTGCTGGTCGGCTGGTTCATCGCCCGGCCGCTCTGGAGCCGCGGCCTGACCACGCTGGCCGACCTTTTCCGCCAGCGTTTCGGGCAGAACACCGAGCGCTTCGCCTCGCTCATCATGATCCCCACTTCCGTGCTCTGGGCCGCGGCCCAGATCCGCGCCTTCGGCATCGTGCTGCACTCGGCCGGCGGGGTCGACCTGACCACCGGCATGCTCATCGCCACCGTCGTGGTCATCATCTACACCTGTTCCGGCGGCCTGCTGGCCGACGTGATGACCGACCTCATCCAAGGCATCGCCATCATCATCGGCCTGGGTCTGCTGTTGCTGAGCCTCGGGATGAATCCCGCCATCAACCTCGCCGCGGCCTGGCAGTCCGTCGAGCCCGCGCGCTTCAATCTCTTCGGCGGCGAGGCCTCGGTCTGGCAGAAGGCCGACCTGTGGCTGAACATCATCATCGGCTCCCTCGTCGCCCAGGAGCTGGCGGCGCGGATACTCGGCGCGCGCTCGCCCGACGTGGCGGCGAAGGCGGCCACCTACGGCGGCATGCTCTACCTGGCAGTCGGCCTGATTCCCGCGCTGCTCGGCCTGCTCGGACCGACCCTGCTGCCCGGGCTCGCGGACCCAGAAACCTTCCTGCCGGCCCTGGCGCAGAAATACCTGCCACCCTTCCTCTTCATGCTCTTTGCCGGCGCGCTCGTCTCGGCCATCCTCTCCACCGTGGACTCCGCCCTGCTCGCGGCCAGCTCGCTCGCATCGCACAACTTCATCGTTTCGTTCCGACCCGACCTCGGCGACCGGCAGCGCTTGCTGCTCGCCCGCGGCGGAGTGGTGCTGCTGGGGCTGGTGTCGGCGCTGTTCGCCATGAGCGCCGATTCCATCTTCGAGCTGGTGCAGCACGCCAACGGCGTCGGCAGCGCCGGCATCTTCGCGCTCCTCGTCTTCGGGCTCTACGCCGGCAATTTCGGCGGGCCGCGCGCCGGTCTGGCCACGCTTGCCGTCGGCCTTGTCACCTGGATCCACGGCACCTTTTTCACGGACTGGAGTGCTCCGTATCTCTATTCCCTCGCGGCTTCGCTGACGACGTTTGTGGTGGCGGCCAAGCTCGAGCGGTCCACCGCGGCCGAGGAGGTCGCGGCCGGGGCCGGCATCACCAAGTGAAGATCTCCGGCCAGTCCTGGCGCACGATCTGGCCGGAGGCAGACGGCACGTCGGTCGGCATCATCGACCAGACCCGCCTGCCGCACGAGTTCTCCACCCTGCGTCTCCGCACAGCCGCTGATGCGGCCCAGGCCATCCGCTCGATGCAGGTCCGCGGCGCCCCGCTCATCGGGGCCACCGCCGCCTGGGGCGTCTGGCTGGCGATGCGCGAAGATGCCTCCGACCCAGTCCTCGAGCGGACCTGCACCGAGCTTCTCGCCACGCGCCCCACCGCGGTGAACCTCCGCTGGGCGCTCGACCGCGTTAAACGGGCATTGGGACCCCTGCCTCCGCCGGAAAGGGCCGGGGCCGCGCGGCGGCTCGCCACGGAGATCTGCGACGAGGATGTCGCCATCAACCGCGCCATCGGCGAGGCCGGCCTGCCCCTGCTGCGCTCGCTCGCCGCGCGGAAATCCGCCGGTGCACCGCTCAACATTCTCACCCATTGCAACGCCGGCTGGCTGGCCACCGTGGACTGGGGCACGGCCACCGCGCCCATCTATCTCGCGCACGACGCCGGGCTCAAGCTGCATGTCTGGGTGGACGAGACCCGCCCGCGCAACCAAGGCGCGAGCCTCACGGCCTGGGAACTGGGCAACCATGGCGTGCCGCACACCGTCATCGTGGACAACGCCGGCGGCCATTACATGCAGCACGGCGAGGTGGACCTCGTGCTCGTCGGCACCGACCGGGTCACCGCGCAGGGCGATGTCTGCAACAAGATCGGCACCTACCTGAAGGCCCTCGCGGCGCGGGACAACGGCATCCCCTTCTACGTCGCCACCCCCTCGCCCTCGATCGACTTCAGCCTGCGCGACGGCCTCCGCGAAATCCCCATCGAGGAACGCGCACCCCATGAGGTCACCCACCTGACGGGCCGGAGCGAAGACGGCTCGATTACCACCATTGCCGTGACCCCTGCCGGCAGCCCTGCCCGCAATCCCGGCTTCGATGTCACACCCGCCCGGCTTGTCACCGGCTTGATAACCGAACGCGGCCTGTGCCCCGCCACGGCCGCAGGCCTGCAGCAGCTTTTCCCCGACCGCTCTTCATGAAACGCCCCGCCCGACCCCGTGACCTTGCGCTCCGCCGGCAGATCATCGCCACCTGCCTCGAACTCGACCGCCGCGGCCTCAACCAGGGCACGTCGGGCAACGTCAGCGTGCGCGTGCCGGGCGGTCTGTTGCTCACGCCCACCGCATTGCCCTACGACCGCATGAAGCCGGCCGACATCGTCCGTCTGGACGCCGACGGCACACCGCACGGCCGCCGCGCCCCGTCGAGCGAGTGGCGCTTCCATTGCGACATCCTGCGCGCGCGGCCTGAGGTCGGCGCCATCGTGCACACGCACAGCATGTTTTCCACCACCCTCGCCTGCCTGCGCCGCGACATCCCGGCCTTCCACTACCTCGTCGCCCTTTTCGGCGGAAACAACATCCGCTGCTCCGACTACGCCACCTATGGCACGCAGGAGCTTTCCGACCACATCCTGCGGGCACTCGAGGGCCGCTCCGCCGCGCTCATCGGCAACCATGGCCTCATCGTCACCGGACCGACTTTGGAAAAGGCCTTCGCGCTGACCATCGAGGCCGAGACCCTGGCCGCCATGTATTGGCGCGCGCTGCAGGCCGGCGACCCCGTGATCCTGCCCGACGACGAGATGGAACGCGTGCGGGCTAAGATCGCCCGCTACGGCACTTACGACAAAACGGCCTAGACCGGCGGTTCCTTATGACAAAGAAGCCGAAGATTAGGCTGGCCCCGCCCCGCGTGATTTGCAGTTTCGGACCCGCATCAGGAAAGGATCGACGGAGCAATCCGGAGGTTCTGCCAACCGGGTCTAGGAGTGATCACGGTGGTTTCGAGTGACGCAAGTCACCCGGATGTGCGAGGGGTCAAACCCTCGAACAAAAAACTCCTCCGAAACCGCAAGCCGGCCTGATGCCCTCAGGCCGGCTTCGTTTTTGGACCAATCCCTGGTGCGCGAACGATCGAACCAAAAACTCAACCGCTCACGCATCATGTCCAACATCATCACCCTGCCCTCGCTCCGGTTCCGCCCGGACAACCCGAACCACCACCTCTGGAACAACAACGGAACGTGGTTCCTCCACTACACGGTCTATCCCACGCCGTTCACCAAGGAGCGCATCCGCCGCTCCCTCGGCACCAAGGACGTCGAAACCGCCCGCGCGCGGCGCGACTCCTTCTTCCAGCATCTGCTGGCGCACAAGGCCGCCCCCACGCCGACCCTGCGCGCCGCCGTGGCCTGACCATCCTCCCAACTTGGCCATAGCGACTGGCCCGCGCCCTCAGGCGCGGGCTTTGTCGTTTACGGTATCCGCAATTGCTGGCCGACGCGCAAGGCGTTGGCGCCCTGCAACACGTCGCGGTTGGCCTCGAAAATCTCCTGCCAGCGTGCGGCCGTGCCGTAGTAACGCAGGCTGATGCGCGAGAGTGAATCGCCCTCGGCCACGACATGGATGCGAGGCGCAGCCTCGACGGGCGTGGGGACCACCGTGGTCGGGCGCGCCTGGACTGCGGCATTGCCCCCGGCGATGGCCGCGGCCGGCGTGCCGAGCCGGGCCGCCGAGGCGATCTGGTCGAGCACGCCCTGCGCCTGGTTGAGCCGCACCGTTAGCGCGCGGTTGTCCTCGCGCAACTGGGCGATGAGCGCGGTGCGCTCGCGCTCCTGCGCCGCCGTGCTCTCGACCAGCGTGGCGTTGGCGGCGCGGGCGTTCTCCACATCCCGGCGCAGCGCGGCGAGCTGCGCACCGGCGGCGTTGGCCGTCTGGGTCGCCCCGCGCAGATCCTGTGTCAGGCGGTTGTTCTCGGTCTGCAGCCGGTCCACGCGCTGACGCAGGTCGGCCAGTTCCTGCTCCAGCTTGACGTTGGTTCCGGTCAGTTCGGCGACCGAGGAGCTTGTCGCCTCGGCCGCGCGCTCAAACTCGGCCAGGCGCGCGCGGATGGCGCGGTTTTCCTCGGCCAGGGCGGTGCTGCCGGCGGCGAGCGACTGCGCCTGCTCCAATTCCTGCTTCGCCGCGGCCAGGTCCGCCGAAAGTTTTTGGTTGGCCTCGTTGGCCGCAGTGACGGCGGCCGTGGCCTCCCGCAGCTTTTGCTGCGCCACGGCGAGTTCATCGGCCTCAACGGATTTCTCCGCCTCCTTGCTCTGCATGAGCGCCCGGTTGGCCTCGACCAGGGCACGGTTGGTCTCGCGCGTCTTGGCGAGCTGGGCCGCGAGCGAGGCGATCTCCTTGGCCGCGCCGGCCTGGCCCTCCTCCAACGCGCCTTCCAGCTGCTTCACCCGGTTGGTGAGGGTCTGGATCTCCAGCTGGTAGGCCTCGCCCTTGGCGGCGTCCACGGCCTGGCTTTGCGCGGCCAGCGCAGCAGCGAGGCTCTTCTGCGCATTGGCGAGATCCTTCTGCAGGCTTTCGTTGACGGCGGTCAGCTCGGCGATGGTGGCGGCGCTACGCTCGGCGGCCTGCGTGGCCTCGGCCAGATCCGCCTTCAACTTCGGCGACTCGGAGGAAGTGGCGGCCGCGGCCTGCAACCGCGCGATCTGACCCTGCAGGTCCTCGATCTGGGCCCGGGCCGCCTCCAACTCGCGGCGGTCGGCGGCCGGGCTGGCGGAAACACGCGGCGTGCGGGCATCCTCCAAGTCCCGGCGCAGCTTCTCGTTGGAGATGGTCAGCTCGGCCGCGGCGCGGCTCTGTCGCTCGCTCTCAGCGCTGGCCTCGGAAAGCCGGGTCTTGAGTTCCTCCACCTGCGCCAGCGCGGCGCGCAATTCGCGCGACGGGACCTTGTCGCCTGCTGCCGCCTCCAACTCAGATTTCTCGCGTTGGAGCCGCTCGACCTGGTTGCGCAGGCCGACCGCTTCATCCACGGCGGCCCGCAGGCTTTGGTTCTCGGTGCGCAGGCGCTCGATTTCAGCCGGATCCACCGCGGGTTTCGCGGCCATGGCCTTGCCGGCTTCCTCCAGATCCCGGCGCAATTTCTCGTTATCCAGGGTCAGCCCGGCCGCGGCGCGCGTCAGCCTCTCGCTCTCGGCGCTGGCCTCGGAAAGCCGGGTCTTGAGTTCCTCCACCTGCGCCAGCGCGGCGCGCAGCTCACGCGCCGAGACCTTGTCGCTGGCCGCTGTTTCCAGCTCCGACTTTTCGCGCTGCAGGCGCGCGATCTGGGCGCGCAGGCGCTCGATTTCGTCGGGGTCTACTGCGGGCTTCGCGGCCGCCGCCTGGCGGGCTTCGGCCAGTTCACGGCCGCGCTGCTCGAGCGCCGAATTCAGCTCGGCGATTTGCCGGCGCAAGCCCTCGGCGGCGTTGGCCGCGGTTTGCGCGTCATTCAGCCGGCCGCGGATGATGGTCACGTCCTCCTTGGCGCTCTCCACCTGGGCGGCGAGGCCGGCATTCTCGATCTGGACCTTGTCCAACTCGGCGCGAAGTGAGCCGATCCGGTCGCCGGCCTCGGCGAGCTGCCGTTGCAGGGCCGCAACGTCCACGGCCGGGGTGGCGGATTTCCGGGCATTGGCGAGGTCGGACTCGAGGGATTGCGCGCGCTGCTCGACCGTCGCCAGCCGCGTGGCCAGCTGCTCGCGCTCGGCGCGGACATCGGCGAGTTCGCGGCGGAGTGCGGCGAGCTGCGATTGCGCCTGCTCCTGCTCGGACGACGCCGTCCGTGCGGCCTGCAATTCCTGCTCCAGTCGGCGCACCTGCGACTGGGCCTCGTCGGCGCGGTCCTTCAGCTTCGAATACTCCGTCTGCAGTTCGGCCAGCTCCTTGGCAGGGTCGGCAGTGCCGGCAGAAGCGGAGTCGGTTGTCGGAGCGCGCCCGCGCGTGGCGGCGCGCAACTGCTGGTTGAGGGCGAGCAACTCGCGGGTGGAGCGCTTGACGTCGTCGTTGAGGCGCTGGTTGTCGCGCTGGAGATTGCGGATGATGTTGTCCTTCTCGGTCTCGGTCTGGGCGTCTCTTCCGCCGGCCGAGAGCGCAGGCGGTTGGCTGCGGGCGATCTGGAGTTCCTTTTCCAACCTCTCATTGGCCTGCTGCAATTCGGCCAGGCGGGTCTGCAACTTGGCGGCCTCCCCGGTGGACGCCTTGGACTCCGCGGTGCGCAGGCGGTTGACCTCGTCTTGGAGCCCGGCCAGTCGCCGGTTGAGCGCGGCGGTCTCCTGCCCCGCGTTGTCCTTCGCGGCCTGCAACTGGTTGCGCAAGGTCTCGGCTTCGCGCAACGCCTCCGCCCGGTCGGCGGCGGATTGGCGGGCGGCTTCCCGGGCTTTGGTCAATTCGGCGTTGTCGGCGGGCCGGGCGGCGGCGGACTCGCGGGCCCGGGTGAGTTCCGCCTGCGCATCGCGCAACTGCGCGCCGAGTGCGGCGGCGCTTTGCTCGGCGGCGGTTTTGTCGCCCTGCATCTGCTGGATCTGGGCCTGCAACCGTTCGGCCTGGCGGCGGAGGTTCTCGATGAGCGTGCGGGATTCGGAGGTCTCCTTTGCCAGTTTCTGCTCGAGTTGGGCTTTCTCGACCTCGAGGCGCTGGTTCGTCTCGGCAAAAGTCGCGTTGGCCGCCCGCGCCTCCGCGAGGGCGTCGGCCAGCGCGCGGTTGGCGCCTTCATTCGGCGGGGCGGGGCGGGCCGCAGGTCCCGGCGCGGCGGGGGCCAGGTTGCGCGCGATGCGGCGCTTGAGTTCGAGGGCCAGCTGGCCGCCGTTGCTGCGCTGCTCGGGGGTCAGATCCTCGCCGACAAAATCACGCGCGGTGGGTGAGACGCCGTTCTCGACGGCCAGGGTGAGCCAGGCGTAGGCGAGCACGGGGTCGGCCGCCAAGCCGCCGCGGCCCTGGGAATACATCAGGCCGAGGTTGTTCATCGCCGGCGCATGGCCGGCCAGCGCCGCCTGCTGATAGAGTGTCGCGGCGGCTGCGGGGTTTTTCTCGGCGCCGCGGCCGTCCTCGAGCAGGAGGCCGAGGTTGTATTGGGCGCGGGCGAAGCCGCGCTCCGCCGCCTGCCGATACCACCGGACCGCCTGGGCCTCGTCCTTCTTGACGCCGCGTCCCTCCTCGTAGGCGAGGCCGAGGTTGAACTGCGCCTCGACGACACCCTTGTCGGCCGCCTGCTTGAACCAGAGATTGGCCTCAAAGAGGTCCTGCTTCACCCCGCGTCCGGTGGCATACATGTTGCCGACGTTGAAGAGGGCGGCGGGGAATCCCTGGTTGGCCGCCAGCTGGTAGTAGTGAAAGGCCTTTGACTCGTCCTGCGCCACCCCGCGTCCGAGCTCATGGGCGAGGCCGAGGTTGAACTGCGCGGGGGCGAAGCCCTTGTCGGCCGCCAGCCGATACCACTTGAAGGCCTCGGCATAGTCGCGCGGAACGCCCTGGGCGTTGGTGTAGAGGTTGCCGAGCAGGTTCGCCGCCTCGACATCGCCCTGCTCGGCCCGCGCCTTCGTCGCCGCGAGGTCGACCGGGCCGCTGTTCTGCGCGCGCGCCGCGGGAAACGACAGCAGCGCGGTGGCGAGCAACAGCGGGGCGATCCGGCGGAGAATCATGCGCCTCCGTCTAGTTGTTTTTCGCAGGGCAGCAAGGCTGCATCCTCCATGCCATGGATGATCTTCTTGTCGGGCGGGCAGAAGGTGGCGAGCGCGCCGGAGAGCCGCGCCTGGCCGCCGACCACGAAGTAATACGGACAGAGGCGGAGGCGGCCCTCGACGGCGCGCGCGGAGGGCGTCGCGCCTTCGGCGGCCGGTTGGAAAACCGGATGCGAGACGCGCCGGGGCTTTTTGTATTCCTGGAGGACGTGGAGATTGGCGGGGGCCAGCATGAGCGCCTGCTCGACGCCGGACTGCCATTCCTCGCGCGAGCAATCGCTGCCCAGCACGACGCTGCGGGCGCCCCAGGCGGTCTCGTGGAAACCGGAGATCTTGATGATGAGGTCGCGCTCCTTCTGGGAGGCGGCGGTGAGTTCGCGCCAGTCGTTCAGCATCCGGCCGCCCACCCGCGGGCCGTCGAGCACGGCGCCGGGCGGCAGGGGCGCGGGATCCATGACCCACGACTGCGGGATGAGGCGGCGCAGCAGCTCGAGGCTGCGGCGCGGCAGGATCTCGGTCCAGAATTCGCGGAGCAGGTGGTGGTGGAAGAGCGCGAGGCCGAGCTTCTCCTCCTGGAAATGCCGCATCGGCGGCGCGATGGCCACGGCCCCGGCCTCCCACGCCTCGAGGATGTGGGGCGCGGTGCGGATGTTGGCCCAGTCGAAGAGCTCGAAGAAGCGGTAGATGATGTCGATCTTCTCCGGGGTGCCGTCGATGTCGAAGAACAGTTCGCCGCCGAGGGGGAAGACGTCGCCGGGCTGCAGGCAGTAAACGCGGCGGCCGAGGCGCTGTTGCTCGGCGGCGATCCATTGCATCTCGGGGCGGTAGGTGCCGGCCTCGTCGCTCACGAGGATGGCGATCAGGGGATTGCGGGTGGAAGGACGCAGGGCCGCGAGTGATTGGTAGAAATTCTCCGCCATGGCATCGCCGGAACCGAGGATGTCCGCCTGGCCGCCATAGAGCCGGTTGAGGAAGGCCGTCAGGCCGATGCCACCGGGCACGGAGTCAAGCTCGGTGAGCGCGAAGCCGTCATCGGTCAGCAGCAGGTCGGGCCGCAGCACCGTGGGAAACGCGCCGCGGTTCTTCGCGTGGCGGGCATGCGCGACCAGACCGGGCGGTTTGCCCCGGTCGAGGTAGTCCGCGATCCAAGGCGCGAGCAGGGGCTTGTTGCGGAGGAGGTTCTTCCCCTGCGCCGAGCGGAGGTATAGTGTCTCCATCGCCTGGTGGAACTCGAGGCAGGCGGTGCCGATGGCCTCGAGTTCGTCCAGTTGCGCCTTGGTCAGCGGCCAGGCGCGGGGCGAGAGCTGCCAGGTCTTGGCCTCGAAGAGCGGCTGCGCGTCGAGGGCGGCACGGATCTCGCGATGGGACAGGTCGGACATGGGCGGGCTATTCGTCGTCGACCTTGATGTCCTTGTTGCGGTGACGCGGACAACCGGCGCGCAACCAGCCGTAAATGAAACGGTCGAGGTCGCCGTCGAGCACGCCCTGGGTGTCGGAAGTCGACACGCCGGTGCGGAGATCCTTCACCATCTGGTAGGGCTGGAGGACATAGCTGCGGATCTGGCTGCCCCACCCGATCTCGCCCTTCTCGCCGTAGAATTTCTCCATCTCGGAGCGTTGCTCGTCGAGGCGCTTCTCGTAGAGGCGGGCCTTGAGCACGCTCAGGGCGCTGGCGCGGTTCTTGATCTGCGAGCGCTCGTTCTGGCACACGACCACGATGCCGGTGGGGATGTGCGTGAGGCGCACGGCGGAGTCGGTGGTGTTGACGCCCTGGCCGCCCTTGCCGGAGGAGCGGTAGACGTCGACCCGGATCTCGCTGTCGGGGATCTCGATGTTGATGTCCTCGTTGATCTCGGCGATGACGTCGACGGCGCAGAAGGAGGTGTGGCGGCGCTTGTTGGCGTCGAAGGGGCTGATGCGGACGAGGCGATGCACGCCGCGCTCGGCCTTGGCGTAGCCGTAGGCGTTCTCGCCCTTGAGGAGCATGGTGGCCTTGGTGATGCCGGCCTGGTCGCCGGCCTGCACGTCCTGCACCTCCATGGTGAAGCCGCGGCGCTCGGCCCAGCGGGAATACATGCGGAAGAGCATGTCGCACCAGTCGTTCGACTCGGTGCCGCCGGCGCCGGACTGGATGCTGAGGATGGCGTTGTTGCGGTCGAACTGCCCGGTGAGGAACGAGGAGATCTCCAGCTGGTCGAGCTCGGCGACCATGGCCGACACGCTGGCATCAAGCTCGGCGGCGTAGGCCTCCTTCTCCCCGGGGCCGGCGGACTCGACGAGCGCAACCATGACGGCGGCGTCATCGAGCTTCTTGTGGAAGGCGACGAGGCCGCCGATGGCGCGCTTCAGGCCGTTGAGCCTGGCGATGTGCTTCTGGGCGCGGTCGTTGTTGTTCCAGAAATCGGGCGCGCCCATCTGCGCCTCCATCGCCTCGATTTCGCGCTGCTTTTGTTCGACGTCAAAGAAACCTCCACAAGTAGCCGGCGCGCTTCTTGATGTTCTCGAGGTGCGAAAAGGTCTCTGGAGCGATCATGGTCGCACCCACGGTTGGCGGCGCGGGCGGCGCCGCAAGCGGAAAGTCCGCTCACCTTGTCGAGGTGAGATACTCGCCCAGAGGCGTGCCGCCCTGCATCCAGTGTGATTGACGCAACAGGACGTAATCCGCCCCGAACCACTCAAACCTGGAATCAACGCACCAATGACTGGGCCTAAGCCTAAGAAGTGAGGCGGCTTCACTTAACGAGACCAATACATGCGCATGAGGATAGCGATCGGCCAAGACAAGGGTTTCGGTGAGGTCGCCTGCGAGCGCGACATCCGTTCCGGACCTCATGGCCACGGAACCGTAGCGGGAGGGGACGATGAAAAACTCGTCCCCGTCCTGATGGGCCGCAATCCACTCGGTCAGTTGTC
>CAZRNE010000005.1:0-137121 GCA_964601365.1 uncultured Opitutaceae bacterium | reverse complement strand
AACCTGCACAAGACCTTCTGCATCCCGCACGGCGGCGGCGGCCCCGGCATGGGCCCCATCGGCGTCGCGAAACATCTCGTGGAGTTCCTGCCCAGCCACCCCGTCGTGCCGCTCCACCGCGACACCGGCGGTCATCACATGGGCGCGGTCTCCTCCGCCCCGTGGGGCAGCGCCAGTATCCTCGTCATCTCGTGGATGTATATCCGCATGATGGGCCCCGACGGCCTCACGCGCGCCACGAAGTTCGCCATCCTCAACGCCAACTACGTCGCCAAGCGCCTCGAGAAATTCTTCCCCGTCCTCTACAAGGGCACGGGCGGCCTCGTCGCCCACGAGTGCATCCTCGAATTCCGCCCGTGGAAAAAGCACGGCCTCGAGGTCGAGGATGTCGCCAAGCGCCTGATGGACTACGGCTACCACGCGCCCACGATGTCGTTCCCCGTCCCCGGCACGCTCATGATCGAGCCCACCGAGAGCGAGACCAAGGCCGAGCTCGACCGCTTCTGCGACGTGCTCATCTCGATCCATGGCGAGATGGCCGCCGTCGCCAGCGGCGAGAGCGACAAACTCAACAACCCGCTCAAGCACGCCCCGCACACCGCCGCGGTCGTCACCGCGACGGAGTGGAACCGTCCGTATGCGCGCGAGACCGCCGCGTTCCCCGACAAGTGGACGCGCGCCTCGAAGTTCTGGCCCGCCGTCGGCCGCATCGACAACGTCTACGGCGACCGCAACCTCGTGTGCTCCTGCGTGGGGATGGAAGCATATTCGCAACAGCCCGCCGCTCCGACCGCGTAACCCGTCGGCTCGCTCCGCGCTCGCCGCTACGATTTCCAGCATGCGCTCCGAGGTCGACAGTAGCGGGGACCGCCAGCAGCCCCACCCATCGCCGCCCCGTAGCGGGGAGCGCCAGCGACCCGTCAAGGGCCACCTTCCACGCCTCGCCCGCGAATACTATCGCGGCCACGCATTCGTCCACTGGACGCTCACACTCGAGCACCGTGCGACCGGCTGGCTCTCGCCCGATTTCCACCACGCGTGGCAACGCCTGCTGCTCCACACCTGCGCTCGCTGCCCACTCGCGGCGCCGGCCTACGTGCTGATGCCGGATCACATTCATCTGCTTGCGGTCGGACTCTCCGCCAAGTCCGACCAACGCCTCGCAATCGAGTTTTTGCGCCAACACCTCGCCCCTCGCCTTGCGCCGGCAGTCTGGCAAAAGCAGGCCCATGACCACGTCCTGCGCGAAAGCGAGCGCGAGCACGAGGCCTTCCGCATCGTGGCGCACTACATTTTGGAGAATCCTGTGCGCGCCGGCCTGACCGCGCGGTGGCAGGACTACGCCTACGCCGGTTGCTGCGTTGCCGGTTATCCCGAGCTAGATCCGCGAACCGAAGACTATTGGCTGCGTTTCTGGCGGGTGTATAACTACCTCGTGCAGAAAAACGCTTCGTAAGGTCGGCTCGCTCCGCGCTCGCCGCTACCCCTCACGATGAACTCAAATTCCAATCGTAGCGGGGAGCGCCAGCGACCCGACTCCTACCCCTCGCCCTGGATCTCCCGCGTCTTGATCGGCGCGAGGAGGCGGTCGAGTTCGGCCTGGGTCGGGTTGCGGATCGAAAGCACCGTCAGTATCGCCCGGCCGGCGGGCAGCTGAACTTGGGCGGGTGTGTTCGCCTTCAGCCCGAGCAAAGCTGCCGCGAGCGGTGAGTTGTGCGGCAGGCACTCGATGCCGCTCTCCGGATCGGTCGCCGTCTCACCGCAGGTCGCGACGAGAAAAATGAAACGATGCCTCCGCTTCGGGACCGCGTCTTCCTTCTCGACCCGGATGATGTGCCCGAGCTGCACGAAGTCGGTCGGCTTGGTCAGCCATGCGGCCGGATCGACCTCGACGAAGGTGTTGCGGCGCGAGAAGCGCTCCAATTCGTCCATCTTGCGGTCGACGGCGCGGATCGCGTCCTTGGCCGCCTTGAAACCGAAGTTCTCGCGCAGGTCCCCCTGGCTGTGCGCCTCCATCTTGTCCTCCACGAGCGCCGCGCGCTTCAGCTTCAGCGCCGCGACTTCCTCCGCCAGAACGCGGTGGTGGCCGCGACGGACATAGATGGTCATAGGCGGGGGCACGACCGGACGGTGGATGTTCTTGCGGCGGGGCGGGGCCATCGCCCGCCGAGTGAGCGAGCCGCGAATGGAAAGGCAAGCCGTGTGCGGGCCGGCGCCTTTCGCACAGGCTTTTGTTTTGCGCCCCGACCACGGCGCCGGCAAAAAGTGAATGTGAAAATCATCCGCCAGCTCACCCCGGCCGGTCCGGCCCACGCCGCGCTCCAACCCGGCGGCACCGCCCGCGCGATCGAGGGCGATCTCTTCGGCGAGTGGCGCGTGACCGATCGGGCTGTTACTCCGGGCAAGCTCCTCGCGCCGGTCGCGCCGACCGCGATCATCTGCATCGGCCTCAACTACGCGAAGCACGCCGCCGAGGGCGGCAAACCCCCGCCCGAGCGCCCGTTGTGGTTCATGAAACTGCCCGGTGCCGTGCAGCACCCCGGCGACCCCATCCGCCTCCCGCAGCTCCAGCCGAGCACCAAGGTGGACTACGAGGCCGAGCTGGCCCTCGTCCTGAAGAAACCCGCGCGCAACGTCCCGCGCGCCCGCGCCCTCGACCATGTCCTCGGCTACACCTGCGCCAACGATGTCAGTGCGCGCGATTGGCAGCGCGATTTCGGCGGCGGCCAGTGGAACCACGCCAAGAGCTTCGACACCTTCTGCCCGCTCGGCCCCGTGCTGGTCACGCCCGACGAACTGCCGAACCCCAACGCCCTGCGCATCCGCTCCATCCTCAACGGCTCCGTCATGCAGGATTCGAACACCAGCGACATGATCTTCGATGTGCCCGCGATCATCGAATTCCTGAGCGCCGACAAGACCCTGCCCGCCGGCACGCTCATCCTCACCGGCACGCCCGAGGGCGTCGGCTTTGCCCGCCAGCCGCCGGTCTGGCTGAAGCCCGGCGACCGGATCGAGGTCGAGATCGAGGGCATCGGCAAAATCAGCAACCCGGTCGCGGGCGGTTGAGGCCACGCCCCGAACCTGCCCCTCCCGCGCGAAGGCGCGTTGACCGCCCGCCGGGCGCCCGTAGTGTCCGCGCGCCACCGATGAACCTGTTCACCCGCCTCGGCCTCGCCGTCCTGCTGATCTGCGCGGGATTTGCGGTGCTCGTCTGGTTCACCCACCGGCAATCCCGCCACCAGATTGACCGCCTGCTGGATGACCTGACCCGCGAACGCGGCCAGCGCATGGAGGTCGCCATCAATCTGCAGGGCCGCGGTCTCGAGGCGCTGGTTTCCAGCTACGCCTGGTGGGAGGACATGGTGAAGTTCATGGACAAACCCGACGAGAAGTGGGCTTCGACCAACGTGGACAACATCGTCGGCATTCCCACCGGCGGCGACGCCGTGTGGATCCTCGATCCCGGCCTGAAGCTGGTGCACACGATCGACAAGGACTACACGCGGCCGGCCGTGCCCTTCACCGACGCCGACGCGCTGCGCCGCGCCATCGACCGCCGCTACACCTTCCGCTATTTCACCCTGATCGATGGCCGGCTGTGGGAAATCTTCGGCGCCGCCATCCAGGACGCCAACTTCTGGCGGCATGAGACGCCCGTGCGCGGCTACCTCCTGCTCGGCAAGGAGTGGGACGACGCCTGGCGCTCCCAGCTCAACACCCTCATCGGCGGACAGCTGTCGTTGCATGCGGAGGAGGCCCACGCTCCCGGCCAGCCCTACCACCGAGTCCTCAACGGCGTCGACGGGCGCCCCCTCATCCACCTCACGGCCCGCTTCAATTTCGATATGATCCACGAGGCCCAGCACATCTACGACCGGCAGATCCTCGTCGTAGGGTTCGCGGCATTGGCCGCCCTCGTGCTGCTGGGCGCCGGCGTGGCCTTGACGGTGTTGCGCCCCCTCGCGCTGGTGACCCGCAGCCTGGAAACCCGCCTGCCCACCCCCATCGCCGGCCTGCTGCCCCAGCGCAATGAGTTCGGCGAGATCGCCCGCCTGCTCGCCGGCCAGCTCCGGTGGGGCCAGATGCTGCAGGAGGAGATCCGGCGCCAGATCGAACGCGCCAACCCCGACACCCGCCTGCGCGACACCGAATCTAACGAAGCCCTGCGCCTGCGCCTCGCGGGCAACCTCCACGACGGCCCCATCCAGGCCATCTACGCGGCCGGCCTCCAGCTCGGTGCCCTGCAGGCGGAAGCCGAGCAGGGGCGCCCGGCGCCCGCGGACAAGATCGCCGTCGTCCTGGCCCTGCTCCAGCAGGCCTCGGCCGACCTGCGCAACCTCATCCTCGACCTCGAGCCGGAGGAGCTGCGCGACCGCGACCTCGATGCCGCCCTGCGCCACATCGAGCGCCACATGCGGCAGTTCGCGCATTGCGACTTCCATCTCCGCATCGCCGAGGGCGCGCTCGACGGCCTCACCCGCGAGGCGCAGACGCAGCTGTATTTCATCTGCCGCGAGCTGACGAGCAACGCCATCCGCCACGCGCGCCCCGCCACCGCCACGCTTGATTTCGCCATCGCCGGCGGATTCCTGCGCGGCGAGTGGATCAACGACGGCGTCGCACGCTCCGACCGGGCGCCCGTGCCCGGCAACGGCCTCCGCAACATCGAGCGGCGGATCCTCGACCTCGGCGGCACCGTGCGCTTCGGGCCGCATCGCAGCGACGGCTGGCGCGTGATCTTCGAGATTCCCTTCACCAGCCTCAACGCCTCCGCCCGTCCCGTCCTATGACCAAGACCAACATCGCCCGGCTCAGGTGGGAGAAATGGCAATCCCCCAAGGGCCGGTTCTCCGCCCGCTACAAGGATGTCTCCGCCGCCCTCGGCGACGTGCGCAACGGCTGGCCGAAGCGGGGCCATCCGTTCAACCTCGAGCTCGTCAAGGTCGCGCCCGGCAAGGCCATCTGCCCGTTCCACCTGCACACGACGCAATGGGAGCTGTTCGTCATCAGCAGCGGCCATGGCGTCGTGCGCGCCGGCCGCAAGCGCCACCGGGTCGCGGCCGGTGACGTGTTCATGCATCCGCCCGGCGAGGCCCACCAGCTCATCAACACCGGGCGCAAGTGGCTGCACGTTTGGATCATCGCGGACAACCCGCCGGTGGACATCTTCTACTATCCCGACTCGGGCAAATGGGGCCTGCGGCCCTACGGAAAATTCTTCCGGCCGCAGGTCGTGCCCTACCACGACGGCGAAGAGTGAACCGCGCACCCGCTTGGGCGGACGGCGGCGCGGTTGCGGCGGCCCCCGCGCCGGGCCTAAGCGGTCCGGCGCGCGGAGCGATAGAGCAACGCAATGCCGCCGGCGAAGAGCACGACCCCGATCCACCGTGCGGCATGCTCGAAGTCCGCGCCGACCACGGCGAGCGGCGCGTCGCTGCCGGTGAACGCGACCGCACCCGCGAACGCCACCCCCAGCAGGCTCTCGCCGACGATGAGGCCGGTGGCCGCGAGCACGCCCATCCGTTTCGCGGACTCCGGATTCGCCTGCCTGTCCGCCCAGCGCTCATAGAACCAGCCGAGCAGGGCTCCGACCGGGATGAGCAGCGTGAGGGCCATCGGCAGATAGATGCCCATGCCCACGCACAGCGGCGGCAGGCGCATCTTCTTGCCGGCGCGCAGCACCTCGTCGATCACGACGATGGCGATGCCGAGCACCGCGCCCCAGCCGATGAGGTTCCACTGGATGTCGCCGCCGAGCACGCCCTTGGCCAGCGAGGAGATGAGCGCGGCCTGCGGCGCGGCCAGGGCGTTCTCCCCCGCCCCGGGAGCCCCGGCGAAGCCGAAGGCCTTGTTGAGCAAGTCGAGCACCGGCGGGATGACGAGCGAGCCGAAGATGACGCCGTAAACCAGCGCGAGCTGCTGCCGCCACGGCGTGGCTCCGACCAGTTGCCCGGTCTTCAGGTCCTGGAGGTTGTCGTTCGAGATCGTGGCGATGGAGAAAACGATGGCGGTGGTGAAGAGCGCATAGGCCACCAGCGCGCGGGTCTGCTCCGGACTGCCCCCGTGGCCGTAGACCATCACCAGCAACACCGAGGCGGCGATCACCGCCAGGATGCCGACGCCGGATACCGGGCTGTTCGAGGCGCCGATCAGGCCGGCCATGTAGCCGCAGACACAGGCGATGATGGCGCCGATCAGCAGCACATAGACCAGCGTGCCGAGGATGACCGGCCCGATGCCGTCCGCGATGGCGGTGCCCGAGCTGAAATACCACAGCAGGCCCGCGATCGGCACGAGCATCACGGCGATGGTCCCGCCCACGATGCCGATGGGGATGTCGCGCTCGGTCAGCGCAAGCTCCGTTCCGACCGCGCGGGCCCTTGACGCCGCCATGGCGGCCCGGATGCCCTTGATGATCGGTCCGATGATGCGGAACAGGCTCCAGAGCGCGGCGACACCGATCACACCCGCCCCGATGAAACGCACCTCGCTCCGAAACGTCGTGTTGACGATGCCGGCGACGTTCTCGCCCACCTCACCCCAGGTGAGCAACGGCACCAGCCCGGCCCAGGCGATCAGCATGCCGATGAGCATCGCGATGCCGACCGAGAGGCCCACGAGGTGGCCCACGCCGATCAGCGCCATGGCGAGGCTGGTCGAGGCCGCGGTCGCGCCCGCACCGACCCGGAAGGCCGTGGCGAGGGCCTCGGCCGCCACCTTCAGGTAGGTGAGCAGCTGGTAGCCGGCGGCGATCAGCGAACCGGTCACGATCATGCGCAGCCCTTTCGCATTCTCCTCGCGGCCCTCGGCGGAGCCGAAGCCGACCTTGAGCACCTCACCGGCGGCCACGCCCTCCGGATACGGCAGGTCCGAACCCGTCACGAGCGCGCGCCGCAGCGGCACGGAGAACATCACCCCGAGGATGCCGCCCATCGCGCAGACCGCGACGGTGGTCCAATAGGGGAAACCCTGCCACCAGCCGACCATGATGAGGCCCGGCAGGACGAAGATGATGGCCGACAACGTGCCCGCGGCGGACGCGATGGTCTGCACGATGTTGTTCTCAAGGATGTTCGAGTTGCCCACGAAGCGGAGCAACGCCATCGAGATGACGGCCGCGGGGATCGAGGTGGCGAAGGTGAGACCCACCTTGAGCCCCAGATACACATTCGCCGCCGTGAACAGCAGCGTGATGACGCCGCCGAGGATGATGCTCCGGATCGTGAGTTCGCGCAGTTCCTGCCGGTATTGCATGGGGCACTGTGCCGGCACGGTGGGGCCACATCAAGTCCCGGTTGCCGGCCCCGCCCCCGGGCCGGGGTCGACTCAGCGCGCTTTCCTTTTCTTCCGGCCCGCCACCAGGGTGTGCAGCAGCGCATGGAGCAGCTCCAGGCGCGGCACGGCGGCGCCGACTTTCTTCGCGCGGCGCACCGGCTCGCCCCAGATCTCCTCCAGCTCCAGCTCGCGGCCTTCCTCAAAGTCGATGAGTGACGACGGCTTGTAGCGCCCGGTCTTGGCGGTGCGCTCGAATTGCGTCTCGATGAAGGTGCGCGGGATGGTGTGCCCGAATTTCGCGGCCGCGTCGATGATCTCCTCCATCAGCCGGCGCGCCTGCGTGCGCAGGCCCTCGTCGGCCATGATGACGTCGGTCGTCACCCCGCCGGCCGCGATGGCGAGCCCGTTGAACGGCACGTTCCAGACGAGCTTGCGCCAGCGCTGCTCCTCCAGGTTGTCGTGGGCCTCGCATTTCACGCCGGCGCGGCGGAACATCTCGGCCACCGCGCGGGTGCCGGCGCCGGCGGGCTGGCCGAACTTGCCGATCATCATCAGGCCCGGGAAGGTGCAATCCACGACGCCGGGCCCCGTGCGCATGCAGCCCACGTAGCAGATCGCCCCCAAGACACGGTCCGCGCCCACGATCTCCGCGACCGGCTCCTCCACCCCGAGGCCGTTCTGCAGCGTGAGCACGCGCGTGGTTTCGCCCAGGAGCGGCGGCAGGATCTTCTTCAGCGCCTCGTTGGCCGTCGCCTTCACCGCCACGATGACCAGGTCGCAGGGTCCGATCTCCTCGGCCGAGGCATGGGCCTGGACCTTGCGGAGGGCGATCTTCTCGGTCGGGGTTTTCACCCGGATACCCCGGGCGAGGATGGCCGCCCGGCCGCTGCGCACGAGGAAATGCACGTCCTCGCCCGCCTTGGCGAGGCGCGCGCCGTAGTAGCAGCCGAGCGCGCCGGCGCCGACGATGGCGATGCGGGGTTTGAGGGGGAAATTGGTGCTCACGACCGCAGATAAGCGCACCTTGCCGTCGCATTTTCAATCCTGCGCTGGCCACCGGGCTGTCTTTCAGGTGGGGCTGTCATTCACAGCCGCCTGCTGGTGCAGATCAGCCCCCGCTGCCGCCCCTAATGTCCCGCCTGGGAGGGCCGGGAGAATAACAGCGGAACGACTCCAAAGGGGAAGAAATCCCACGCTTGCCGGCATGCCAGCTCCGGTTTCCAAGCGCATGCATGACCCTAAACCCTGTCCGAGAACTTCTTGGGCGAGTCGGCCGGCACACCTAGTTTCTCTAATCCTGTGTGTCGCCGTCAGTAGACCCACGTCCGGCCTGGAATCGCAGCGGCGCCGGACTTTTTCCCACAGGGACCGGCTTCCCGCCCTTCAGCCGGGAATCCGCATCGCTGCCGACAAGTTATTCACAGCCTGTTTCAGCCCAGCTCAGAGCAGCGTGTTGTCGGTCAGGCGCACCTCGTCCACCCAGTAGGCGATGGCCAGCAGGCACTGGTCAGGCACGATTTCGCGCACGGGCTCCATGGTGGCACGGTCGACGGCCGAGATGTAGATGACGCGCAGCCGCCGCTTCTGGGCAAGGATGTGCGTCGCTTCCGCCACCAGCCGGTCCGCGCTTTTCACGCCCCCGGCGGCCATTTCGCGCACCTTGCACAGTGCCTTGTTCACGGCCAGCGCCTCCTCGCGCTGGGTGGGCGACAGGTAGGCGTTGCGCGCGCTCAGGGCCAGGCCGTCCGCGTCGCGGATGGTCGGCGCCGACACGATCTCCACCGGCAGGCAGAGGTCCGTCACGGCCTTGCGCACCACCGCGACCTGCTGCGCGTCCTTGTCGCCCATCACGAGCAGCTGCGGCTGCACGAGATTGAGCAGCTTCAGCCAGCAGGTCAGCACGCCGCGGAACAGCGCCGGCCGCGATACCCCGCACAGCGGCTTGCTCACGCGCTCCTCCGTCAGGTGCGTCGAAAACCCCTTGGGAAACATCTCCTCCGCCGTCGGCACGAAGAGCAGGTCCGCGCCCTCGCGCTCGGCGAACGCCGCATCACCGGCCGGGTTGCGCGGGTAGCGCGCGTAATCCTCGTTCGGACCGAATTGCAGCGGGTTCACGAACGCGGACACGACGACCTTGTCGGCCTGGTTGCGCGCCAGCCGGATCAGGCTGGCGTGGCCGGCGTGCAGCGCCCCCATCGTCGGCACGAAGGCCACGCGCTGGCCCGCCCGGCGCATCTCCGCCGCGGCCGCCTGCATCGCCGGTAGGGTGTCGATTTTTTGCATGGCGGAAAAGCGGCCTACTTCATCGCGGCGGCGAGGTGCGCGCCCAACTCGACCGCGGCGGCGCGGAGCAGGCCGACAAGGTCGCCGTGGTCGCGCCCGTCCCATTGGCGCGGCGCCGAGGTGAAATTCACCCGGCGGGGCGCGGCGTCGCCCTTCGCGCGGATCTCGCACACGGCCGCCAGCTGCACGGCATTGCCCTGATGGGCCAGCAGCTCGAAGCGCTCGACCTCCACCCGCACCGTCCACTCGCCGGCCACGCCCGCCAGCTCGGCGCGCAGCACTTCCGCGAGGCCGGCATCGAGCGGCTCCGCCCAGCGGGCGTCGTCGAGGTAGGTCACCTCGTTCTCCGCGATGCGCACGGCCATAGCGCGGTTGCGGAGGTGACCTGCCAGAAGCACGGGGCGCACCTCCACGCCGCCCGGCGCGGCGGTGGTGGGCGCGCTGAGCGTGAAATGCCGCGTCGGGTCCGGTTGCGGCTCCGGCAGCAGGTTGCAGCCGGCCAGCAGCACGCTGCACGCCGAAAGCAGGACGCCGGGCACCAGGATCCGGCGATGCGGGGATTTCGTTTTCATGGCGAAGGGGCGCGGGCGCGGCGTCAGTTCTTTTTCTTGCCGGTGATCAGGGCGTTCGGCTGGCGGCTCACGTAATCGGCGAGCCGCTGCAGGGCGTCGGCGGCGTCGGCGATCTGCCGCAGCGCGGCGGTGACCTCCTCGCCCACCCCGCCCTGCTCCTCGACAAAGCGCCTGGTGGTCTGGGCCGCGCCGTCGAGGGATTTGAGCGCGCCCTGCGCCTCGGCGAGGGTCTTCTTCAGTTCATCGCTCACCGGTCCGACCTGGCCGTCGATGCGGGCCAGGGTGCCGCGCAGGTCGGCGATGGCGGCGTTGAGGTTGGCGAAGACCTGCTTCGCCTCCGGCGAGCTGACGAACTGCTCCACCGCCTCGGTGGTGCGGACGATGCGCTCGTTGAGCGCCTTCACGTCGAAGGCCGCGACCTTGCCCTGCGTGGTGTCGATCAGCTTCCGGATGTCCACGGACAGCGCGTGGAAGTCCACCTTCTTCAGGTTGGCGACGATCTCCACCACGCTCTGCTGCACCTCCGCGATGGGCGACGGGATCGCGGGCACGACGGGGTAGTCGGCGTCCATGTAGCCCGGCTTGGCGGGGTAGACCTTGGGGTCTTCGAAATCCAGTTCGACGTAGAGCAGGCCGGTGATGCCCGTGAAGCTCAGCTTGGCGCGGAGGCCCTTGTCGATCAGGGTCTGCACGATCGCGGGATCCTTCAGGTCGATGACGTTGCCCGCGCTGTCGGTCAGCACGTGGCGGTTGATCTCGCACACGGTCTGCACCGCGCTGTGGCGCGCCACGGCGTCGTAGCGCACGTTCACCGCCGCCACGCGGCCCACGCGCACGCCGTAGAACTTCACCGGGGCGCCGGGGTCCAGCCCGCTCACCGACTCGTCGAAATACACCAGGAACCGCCCCGGTTTCACGAAGAAGCTGCGCCCGCCGAACGACAGGAATCCGATGATGAGGAGCAGCAGCGCGCCGAGCACAAACATGCCGACCGCACCGGGGCTGAATTTCGTCTTCATCGTGGGGACCCGCTTTCTCCCTCATCGTGCTCGTCGCGTCTATTCAAAAACAGCCGCACCCGGGGATCCTCGCTCCGGTCGCGCAACTGGCGCGGGTCGCCCTCGGCGATCACCCCCCGCGTCTCCGCGTCGAGCATGACCACCCGGTCCGCGATGCCGAAGATGCTGGCCAGCTCGTGCGACACCACGACGATGGTCGTGCCCAGCGTCTCGCGCATCTCGCGGATGAGCTCGTCGAGCTTGAGCGAGGTGATCGGGTCGAGTCCCGCCGACGGCTCGTCGAAGAACACGATGGCCGGGTCGAGCGCCAGCGCCCGGGCCAGCCCGGCGCGCTTCTTCATGCCGCCGCTGATCTCCGCCGGGTAATACTCCTCGTAGCCCGCCAGCCCGACCTGCGCGAGCTTCAGGGCCGCGATCTCGTCGCGCTGCGCGCGCGACAGGTCGGTGTAGAGCTCGAGCGGCAGGCAGACGTTCTCGCGCAGGGTCATCGAGCTCCACAGCGCCCCGCTCTGGAACAGCACGCCGAAGGTCCGCAGCATCCGCCGCCGCTCCTCCCCGTCCGCGTGCGTGAAGTCCCGCCCGAAATACTTCACCGTGCCCGCCGTCGGCTCGTTGAGGCCGATCAGGTGGCGCAGCAGGGTGCTCTTGCCGCAGCCGCTGCCGCCGATGATGAAGAAGATCTCCCCGCGCTTCACGGCCAGCGACACCCGCTCGAGCACCACGCGCCCGTCGTAGCCGCACTGCAGGCCCTCCACCTCGACCGCGAACTTTCCGTTGGAGCCGTTCATGCGCGTCACCACTTGAGGATGTCGAAGACCACGGCGTAGACCGCGTTGCCCACGACGATGAGCAGCACGCTCGTGACCACGGCCGAGGTGGCGGCGAGGCCGACGCCGGCCGCGCTGCGGTCGGCCTGCAGGCCGCGCCAGCAGCCCGCCACGGCGATCAGCACGCCGAACGTCGCCGCCTTGATCAGGCCGGTGTTGATGTCCGACAGGTCCACGATCGTCTGCATCTCGGCGAAGAAGAGCGAGGGGGCGATGTTGAGCGGAGGCAGGTAGGCGACCAGCATGCCGCCGAGGATGCCCATGACGTCGGAATAGAGCGCCAGCAGGGGCATCATCACGGCGAGCGCCGCGATCCGCGGCATGATGAGGAAATCCACCGGGGACACGCCCAGCGTGGCGAGCGCGTCGATCTCCTCGTTCGCCTTCATGTTGCCGATGTAGGCGGCGTAGGCCGCGCCCGTCCGGCCGGCCAGCACCACCGCCGCCATGATCGGGCCCATCTCGCGGGTCATCGCCAGGCCGATCATGTCCGCGATCCAGATGTCGCCGCCGTATTGGCGCACGACGATCGCCCCCGTGTAGGCCAGCGTCACGCCGACGAGGAAGCTGATCAACCCCACGATGGGCAGCGCCATCACGCCGCAGTGCTGCATCTCGAGGAAGCAGTCCGACCAGCGGAACTGCGCCCGCCCGCGGACGAAGCGCGCGACGCTGTAGGCGCACTCGCCCACGAGGTTCGCGAGGTCCTTCGTCTCGGCCCACAGGTGCAGCGTGAACTGGCCGACCGCCGCCACCAGGTCGGGCAGCCCCGCATGCGGCAGCGCCGGGGCGGGCCGCTTCTGCGCGAGGATGCCCATCAGGCGGTTCACGCCCGCGGGCATGCCCTCCATGGCGAACTCCGCGCTGTGCGTCTCGCTCCAGGCCTGCGCCGCGCGCAGGAACAACGCCAGCGAGCTGTCCCAGGCGCCCAGCCCGGCGTTCTCGATCCGCACCGCCGCGGGATGATTCTTGCCGAGCGCCTCCGACCACAACGGATGGGCGCGGGTGATCTCCCAGTCGCCCCCCACGCGCACCACGAGCGTGTCGTCCTGCAACGACGCGTCGGCCCGGGCGGGGGCGGTGGGTTCGCTCATGCCGCCAATGTCGGGCAACGGCCCCCTCCCGGCCAGAATTATTTTCTGTCGCCCCCGCCCGCGCTGTGTTCCGGTGCGGCATGCGTTTCCGCACGGTCCTCTTCGACCTCGACGGCACCCTCCTCGACCAGTTCCGCGCCATCCACCGCTGCCATTGCCATGCCATGCGGTCGATCGGACTGCCCGAGCCGACCTACGCGCAGGTCAAGGTCGCCGTCGGCCGCGGGGTCGAGAACGCGATCGCCGCGCTGGCCGGCCCCGGAAATGTGGCCCGCTTGCTGCCGCTCGTCCTGCAGCACTGGCGCGAGACCGGCCTGGACGACGCCGAGCTCCTGCCCGGGGCCCGGGAGATCCTCGCAACCCTCCGCGCCCGCGGCGTGCAATGCGCCTCCCTCACCAACAAGCGCGGTCCCGACGCCCGCGCGGTCTGCGCCCACCTCGGCATCGCCCCGCTGCTGGTGGATGTCTTCGGCGCCGGCGACACCCCCTGGCTCAAGCCCCAGCGCGAGTTCGCCGACCATGCCCTGCGCGCACTCGGCGCCGGAGCCGCCGGCACCGCCCTGGTCGGTGACTCGGTGCACGATGTCGCCACGGCGCAGAACGCCGGCCTCGCCTTCGTGGGTGTCACCACCGGCACGCACACGGCCGAGGAGCTGCGCGCGGCGGGAGCCGTCGAGCTCTTCCCCGATCTCGCCGCCGCCGGTGCCTACCTGCTCAAGGCTTAGCGGCCGGCCGGCGCTTCACCAGCAGGTTCGCCACCATGTCCTGGACCACCCGGCCGTCCTGGTTGCGCGTGATGCAGCGAAGTCGCACGGTGCCGTAGTCGGTGCGGCCCGGTTTCTCATGCTTCTCCTCGACCCGGCATTCGACCTTGAGGCGGTCGCCGGGATAGACCGGCCGCGGCCAGCGCACGCTTTCGACCCCCTGGCCGACGACGCCTTCGTCGAGCCGCATCTCGCTGGTCACCATCAGGCGCATGCTCACGCCCGCTGTGTGCCAGCCGCTCGCGACCAGCCCGCCGAAAAAACTGGCCTTGGCCGCCACCGGATCGGTGTGGAAAGGCTGCGGGTCGAACTCACGCCCGAAGCGCACGATGTCGTCCGCCGTCACCCCGGCTTCCGCCGTGTGGAAGGTGTCGCCGATGTTGAGGTCCTCGTAGAAGCGCATGGTCAGGTTTGGCTCGCACAGACGAGCGCCAGGGCGGCCGCTGCGGGCAGGGCCTGCACGAAAAGGATGCGGCGGTTGGCCGTCATCGCGCCGTAGATGCCGGCCGTGATCACGCAGCCCAGGAAGAAGATTTTCACCGGGTAGTCGTCCGCCCCGAGGCCCCAGACCAGGCCGGCGGCCAGGAAGCCGTTGTAGAGGCCCTGGTTGGCCGCGAGCGTGCGCGTCGCCTCCGCCTGCGCCTCGCTCAAGCCGAAGATCCTGCGCGTGCGCGGTCTCGTCCACAGGAACATCTCCAGCACGAGAAAATAGAGGTGCAGCAGCGCCACGAGCGCGAGCAGGGTGTTGGCGGCGGTTTGCATGGGGGAAACCCGGGCGGGGATCAGCTGGCGCGCGGCGACGCGGCGCGGGCCTGGTCCACTTCCAACCGGAGCGCGCGCAGGGAAAGGAAGATGTCCTGCAGAAACGTGACCAGCGACGCGATCAGCATCACCAGGCTGGCCTCGAACAGCACGATCACCGCCACCTCGATGTTCCACCCGAGCACCACGCCGGTGAACACCACGACCACCAGCACGCAGGCCACCAGCATGCTCAGGCCGTTGAAGGTCACCGCCCGCCGGATGAGCAGCGCCCGCCGCCAGAGGATGTCGAGCTGTTCCTCATGATGCGGGCGGTCCGGGCCGGCCGCCGCGCGCACCAGCCCGGCGAGGCTGCGCGTGCGGTCCACGATCCGGCCCATCCGGTTGGTCAGCGTCAGCATGAGGGCGCCCATGCCCGAGATGAGGATCACGGGCGTGATCGCCAGCTGGATGATCTCGACCAATGTCATCTTCATCGCGGCAAGGCTACGGCGCGAGCATGCGGCTGGCGAGTTCCTTCACCAGCTTCGCCGCGACCATCGCGGTGAAGCCGTCGCGGTCACGCACAGGATTCAGTTCCACCACATCCGCCCCCACCAGCGTGGGCGGCAAGGCCTGGATCAAATCCACCACCTCGCGCGTGCTCAGCCCGCCCGGCTCCCAATGCGAGACACCCGGCGCGAAGGCCGGGTCGAGCGCATCGAGGTCGAGCGACACGTAGACCGGGCCCTCGAACTTGGGCCGGGTGCCCCGCATCCACGCCGCCATGTCGACCTGTTCGACGCCAAACCTGGCCGCCTGCTCGCGCTGATGAGCCGTGAGCGTGCGGAGGCCCATCTGCACGAGCCGGTCGCAGAGGCGCTCCTCCATGATGCGCGCAAACGGGCACGCGTGCGAGAACCGGTCGCCCTCGAACACGTCGTAGAGGTCGGCGTGCGCGTCGATGTGCAGGATCGTCAGCCGCGGGTGAACCGCCCGTATTGCGCGCAGCACGGGATGGGTCACCGAATGGTCGCCGCCGAGGCAGAGCGGGCGCTGCCCGCGGCGCAGCACCGCCGCCACGCCGGCCTCGATGGCCGCTCGCGCCGCGGCCGGCTCGTCCGGCACCGCCACATCGCCGGCATCCTGCAAAGCGTCGGACGCGAGCACGTCGAGACCGGCTTCGCTCCAGGAATTGGACGACGGATTGCGCAACGCGGCGCGGATCGCCGCGGGAGCCTGGGCGGCGCCGCGCAGATACGATGCGCTTCCGTCGTAAGGCAGGCCGAGCAGCGCAGGTTGTCCCGCCGTTTTCACGCCGCCGGTCCCTTCACTCTCCGCCAGATCTCGAACACCGTCGCGCCCGCGACGAGGATGATGAGGCCGCCGGCCGCCGCGACCGGATCACCGAGGAATCCCGTGGCGAGGCCGCAGAGCACGTAGAGCAGCATGCCGGCGACCGGCAGCGGATAGAGCGGCATGGCGTATTGCCCCGGCGGAATCGGTTGCCGCCGGCGCAGCAGCACCGCGCCGAGGGCGACCAGGCCGTAGAACGGCAGGAAGCCGAGGATCATGTAGCGCGTCAGGCGCTCGAAGCCGCTGCCCGAGGCGATGTAGAGCAGCGTCATCGTGCCGTAGATCGCGATGGCCACGACCGGGGTCTTCCAGCGCGGATGCACCCACGCCACGGCCCGGAAGAAGTGCCCCTCCTCCGCCAGCGCGAAGGCGATCTTCGGGTTGCACAGGAGCGAACTGAACACCGTGCTCGCCGCGCTCGCGGCCACGAAGGCCGTGACGAACTTCGCGCCGTTCTCGCCCAGCACCCGGCCGATGGCCGTGGCCGCCAGCGCGGGCGAGGTGGCCACCTCGCCGAGCGAGAGCGCGTGGAAGAACCCGAGGTTGACCGCCAGGTAGACGCCGAGGATCAGGCCCATGCCCAGCAGGGTCGCGCGCGGCACGTTGCGGCGCGGCTCGCGCACCTCGCCGGCCACCAGCGCGAGGCCGTCCCAGCCGTCATAGGCGAACATCGTCGCCACCACCGCCAGCCCGAAGCCGACCAGCAGCGAGTGCTCCAGCGGCGGCAGCGCCGGGCCGGTCGCCGCGGCCTCCGGCGGGACGTCCGCCGAGAAGCACAGGGCCACGACGGCGACCAACGCGCCGATCTTGAACACGCCCGCCCCGCCCGTCAGCCACGCCACCGTGCGGCTCGACACCATGTTGAGCACCATGATGCCGCCGACCCAGCCCAGCCCGAGCGCGGTCTGCGCCCCCGGGCCGAAGCCCATGATCTGCCCGAGGTTCTTTGTGCTGACGATGGTGATGGCCGCCGCCGACACCGGGTTGAGGAACATCGACGTCCACCCGAAGAGGAACGCCGCGCGCGGCCCGAAGGCGTGGTTGAGGAAGACGGTCGTGCCGCCCGAGCGCGGCGTGCGCACGGCCAGCTCGGCCATCACGAGCGCCCCGCACATCGCCGCCGCCGCACCCACGACCCACGCAAGCAACGAAAGCGAGATGGAGCCGGTCTTGCCCGCGACGACACCCGGCGATTGCAGGATGCCTACGCCGATCGTGAATGTCACGAGCACCAGCGCCGCGTTCCACACGCCGAGGTGGCGCGGCAGCCGGCTGGGGTCGGCATGCGGGGCGGGCGCGGCGGGGTCGGCCGGAGACATGCGGCGACATTGCGGCCGGCGCCCGCGCGCTCAAGCCGCGAGTGCCGGCGGCTACTCCGTGCCGGCGGGTCTCGGTGCGGCGGGCGGGCGCGGGGGGTGCCCGGGCAGGTTGAGCGCGGGCTTCACCTCGCCGCGGTGGCAGGTCGTGCAATTCACCATCGGCTGCTTGCTGTCGAGGTTCCTGATGGCGGGCAGCAGCTCGCGGGAGATCTTGTCGGCCAGCGCCGCCATCTCCCGCGCGACCTGCTTCTGGGGCTTGTCCTCCTTGTCCCATTCGCCGGGCACGTGGCAATGCGTGCAGCTCACGCCGAGCGAGCGGCTGAAACCCATGCTCATGATCATCGGGAGGCGGCCGGCGGGCACGCCCTTGAAGCGCTGGATGTTCTTGAACACGGCCTCGGCGGGCTCCGTCTCGCGGCCCTTGATGGCGGCCAGCACCTCCTGCACGTATTGCTCGCGCTCGGCGGCCAGTTCCTCGGGCGAGGGCTTGGCCGGCGCCGGCGGCTGGGCCGGGAGGACAATGATTGAGGCAACAAAGGTCAGACCGGGGAGGATTCTCATGGGGGGATGGGGTGCACCGGATATGGCAGTGCGGTTGCCCGGCGCCGACGCGGGATAGACCGGGCGGAGGTTTTCGCCGATGAACGGCCGGGGGATTGCGTTGCGCGCCGACTTCGCTCTCCTTGCCGCCGTGGCCCTGCCGACCTCCACCACCCTCACCGGCGTCCTCGAGCGCATCATCTTCCTCAACGAGGAGAACCACTACACCATCGCCGAGCTGAAGCCCGAGGGGATGAAGGGCGCCGACGACCGCGTGACCATCACCGGCGCGCTGCCGGGCGTGCAATGCGGCGAGACCCTGCGCCTCACCGGCGAATGGACGCGCCATGCCGAGCACGGCGCGCAGTTCAAGATCGCGTCGTTCACGAGCGAGCTGCCCTCCTCCGTCTACGGCATCCGCAAATACCTCGGCAGCGGCCTCGTCCACGGCATCGGCAAGGTCTACGCCAACAAGATCGTCGACGCGTTCGGCGCCGACACCTTCCGCGTGCTGAGCGAGGAGTCGGGCAAGCTCCGCAAGGTGCCCGGCATCGGCAAGGTGCGCGCCGCCGCCATCAAGGCCGCCTGGGACGAGCAGCGCACGCTCCGCGAGGTGCACATCTTCCTCCAGACCTACGGCGTCACCACCTCCCAGTGCGTGCGCATCGTCAGGAAGTGGGGCGGCCAGGCCCCGCAGCTCATCCGCGCCGAGCCCTACCGCCTCGCGCGCGAGATCGACGGCATCGGCTTCAAGACCGCCGACCGCATCGCCATCAACCTCGGCTTCGCCAACGACTCCGCCGCGCGCCTCGACGCCGGCCTGATCTACGCCCTGCAGGTGCTGGAGGAGGACGGCCACACGGCCTATCCACGCGGTGAACTCATCGCCTACACCGCCAACCTCCTCGAAACCACCGTTGAACGGCTCGAAGCCCGCCTTGACGCCCTCCTTGCCGCCAAGGAACTCGTGCAGCACGGGTGGTCGTCGCCGTCCCCGGCGGCGCCTGGCGGCGGCGAGGACGCCGCCGCCCACCCCAAGGCATCGGCTGACACCATCATCCAGCTGCCGGACAACGACCGCGCCGAGCGCAAGATCGCCGCCGTCATCCAGCGCCTCAACGCCGTGCCCTCGGGCCTGCCGGCGATCAAGGCCGAGGCCGCGGTCGACTGGGCGCAGCAGAAGGCGGGCTTTGAGTTCCACCCGTTGCAGCGCGCGGCGCTCGGCTACGCCCTGCGCCACAAGTGCAGCATCCTCACCGGCGGCCCGGGCACGGGCAAGACCACCATCCTCCGCGCCCTCGTCGAGATCCTGAAGGCCAAGAAGGCACGCGTCACCCTCGCCGCGCCCACCGGCCGCGCCGCCCAGCGCCTGACCGAGACCACGGGCGGCTTCGCCTCCACCATCCACCGCCTGCTCGGCACCGACCACGCCCGGGGCGGCTTCGAGCACAACGAGTCCAAGCCCCTCGCGACCGATTTCCTCATCGTCGACGAGGCCTCGATGCTCGACACCCGCCTCGCCGCCGCGCTGCTGCAGGCCGTGCCCGTGCGCGCCCACCTGCTCCTCGTCGGCGACATCGACCAGCTGCCCAGCGTCGGCGCCGGCAATGTCCTCAAGGACCTCATCGCCACCGAACGCGTGCCGGTCACGCGCCTGCAGTTCGTCTACCGCCAGCAGAAGGAATCGCTCATCGTCACGACGGCCCACGCCATCAACGAGGGCGTCAACACGCCGCCGCCGGTCGCGGGCGAGGTGGCCAAGGCGCAGGCGTGGAGCGACCTCAACTTCATCGCGGCCCACAGTCCCGAGGACGCGCTCGCCAAGGTCATCGAGCTCTGCACGCGCTTCATCCCGGCGCATTTCAAGTGGTTCGACCCGGTCGCCGACGTGCAGGTGCTGGCGCCGATGCACAAGGGCGCGGCCGGCGTGGCCAACCTCAACCTCCGCCTCCAGGCCGCGCTCAACCCCCACGGCCGCGGGATCAAGGCCCTCGGCGGCGAATACCGCGCCGGCGACAAGCTCATCCAGCTCCGCAACAACTACGACAAGAACCTCTTCAACGGCGACATCGGCACCGTCGTCAGCGTGGACCTGTCGAAGGGCACGCTCATCGCCGACTTCGACGGCGAACGGCATGCCTTCGAGCGCGGCGAACTGGGCGACCTCGCCCTCGCCTACTGCACCAGCATCCACAAGTCGCAGGGCAGCGAATATCCGGTCGTCATCGTTGTGCTGCTCAAGGCGCACTTCATGATGCTCCAGCGCAACCTCGTCTATACCGCCCTCACCCGCGGCCGGAAGAAGGTCTTCGTCGTCGGCGAACCCGCCGCCTGGTCCATGGCCGTGCGCAACGCGGAGTCGAGATTCCGCCACACCCATCTCCGCCAGAAGATCACCGCCGAACTTTGAGCCGCCTCGTCTCGCCGCAGCCTTGGCGCAGGCGGATGCACCCACCTGCGCGAAAAAGTCCTCGCGGCGGGCCTGTAGGACGGGATCGCGATAAGCCGTTCCCATGGCCCGCCAAGCCCGGGTTTGACGTCAGACGTATGAACGGTAGGGTGTCAGGCGTGAACGCCAGCCAGATCATCCGGGAGATCGCCACCCTGCCGCCCGAGGAACAGGCGAAGGTGGTGCGTTTCGCCTACAGCTTGGATGCCGAGCGTCGGTTGAGTGGCCCTGAACTCTCCGCGTTGGCGGCCCGCATGGCCGCCGCGACCGATCCGGCCGAGGCTGCACGGCTGCGTGCCGAGATCACCCGCGGATTCTACGGCGGGCCGGCCCATGCCTAAGGTCCGCCGCCAAGGCCTGCCCCCGGCCTTGCTGCAACACCTGCTCGACCGCATCCAGCAACGTCAGATCGGCGCTGATCAACTTGGCCTGCTGGCCGCATGGTTGGATCGGGAACCCGAAGTGCCCGCCGGCCGGTGGTTCAAGCGATTTCCCGGCATGACGGTCTGCGGCGAAGGCGAATTCGTGAAAACCTTCCTCACTGCCGAACAGGCCCCAGTCGGCGACGAACTCCTCTAATCAATCGCCCACGAGCGCGGCGAGGTGGTGGGCGAAGCGCTCCGTCGCGCCCGCGCCCATCTCGGGGTAGAGCCGCGGCTCGAGCAGTTCCAGTTCCATCAGGACGAAGGCGCCGCCGCGCATGACACCGTCCACCCGCGCGTAGGCGAGCTGCCGCGACGGCGCCGCGGCCAGGGCCTGGTGCGCGGCCGCCAAGGCCGCGGGAGGCGGGGCGTCCGCGGGCGTGTTCACCCCGCCGTGCTCTTCCTGCACGCGGAATTCTTCCCCCGTGGCCCGCTTGCGGAAGGCGTGGGAAAATTCCCCGCCGAAGAACACCAGCGACCACTCGCCCTCGCCGCGCACCGCGTCGAGGTATTCCTGGGCCAGCACGTTCCGGCCGGCCAGCGCCGCCGCCGCGCGGACGAGCCCGGCTTCGTCCCGCACAAGGAAGGTGTTTTGTCCGCTGGCGGAAACGGCGGGCTTCAATACGCAAGGTCCGCCCAACCGCATCCAAGCCGCGCGCAGGGCCTCCGCGGTGGCCGCCTCGATCCATTCGGTGCGGGGGATGGCCACGCCGCGTTGCGCCAGCTCGCGCAGGTAACGCTTGTCGCTGTTCCAGCGCAGCACGGGCACGGGATTCCACACCGCCACCCCGCCGCGTTCGAGCCCGTCGAGCCAGGGCAGGAATTCCCCCAGCCGTTGCTGGTAGTCCCACACGGAGCGGATGACGACCATCTCGCGGGCCGCGTCCCAGCGGTGCGGCTCGCTCCAGACCCGGATGTCGACGTCCTGCCCGAGTTTCCCGCGCAGGCACGCGACCAGCGCCCGGTCTTCCGGGTGCAGGTCGCGCCGGGCGGCGCAGGTGGCGAGCACGATGGTTTTCATGGCCGGACGCATGGGAGCCAAACCGGTGCCGGCCGCAAAGCGCAAGTCACGCGCCGGGGAATATTCCCCGGCGCTGTGCCGGTGCACGCGTCACCGCTTCAGGTAGTCGGCGAGCCAGTCGAAGACCGTGCGGTGCCAGAGTTCGCTGTTCTGGGGCTTGAGCACCCAGTGACCCTCGTCGGGGAAGTAGAGCAGCTTCGAGGGCACGCCCTGGCGCTGCAGCGCGGTGAAGAGCTGCAGGCCCTCGCCGATGGGCACGCGGAAATCGAGCTCGTTGTGGATGATCAGGTTCGGGGTGCGGAATTTCGCCGCGTATCTGTGCGGCGACCACTTCAGCTGCTCGGGGTTCTCCCACGGTTTTCCCGTCTCCCACTCGGCGAACCACAGCTCCTCGGTCACGCCATACATCGACTCGAAGTTGTAGACGCCGCAGTGCGTGACGAGCGTGCGGAACTTGTCGGTGTGGCCCTGGAACCAGTTCATCATGTAGCCGCCGTAGCTGGCGCCGGCCGCGGCCATGCGGGTGGAATCGATCCACGGCTGATGTTCAAAGTGCGCAAGGCAGGCCATGAGGTCCTCGAAGACCTTGCCGCCCCAGTCGCGCGAGATCTCGTCGGTGAACTTCTGGCCGAAGCTGGTCGAGCCGCGCGGATTCGGCAGCGCGACCACGTAGCCCTGCGCGGCCCAGAGCGCGGCGTTCCAGCGCGTGGACCAGCCGTCGGCGAACACGCCCTGCGGCCCGCCATGCACCCAGAACACGAGCGGATACTTCTTCGCCGCGTCGAAGCCCGGCGGGCGCAGCACCCACATCTGGACCTGATCGCCGGCCGCGCCAGTGACGGTGATCGACTCGGGCCTCGGCAGGTCGATCTGCGCGAGGAGGTCGTCGTTGGTGTGCGTGAACTGCTCCATCGCGCTCGTGCGCCGGTCGAGCCGCCAGATCTCCTGCGGGCGGGTGAGGCGCGAATGCACGAGGAAGACAAAGCGGCCGTCGCCGCCGAGCGTGTGGCCGTTGTTGACGCCGCCGGCCGCGATGCGCCGCACGCCACCGCCGCGCGGCTCCACGGTCCAGAGCTGCTCTTCGCCCTTTTCCTGCGCGCCGAAGATGAGCTCCTTGCCGTCGGGCGTCCACACTACGGCGTTCACGGCGCTGTCAAAATTCTCCGTCACGCTCCAGTTCTCGCCGCTGTTGAGCGAGAGGATGCGCAACTGCCAGCGGTCCGCCTCGTGGCCGGGGCGCGACTGCGCCCGGTAGGCGAGCAGCTTGCCATCGGGCGAGAAAGCCGGGTGTCCGTCCGCCGCTAGGCTGGTGGTGAGCTGCCGGCGCTCGCCGGTGCCGAGGTCGACCGACCAGAGGTCGTGGTTTGTCGTCCACGCCTGCTCGCGCGTCACATGGTGCGGCGCGGTGAAGACGAGCGTGCGCCCGTCCGGCGAGAAAGCGAACTCGTCGCCCTCCTCGAAGGTGCTGGAGGTGGGCACGGCGTCGTTGTCGCCCGGCGTGGCGTTGCGCGGCTCGCCCGCGGCCTCGCCGCCGCGCACCGGCAGCACGAAGATGTGCTTGCGCTTGTCGTCCACCCACGAGTCCCAGTGCCGGTAGAGGAGCTGGGTGATGATCCGGGCCTTGACCTTGCTGGCGTCGCGCGCGGCCTGCTTCTCCTTGTTCAGCCTGTCCGCCTCGGCGAACGGCTTGGCGGAAAACTCCGGGAACACCTCCGACACGAAGCCGAGCGCCTTCCCGTCCGGCGACCACACGGGCCGCGTCGCGCCGGTCGAGAGCGTGGTCAGCTTGCGCGCCTCGCCACCCTCGGCCTGGATGATCCAGATCTGGTCCTCGCCGTCGCGGTTCGATTCGAACGCGATCCACCGCCCGTCGGGCGACCAGCGCGGATGGCGGTCGTGCTTCGGCGACTGCGTGAGCCGTCGCGGTTCGCCACCCTGGCCTGAAGCGGGCATCACCCAGATGTCGGTGTCGACGCGGTTCTCGTCCTTGAGCACGACGCCGACCACGTAGGCCACCCACCGGCCGTCGGGCGAGACTTGGGGGTCGGACACCCGCTTGAAGCGGAACAGGTCCTCGACCTCCATCGGGCGCTTTTGGGCGGAGGCAGTAGAGCCGGCCGACAGCGCGGCGACGACCAGAACAAGGCGGAGCAGGAATTTCATCCCTTCCAGCAAAGTCGCCGGGCTGCATGTGAAAAGTGCAAACACACCCCCGGGCCGGCGCTCGCCGCCGCCGGGATGCCGTTCACCGCACTGGCCCCGGCCGCGGAACTTTGTCCGCTTGCGAGCGGACCCATTCCCGCCTCTGCTCCCCACCTTCCCCCTGCCTATGTTGAAACGCCTGCTCCTCCTCCCGCTCCTCGCCGCCACCGTGCTGCACGCGGCCCCGCTCGCGCCCGAGGGCTTCACCCACGTGAAGACCGTCGGTGGCATCGATGAATACCGCTACGAAGCCAACGGCCTCCAGGTGCTCCTCATGCCCGAGCGCTCGGCCCCGGTCGTGACCTTCATGGTCACCTACCGCGTCGGTTCGCGCAACGAGGTCACCGGCACGACCGGCGCCACGCACCTGCTCGAGCACCTGATGTTCAAGGGCACGCCCCGCTTCAACCGCGAGCTCGGCACCGGCTACGACCAGGTCCTCGACCCCATCGGCGCCATCAACAACGCCACCACCTGGTTCGACCGCACCAACTACTACGTCAACGCCCCGAGCGAGCACCTGCCCCTCATCGTCGACCTCCTCGCCGACTGCATGCGCAACCTCTGGCTGCGCGAGGAGGACCGGCGCCCCGAGATGACCGTCGTCCGCAACGAGTTCGAACGCGGCGAGAACAACCCCTTCCAGCTCCTCATCAAGGAGCTCTTCCACGCCGCCTACGTCGCCCATCCCTATCACCACAGCACCATCGGCTGGCGCTCCGACATCGAGAAGGTGTCCATCGAGAAGCTGCGCGAATTCTACGACACCTTCTACTGGCCGAACAACGCCACCGTGTCCGTCATCGGCGATTTCGATCGCGCCGCCGCCCTCGGCCTGATCAAGCAGCATTTCGGCCCGATCCCCTCTTCGCCCCGCCCCATCCCCGAGGTCTACACCGAGGAACCGGAACAGACCGGCCCGCGCCGCCTCGTCGTGAAGAAGGCCGGCCAGCTCGGGGTCGTCGCCATCGGACACAAGATCCCCGGCGCGCTCCACCCGGACTTCCCCGCCCTCACCATCCTTAGCGCCATCCTGACCGACGGCAACAACAGCCGCCTCTACAAGAGACTCACCGACCAGGGCCTCACGACCAGCGTGCAGGCCTTCACCGGCTTCTTCCGCGACCCGGCCCTGCACATCACCTTCGCCCCGCTTGCCCCCGGCGCCAAGCACGACGAGGTCGAGAAGGCCGCCCTCGCCGGCATCGAGGAGCTGAAGGCCCACGGCGTCACCGACGCCGAGGTCACCACCGCCATCTCGAAATTCCTCGCCCAGACCGCCTACGACCGCGACGGCTCCTTCGCCATCGCCTCGGGCCTCAACGAGGCCATCGCCGCCGGCGACTGGTCCGCCTACTACACCTTCGAGGACCGCATCAAGGAGGTGACGGCCGCCGACGTGCAGCGCGTCGCCCGGAAATATCTCGTCGAGGACCAGAGCAGCACCGGCTGGTTTGTGCCCGTGCTCCCGGTCGAAACCGCCGCCAAGTAACCAACCCCTTTTGTCATTCTGATCCCGCAATCGCGGAAGAAGAATCCAGAATCACCGTCGATGGATGCTTCACTTCGTTCAGCATGACACCACTCCCATGAAATCCCGCACACTTGTTATTCTCAGCCTTTCAGTCCTTCAGTTTTTCAGCCCTTCGATCTCCTCCGCCCAGATGGCGAAGAACGCCGTGCGCGCCAACATCGCCGGCATCGACGTC
The DNA here is from genome assembly GCA_964601365.1 of uncultured Opitutaceae bacterium. GTDB lineage: Bacteria > Verrucomicrobiota > Verrucomicrobiia > Opitutales > Opitutaceae > Didemnitutus. The sequence continues at coordinate 111,525 of CAZRNE010000005.1, read as the reverse complement.
ATCGCCTACCCGACCGGCGTGAAGAACGTCGTCACGCTGCGCGGCTCGCTGCCCGCCGGCGACGTGTTCACGCAGGGCGGCAACGCCGCCGTCGCCACCCTCTGCGGCCTGATGCTCGACAAGGGCACGACCGCGCAGGACAAGTTCGCCATCGCCGCCAAGCTCGAGGCGGTCGGCGCCCAGCTCTCCTTCGCCGTCGACAGCCACATGACCGAGTTCAGCGGCCAGTGCCTGCGCAAGGACATCGGGCTCGTCGTCTCGCTGCTGGCCGAGCAGCTCCGCACGCCGGCGTTCAACGCCGAGGAGTTTGCCAAGGCCAAAAAACTGCTCGCCGGCGCGATCAAGCGGCAGCTCGAGAGCCCCGACTTCCGCTCGACCGACACCTTCACGCGCGCCGTCTACGCCCCCGGCCATCCCAACCGCGAGACCCCGCCCGAGGAGATGCTCGCCGCCATCGAGTCCGCCACGCTCGACGAGGTGAAGGCCTTCCACGCGAAGCACTACGGCCCCGCCCATCTGACCCTCGTCGCCGTCGGCGACATCGACGTCGCCGCGCTCCAGGGCGCGGTCGGCACCGCCTTCGCCGGCTGGACCGGCGGCGTCGCCCTCCCCGCCGCCCCGGCCAATACCGCGCCGGACGTCGCCGCCGAGCAGAACGTCTTCATGGCCGACAAGCCCAGCGTCAGCATCACCCTCGGCCAGGCCACCAACCTCCGCTACACCGACCCCGACACACTCGCCCTGCGCGTCGGCACCGCCATCCTCGGCAGCGGTTTCACCGGCCGCCTCATGGCCAACGTGCGGGACAAGGAAGGCCTCACCTACGGCATCGGCTCCTCCGTGGCCGGCGACACCTTCAACGGCGGCGACTGGCGCATCACGGCCACCTTCGCCCCCGAGCTCCTGCAGAAGGGCCTGGAGTCGACCCGGCGCCAGCTGGACGCGTGGCACAAGGACGGCGTCAGCCCCGGCGAACTCGCCGACCGCAAGACCAACATGTCCGGCGTCTTCAAGGTCAGCCTGGCCACCACCGGCGGCATCGCCAACGCGTTGCTCGCCGCCAAGCACCGCGGCCTCGACGCCACGTGGCTCGACGAATACCCGCGCCGCGTGAACGCCCTCACCCTCGAGCAGGTCAACGGCGCCATCAGGAAGCACCTCGACCCGGAGAAGATGGTCCTGATCAAGGCCGGCAGCGTGCCCGACCTGCCGCCCAAGAAATAGCGAAGGTGCGGGAGCGAGCTTGCCCGCGACACGGTAAACTCCCGTCCTCACCGGCCTGGCCCGCGTAGCTCCGTCCGTGGAGCAAAGGCGGCCGGGCGTTTTCTGTTCGAACTGTAGGAGCCTGCTTGCAGGCGATAATTGCTTGGTCGCCTGCAAGCAGGCTCCTACAAGAAAGCCATGCCATCGATACTCTACACCGTCCGCGCCTCCTGCCCCAGTCTCCAGGTCCGCGGGAGATTCTTGTCCTGGCTTTCCCCGAACCACGTCGCCGAGGTCATGAAGGGCGGCGCCACCGCCGTGCGCATCGTCCTGCCCGACCGCGAGAACGACGCCGCGCCCGCCGTCGTCGAGACCCAATACGTCTTCCCCTCGCGCAAGGCCCTCGACACCTACCTCCGCGACCACGCCCCCGCCCTGCGCGCCGACGGCCTCAAGCACTTCCCGCCGGAAAGCGGCGTCACCTTCTCGCGCCAGATCGCCGAGATCGCGACGGAGCTGTAGCAGCTGCGGGCCGCTTATTTTGCAACGCTGGCTTCCTTGAGCAGCCGGGCGAGCGTGGCGCGCGCAACCTGGTATTCGGCGGCGCAGCCCAGCTTCTCCAGCATTTGCCGGAACCGCGGGGTCTCGCGCACCGGGTCGAAGACCGGATCCCAGTAGATCTGCTGCCAGAAGATCGGCGGGCATTTCTCGAGCAACGGATACGCCCTGTCCTCCTCGCCGCGCATGAGCAGGATCACCCCGCTGCTGAAACTGCCGGGGGATTGCCGCAGCAATTCTGCCGTCCAACGCTCACGGTCAGGTGTCAGGCCAAGCCGCTGCAGGCACCAGATCATTTCGTTGGCGATCTGCGGGTCCGAGTCGGCCCGGAAGCCATCCAGAAAGGGACGCAAGGCGGCCACCGCCTCGGCCTGGCGGCCGAGCTCCAGCAATAGCCGCGCCCGCCGGATGGTGAGGCGGGGCGCCCCGTTGGGCGTCAGGGCGATCGCGCGCTCTATCAAGGCCAGCGACTCGCCGTAACGACGGACGTGCATCAGTTCCCACGCAAGATCCCAGAGGATGTAGGGCGAAAGCGGCTCGATATCCGCGGCGCGCCGGTATTCGACGATCGCCAGGTCGAGCCGTCCTTGGGTAACCAGCAGGTCGCCATACCAGTCCCGCACCAGCGCGTTGTTCGGCTCCAACGCCAAGGCCCGGCGGAATTCCTCCCCGGCCTCCGCAAGCCGCAGGTTTTCCATCGCGATCTTCCCGAGCGCCGCACGGGGCTCGCCCAACGACGGGTCGAGCTCGATCGCCCGCTTCGCCTCCTGCGCCGCAAGGGCAAACCGCTCGCCCACCGGCTCGCCACCCCCCCGGCGGTAGGAAGCTTCGATGGTCATGAGATTGGCCAGCGCCGCATGGGCCGGAGCCCAATCCGGATCCAACTCGACGGCCCGCCTGAACAGCACACCGGCGCGGGCGAAGCCCTCCATCGTGCGCAGCAACCAGAATTGGCGACCCTCCAGCAAGGCGGTGAGCGCATCCGGATTCACCTGGTGGGGGGCGCGCGCCATCACACCCATGCTCACGGAGAGGTTCTTGGCGATCAGGGCGGCGATCTCGTCCTGCACGGCGAAGATGTCTTTCACGTCGCGGTCGAGCGAACCGGACGACCAGACGACCTCGTCGGTCGCCGCCCGGATGAGCTGGGCGGAGATGCGCACGCGATCCCCGGCCCGCCGCACGCTGCCTTGCACTAGGTAAGCCACATCGAGCTGCTGACCAATCTCGGCCGATTTCATCTGCTTGCCTTTGAAATAGAATCCCGATGAGCGACCACGCACGGTCAGCCCCGGCACCTTGGCCAGCACGTTGAGCAGCTCCTCGCTGATGCCGTCCGAGAAATACTCGTTGGCCTTGTCGTCGGAGAGGTTGGCGAAGGCGAGCACAGCGACGGATTTTTCGTCCGCCTCGGCGGCTGGGGATGCTGCCGGTTTGGCGTTGGGATTGAAACGCGGATCGGCGTCGAGCCCGGCGAGGAGCGCTTGGAAGCGCGGGTGCGCCCGCACCGGATCCCAAGCCGGATTGAGCCGCAGGTCGGCGGCGGAGATGAAGCGCGCCGACATCCTCCGTTTCGCCTCCAAGTCCGCCACCGTGTTTTCGGCGCGCCGCTCCAACTCGCCGAGGACCTCATCCTCCGGCGCGATGTAGCCGAGTTTCTCGATTTCCAGCAAACCGCGCTCGACCGACACGAACTCGAGGGAGCGCTGGTAGGCATCGCGGGCGGCGGCCAGGTCGCCGAGACGGGCGTGGAGATAGGCCTTCCATTCGAAAAGATTCTGATCGTTCGGCGCTTCGGCCAGCCGGCGCTCCACCTGGGCGAGGGCGCTCTGCCAGTCGGTCCGCGCGGCGAGCATGCGGCCAGCGCTCGCATGGGCATCACCCGTCAGCGCCGTCTTGGGCCCGCGGATGCCCCACCAAATCCATTCGCGCGGCACCGTGCCGAGAAAGCGCAGCAAGGCCTCGGGGTCGCGCCGCCAACGATGGACGCGCACCGCGGCGGAGATGCCATTGTCCTCGGCCAGTTCCTCGGCCGGCAGACGACTGAGGCTCGCGAGGGCCCGGTCCCCATCACCCCACCAGCCCAGATCGTAGTAAACCCGGAGGGTCACACTGCCGGCAAAAGGCTGCAATTCGATGGAGCGATCGAGGGCGGTTTCCATTTCCGCGATGCGGCGCAGCCGGTGCAGGTTCCACGCCTTCTGCGACAATCCAAAGGCCTCGTTCCCCGGGAGGCGCGCCTCCTCGTCGTTGAGGGCCAGGGACTCCTCGTTGCGCTGCATGGCCATGAAGAGCGAACCCAGCAGGTTGAGCGGGCGCGGGTCGGTGGGAGCCTCGAGGCGCAACTGCCGCAGGACGGATTCGGCCTGCTCGGATTGCGGCCGGCCGGCCACGAGCACGAGGAAGGTCGCCTGCGCGAGGCGCGACTCGAAGGAAGCGGGAGCAAGGTCGAGGGCGCGGGCCGCGCGACTGCGGGCGCTCTCGCTGCGTTTCGGCGTGCGGTCGAAGACGTGGAACCACAGGCGTGAATCCACCTGGCTGGCGAGGGCATGGGCCTCGGCGTCGGTCGGGTCGAGGGCCAGGGCGCGCTCGCAGAGGAGCGCCGCGGCCTCCCATTTGCTGGAGCCGCGACCGGTCTTGATGATGAGTTCCCGCGCCTGGTGCGTGAGGCGCCGGGCCTCGGAGACGGGGGCCGGCTCGGCGGCGGGCCTGTCCCGCTTGGAACGCGGTTCCTGGAACATGGGCCGCACGGCATAGACGAGCGCGAAGACGATGCCGACGGCGGCCCAGCCGTAGCCGATCCACGCGCGCTTGCGGCTGCCAGCAGCCGGCGCAGAGTCCGAGTGGGGTGCAAGCGCTGTTTCCGCCACGCCCTCGGCCTCGAGCAGTTTTTTCACCCGGTGGCAGAATTTCTCCACCCCACCGTCATCTGGGCGGGCCTGCCCGCCGTAGCCCGCAGGGCGAAGGCGGGTCCACTGCACGCCCTTGAATTCCGCCGGCACGCGCGCCTCGGTATCGCGCGTGTCGTCGATCACAACCGGCAGCAGGAACACCCGTTCGTCCGCCATGGTATGAGTGCGTTGGGCGGCGATTTTCCATTCCAGGCGGAAATACCCCTCGAGGCGCGCCTGCGTGTTGGCGGAAATCACCGGCACAAAGAGCGCGCACTCGGCGATCTGCTTGCGGATCTTCGCGTCCCACGCATCGCCGCCGACGAGCTCGCTCTGGTCGAACCACACCTCCACGCCGGCCGCACGGAGCGCCTCGGCGATGCGCCGCGCCGCCTCCGCGTCCTGGGACGCGTAGCTCAAGAAGACCGCTTTGCCAGAGTCGCTCATGCAAAGACTTTTCCGCGGATAACCCAGATAGACGCGGATAGATCCGAACCATCCGCGATCAGCAGCGCCATCAACGGTAAGTGCATTGGTTGGGGTCCTCTCATTTTTTGGGTTCAGCGAGCAATGCCTCGAAGCGCGGGTTGCCACGGAGCGGGTCGTAGCGTTTGTCGGTGCGCAGTTGTTCGCGCAGTTGCGGCATCTCGCCGCTCTTCAGGATGATCTCCGCGAGATCAATCATGACATCCTGCCGGCCGAGCAGGGTGAAAAGTTTCGCCGGGTCCCAGGCGGGGTCCATGTCCACCACCACGCCCATCTGCATGTAAACGCGCAGCATCTGCATGGCGCCGGCCCGCTTCTCGGGGTCGCCGATCAGGAAATCCAGGAACATCCTCGTGCCGAGATAGAGCGGGTCGAGCGCCATCATCGGGTCGGCCGCCGCCCGCTCGTCGAGATTTTTGGAGGCGATCCGCCATTGCACCTTCGCCACCTCGCTCCGGCCGGCCATGTCGTGGGCGAACCCCAGCATCAGGGATTTCGGTCCGTAGAAAAACGCGTTGTAGAGGTCGTCGCCGGGGATGACCTCGAGCGCGGCGATGACCTTCTCCGGCTCGCGGCTCCACAACCAGACGTTGGCCGCCACCGCCGCCCCGCGGTCGTCGAGCAGGACCGCCGGCGGTGTTTGCGCGAGCTCCGCCCGCGCCAGGGCCAGGTCGCCGCGCAGGCGGGCCAGGTTCACCTTGAACAGCCGCACGGAGCCGGTCGGCTGCACGGCGAACGAGCGGTCGGCCGCCGCGGCCGCCTCGTCGAGCCGGCCCAGCCCCTGGAGCACCTCGGCGCAATAAAGCTCCGCGCGGGCATCCCCGCCGGGCAGCGCGGCGGACTGCCGGAAAACCGTCAGCGCGTCCTCGTGGGCCGACCGCGTGCGCAGCGTATTGCCCAGCGCGCGCAGGATCCGCCGGTCGCCCGGATGGCGCTGCACCAATTCCCGCAGGATGCGCTCGGCCTCCTCGCGCGTCGCGGCCCGCCGCCGGTAGGCGATGGCGCGGGCGAGCAGGGCCTCGTCGGAATCCGGCGCCAGTTGCATGGCCTTCTCGGCCGCGGCGGTCAGCGCGGCAAAGCGCGCGGGCGCCCGGTCCCGCGCCGTGACGATGTAACTGCTGTCAACCTGCGCCGCAAGCGACCACGCATCGGCATCGGTGACATCGGCCTGCACCGCCCGCTTGGCCAGTTCCTCGGCCAGGCTGAGGGTTTCGCGCTGGGTGTCGTCCACGGTGTATTTTTCCAGCATCTCGCGCCCTTGGAGCACCAGGGCGCTCACCGCCCGGACGGGCTTGGGTTCGTCGCAGAGTTGGCGGAAGCGCGGGTCGCCGCGCAGCTTGTCCCAGCGGGGATCGAGGCGCAGCAAGGCGCGGGTCAGCGGCCAGCCGACGTTGGTGTTCCGGTCGGCTTCCAGCATATTCCGCAGGATCGGCAGTGCCGCGTCCGCATCGCCCAGGGCGGCCAGGATCAGGACTTTCGAACTGACCCAGAGGCGGTTGTCACTGTCGCCCCGCTGCATCTCATCGAGCAGGCGCACGGTGCGTCGGGCCTCGTCGGTCTGTCCGAGCCACGCCAGCAACTGCCCGCGGTTGAGGTTCAAATACCAGCTGCCCGGGGTTTCCTTCAGACGGGCCTCGACCATGGCCAGCGCCGATTGCCACTCCACCCGCGCAGCTTCATGCCGGCCGGCTTCAGCGTGCGCGAGACCCGCGAAGTAGGACTTCGGACCGGAGAACCAGTTGTCCTGGATGTAATCGTCCGAGAGCCGGCTCAGCGTGCGGTGCACCGCCTGCGGATCGCGGCGCTGCAAATGCACCGTGGCCTCGACCCAGATGATGCGTGGCTCGTTGCGAAACTCCTCCGGGGCGGCCGCGAGCACGCGCGCCGCCTCCCCCACGTCGCCCTTCGCCGTGATCAGCCACATGGCGAGGCCCGCGACGGAATTGGCCGAGGGTTGGAGTTCGACTGAACGGCGGATCGCCTGCTCGGCCTCCGGGAAGCGCGAATAGTGGAAAAACATCAGGAACCGCACATAGTGGGTCAGTGGGGCGCCGGCGGGGTCGAGCTCAAGCACACGGTCGTAGAGCTTGATCGCTTCCTCGATCCGCCCGGAGCCTTCGCTGAGCCAACCCAGTTGGCCCAGGGCACCCGCATGATCAGGATTGAGGGACAGCAACCGTTTGAAAGTCGCCTCCGCAGCAACGGGGTCGGAGTCGCGCTGCGAGCGGCCGAGAGCGAACAGGGCCGAGAGGGAATGGGGATCCAGCTTCAACGCCCGCTCGGCATCGCGGCGGGCCCACTCCCGCCGGGCACGGTTATTGTCGAAGCCTCGTGTGCGGATGTTCGTGTGCAGCATCGACGAGGCGGCCCAGATCTCGGCGTCGTTTTGGTCAAGTTCCAGGGCGCGCTTGATCAGGCCTTCGGCGGTGGCGAATTCAACCGCCGTGGAATTGTATTTGTCGACGCTCATGGCCATGGCCCGCTGGGCGAGCTGCCGCGCCTCGGACTTGGCGGGCTGCACCGGGGCACTGGCCGCGGGTGGTTCCGGGCGCGGGCGGTCGGACCGCTTGAACACCGCGATGATCGGCACCGACATGCCCATGATCGGGAAGATCAGCCACCACCATCTCTCGAGGCCGGATTTCTTGGCGGCAGAGGATTTCTCATCGCGGCGTGAAGCCGCGCCTGCAGACGCAACATCCCCCGCCAACAACCGCACCACGCGGGCGGCCAGCTCGGCGGGCGACTCGTCGAGGCGGACGCGCGTCCATTGCACCTCGCGGAACTTGTCCGGCACGCGCGCCGTGGCGTCGCTCACATCGCCCACCACGATCGGAAACAGGAACGGCGCGTCGTCGGCCATCAGGTGCGAGCGGTCCACCGCCAGTTTCCACTCAAGACGGAAGTAGCCCTCGGCCCGGGCGTTGGTGCTTGGCGTGATGACGGGCACGAAGAGCGCGCACTCCTTGATCTGCCGGCGGATCTTGGCGTCCCAGGCGTCGCCCCCGCGCAGCTCGCTCTGGTCGAACCAGACCTCGACGCCCGCCGCGCGCAAGGCCTCGGCGATACGCCGCGCCGCCTCGGCATCCTGGGAGGCGTAGCTCAGGAAGACCGCTTTGCCGGGATCGCTCATTGCGGTTTCCAAGACCGGAGGACCTCCTCAAAGCGCGGGTCGTCCTTCAGCCGTGACCAGACGGGGTCATGACGCAGCTCGATCGGTGGCAGCAGGCCATGGCTGCGCAGGATCACCCGCAACTGCTCGAGGGCCTCCTCGGTGCGGCCGGCAGCGACCAGAACTTGCCCGAAGTGATGCCGGGTGAAGCTGAGCGTCCATTGGTCCATCGCCTCCTGCGCCGCGAGGGCAGACCGGGCTTCCGCGACGGCCTCGTCGGCCCGGCCGGCGTAGGCGAGCGCACGGGCCTGGGCCATGCGGATGTAGGGCTGCTGGCGGTTGGTCCACGTGCGAGCGCGCAATGCCTCCTGGGCCTTGGCGGCAAATCCGGCCGCCGGTTCCTTCCGGCCCCGCACCCACGCCAGCTCGGCCTGGTGCAGTGCGACGGGCTCGTTAATGACGCCGCCGAGACTCTGCACGGACTGCAGGCGCGGATCCGCGAGGATTCCCTCGGCCGCGGTGAAATCGCCGGCATTGAGGGCCAGCTGGCGGGCAGCATCGAGCCCATGCCGGTCGTTGGCCCGCGGCGGGACCGCGGCCATGGCGCGGACAAAGGCCGCCCAGTCGCCGTCGAGCTGGTGCCGTGAAAGCAGCATCACCCGCGTCATCAGGTGATCCTCCGCGAGCAGCTGACGGTGGCGCTGATAGGCGGCGATGACCTCGGGATAACGCCGGAGGTTCATCAGCGTCTCGATCAGCGAACTGACCGCCCGGACATCGTAGGGGTTGAGTTCCACGCAACGCTCGAGGCGGACGACGGCCGCGCCGTGCTCCCCCAGCCGGCGGTGCGCGATGGCGATGCGGTAGAGCAGCTGCGAGTCGTTGGGCAGGCCGGCCTCGGCGGCGAGGTAGAGATCGAGGGCGCGGCGCCAGCGGTTGTTGCAGGTGTATTCGAAGGTAGCCTCGGCCAGCAGCACCTCGGGCGAGCCGGGGGCGAGCGCCTGTGCCTTTTCCAACGTCCCCCGGGCCTGCTCGCGCCGCGCCGGCGTGGGGTCGAGGTGGCCGAACCAGAACATGGTTCCGTGGACAACGGAAACCTGGGCATGCGCGAGCATGAAGGACGGGTCGAGCGCGGCGGCCTGCTCGTAGAGCGAGACGATGCGCTCGTATTCGTCGCGCGAGGCGTAGATCGGCAGCTGCTGCTCCAGGATGCGGGCGCGGAGGTAGAGGTCGTAGGCCTGCTGGTTCTCCGTCGGGCGGCGGGCGAGCAGCGAGCGCTCGCCGGGCGTGAGCGTGGCCTTCAATGCGCCCGCGATCTCCTGGGTGAGGGCCGCCTGCAACGCGAAGATGTCGGTGAGCTCGCGGTTGTAGGTCTCGGCCCAGAGGTGGGTGTCGTTGCGGGCATCGATGAGCTGCACGTTCAGGCGCACGCGCGGGCCGGAGCGCTGCACGCTGCCCTCCAGGAGGTGCGCGACGCCGAGCTGCGCGGCGATCTGCCGCAGGTTGCGCTCGCCGGTCTTGTAGGGCAGCACCGAGGTGCGGGAGATGACCTTGAGGTCGCGCACCTTGGCCAGCGCGGTGATGAGGTCGTCGTGCATGCCGTCGGCGAAAAACTCGTTCTCCTTGTCCGCGCTGAGGTTGGCGAAGGGCAGCACGGCGATGGATTTGCCCGGGACGGACGTCGCGGCCGGCGTGACCGGCCGGGGCTCGGCCAGCAGGGCGGTGATCTCCGGGTCCTCGCGCCACGGGGCCAGGCGCGGGTCGAGCTTGAACATGTTGCGCAGGATGCGCCGGCAGTTGGCGTCGCCGCTGGAGTCGCGGAGCAGGGACAGCGCGTCGGTCCGGAGGTCGAGCAGCAGGCAGCTGATGATCGGATTGGCCCAGGTAGCGGCGGTGATGTCGGTGAAAAAAGGCCGGTTAAGTGATTGGAGGAAAATCCGCTGGATGGCGCGGGCCTCCTCCAGCCGGCCAAGTCCGATCAATGACCACATCTCGGCGCGGCGCGGACGGACATCGTTGGGATTTTTCGCGGCTTCCGCCACGGACGTGGCGAGCGCCGCCTCGAAAAGGCTCCGGGCGAGATCTTTCCGCCCCTCAAGCTGAGCAAGATTGCCGGTCATGAGGGTCTTCGGGACAGTGAGATTGAAGTCGGTCAGCCACTCGTCGGCCAGTTGGTTGAGCGCCTGCAACGCCTCCCGGGTATCGCCGCTGAGCATGGCATGCGTATAGCGGGCATTCACCACGCGGGTATTGTTGCGCTGACGTTCGGGCACCCGGTCGATCAATTGCTTCATCGTGACCAAGTCACCATGCACACGGACGGCGATCCAAGCCTTCCAGATCAAGGCGAAGGCGACGTTGGGATCGCGCTCCAGGGTGCGGTCGAACCACTTTTCCATCTGCACCACATCGTTCGAGTCCTTGAAACGCCGGGCGATGTCGTAGGTCACGAGGGGATCGCGCGGGAATTGCTCCGCCATGCGCTCCCCATAGGCGTCGGTCTCGGCGGCCGGCCGGGTGAGAAAAAGGATGTAATGCAGCGCCCGATGGAAGCGGGCCTCGTCGGGCTGGAGCGAAATGGCTTTGCGGATCAATTCCTCCGCCCGGGTCAGTTGCCCGCCGATGAACAAAAGGTAACGGGCCATGGTCCCCAAGGCATGGGGGTTGTCGGGAGACAGTTGCACGGCGCGCTCGGCCAGACGCTGTGCTTGCGCCCTCCGCGCCGGAGAAGTGTCGAAGCCGCGCGAGAGAAACTCCTGGTTGATCTCCGCCGCCACGGTGACGACCTCGGGGTCGTTGGGCCGCTGCGCCAGAACGGGCTTCAGGATGTCCTCCGCGAGGAGAAAATCCTCCGGGATCGCATCCAAGGTGAAGAGCAGACTCCGCGCCCGGCGAAGGTCGGGATCGCGGGGGAAATCTCCCGCCGCCACCGGAACCGCGGTGGTGGTGGGCGGCTTGGCAGTTTCGCCGGATCTGGGTCGGGCCAGGAAAAAAATCCCCGCCACCGCCGCCGCGGCCACCAATCCGAGCGCGACCTTGCTGATCCCGCGCGGTTTGTCGGATGCACCGGCCGGTGCCGGGAGGGACACTGACGCCGGTGCCGCGGACTGCTGCTGTTGCTTTGCCATGCCCGTGCGGTGCGACCAGAGCTTGAGGAAGCGCGCCTTCACCTCGGGCGTCACCTCGCCGCCGGGCAGGCGCGTCCACTGCACGGAGCAGAAGCGGTCGGGCACGAGGGCGTCAGCCTCGCGGGTGTCGTCGATCACCACCGGCAGGATGAAGGCCACGCCGCTGGCGATGCCCCGGGCGCGCTCGGCGGCCAGGTCCCACTCGATGCGGAAGTAGCCCTCTTCCCTCGCCTGCGTGTTGGCGGAGATGATCGGGATGAAGAGCACGCACTCCTTGATCTGGCGGCGGATCTTCGCGTCCCACTCGTCGCCCGTCTCCAGTCCTCCCTCCGCGTCGAACCAGACCTCGACGCCGGACGAGCGCAAAGCCTCGGCGATGCGCTTGGCCGCCTCCGCATCTTGGGAAGCATAGCTTAAAAAGACGGCTTTGGAGGCTTCGCTCAATGCGTGGGCTTATTTTTTCGGAGCGAGCTCGAGCACGGCGCTGACCATCGAGGCGACGCAGGTCTTGATCGTGGGGTCGGGCACGAACTCGGCCAGCGGCGAGTGGTTGGACCACATCTCCCTCCCGGCCTTCTCGGCGGCGGCGAATTTCGCCGGATCGGCCGCGCCGATGCTCCACATCATGAGCGGCACCTTCGGGTTGGTGCGGCCGAACTCGGAGAAATCTTCCGCTCCCATCGTCGGCGGACGGTAGACGACCGACTCCTTGCCGAAGACGTTTTCGAAGAGGCCGACGAGCCGGCGGTTCAGCTCCGGCGTATTCACCATCACCGGGGCCTGCTCGGGACGCACGGCGACCGTGGGCAACCGGTCCTCGGGCAGGCCGTAGGCGCGGGCGGTGTTTTCGCAGATGCGCTTGATCGAGGCGATGAGGTGCTGGGCGACGTCGTCGGAGTAGCTGCGGAGCGTGAGCTCAAGCTTCACGTCCTCGCCGATGATGTTGTGCTTGGTGCCGCCGTGGATGGAGCCGACCGTGACGACGGCCGGCGTGCCGGGCTTGAGCTCGCGGCTGACGATGGTCTGGAGTGCGAGCACGATCTGCGAGGCGAGCGCGACGGGATCCTTGGTGGTGTGCGGGGCCGAGCCGTGGCCGCCGACGCCGCGCACGTTGATGTCAACCGAGTTCACGAAGGCCGAGGCGGCGCCCTCGGTGTGGTTGATCTCGCCCGCCGGGCGGTTGGCCGAGACGTGGATGGCCAGCGCGTAGTCGGGATAGGGGAAACGCGTGTAGAGCCCGTCGCGCAGCATGGCGCGCGCGCCGCTGACGATCTCCTCGGCGGGCTGGCCGATGAACACGATGGTGCCGGACCACTTGTCCTTCAGCTGCGTGAGCACGCGCGCGGTGCCGATGAGCTGGGTGACGTGCAGGTCGTGCCCGCAGGCGTGCATCGCCGGCATGTCGCGGCCCATGAGGTCCTTCACCACGGCCTTGCTGGCGTAGGGCACGGGCACTTCCTCGCGGAGCGGCAGCGCGTCCATGTCGCCGCGGATGAGGATCGTGGGCCCGGGGCCGTTCTTGAGCACGCCGACGACGCCGGTGTTGCCGACCTTCTCGGTCACCTCGACGCCGACCGCGCGCAGCTCCTTGGCGAGGATGGCGGCGGTGCGCGTCTCCATGAACGACAACTCGGGGTTGGCGTGGAGGTCCTTCTGGATCTCGAAGAGCGAGGCGTATTCGGCCTCGGCCCTGGCCTTGACGACCGGCGCCCACTCGGGAGCGGCGGCGATTGAGACGAGCGGAGCCGCCAGCACGAGCGGGGCAGCCGCGAACAAACGATACCGGGATTTCATGGGATAAAATGCAGCGCTGGGGCGCACGAATTCGGATTCGTATAGCCTGTGTGTGGGTTATGGGCCGCAGGCAGAGACCGACGGCTGAAAGCACCGCCATGCATGCCGCACCGGGCAGGCCAAGGCCAGTGGAAATCACCGGCCGCCTGCCGGCCATATGCCCCTAGTGGCCGGGCCTTCGCGGTTGACAGCCCCGCGGTCGCGGCGCGTCCTTCCCCCACCCCACTCCGGCCCGACCCCCGAGATCGCCGATCGCATGTCCAACCCCACGACGCCCGCGAAGCCCGTCCTCACCGCGACCATGAGCAGCGCCGAGGCGATCGGCCTGATCCGCGGGCTGATCCGGCGCGGCGACTACCTCGCGGCCTACGACATCGCCGAGGACGTGGAAACGCGGGACTTCCAGCCGCCCTTCAATGCGGTCGCGCGCACCGAAATCCACTACCTGCGCGTGCTGGCCCTCGCCCGTTCCGGCGGCTCGAAGCGCGCCGCCGCCGAGGCGGAGAGCCTGACGGCCTCGTTGCCGGCGGGCCTGTCCCCGGCGCTGACCGAGGACATCGCCGCGCTCTCCGCGCGCATCGCCAAGGACATCGCGCAGCACGCCTCGCCCGAAGACCGGCCATTTCTGGCCGCCGCCGCCGCGGAGGCTTACGAAGGCGTCTACCGCCGGCTCGGCCGCTCCTATGCGGGCATCAATGCCGCGACCGAATGGCAGATCGCCGGCCGCCCCGACCATGCCCGCGCGCTGGCCGGCGAAGTGCTGGGGCTGGTGAGTCGCGAGCTGGCCGCGATCAAGGATCCCGCCGACGTCGCCAACTACTGGGCCTGGGCCACGCAGGCGGAGGCCCTGCTCATCCTGGGCGACCGCGAGGGGGCCGCGGCGGCGCTGAAAAAAGCCGCCGATGTCGGCCACGACGACCACGGCGCGCAGGCCACCACACGGCGGCAACTGCGCTTCCTCTGCCGCGCGATGGGGTTCGACCCCGAGCCGATCATCGCCGCCCTGCCCCAGCCCGAGGTGATCCACTTCTGCGGCCACATGACGGCGGCGCCGGGATCGCCGGCGCGGTTTCCGCACGAGCAGCAGGCCGACGTCGCGGCGCAGGTCCGCGCCAAGCTGCAGGCCCGGCACGTGGGCTTCGCCCATGGATCGCTGGCCAGCGGGGCCGACATCATCATCGCCGAGATCGCCTTGGAACTCGGCGCGCAGCTCCACCTTGTCCTGCCCTTCCAGCTGGAGGAATTCATCGCGATCAGCGTGGCCCCGGCCGGACCCGGCTGGATCGAGCGCTTCCGCCGCTGCCTCGGCGCCGCCACCTCGGTCACCATCGCCAGCGACAGCGCCTACAAGGGCGACGACACGCTTTTCGCCTATGCCGCGCGCATCGCGATGGGCCAGGCCATGAACCGCGCCGAGAGCATCGATGCGCGCGCCTGGCAACTCGCGGTGTTCGACGGCGACGAGGCCTACCAGCACGCGGGCACGGCCCACGACATCGAACAATGGCGGCGGGCCGGCGGGACCAGCGAGGTCATCCGCGTGCGGCCCACCCGCGCGGCCACGACGGCGCCGTTCGCGGTCATGGCCTCCAAGCGCGTGATCCGCTCGGTGTTCTTCGGCGACTTCCGCGGTTTCAGCCGGCTGCACGACGAGCACATCCCGGTGTTCCTGGCCACCATCATGCAGCCCATCGCCGAGGTGCTCGACCGCTACGGCGAGCACGTGATCGTGCGCAACACCTGGGGCGACGGCCTTTTCCTCGTGATGGACGACGCCGTCCATGGCGCCCGCTGCGCGCTCGATCTGCAGGAGCGGCTGCGCGACATCGACCTCGCGGCCGCGGGGCTGCCGGCCGACATGGGCCTGCGGCTCGGCGGGCATGCCGCCCCGCTGGTGCCGGTGTATGACCCGGTGCTGCGGCTGCCGATGGTGATGGGGCGCGGCCTCACGCGCGCCGCGCGCATCGAACCGCGCACGCCGGCCGGCGAGGTCTATGTGACGACCGGATTTGCGGCGCTGTTGCGCCTCGAACCCGGCAGCGGCGTGACCAGCGAATACGTCGGCCACCTCACCACGGCGAAGAATTTCGAGACGACGCCGATGTATCTGCTGCGCCGCGAACAGCCGGCCGCGCACTGACCGGGCGGTCAGAACAGCGGGGCGTTGTTCTTCGGGTCGTTGAAAAGGGCCTCGAAGCGCGGGTCGCCCTTCAGGGTGCCGATGTAGCCGGCCCGGAAGGTGTGCACGTTGAGGATGCCGCTGGTGGAGGGGATGCCCAGCAGGCGCTGGTATTCCGCCAGCGCCATCTCCCGGTCGCCGAAGATGTCGTGCACAAGGGCGCGAAAGGCGACATAGGTCGTGCCGTCCAAGGCGTCGCGCGAGAGAGGCATGAGGGCGGCGGCGCGATCCACGCCCTGCAGGGCCGCCTCGCGGTTGCCGAGCAACATCTCCATGGCGGCCAGATAGATCGCGAGACGGAAATTGTTCGGCTCCCGCTGCGAGCGTTGGCGCAATTCGGCGGGATAATCGCCCAAGCGGGCCCGGGCACCGGCGTGGTCACCGAGCGCGTGATAACTCCAAGCCCGGTGGTAGGCCTGTTCCCACCGCGGCTGGCCACTCTGCTCATCGTAGGGCTGGAGGCGGTCGAGCCGGATAGCCTCGGCGTAGTCGCCGGTAGCGACCGCCCAGTCGAGGCGCAATTCGCGACCCGGTCCGGACTCACGCTGCTCCGGGGTGAGCTCGGCGAAAAACTCCACTGCCTCGCGTTTCGAGGCAGTGGCCTCGAAATGCAGCTCGGCGAGCCGGTAGCCCTCGCGCAGGTCGCCCGGCAGGAGCGCACAGATCCGGCGCTGCACCGCCTTGACCTCGTCCCAGCGCCGCGCGGCGTAGAGGGAGGCGGCAAGGTTGCGCTGGTAGCCGATGTTCGCGGGGTCGAGATCGGCGGCACGGCGGAGATGCACAAGGGAGTCGGCCCAGCGGCCCTGCCGGCGCTGGATCAGGCCGAGCGCGTTGAACAGGCGCGCGCTGTTGGGCTGCAACCGGGCGAGCCGGTCGTATTGCTCGGCGGCCCGGGTGTAGTCGCGATGGGCGTAATAGTGGTAGGTCCCGAGGTTGGCGATGACGTCGGGGTCGTCCGGGGCGAGTTGGACGGCGCGCTCGATGGCCTCCTTGGCCTGGGCCAGCCCGGCCTCCATGTCGGCGTCGCCGAGGAACGGCCCGAAGGCCAGCACGGCGGCCAGCTCGGCCCACGCGGTCGCAAACGACGGGTCCATCGCCACCGCCTCGCGCAGCAACGCCGTGCGGCGCTGGCGCGCGGCAAAGGTGTTGCCCTCGCGGTTGCTGATCTCGCGCGCCTGGAGCAACCGGTCGTAGGCGAAGGGATTGGTGGTGGGGGTGCGGGCGATGAAGACCTGCTCCTGCGGCGAAAGGGCGGCCTTGAGGGCGCCGGCGATCTGCCGGGACAGCTCGGTCTGGATGGTGAAGATGTCGGTGAGGTCGCGGTCGTAGGTCGCGGCCCAGACGTGCTCGTCGGTGGCGGCGTGGATGAGCTGGCCGGTGACGCGCACCTTGTTGCCCGCCCGGCGGACGCTGCCCTCTAGGATGTAGGTGACGCCGAGCTCCTGCGCGATCTGCTTCACGGACTTGTTGGTGGCGCGATACGGCAGCACGGAGGTGCGGGAAACGACGCGGAATTCGCGGATGAGCGCGAGGTTCGTGAGGATGTCCTCGTGCACGCCGTCGGTGAAGAAGGCGTTGTCCTTGTCGTCACTCATGTTGGCGAACGGCAGCACGGCGATGGACTTGTCGGATACGGCGGCGGGCTTCACCTCGGGCTTGCCCGGGACCGGAGTCCCCGACTTGTCCCCGGACGCGGCCGGGGCGGGCCGGCGGGAAGTGACGAAGAACACGACCCCCACCGCGACCGCCACCGCGACGAGCGAAACTGCCAGCGCTGCGGAGAAGGTTTTCTTCGCCGGTGAGACAGCAGGCGTGGGTGTGGCCGCCCTCCCTCCGACGGCGGCGCCGGAGCGGGGGGTGGCGAGCAGCCGGCGCACGTGCTCGACGAATTGGGGCGTGGGCAGGGCGCCGGGGAGACGGGTCCATTGCACGCGCATGAAGTCCTCGGGCACGACCGCGTCGCTCTCGCGGGTCTCGTCCACCACCACGGGCACGATGAACGCGATGCCGGCCGCCATGTCGCCGGAGCGCTCGACGGCCAGTTTCCACTCGCGGCGGAAATAGCCCTCGGGCCGGCCCTGCGTGGTGGCGGAGATGACGGGCAGAAAGAGCGCGCACTCGCGGATCTGCCGGCGGATCTTGGCGTCCCAGGCATCGCCGCCGCGCAGCTCGTTCTCGTCGAACCACACCTCGAGGCCGGACGCGCGCAGCGCCTCCGCGATGCGGCGGGCCGCGCCGGAATCCTCGCGGGCGTAGCTCAAAAATACGGCTTTGGAGGATTCGCTCACAGGGGCTTGGCGGACTTCAGGATTTCCTCGAAACGCGGGTCGTCCTTGAGCCGCGACCAGATCGGATCGAAACGGATCTCGCCCGGGGTGGTTAGACCGACCAATTCACCAATGAAACTCTGCAAGGTGTCCAAGGCTTCGTCCCGCCGCCCGCAGATGATCAGGATCTGTCCATAATCGTTCTGCATCAACGAGCCGGCATAGGCATCGCGCTTCATTTGATTGGCCAGGGCGATGCGGGCATCCCGCAAGGCCTCGCTGTGGCGCCCCGCATGGGCTTGCGCCAGGGCCACCCCCATCAATGCGCCCGGCTCCTGCCGGGGCATCCATTGCCGGGATTGGAAATAGGCGATGGCCTCGTCGGCAAAACGGCGGGCATCCTCCGGCCGGCCGCGCAGCCAGGCCACCCGCGCCTTGGCCAAGGCCACGGGATAGTTGAGGGCACCCACCCCCTCCCCGATCGGAGGCATCTTCGGATCCTCGAGCAACCGGGCGGCCGCATCGTAGTCTCCCGCACGCATGGCCTCCGCAAGACCCGCGGTCAACCCGTGGGGATCGTTGGTGGACCGTGGCAACGCCGCCATGTCCCGCAGAAAGGCGGCCCGGTCGTTGTCCAGGGCATAGCGTGCCCGGATGCGGACCGCAAGCAGGCGTCGTTCCTTGGGAAACAACGCCACGAAACGGTCGATCTCATCCACGACCTGGCGGTAACGCCGCATGTCGAGCAGGCCCTCAAATTGGGTGATGACCACGTTCAGATCGCTGGGGTTCAGGCCGATCGCCCGCTCAAACCGGCGCTGGGCCTCCAAGTATTGCCCGAGGCGGCGGTGCGCGATCCCCATGCGGTAGATCAACTGCGCATCATTGGGCAGTCCCACCTCCGCCTTGCGGTATTCCACCAGTGACTGGGCCCAGTCGTTGCGGCAGGTGTATTCGTAGGAACCCCGGGCGAGATGGGTCTCCGGGGCATCGGGGGCGAGCCGCTCGGCCGCCTCCAAGGCCGCCTCCACCCGAGCCCGCCGCGCCGGGGTGGCATCGAGATTGCCGAACCAATACATCGTGCCGTGCAGGATGGACGCCTGCACATGGGGCAGGGCGAACTTCGGGTCCGCCGTGGCGGCCTGCTCATAAACGGCGATCACGGCCTCGTAGTCCTCCTTGGAGGCGCCCAACCCGATGGCCTGACCTTGCAGGCGGGCCCGCAGATAGAGGTCGTAAGCCACCTGGCTCTCGGTTGGACGGCGGGCCAGGAGATCCTGTTCGCCGGCGGTGAGGGTGGCCTTGAGCGCGCCCGTCACCTGCTGCACCAGCTCGGCCTGGATGGCGAAGATGTCGTTCAATTCGCGGTTGTAGGTCTCCGCCCAGAGGTGCGCGTCGGTGCGGGCGTCGATGAGCTGGAGGTTGATGCGCACCCGGTTGCCGGCGCGTTGCACGCTGCCCTCGAGCACGTGGGCGACGCCGAGGTCGGCGGCGATCTTGCGCAGGTTGCGGGCGGCGGTGTCGCGGTAGGCCAGCACCGAGGTGCGGGAGATGACCTTGAGGTCGCGCACCTTGGCCAGCGCGGTGATGAGGTCGTCGTGCATGCCGTCGGCGAAGAACTCGTTCTCCTTGTCCGCGCTCATGTTGGCGAACGGCAGCACGGCGATGGACTTGTCCTCCTTCGCCAAGGCTACGGAGGACACGGTCGGTGCTGGAGCCGTCCTCGCGGCGGCTGGTGCCGGAGACTCCGGCTTGCGGGTGAGCAGAAACGCCGTGCCGGCGCCGACCACGACAATCGCAATCGCCCCGAACAACCAGCCGGGGATGGCCGGCCTGGCCTTGGCGGGAGCGGGGGCCGCCTCCGCCGCGGCCCTGGCCTTCGCGGCCTGCTTGAATTCCGGCGGCAGGGTCGGCGGACGCGGCAGGCCGGGTTTCAGCGCGGGCTTTTTCGGCGCCTCGAGCAGCCGCTTGACCTGCGCGACAAACTCCGGCGTGGGCTCGCCGTTCGCGAGCCGGGTCCATTGCACGCGCGTGAATTCCTCCGGCACGGTGGCGCCTTCCTCGGGGGTGCCGTCGATCACCACCGGCACGAGGAATGCCCGTCCGCCCGCCATGTCGAGGGTGCGGTCGATGGCCAGTTTCCACTCGCGGCGGAAATAGCCCTCGGCCCGCGCCTCGGTCTGCTGCGAGATGATGGGCACGAAGAGCGCGCACTCCTTGATCTGCTTGCGGATGCTCGCATCCCAGGCGTCGCCGCCGCGCAATTCGCTCTGATCGAACCACACTTCCACGCCAAAGGCCCGCAGCGCTTCGGCCAGGCGTCGGGCCGCGTCCGTATCCTCGCGGGCGTAGCTCAGGAAGACGCCGCGTGCAGTTGTGCCGGGGGTGGGCAATTCGGGCGAAAATAAGGGGCAACCCGCCTCGACTAGCGAGTCCAATCCCACCCCCGCTACCAAGCCCGTTCGGCCCTAATCGACTCGAAGGCGGTCTCGGCGTGGTCGTCGAGGACCGCGAAGAAATCCAGCCCGGTGCGGCGCTCGATTTCGTCGATGGTGGTGAGGTGGTTCTCCAGCGGCGCCTCGGCGGATGTATCCTGCGGAAAGAGAAAGGCCTGCGCGCGCAGCCTGCCCTCGAATTCATCCACGATGATCATGAAGCAGGCTTCGGGCAGCGCGAGGCCGCGCCGCAGCCACGCGGGTTTTTCCCCGAAAACCGGTCCGGCGAAGACCCACACTTCGCCGAAGCGGCCGGGGTAGTTGGTGGCGATGCGCTGCTCGAGACGTTTCCATGGACCGGCATTGAGGGCGTGCTTCTGGGGGATGATGTTCGACATCCAGAACGTCTCCGCCTGCGCGGCCGCGCCATAGCGGGTGGCGATGGCGTAATTGGGCGCGAGGTGGCCGCGGTCGTAGCCGGTGCCGTTGTAAGCCTCGGGCGCGATGCGGGCCGTCGTGCGCAGGTCGGGCACGAATTTGTCGGGGCGCGGCGGCGGATCCTTCAACTCGAGGTCCGCCACGCGATAGGCGGCGAAGAGCGGATTGCCGAGGTCGTCGCTGTAGCCGACGAGGTAACCGGTGTTTCGCAGCGTGCGGTAATCCGGACGCAGGCCCGTCACGCGCGGCAGTCCGCCATAGGCGAACGAGTCGTCGCGCGGCAGCTTGGCGGCGACGAGGTTCCCGGCGTAATAGAGCTGCCACAGGTCCCAAGCCACGTCGAAGGCGGTGATCTCCTTGCGCCCGTCGAGCGCGTTGGAGAGCAGGCGCGCCACATCGCGCTGGCGCTCGGCGGGCTGGAACAGATACCAGCCGCCGATGACGCCCCAGAGCGCGAGGTTGGCGACGACGAAAGCCTTGGTGCGCTTGAACGAGCGGGGGAGTTTGCCGCTGACCGGTGCTTTGCGGGGCATGAGGTGGAGCGTGTGGCCAATGTCGCCTGCGGCTCGGTAGACCTCAACGCGCTCAGCGGCTTGGGGTCAAGCCGCTCCACCCATTCCGCTCAGAACCGCCACGCGAGCGTGCCGCCGATCTGGCGCGGGTCGGCGCGGGTCGAGTAACGGGTCTCGATGAAATCGGGCTCGGCGTTGCCGAAGAAATACACGCGCTTGTCGTATTCTCCGTCGAGGAGGTTGCGCGCCCAGAGCGTGAGGCTCCAGCGCTTCCAGGCGTAGGTGAGCGTGAGGTTGACCGTCTGGAACGCGCGCCGGGCCTCGTTCTGGTTATTGGAGTCGAACTGCGCGGCGCGGTTGATCAGCTCCGCGTGGGCCGAGAATCCCTCAACCGGCCGCCAGCTCGCGCCGAGCGTGTAGCCGTGGCGCGGGGCGTTGGCGAGGTCGCGCCCGCCGCCGCTGTTGCCGTTGGTGAGGGTGAAACGCTCCAGCTCGGAATCCATCAGGGCGAGCGAGCCGCGAAGCGTGAATTCCGGCGACACTTCGAACGTGAACGCGGACTCGAGGCCCGTGACGCGGGCGTCATTGCCGTTGGCGGTGAAGAAGCGGTAATTGCCGCCGAAGCCCGCGGAGTCGCGCACCTGGGTGCCGCGGCGCATGAGATGGAACGCGGTCGCCTCGGCGCGCAACCGGCCGTCGAGCCAGTGGCTGCGGAAGCCGGTCTCCATGTTCCACAGTGTCTCCGTGCCATAGGTGAGCGGGTCGGCCGGCGGGTTGATGCGCGCGTCGACGTTGATGCCACCGCCCTTGTAACCGCGCGTAATTGACGCGAAGGCGAGCAGGCCGGCGCGCAAGTCGTGTTCGAGCGCGATGCGGCCGCCGACCAGCGTGTCGCGGAAGTCCGGCCGGAAGGTCACCACCGGGTCGAAGGTGCCGCGGCTGAGACGGTGGCGCGTCTTCACACCCTCTCCATCCATCTCGAGCCGCTCGACCCGCAGGCCAACCGTTGCGCGCGTGCGTGGCGAGAAGTCGTGCCCGACCTGGCCGAAGAGCGCGAGGTTGCGCGCGCGGTAGATTGTGCGCAGGCCGCGGATGTTGGCGGGATCGGTGTTGGTGTAGCGCGACCACTCGTCGGTGTCGGAATAGAAGGCGCCGAGTGTCCAGCGGTTGATGAAGCCCTCGCTTGCCTCAGCCGGCTCGGAATCGACGCGCAGCTCCTGGTTCACGACCCAGCGCGTGCGGTGCAGGTCGCTGAAGCCCTGGTAGGAGGCGGCCGTCCAGTCATCGTCGTAGGCGTAGCGCGAGCGGGAGCGGGCGGCGCTGGTGACCGTGGTCACGCGCACTTCATCAAACCCGCGGTAGGCGCCGCGCAGGCTGGCGGCGAGGGTGCGCTGCTCGTCGCGGCCGGGCTGGTCGCTGAAGGTGCGCTCGCCGTTGTTGTCGAGGGCGAACTCGTCGTAGCCGTTGTCGAAGTCGGCGGCGAGCAAGGCGGCCTCCCAGCGCCAGTCGGCGCGCGGGTTCCACGTCAGGCGCAGGCGCGCGGAGGTCTCGTCGCGTGCGTTGGTGTCGCGGCCGAGCGTGACGTTGCGCCGGAAGCCGTCGGCGCGCGATCGCTGCACGGCGAGGCGCGCCATCAGCTTCTCAGGCGCGGCGGCGACAAACGGACCGCCGAGCGCGAACGCGCCCGTGCGCAAGCCGTCGCCACCCACCGCAGTCTCGGCGTGCCCGGACCAGAACGGCGTGGGGGCGTTGGTGACGAGCCGCACGACACCGCCGGCGGCGTTGGCGCCGAAGGCACCCGCCTGCGGCCCGCGCAACACCTCGGCTTGGGCGAGATCGAACGCAGTGGCGATGGTGCCCAGCCCGGTCAGATCGAAGTCATCCACGAGGAAACGCACGGCGGAGTCCGGCGTCTCGCCCTCGAACTGGGAGTTCTCGCCGACGCCGCGGATCTGGAAGTAGCGCGGACGCGAGGTGCCGCCGGTGAACGTGAGGTTGGGGATCTGGTCGGCGAGGTCGCCGAAGTGGCGCACGGCGGCGGCGCGCAGGGCGTCGCCGTCGTAGACCGTGACGCTGGCGGGAATGCGCGCCAGCGGCGAGGCCCAGAGGTCGGCGGTGACGACGATGGGGTCGAGCTTGACCGGTGGTTCATGGGTGGAACCCGACCTTCCGCCGTCGCCGGTTGAACTTTGGCGGGCGGGCGGGACGGGTTCAGTGAGCGCGGCCGGAGGCCGCGCTCCACCTTGGGCGCGGGTGGTGGCAAGCACCACGAGGGCGAGGAGGAGGATTCGTGTCGGGATTTGCATCGTTGGGATGCCCGACCCGAACCGGACTCCCGTTGAAGGGGCGCTGCTCGGGCGCCACCTGGCGCTCTCGCGGCGCCTGCTGTTTCCTTCGTCGGTATGATCCGTTTCAGGTTCCAGGGTCGAGCAGCCGATCGCGCCGCAATCTCAGCCTTCCGCGGAAGACACCCCTACAGGCAAGACCACCGATAGGCTTCGGGGTGGGCCGCGCAAGGAAAACTTCCGTCAGTGACCCTGCGCGGAATTGGTGCGGCGGGGGTCGGCGTAGCCGGTGCGGGAGCCGTCGGGGTTGAGCGCGACGGCGTTGACGCCGCCGAAGTGGCTCGATGCGCCGGGTTTCCAGCGCGTCTCCACCTTCCAGCCGAGCTTGGCGAGCGATTCGGCTGTTTCCTTCGGCAGGCCGGCCTCCGCCTCGACGGTCTGCGTCCGTTCCCGCGGCTGCGCGGTCCAGTTCAGACGGACATCGCCCATCGCCTCCGCGAAGGGGCGGCCGTAGAGGAGGTGGTCGGCCAGCACCTGCGCGAGACCGGAAGGAATACGGGTGCCACCAGGCAGACCGAGCGCGAGCACGGGCTGCGGGCCGTGAAGCACAATGATGGGCGACGTCGTGCTCCACGGGCGCTTGCCGGGGGCGGCGTGGTTGGGGAACTTCGGATCGGTGTAGTTGAAATTGCTCATCGTGTTGTTGAGCACGACGCCGGTGCCGGGGGCGATGACACCCGCGCCGAAATGCAGGCTGAGCGACTGGGTGACGCAGGCGATGTTGCCGTGGCGGTCGACCACGACGAGGTGCGTGGTGGCATCGCCCCCGCGGACGGTTGCGCCGGGCGCTTGCGCGGACATGGGCCGGGCGATCAGTTCTTCCGCCGCGGCCCGGGCTTCGGGCGCATCGCCCAGTGTGGCGCGGGCGCGACCGGAAACCATGAGGTAGGCGCGGCCAAACGCGTCAATCGAGGCCGGATCGCGCAAGGTCGGCCAGCGGGGAAGCTGCTCGAGGATCCGGAGCGTCGCAAACACGATGGCGGTGCCGTGATTCGGCGGCGGCACGCCGAGCAGGGTGCGGCCGGCAACCTCAGCCCGGAGCGGCTCGGCCACGCGCACCTCGTAGTTGGCGAAATCCTCGAGGGTGAGCCATCCCCCGCCCCGGCGGACGGCGGTTACGATGGCCTCGGCCACCGGGCCGCGGTAGAAACCATCGCGGCCGTGCTGCGCGAGCAGTTCCAAGGTGCGGGCGAGATCGGGGTTGGCGAGACGCGAACCCTCGGCCGGGAGCTTGCCACCGGGCAGGTAGAGCCGCGCGATCTCGGGATCGCCGCGGGTGAGCACGTCCTCGCGCTCGGCGAAGAGGCGGCGGATGCCGGGGATGACGGTGAAGCCGTCGCGCGCGAGCCGCACGGCCGGGGCGACATTGTCCGCCCAGGGGCGCGTGCCCCAGCGGCGGTGCGCTTCGTGGAGGCCGGCGGGCAGGCCGGGCACGCAGACGGAGGTCCAGCCGTTGTTGTCGGCCTCGCGGCCGAGGGCCCGGATTTTCTGGAAGGAGAAATCGCGGCCGGCCCGGTCGAGGGCCTCCAGGGCGGTCGTCGTGCCCGTGGCCGCGTCGTGGTAGAGCATGACCAGCTTGCCGCCGAGGCCGGAGCCGTAGGGCTCGGCGATGCCGACGGCGAGCGAGGTGGCGACGGCGGCGTCCATGGCGTTGCCGCCGGCGCGGAGCACCTCGACGCCGATGGCGGTGGCCTCGGGGTGTGCCGACACGACCATGCCGTGGGGCGTGGTGACGGGCTCGACACGGACGGACTGGGCCCAGAGCAACGCCGGGGCGAGGAGGACGGACAGCAGCCGGAATTTCATGCGCAAGAAAAAGCCCCGCGTGGATGCACGCGGGGCGAAAGACAGAGGGCTCAGAATTTCTTGGAGACCTCGAGATAGAAGCTGCGGCCCTTGGCGCTGACCGTGCCCCCTTGGTAGCCCCGGGACTCGTCGGCGATGGGCGGCTCCTCGTCGGTGAGGTTGGTCACGCCGAAGCGGATGTCGACATTGCTGTATATGTCGTTGGCTTTGCCGAAGCGGTATTGGACATAGGCGTTTTGCTGGATGACATCCTCGATCCACCAACGGTAGCGCACGACTCCACCGATATCATTAAACACGCGGATGTAGTCCGGCCGGCCCAGCGCTTCATAGACGGTCTGGGTGGTGGCGGCACCGGGGTCCATCGAGCCGCCGTAGTATTCCGCGAACCAGCCGGCGCCCCAACGGCCCTGCCGCCAGGTGACGCTGAGGTTGCCGCGCCACTTGGCCCGGCCGTCCTCCTCCAGCACGGTCTCGACCTCGGAAAACTCGTCGAGCTGCTCCTTGAATTTGCGGTTGTAGGTGGCGCCGGCGCGGATGTTGAAGCGCCCGTAGTCGGTGTTCGGCACGCGGTAGCTGAGGGCGAAATCGAAGCCCTCAAGGTCGCGGCCGGCAAGGTTGAGGTAGTCGTCGATGACGCTGATCACACGGCCGACGGGAGCGCGGTGCTGGCTGGCCGGGCGGGTGGCGTTGTAGGCGGCGAAGGCGTCGCGATCCGCCTGGGTGACCGGGGCGCGGGTGACCTTGATGTTGCCCTGATAGTTCGCCGTGCCGGAGCCGGTGTCGAGGTTGTTGGCGTTTTGCCCGGCGGCAATGGCGGCCTGGGTGAAGGCGTCGAGCAGCAGCTCGTCGCGGAGGAGCACGCCGGTGGCGGCGAGGTTGTCGATGACCTTGTTCTGGTCCATGCGCCACCAATCGGCGGTGAGGGTGAGGCCCTTCACCCAAGGCACCTCGAAGGCGAAGCCGAAGGTTGAGATGCGCGACTCCTCGGGTTCGAGCGAGGCGCTGCCCTGGCGGAAGACGGTGCGGTTGGTGGAGCCGTCGGTGATGAGGGCGGTGACTTCGAAGCGGTAGGGGTCGGATACGCCCGTGACGGAGCGCTGGAGGGGCGAGGTGTTGGTCTGGACGAGGTTGGGCGCGCGGAAGGACTCGTTGTAGGAGGCCCGGACGAGGAGGTTGTCGCTCGGGCGCCAGGCGAGGGCGTATTTGGGCTTAAAGGCGTCGCCGAAGTCGGAGAATTTTTCGTAGCGGCCGGCGACGGTGAGCTCAAGCAGCTCGACGAGGGCGATCTGGTTCTTCCGGCCGACAAAGGGCACCAGGACTTCGGCGAAGCCGGAGATGACATCGCGGTCGGAGGAGAGGTTGAGGTTGGGGCTGAGGCCGATGAAGTCGTTGTCGTTGGCCGGCAGGACGAAGCCGGGGCCGTTGAGTCCGTGGAAGGGTGGGCGCCAATCCTTGTAGGTTTCGAAGCGGTATTCGACACCGGCGGCGGTGCCGATGCGGCCGCCCCAGAAATCCCAGACCGTGCCGTTGATTTTGGCGTCCCACGTCATGAGCTCGGTGGTGCCCTCGCGGATGAAGGTGTCGTAGAGCGGGTCGACGACGCTGGCGGGGTTGGTGTAGGGCTGGTCGATCTGGATCACGCCGCCGACGTTGCGGAAAGTGAAGCCGAAGGGGTTGAAGGCCTGCGCGTCGGTGCGCACGAGGGCGGCGGCCAGACGGCTGTGGCGGATGTTGTTCGCCTCCTCATCGCGGGTCCAGGCGCGCGAATACATCAGGCCGGTCTCCCACTCGAAGTCGCCGCGCGTCCGGCCCTTGAGCCCGACCACACCGCGGAGGGACTGCGAGAGCACGTTGATATCCTTCGGCCGGAACTCGCGGGGCCGCACGCCGGTGCCGCCGGCGATGAGCACGTCGGCAGGTGTGCCGGTCACACGCGGGGTGCCGTCGGCGTTGGGCAGGCCGGTGGGGTGGTAAAAGCGCGAGCCGAACGGATTGTAGGGATTGTCGCGGCTGACGAAGATGTTGAAATCATCGGTGCCGTCCACGCCGGCGGGATCGCGGTGGTTGAACGAGTCGGCGCGGTAGTAGGCCAGTTCGCCGAACGCGGTGAGGTTGTCGTTGATTCGGTGGTCGACGGCCGAGAAGAAGTTGACGCGGTCCGTGCGCGGCAGGATGACGCGGTTGAGGTTGAGGTTGTAGTAGTAGTCGCGCTCGACGCTGGTGGGCAGGCGCGAGGGCGTGGTCTGGCGCAGACCGGTGCCGCCCGTCGCCAACGGCACAAAGAAGAACGCGCCGGCCGCGGAGGCGGTCAGCGTGGTGGACGGCGTGGTGGAAGTGGTGATGCCGGCATTGCCTGCCGGGCGGGAGCCGACGAACACGCCGTCGGAGCCGAAGGTGCCGCGAACGAAATTGCCGTATTGCGAAGCGGTGGAGCGGTTGTCGAAGTCGGTATCGGTCGTGGACCAGGGTTCCGGTAACTGGCGCACGCGGCGGACATCGGCGTCGCGGGTGAACTTGCGGCGGTTGGTGCCGAGCAGGTCGCGGTGGTAATAGTCGATCATCGCGATGAGGCTGGTGCGGCCGTCGTTGAACTGCTGGCCGCCGGAGAGCGTCACGCGCCAGTCGTTGCCACCGCCGCGCTCGGTCAGGCTGCCGCGGAGCGTGAGGTCGTAGCCGGTGTAGTCGCGGCGAAGGATGGTGTTGATGACGCCGGCCGCGGCATCGGCGCCGTAGATGGCCGAGGCGCCGTCGCGCAGCACCTCCAGGCGGTCGATGGCGGCGCCGGGCAGCTGGTTGACGTTCACGGCCAGCGAGGGCACACCGCCCTCGGCCTGCGAGATCGGGTGCGGGGCGAGCCGGCGGCCGTTGACCAGCACAAGGGTGTTGCCCGAGCCGATGCCGCGGAGGTTGAGCGCGGTGTTGTCGCCGCGGGCGTCGGCGCCGAGGACGTTGGTCTCGGTGAGGCTGAGCACACCGCCATTGGGCAGCATCTGCAGCAGCTCGGCCGGAGTGGGCGCGGCATGGAGCGCAAGGTCGTCGCGATCCAGCACGGTGACGGGAAGGGTGCGCTCCTCGTCGAGCCGGCGGATATGCGAACCCGTGACGGTGAAGGCCTCGAGCTTGACGGTTTCGTCCCGCTCCTCGGCGGGCGGGGTGGCCGGGGCGGTCGGCGCCGTCTGGGCGAAAGCGAGGCCGGCGAGCAGGGGCAGCGCGCAGGCTGCCAGACGAAGGGGAGTCTTCTGGTTCATGGTGGGGGTCAGGTTACGGTCCGATTATCCGTCGGCAAATGGGCGGAGCAAGCTCCGGCGTGGGAGTATTTCTACGCAAAGCGGACTCGTCTCCACTTCTGTCATAATCTAGCCGTGTTCGCCGCCGCCCCCATGCCTGCCGCCGTCTCCACGCTCCGCTTCGTGCTGGTCGATGACACCGAGACGTTCCGTGCGTTGTTGAAGCAATCGCTCCAGCGCCGCTTTGCGCCAAGGGAGTTCCGTGATTTCGGGAAGGGCAAGGACGCGCTCGCCGCCTGTCTCGCCGCCCCGCCCGATTTGCTCATCGCGGACCTCTACCTGCACGACATGGACGGCCGCGACATCGTGCGCGCGCTCCGGCAGAAGAACCTGCCGACCAAGGTCGTCGTGCTGACCGCGCACCCCGAGGCCCAACTGCCGGCCGAGCTCGTCGCGCTCGGCGTGGCCGGTTTCGTGGACAAGAACTCGCCCTTCGAGCAGATCGACCGGGCGGTGCAGTGCGTGCTCGACGGCGGCATGTTCTTCTCGGCCACGGTGCCGCCGCCCGTGCCCGCGCCGGGCGCGGAGCAGGCCTTGCCGCGCCACGGCGCCGACGCGCTTTCGGAGCGCGAGCGCGAGGTGGTGCGCTTCGTCGCGCGCGGCCTCGTATCCAAGGAGATCGCCGACCGGCTCGGGCTCAGCGCGCGCACGGTCGAGAAGCACCGGGCGCGCATCCAGGCCAAGCTCGGCGTGCATGACCTCCCCACCCTCGTGCGGTGGTGCCTGCGCAACGGCCTCGGCTGATCAGACCGCCACCGCCGCCCGCGCCGCCACCGGCAGCAGCACGCGGAAAACCGATCCCTGGCCGGGCTGCGACTGCACCTCGAGCCGGCCGCCCTGCAGGTTGAGCAGTTCGCGGGCGATGAAAAGGCCGAGGCCGGTCGAATCCTCGCCCCGGCCCGTCGGCTTGGCGCTGAGGGGTTGGAACGGCCCGAAGATGCGAGCGAAGTCCGCGGGCCCGAGGCCGGGGCCGCTGTCGCGCACCTCGGCGTAGGCCCAGCCGCCGGCCCCGCCGAGCGAGACCGTCACCCCGCCGCCGGGCGGGGAATACTTGAGCGCGTTGCTGATCAGGTTGTCGAACACCTGCCGCAACCGCTCGGGATCCGCCGAGACCGGCGGCAGCTCCTCCGCGGGCTCCGCGAGCGCGAGCGGCTGCTCCTTCTGGGCGGCGACCGGCCGCAGACCCTCGACGGCCGCGCGCGCCACCGCGGCCAGGTCCACCTCGGTGCGGTGGAGCTGCAGGTTGCCGTCCTCGATGGCGGAGGCGTCGAGGAAGTCGCGCACGAGGCTGCGCATGCGCGCGGTGTCCGTCTGGATGCCTTCGGCGAGGCGGCGGATGGAGGCCGCGTCGGCGGGCGAGCGCCCGATGAGGGCGGCGGTGGCGTTCAGGGCGGACAGCGGGACCTTGAGGTCGTGCGAGGCGATCTGGAGCAGGCGGGACTTGAGGCGCTCGGCGGCTTCGGCGCGGAGGCGGGCCTGCTCCATCGCCTCGCGCAGGCGGCGTTCGTTGCGCAGAGTCGCACGCTGGACATAGATGACGGCGGCGAGCACGACGACGCCCAGCAACAGCGTGGCGATGACCAACAGGGTCTGGCCGCGGCGGCGATCGGCCGCGGCATCTTTCAGCGCCTGCTCCTGCCGCAGGAGGGCGATCTGCATCTCGCGCTGGCCGGCCTCGTAGCGCGCGCGGAGCTCGTCGACCCGGCGGCGGTCCTGCTCGTTGCGCATCTGCTCGGTGGCGGCGGCTTGCGCCCGCTGCGCGGCCAGGGCCGCGGCGTAGTCGCCCCGCGCCTCGTGGGTGAGCGCGGATTCCTGGTGGATGTCGGCCAGCACCTCGGCGCTGTTGAGCGTGCCGGCGACCTGCAGGGCGGTGGCGAGATGCGCGAGCGCCTCGTCGGCGCGGCCGGCGTTGCGCAGCACACGCGCGAGGCGGCGGTGGGTGTTGGCGATGTAGCGGCGGTATTTGAGGGCCTCGAAAGTCGTGAGCGCCTGCCCGAGGTAATCGAGCGCCCGGGCGGAGTCCCCCTGGGCATCGGCGACGAGGCCGAGGTTGGTCAGCGTCTCGGCGATGGCCCGGCGGTTGCCGGTGGCGCGGCGGATCTCGAGGGCCTCGGTGAACACGGCGGCGGCGCGCGTGTAATCGCGTTCGGCCAGATGGTGGTTGCCGAGGCTGTTGAGCAGGCTGCCGCGCATGCGTTCGTCCTTCGCCTGCCGGGCGAATTCCAACCCGGCTTCGAGGTGCTGCAGCGCATCCTTGGAGCGGCCGTAGCGCAGGTAGGTGAGGCCGAGCCCGCCGTGCGTGCGCGCCAGCAGCGAGGCATCGCCCACCTTTTCCGACAGTTTCAGCTCTTCGAGGTGGTTCTCGAGCGACTCCGGGTAATCGGTGAGGTTCCAGTGCAGGCGCCCGAGCAGGTAGAGGAATTCGATCTGCAGGCGCGCGTCATCCAACGCGCGCGCCCGGGCGAGTCCGTCGCGCGCGCCGGCGATGCCGTCGGCGTAATCGCCACGGCGGCGCTGGAGATTGACGAGATTGGCGAGGGCGCGGAGCCGGTCGGATTCGCTCGTGGCGGTTGCGACGGCCTGGCGCGCCCGCACGAGCGCGTCTTCACCTTCCACGACTGCGTCGGCATCGGCGACGACGTCTGGCGATTCCGTCTGGCCAGACAGGGAACCCACCAGGACGACCAACAGCAGCCATCGGGTGCGCAAGGGGCGGATCACGCCTTCACCCCACAGCAGCTGCCGCCGGTTGACAACCCCGCACCTCGACCCCGGTAAACATGAAGGGCGCCCCTTGCGGAGCGCCCTGCATGACCTAACACCAAGCAAACCGTAAGAACTACAAACAATGTTTCGTTGTGAAACGACGCACTGATGTCGTTCAGATAGACGCAGCCCCTGCAAAAACGTTGAATTTTCCGCGCAGAACGCTGGGCCTATGACACTGGAGTGCTACTCGTTGTCCTGCATTGGGTTGCGTTCAGGATGTCCAACGATATGCTCCGCGGGCCATGCGGCATTGCTGTAACAAATCAATGAAAGCCGGCGGTCTGTCTACAGGTGCACCTCGGCGGGCAGCACCTTGGCGGTGTGCGCGCGCACCGGCGTGCTCTTGAGCGGATAACGGAAGACGCGTCCCTCGAAATTGCGGAAGACGACCTCGTCGTCGGTGATCTTTTCGACGTAGTCGGGGTTCACCGGCACCTTGCCGCCGCCGCCGGGCGCATCGATCACGTATTGCGGCACGGCGTAGCCGGTCGTGTGCCCGCGGAGCGCGCGGATGATCTCGAGGCCCTTGCGGACATCGACCTTGAAGTGCGAGCCGCCCGTGATGAGGTCCATCTGGTAGAGATAATACGGCCGCACGCGCATGCGCAGCAGGCGGTGCACGAGCGCCTTCATCACCTCGGGGTCATCGTTCACCCCGCGGAGTAGCACGCTCTGGTTGCCCAGCGGCACGCCGGCGAAGGCCAGCCGTTCGCACGCCGCGCGCAGCTCGGCCGTGGCCTCCTTCGGGTGGTTGACGTGGATGCTCATCCAGACCGGCCCGTGTTTCCTGAAGATCTCCGCCAGCTCCGGCGTGATGCGCTGCGGCAGGAAGACCGGGATGCGCGAGCCGATGCGGATGAACTCGACGTGCTTGATCGCGCGCAGGCGCGCGAGCAGGTGCTCGAGCTTCTTGTCCGAGAGCAGCAGCGGGTCGCCGCCCGAGAGCAGCACGTCGCGGATCTCCGGGTGCGCCTCGATGTAGCGGAGCGCGCGCTCGTATTCGGGGTGGAAGTTGTAGTCCTGCGCGTTGCTGACGAGCCGGCTGCGCGTGCAATACCGGCAATACGACGCGCAGCGGTCGGTCACGAGAAACAGCACGCGGTCGGGATAGCGGTGCACGAGGCCGGGCACGGGCGAATGCGCGTCCTCGCCGAGCGAGTCGTCCATCTCCTCCACCGCCACTGTCATCTCCTCGCCCCGCGGGATGACCTGCCGGCGGATCGGGCAATCGGGGTCGTCACGGTCGATGAGGTTGAAGAAATACGGCGTGATCGCGAGGGCCAGCTTCTGGTTGGCGAAAAGGCAGCCGGCCTTCTCCTCGGGCGTCAGCGTCATGTAGCGCTCCAACTGCTCGACCGTGGTGATGCGGTTCTTGAGCTGCCAGATCCAGTCCTGCCAGTCGGCGGCGGGGACGTGCGACCACAGGCCCTGCCCCTCGAACCAGGCGTGGCGGTCTTCGGCGTAGGGCATGATGCGGACTGACGGATAGCCCGGTCGCCCGGCGAGTCAAACGGCGGTTTTCCGCGGCCGGCACAGCCCCCGCCCGGCGGGAACGGCGCAGTTTGTCATAACCCGCCGCAAAACCACTGGACGCGCGCGCGCGGAGCCTCTTTCGTCCATCCCCGATGCCCGCTCCTCAACCCGCGATCCTCGCCTTGGCCGACGGCAGCGTCTTCCACGGCGCCGCCTTCGGCGCCGACGCCACCATCGCCGGCGAATGCGTCTTCAACACCTCGCTCACCGGCTACCAGGAGATCCTCACCGACCCCTCCTACTTCGGCCAGATCGTGACGATGACCGCCGTGCAGATCGGCAACTACGGCATCAACCCCGAGGATGAGGAGTCCTCCGGCCCGAAATGCTCCGGCTTCGTCGTGCGCGAAGTCTCTCCCGTCGTCAGCAACTGGCGCAGCCGCATGTCGCTCGGCGATTACCTCAAAAAGCACGGCATTCCCGGCATCAGCGAGGTCGACACCCGCGCGCTCACAAAAAAACTCCGCGTCGACGGCGCGATGAAGTGCTGCCTCAGCACGCTCCCGCTCTCCGCCGACGAGGCCGTGGCCCGCGCGCGCGCCTGGCAGGACATGGCCGGGAGCGACTACGTGAAGGACACCACGTGCAAGGAGCCCTACGTCTGGAAGTCCGACGACCCCTCGCGCCACAACGCCCAGTATCTCCCCGTCGGCACCACCAGCGGCGCCACGCACACCCCGCTGCGCCGCTTCAAGGTCGCCGCCTTCGACTACGGCGCCAAGCACACCATCTTCCGCAAGCTCGTGCGCCACGGCTTCGAGGTCCACGTCTTCCCCGCCACCGCCACGCACGAGCAGATCCGCGAGCGCGGCGTCGACGGCGTCTTCCTCTCCAACGGCCCCGGCGACCCCGCCGCCCTGCCCTACATCCACCGGACCGTCAGCGCCCTCCTGCCCGACTACCCCATCTTCGGCATCTGCCTCGGCCACCAGATGCTCACCCACGCGTTCGGTGGCAGCACCTTCAAGCTCAAGTTCGGCCATCGCGGCGGCAACCAGCCCGTGAAGAACCTCGAGACCGGCAAGGTCTCCATCACCGCGCAGAACCACGGCTTCGCCACCGACCCCAAGTCGCTCGAGAAGACCGGTGCGGTCGTCACCGAGATCAACCTCAACGACAACACGGTCGAGGGCCTGCGGCACAAGGAGCTGCCGATCTTCAGCGTGCAATACCACCCTGAGGCCGCCCCCGGCCCGAACGACGCCGACCCCCTCTTCGCGGACTTCCACAAGATGGTCGAGGCCCGCAAGGCGGGGAAGATTTGAGCCGGCAGACAGTATAGCCGCCTGCTGATTCCGCGCGTAGTTCTGACGGTCAGCGCTTGGACGCGGTGAAGGCCCGCGCGGCGCCGAAGACACCGTAGAGCAGCAGCAGTCCGCCGACCGGCGCGAGCGCGACGCCGACGCCGGGGTCGCCGTCGTGGATCCACACGCCGCCGAGCAGGAAACCCGCCGGCAGCAACGCCGCGCCCCAGGTGAGCGCGCCCGAGGCGCCGCGCGGCAGCTCGGCGTTCCTGGCGCGGGCGGTGAGCCCGGCGGCGATGTTGACCAGCGCCAGCAGCGTGCCGTGCGCGTGCGCGAGCGTGAACATCAGCCGCCGCATCTCGGCGCCGACGTCGAGATACCAGCCGACCTTGAAGCCGTGCAGCGTCTCGAGGACGAGCCCGAGGCAGAGCCAGAAAAAGAGCGACCACCAGCCGAAGCGCAGATGTTTGTCGGATGTGTTCATGGGGAAATCATTCCGCGAGGAAGACCTGCCGGTGGTCGCGGGCGTTGAGGAGGCGCAGGTAGACGTCCTGCCGGAAATAACCGTCGGGCGTCAGCAGCGACCATGCGGGGTAAGCCTCGCCGGGGCGCCGGACCTTGGATTGCCAGTCGGCGAAGGCGCGGCCGATCACCGCGCGGCGGGCCTCTTCCTCGTCGGTGTAGGTGAACTTGAAGCCGTCGAAGCCGGGCAGGGTCTGCAGGGATTTCCATGCCACGAAGCGCACGGCGGCGTAGGGATCGTTCATTCCTTCCATGAGGTAGGGATAGAGCCAGGCGCGGCCGGCGGCCTGCTGGGCCGGGGCCCAGCCCATGCTCCAGGCGATGAGCGCGCGCTGGCCGGCGTCGCCCTGCAGCAGCCAGCGGGCGCCGGCGGAGACCTCGCGGTCGTCGGGGCCGAGGTTCGCCGGCGGGGGCTGGCCATACCACTCCGTCAGCTTCTGCGCGGTCCACGCGAGGGGCTGGTCGAGGTGGCAGAGATTGCAGGCGTTGGGCCGGCCGTGCTCGAGGCTCTCGCGCGCCGTGGGCGACGACACCTGGTGGCTGCGGATCGCGCGCAGCAGGCCGTAGGTGGTGTGCGGCATGTGGCAGTTGAGGCAGCTCGCGCCGGGCGAGCCGGCCGCGTGGCGCGAGTGCGCGGCGGCCTTCGCGGCGTAGTCGCCGTGGCACTGGAGGCAGGAGGCGTCGCCCTCGTGGCCGGGCTTCAGCTGGTCGGCGGCCCAGGCCTTGAGCGCGTCGCGCCGCGGGCGGTCGGGGTGCATCTCGTGGCAGGAGAGGCAGGAGAACTCGCCGCCCTTGAAGCAGGGCGAGGCCATCGTGCCGTTGAGCTCGCGGCCGGTCACGCGCACCATGCCGTCGCCCCAGAAGCGGTCGCCGAAGTAGTGCGGGTTGCTGCGCTGGATCTGCGCGTGCTGTTCGGCGTGGGCGGTGTCGCCCGGCTGCACGACGAAGCGCTGCTTCAGGTCGGTCTCGCCGGGGCGGAAGGAGACGCCGGCGCGGTTCCAGGCGATCTTGTCCTCGAGGTTGTTGAAGGCCCAGATGCTGTGGCACTGGCCGCAGGCGAGCGACGCGGCGTGGGCGTCCATGCGGGCGGGGTTGGCGACGGTGGGATCGCGCTTTTCCGTGAGGTGCAGGGCGAAGCGCCGGAGCGGGTTGCGGTTTTGCGCGATGTGGTCCCGGCCCTCGCTGTGGCAGGCCTCGCAGGAGATGCCGAACTCCGAGACGCGCGAGTCGAAGACGTTGCCGTCCACGAAGCGCGAGCGGCCCTGCGTGACGTGGCAGTCCATGCACGCGCCGTTCCACTCGCCGGCGGCGTAGAAGGTCTTGTATTCGGGCGGCAGCAGGAAGGTCTGCGTGACCGGCGCCCACATCCTCTCGGCAACGATGTAGCCGAGCGGGAACTGCGTGAGCGTGCGCCCCTCGCCCGTGGCCAGCCAGAGGATCTGCAGGTTGTGCGAACCGGTGAGCAGCACCACCTCCTGCGCGGCGCCGAAGGCGGACGCGCCGGCGCTCTGCGGGCGGGATTTCGCGAAATACGCCCCGCCCTGCCGCTCGATCCGCCAGACGAGGCCGTCGTGCGCCTGCTCGAGGCCGTCGATGTCGCCGGCGGCGAGGTTCTCCGGCTTCGCCACCTGGGTCATCGTGCGGTGGTAGGAGGCGTGCCAGCTGGCGTAGTTGCCCGGGTGGCAGGAGCGGCAGGCATCGGAGGTGACGTAGCCGGCCTCGGGTTCCTTGACGGGGCGGTTGCCGGGGTCGGCCGGCGCCCGGCCCGCACCCGTGAGCGTGGCGCCGATCACGATGACCGCCCACACCACCCCGAGCGCCAGCACGCGCCCGAGCCACGAATCTGGAAGCCACTTCGCCACGTCGCCGCGGAGCAGAATCGCCCCTCGCGCGCGGCGCAACCCGCGAGTTGGGCGGCACCGCGTCGGCCTTCGGGCCCGGCCGGTCCGTCCCCGGCAAATTTCGCCGTGCCCCGCGAGCCCGGCCGGCCTAGCGTGCGCGCATGAAAATCCTCCTCCGCATCCTCGCCGGTCTGGCGGTGTTCGTCCTCGCTTTGGTCGCCGCCTCCTACCTGTTGCCCCGGCAATACCGGGTCGAGCGTTCGGCCGTCATCAACGTCCCGCCGGCGGCCCTGTTCGCCAAAATGTCCGATATGCGCGACTGGAAGAACTGGACCGTGTGGAACGAGCGCGACCCCGACATCAAGAGCACCTACTCGCCCGAGCAGGGCGTCGTCGGCGCCTGGTCGGCGTGGGAAAGCAAGAAGGAGGGCAACGGCAAGGCCACGCTCACGGTCGTCGAACCCGACCGGCGCCTCGTCTACCGCCTGGAATTCCCCGACTTCGGCATGGTCTCGACGGGCACCTTTGCCTTCGCCGCCGAGGGCGGCGGCACGCGCGTCACCTGGTCCGACGAAGGCGACCTCGGCATGAATCCGCTGAGCCGCTGGTTCGGGCTTTCCCTCGACAAGATGCTCGGAGCGGACTTCGAAGCCAGCCTCGCCAAGCTCAAGCGCACGACGGAGAAATCCTGACCAATGGTGGGAGCGTGCTTGCACGCGACTGTCGCGACCAAGGTCGCTCCCACAAAATCCGCAAGGCGTTACCGCAAGCCCATGCCTTGCAGCCAGCCGGAAGCCATCTTCTCACCGCCACGCCCCGAGGATGGCGCCCATCATCGTGAAGGCCACCGCATGATAGCCGGCGTTGATCAGGAAAAACTTCAGCGACCGGTGCTCGAACAGGTAGGTGACCCCCATCGCGAGCGCGACCCAGCCGAAGCCCGCCGCCGCGCCGGCAAAGGTGCCGAACGCGAGGCTCGCCTTCGGTCCGATGAACGCGGCGAGGTTGAACGCCATCAGCAGCTCGAGCACGAAGGAGACGCCGAAGATGCGGCCCGTGCCGCCCATCTTCTTGAGCGCCTCCTCGGTGAAACCGCACTCGCGCATCCAGGCGCGGCCGAAGACACCGGGAGCATACCAGATGCCGCCGAGCACGAAGGCGCTGCCGGCGGCGGCGAGGATGGCGAGGTAGTTGAATTGGATTTGGTCGGGCATGGCAGGAGGGATTTGCGCGCCCCTGCGTCATTGCGAGGAGCCCCGCTTTTGCGGGGCGAGGAAGCAATCCATCTGATTTTTCTGGATCGCCACGGCCCTGATGGGCCTCGCGATGACAAAGAGCGCAGTTTGGGGTTGGAGTGGCGGGTGACGGGCCCACGCTATCGTCCCCGCGCCCCATGAACTCAACGCGCACCGTGCCGAACCGGGATTCGCGCCCGCCGAACGGGGACACCCCGGCTCCGGGCGCAACCGCCCTGCGCGACGGCTGGATGCGCGCCGTCGGCATTCCCTTCTTCGGGCTCGTCATCCCGCGCCTCACCGGCCTGCTCGGCAAGCTCGACTGGCGCGAGCCCGACTACTGGCTCGGCACCGCGTGGTTCATCGCCACCGCCGCCGTCATCTGGGAGGGCAACCGCTGGTTGCTCTTCAAGCAGCGCTCGCACCTCGACTGGTTCCAGCGGCCCTTCCTCAAGCTCCTCCTCCTCGTCGCCGCCAACATCGTCTACACCACGCCCGTCACGATCCTCAGCTGCTGGCTCTGGCTGCGGCACATCCAGGCCCCTTTCCCCGGCCTCAACTGGGCGCAGATCAACTTCGCCACCGCCTGCGTCGTCATCGCCGTCATCTTCGTCACCCACGCCTACGAGACGGTCTTCCTCATCAAGGAGCGGCGCGACGACCAGCTGCGCTTCGAGCGCGAGGCGCGCGCCCGTGTCGAGGCCGAGCTGGAGAACATGAAGGCCCAGCTCGCCCCGCACTTCCTCTTCAACTGCCTCAACACCCTCGCCGCCCTCATCGAGCGCGAGCCGGCCAGCGCCGCCGCCTTCAACCAGCACCTCGCCGACGTCTGCCGCTACCTCCTCCTCCAGAAGAACCGCGACCTCGTGACGCTCGCCGAGGAACTCGACTTCTTCCGCTCCTACGTCGAGCTCACGCGCCTGCGCTTCCCGCGCAGCCTCGACGTGCGCCTCGCGGGCTTCGACGCCGCGGCCGGCGCCCACCAGCTCCCGCCCGCCTCGCTCCAGCTCCTCCTCGAAAACGCGATCAAGCACAACCAGTTTGACGAGGCCAACCCGCTGCCCGTCTCCCTCTCCTTCAGCGACGGCGCCGTCATCGTCACCAATCCCCTCCGCCCGAAGAACTGGCGCCCGCCCTCCACCGGCATCGGCCTGCAGAACCTCCGCGAGCGCATCCAGCTCACCTCCGGCGGCACCCTGCAGGTCAACTCCGCCGGCGGCCAATTCCTCGTCCGCCTGCCCTTGGTTCCGCCTTCCGACCCTGCTGTAGGAGGGGCTTTACGCCCCGACTCTGCGCGCTCATCCGACCTCGGGGCGTAAAGCCCCTCCTACCATATTTGCTGCTTCTCCGATAAATCAAAAATCCCTAATCCCAAATCGAAAATGTTAAGGGCCCTCCTCATCGAAGACGAAGCCCCCGCCCGCACGCGCCTCGCCGACCTCCTCGCCCAGGCCCAGCCGCCCGTCGCCGTCGCCGGCACGGCCGACAGCGTGCGCTCCGCCGCCGCCTGGCTCAAGGCCCACCCCGCGCCCGACCTCATCTTCGCCGACATCCAGCTCGGCGACGGCCTCTCGCTCGAGCTCTTCCGCGCCACGCCCCCGCCCTGCCCCATCGTCTTCACCACCGCCTACGACGACTACCTGCTGGAGGCCTTCAACACCCACGGCATCGCCTACCTGCTCAAGCCGGTGAAACCCGCCGACCTCGCCGCCGCGCTCCGGAAATACCGCGCGCTCGGCGCCCAGTTTGCCGCCAGCCTCGCCTCCTTGGCGGGCCAGCTGCTCGCGCCCGCCGGCGTCACCGCCCGCCGCCACCGCCTCCTCGCGCAGCGCGGCACCAGCTTCCAGCCGATCGCCCTCGCCGACGTCGCCTACTTCTTCTCGGAGAACAAGCTCACCTTCCTCGTCACGCGCGCCGGCGAGAAATGCCTCGTCAACGAGCCGCTCGCCACGCTCGAAGCCGAGCTGGACCCGCGCGAATTCTTCCGCCTCAACCGCAACTTCCTCGCGCATGCCTCCGCCGTGAAGAGCTTCTCCTCGCTCGGCAAGGGCCGCCTCGCCGTGTCGCTTGTGCCCCGGCCCGCGGAGGAGGTGGTCGTCAGCCAGGAGAACGGCGCCGCCTTCCGCGCCTGGGCGGGAAGGTGACAAATGCCTAGCCGCGAAACATGGCAAGCACGCGCAGACGGTTGCTCACCCCGAGCTTGCGATAGACACCGGCCAGCCGGTATTTCACGGCGGCGGTGGACTTGCCGAGCTCGGCCGCGATCTCCCGGTTGGTCAGCCCGCGTGCCAATCGCACGACGACCTCGGTCTCGTCCGGGCTGAGCTTCACCACGGCGCGGGGCGGCCGGCCGGAATGCGCACCGTGGTCGTGCGGGTCGCGGTTCATGGCGGCGTCAGCGCAGCGCGGCGATGAGCCGCGTGCGCGAGCTCAGCCCCGCCTTCTGGAGGATGGAGCTGACCTGGTGCTTCACGGTCGGCTCGGCTTTCCCGAGGGCGGCGGCGATCTCCTTGTTGCTGTAGCCGGCGCAGAGGTGCTCCAGCACGCGGTGCTCGGCCGGAGTGAGTTGCCCGGCGGGAAACCCGCCGACCGCGGCCCGCACGGGCCGCGGCAGCAGGCAATAGCGGTCGGCGATCATGGTCAGAGCCTCAGCAGGCGCCGGATCTCGGACTCGAGCTTTTCGCCGCGCGCCTCGGTCGAGACGAGGCGACCCTCCTGATCGAGGAGGAACATGGCGGGAATGGACTCGATGCCGAACTGCACGGCATAGTCGTTCTTCCACCACTTGCCGTCGAACTGTTGCGGCCAGGGCATGCCCTTGGCGGCGGCGAAATCGAGCATCTTCTTCTTTGCGGCGGCGAGCTTGGCGGCGGTTTGCTCGGCCGTGTCGCTGGGACGGGCATTGGGGTTTTCCAGCGTGATGCCGATGACCTCGAAGCCCTGGTCGTGATACTTGTTGTAGTTGGCGACGAGATTCGGGATCTCGGCGACGCAGGGGCCGCACCACGTGGCCCAGAAGTCGATCAGCACGACCTTGCCCCTGAGCTTGGTGAGGTCGACCTCGCGGCCGTCGGCCGCGGTGAACTTCAGGCCGGAGAGGGCGGTGAGTTTCTTCGCCTTCTCCGCCGCCGCCGCGTCGCGCCTGGCATTCGCCTCGGCGACGGCCGCCGCGATCTTCGGATTCGCCGCGAGGCCGGCCTCGAAGGCATCCGCGTCCGCCGGGGACTGCTGGCGGAGACGGCTGCCATATTGCCGGACGATGGACAGCACCCGCTCGTCCCCCAGCTTCGCGATCACCCGGTCCACAAGCGGACGGAATGCGGTCACGTCGAATTTCCCGCCCTGCAGCCGGGCGACCGTCCCGGCATCGGTCAGCAACGCGTTGAACCCGCCGGCGCGCTGACGCGCCGTGGCATCGTCGGCCTCGATGACCAGCGTAAGGAGCCGGACCTGCTCCGACCGGTAGGCGATGACGGCGGCCTCGTCCGAGATGATGCTTCCCCAGCCCGGACGGGAGTCGAACTCCGGCTTGAAGCCGGTGATGAACGACGGGCCGGTGTAGCTGGCCTGCACCCAGCCGTCGTAGCGGCGGGGATCGTGCGGATACTTCTCGCCGAAGGCCCGCACGGCGACGGCGAAGTCCTGGTATTTCCGGTCCGCCCACCTGAAATATTCTTTCGAGGGAGGCTGGACTTGGATCCCGGCCGGCGGCTCGGAGCTCCAGATCGCCCAAGCGGCGTCGTGATCGAGATCGGCCGGGGATTTCGGGGTGGCGGGCGCCTGGGCCCGCGCAAGGGTGGCGAGCGCGAGGCCGCCAAGCAGGCCGATGGCGGCCTGGAGGAAACGGGCATGCATCGGGATCAGAATTTCTTGGCGAAGGAGACGATGTAGCGGCGGAGGCGCGGATCCATGACGATGCGCCCGTTGGCGGCGTCGATGCGGTCCGGCTCGCGGTCGAGGGCGTTGATGACCGTCAGCGACAGCTTGCTGCCGCGGAAGGCGACGGCCCACCACTCCTTGGCGTCGGGACCGAAGCGCGGGTCCTTGGCAAAATTGTAGGAGACCTGGGGATTGTATTCCGTGTAGGCGGGGAAGGCCGTGCCGGTCAGGCCGCCGATGAAATACTTGTGCTGGTGGTTGACCGCGAGGCCGGCATCCCACGCGCCCTTGCCCCAGAAAATGGAGCCGCTGAGGCGGATGGGCTGGTGGCCGAAGGCGCTGCTCGGGGCGGCGGCGGGCGTGGACTTGGTGATGGTGACGTTGGGGTCGGTCATCGCGGCGTTCACCACGAGGTCGCCGAAGCTGAAGGTGCGCGAGTAGGTGGCGCGGAAGTCCCAGCCCTTGGTCTTCACGCCGGCGAGGTTGATGTTGGTGGCGTCCCAGGTGGTGATGACGCCGGGGAAGCCGGCCGCAGTGTCCGCCGGGGTCGGCGCGGCGCGGGTGACACGCTCGGGGAAGAAGTCGAACAGCACCTGCGTGCCGGGGCCGCCGGAGCGGTCGGTGTAGTCGAACTGGTAGTAGTCGGCGGAGAACGAGAGGCCCTTGAACCAGCGGCCGGGCACGTCGAGCACGAGGCCGGCGTTCTTCGAGGTGGACTCCTCGGGCTTGAGCGTCGGGTTGCCGCCGAAGCTGCGGGTGAAGGTGCCGAGCACGAGTTCACCGCCGCGGCGGTTGTCGCGGATGTTGCTGGTGACGGTGAGCGTGGTGGTGCCGGTCGTGACCGGTCCGAGCAGGTCGTAGAGGCGCACGGGCTTGAAACCCTCGGCGCGCGAGGCGCGCAGTTTGAGCCACTTGAAGGGTTGGTAGAGCACGCGGTAGCTGGGCGTGGTGACGCCGCCGACGTCGGAGTAGTCCTGCGCGCGCACGGCGCCGCCGACTTCGAGGCGGTGGACGAGCGGGATCTTCTGCTTGTCCGAAAGGAGCGGGACCGTAGCCTCGGCGAACGCGGCGGTCGACTCGCGGCTGAAGGGGCGCGTCAGCACGAAGGTGGGCGTGGCGATGCTGGCGTCGCGGTAGAACTTGACCTCCTCCTCGCCGGCCTCGGCCCCGACGGCGAGTTTCCAATCGCCCGCCCAGCCGGACCAGGCCGTGCCGTCGGCCGTGACGGCATACTGCGTGTAGTCGGTCGTGTCCTCGTGGTCGGGCACGAGGAAGGCGGACTGGAAGAGCGCGGTGGAGCTGAAGCTGGTGCTGTCATAGGCGAGGTTGGGCCTCAGCGCCGGGTCGGCGTTGTTGATGAGGCCGTTCAACACGGTGAAG
This sequence comes from uncultured Opitutaceae bacterium, assembly GCA_964601365.1. GTDB lineage: Bacteria > Verrucomicrobiota > Verrucomicrobiia > Opitutales > Opitutaceae > Didemnitutus. The sequence continues at coordinate 68,678 of CAZRNE010000005.1, read as the reverse complement.
TTGAAGCCGCCGGCCGTGACCGCGTCGTCGCTCACGATGTTGCGGGCCCAGGAGTAGCCGGCGTCGTAGCGCCAGGTCTCGAGGAAGTCGCCGCGGACGCCGATGGAGAAGGCCTGGTTCTCCTGCTTGGAGATGGTCTGCGGCCGGGGCAGGTCCCAGAACACCTTGCGGAGCACGACGGAACCGGGGAAGGGATTGCCCTGGTAACCGGCGGGCAGGGTGGTGCTGAGCGTGATGGGCGTGCCGACGGTGTTGTTCTCGAATTCGCTGGCCCGGCCGTCGACGTAGAGCTTGGCCCAGCGCGCGGCGGCATACTCGGTGTTGAAAGTGAGGCTGCGGCGCTCCGCGGGATCGATGCTCATGCTGTATTGGTTCGGGTCGTATTGCACGGGCACGGTGAGGCTGAAGGCACTGTTGGCCGCGGTGGAGCCATTGGAACCCGCGGGGATGCCGACGATGTTGGTCGTCTGCCCGGGGAGGTTGGGCTGGCCGGCGTTCTGCGGGGAAAACGAACTGGCGAGCGAACCGGCGCCCCCGGCGACCTGCGAAAGATAGAAGGCCGCCGTGGCCGCGCCGTAGACGCGCGAGTCGGCGGTGGCGCTGAACCAGCGGTCGCGCGAGGCAAGGCCGTTCTGGTTCTCGTAGCTGGCGGTGAGAAAGGCGCTCCATTTGCCCGTGCGGTAACCGGCGGTGAGGCTGACCGTGGTCTGGCCCACGTCGCTGTCGAAGGTGTTGTCGTAGGTGACGCGCACCTCGGCCCCGGTGTAGTTCTTCTTGAGGATGATGTTCACCACGCCCGCGATGGCCTCGGAGCCGTAGATGGCGCCGGCGCCTTCGGGCAGGATCTCGATGCGCTCGATCGCGTTCACCGGGATGCCGTCCACACTGAAGTCCTCGCGGCCGCCGGCGCCGCCGGGCGCCTCCTGGCCGGTGTGGGGGATGCGGCGGCCGTTCACGAGCACGAGGGTCGAGTTGCCGCCGAGGCCGCGGAGGTTGAACGACGTGCTGACGGTCTGGGCGCGCGAGGTGCCGCTGTTCTGCAGGTTGTCGTTGAACCCGGTCGCGGCGGCGAGCTGCGGGATGGCCCAGCGCACGTCGGCCAGCCGGGTGACGCCGCGGCGCTCCAACTCAACCTGTGTGATGGCGAAGACCGGCAGCGCGCCCTGCTCCTGCCCGAGCGTGCGGATGCGCGAACCGGTGACCTCGACCACCTCCATCTCGATGGGGTCGGACTCGTCGGACGTCCCCGCCTCTTCGACGGCGACCTTCTTTTCGTCGGTCGGAGCGGGCCGGGCGGGAGCGGTTTGCGCGCGGGAAAAAGAGGCCGGCGCGAGGGCGATCAAGGCGATCGCGAGGAATTTGCGGAGGTGTTGGTGGGGCATAACGGCTTTCCTTGTCCCCGGCGGGAGGCCGGCGGGCAAATTAACTAAGGTTAATAACCGCGGGCGGATTGTCATATCCGCAAATTAGCGGTTGGTCGGCCGCGGGTGCCGCGGTAAGGTGGTTGTCATGACCCCGCTCGAGCCCGTCCACGGCGCCCCGGCCCTGCAGGCCGCCCCGGCCCAGGCAGCGCTGCTGAACCTGCACAGCGCATTGGAATTCGGCGAGTTGTGGGACTCCCTGCAGGGGCTCTTCGAGACGCTCGTGCCGCACGACACCCTTGTCATGTCGGTGAACTACCTCGACTGGCGGCGCGAGGCCTCGACGAAGCGCTTCTCCTCGCTCAAGTCCACCCATCCGCACGACGAAGCCGCGAACCAGCTCGTCGCGTCGGAGGGCAAAGCCTTCTTCCAACCGTTCCTTGACGCGCACCCGGGCATCCCGGCCTACCGGCACAGTCAGATGATGTCCGACCCGCGCAAGATCGACCGCACCGCCTACTACCGCCGCTACATGGCGCGCTACGACTGGCGCTATTCCGCCCACCTGCTGCTCTGGCATACCAAGGGCGTTGAGACCTCCTTCGCGCTCCGCCGCCGCGCCGCACAGGGCGACTTCACACCCGCAGAGATGGAAGTGCTCAACGCCCTGCACCCGCACATCAAGGTGGCCTTCGACCGCATGAAGACCTTCGAGCATGAGCGCCAGCGCCGCCGGCTGCTCGAAGGCTTCTACCGCGCCAAGCCTGAGGCCGTGCTCTTCCTCGACTGGAACTTCGACCCCATCTACGTCTCGCAGGACGCCTTCGCGCTGTGCGCCGTGTGGAACCTGGGCCATGAGCGCGCCCGCAGCTACACCCCGCAGGCGGTTTTCGCCATTCCGGCCGAGATCCAAGCCGCATGCGACGACCTGCGCCGTGAATGGCAGGCGCGTCCACCCGCCACGGCGGCGGCGGCCGCGGCCTTCCCCACCCGGCATGTCTTCGCCACCCAGCCCGGCCACGAGGCGCTAATCACCCTGCGGCCGGAAAAGGGCGGCACGCTGACCAAGCCCGTCTTCGTCGCCCGCCTGCGCGTGAGCGATCTCGCCGCCGATCCCGCCACCTTGCCCGAGCCCTCGCAGGACCGGCTCATGCACCAACTCAGCCCCGCCGAACGCGAGCTGGCCAACTTGGTCTGCGCCGGCCTGACCAACAAGGAGATCGCCGCGCAGCTCAGGAAGACCGAAGGCAGCGTGAAGGTGCAGTTGAGCGGGATTTTCCAGAAGCTCCGGGTCAACAGCCGCGCCAAGCTAATCGTCGCATTGCGGTGAGACCCGGGGTCGTCCCGCCCGCACACTAGGCCCGCATTTTTTCATTATGGACCACCCCCGGTGGTTCGTCCAAGTGTTTTCAATGCGGCTCGGCGGCCTCGCCTCTTGTCAGGTTTTGGCAACTGCCTGTCGCAGCACGCTGGCCAGGATGCCCGGGCTTGGATTGCCTTGCCGGCATGAAGAAATCCATCGCGCTGCTTCTTTCCCTGTTCCTGTTCGCGTCCGCCCCGGCCAAGGACAAGGCCGCCCTCAAGGCCGAGCTGGCCAAGGCGGAGGCCGATTTCTGCGCCAAGGTCGCCGAGGTCGGCATCGGCGAGGGTTTCCATGCCTTCATGGCCGAGCAGGCTTTCGATGCCGGCCGCCTCACGCTCAGCCGGGCGGAATACGGCGAGGGCATCAAGGCCGCGCGGGCCCGCGGCCCCGTGCCCAAGGGCGTGAAGCTCGTCTGGGTCCCCATGATGATCGATGTGTCCGACGACGGCACGCTCGGCTACACATGGGGCAAATACGAGTTCACGCCGCCGCCCGCCGCGGATGGCACGCAGCCGCCGTCCAATGTCGGCATTTACCTGACCATCTGGAAGCGGCAGGCCGACGGCTCCTGGAAATTCGTCTACGACGGCGGCCCGCGCATCGAACCGCCGGAGCGCCTGCAGAAATTCCTCGCCCGGCCCGATCTGCCCAAGCCCTGAGCGCGCCGCGGGGCCGGACTGCGTTTGTCATATAATGTATGACAAACCCGGCGCGGCCCGTTTCGGCACGCGGCGCGTGAGATTCACTCCTTCGGGCGGAGGATGAGCCGGTAGCCCATGTAGTCGGCGGGGCGGGCGTCCGCGCCCAGCTCGATGCGCGAGGCGGCGCGGCAGTGCACCGCGCCGACCTTCCAATGCCCGCCGCGCAGCACCGGCTCGCGACGCCCGCGGTGGCTGTAGGTCCACTCGGCGACGTTGCCGTGCATGTCGTAGAGGCCCCAGGCGTTCGGCTTCAACCGGGCCACCGGCGAGGGTGCGGCGAGTCCGCTGCCCCGCGTGTAGTGTCCGAGGGCACTGAGCGCCGGATCGTCGCGCTCGCTGGTGAGATTCGCGCCGTTGTTGAAAGCCGTCTCGGTGCCGGCGCGGGCGGCGTATTCCCATTCGATCTCGGTCGGCAGGTCGGCCGTGTAGGGCAGGTCGAGCCGGCGCAAGGTTTCGTTGAGCTTCTCGATCGCGCCGCCGGGTCCGGTGAGGTCGCGCCATGCCACCTGCTCGACCGGGCGCGTCTCGTCGCCGAGCGCACGGCTCACGCTGGGGTTCCGGCCGGTCAACACCCGGTGCTGCGCCTGCGTCGTCTCGGTCTCGGCGATGTAGAAAACCGCCGGCATCTCGGCCCGTGTCCACGCGAGGTCATTGCGCTGGCGGCCCTTTTCGTCGGGCGGCGAACCGTAGAAAAACGCGCCGGGCTGAACCAGCTTGAACCGCAGGGCCGCGCCCGGACCCAGATCGACCACCACCTCGGCGGGCGGCGGGATTTTGTCCATCGCGAGCGCGATGCTGTCGGTGCCGGCGTTGATTTCGTGTTCGGCGGTGAGCTCGAGGTATTTCGGAGCGCTGGCCGTCACGCGCACACGGCCGGGACGCAGCTCGAAGGTGGCCGCGCCGGTGGCGTCGGCGGCGACCGTCTTGCCGTCAATGTTCACGCTGGCGCCGGCGGGCAGTCCCGTGAACCGCACGGGGCGCGGCGGCAGGAGGGCCATCGCCACCGCTTCCTCGGAACCGGTCTCCGCCGCGCCGACCTCGGCCTCCAGGTCCTGATGGTTCGGCGCGGTGAGGCGAACCATCTGCGCGCCGGGCGGCAGGGAGAGCGTCACGCGACCGTCCGCGCCGGCGACATGGACCTTGCCGCGATAGGTGACCCGGGCGCCGGCCGGCAGGCCCTTGAGCGTGTGGGCGCGCAGCGCATCGGCAGCCGACTTGGTGGCGTCGGCAGCCGCGGGCTTGCGGGCGGCCAGCGCCTTCTCGACGGCGGCGTTGACCTCGCGCTCCCGCTCCGCCGCGGTCTGCGCCGGATCGGGTTTGGTTTCGGTGGGAGCAGTTGCCGCGGCGGGAGCGGACCGCGCCGGCGACGACGGCTCAGTCGGGGGCTTGGGCTTGAGTGCGACCCACAACCCGAAGCCGACGGCGGCGGCCACGCCGAGGCCGACGACGGGCAAAAGCCACTTGTTGCCCTGCGCCTGTCCCATCGTCTCCAGCTCGGCGAGGGCGGCGGCGGCGGTCTGGAAGCGGTTGGCAGGATCGTCCTCCAGGCACCGGGCGATGAACTTGTCCCAGCGCGGGTCGAGGCCGGGCACGAGCTTCGTGGCCTGCTGCGCGAGGCCGTGGGGCTTGCGGCCGGTGACGAGGTAGTAGGTCATCACGCCGACGGCGTAGATGTCGGAGCGCGCGTCGGAGGGGCGGCTGTTGCGCGCCTCGGGGGACATGAAGTCGATGGTGCCGACGATGGCACCGGTGGTGGTGACGCTGTCGGCGCGGGCGAGCTTGAAGGGCGAGGCGGTCTGGCCGCGGCGCTCCTCCTCGTCGGCCACGGCGCGGGCGAGGCCGAAGTCGGCGATCTTGGCCTCGCCGGTCTTCTCGAGGAGGACGTTGGCGGGCTTGAGGTCGCGGTGGATGATGCCGGCCCGGTGCGCATGATCGAGGCCGCGCAGGATCTGCATGATCATGCGGCGGGCGTCGTCGGGCGGCACGCCCTTGCCCGGCGCGCGCGTCTTCTCGAACCAGTCCTCGAGCGAGCCGCCGTCCACGTATTCGAGCACGAGGTAGAGCTTGCCCTGGCTTTCGCCGAAATCGGTGACGTTGACGATGTGCGGGTGCTTGAGGCGGGCGAGGTTGGTGGCCTCGTTCTTGAACCGCGTCACGAACGATGCCTCGGCGGCGAGCTGCGCCGGAAGGGCCTTGAGCGCGAAATGCTTCCTCAGCGCCGTGTGCTTGATGAGGTAGACGACGCCCATCCCGCCCGCGCCGAGGACGCGCTCGATCTGGTAGGGCCCCACCATGTCGCCGGCCTGGAACATATCCGCCTGCGCACTCGGCCGCGGGACGAATACCGTTTTCTCAGGCTGCGGGTCCATGGGAGGAGCCGATACAAACCCGCGCCGGACCTGACGCCAGACTGAAACAAAACCCGTTGACCGGCCTTCCGCCGGGCGGTTTAACCGGGGCATGATGCCGCGCCCGCTGTTCCGCCCCGTCGCGTTGTCCGCCCTGCTGCTTGCCGCCGCGCTGCCGGCGGGGGCCGTTCCGATCCGGATCGTCGCCACGCCCGCCGGCGCCACCGTGGTGCTCACCGACACCGGCCAGCGCCTGCCCGCGCCCGCCAACTTCGACGTGAAGCGGCGCGACCAGCCCTACACCTTCACCGTCGAGCTTGCGGGCTACCAGAGCGAGAGCGTGCAGTTCTCGACCAAGTCCAAGCAGAAGGAAATCGCCGTCACGCTCGAGCCGCTCCAGCTGGAGCGCGAGGTCAGCATCAAGTCGTCGCCGGAGGGCGCGAGTGTCACCATCGACGGCCAGCCCGCCGGCACCACGCCGCTGACGACGAAGGTGACCTTCCGCCGTGATTCCAAGCATTCGCCCTGGAAACCCCAGACGGTCTCGCTCGCCAAAACCGACTACCAGACGGAGACCACGCGCATCACCTACGAACAACCGGCACCCGCCCCGGTCACGCTGGCCCTGCTGCGTTTCGAAAAGATCTTCAGCGTCGAGACCAAGGCCCCCGACGGCTCCGCGATCGAGGCCGTGTTGAGGATCAACGACCAGGACAAGGGCAGCGCACCCGCCAAGCTCCCGCTGGTCTTCCAGCGCGCCGACAAGACCAAGCCCTGGAACACCTACACCCTGCACGCCGAGATCCCCACCATCTACCAGCCCGTCACCGCCACGCTGACGCACGACTCGACCAACATCCTCTCGCTCACCCTCAAGCCCATCACCGAGCTGCCCGTGCCGCTGCTGGCCCCGGTGGTCGAGGTCACCGCCACCGGCGCGCGCATGAGCGTCGACCAGACCAACCGCCTCGCCCACCTCGCCACCGGCGAGCGCGCCGCCGACATCACCGGCCTCGCCCGCCTCACGCGCTTCGCCCGGCGCGACCAGAACGCCAAGGCCCCGCTCCAGGCCCTCAACTCCTATGCCATCACCCCCGACGGCGGCTCCGCCATCCTCTCCCTCACCATGCAGGACGACGCCGGCAAGTTCTACTCCGCCCTCTTCCTGAAAAAGATCGAGGACGACTCCGGCGGCCTCGGCCGCCTGATCGACAATTCCAAACGCTACCTCGACTCCTCCCCCGTCATCGCCCCCGACTCGAGCAACATCCTCGTCTTCCAGTCCAACCGCGGCGACCCCGCCAAGCCCGACATCTTCCGCATCAACTTCGCCGACAACCGCACCTCCGGCGGCGTCGCCCGCATCACCAACGACCAGCGCTTCAACTACGGCCCCACCTACACCGACTCCAACCGCGAGGTCGTCTACCTCTCCGTCGAGCCCGCCTACCCCCTTGCCACCCCGCAGCTCAGCACCGTCAAGATGGACGGCGCCCTGCCCACCCAGTTCCAGATCACCGCCCACGAGGTCTCCCACCGCGAGCCCTCCAAGATCTACTTCACCCGCACCGACGAGACCTCCGGCAAGAAGCAGATCTTCTCCGTCGAGCCCGACGGCCGCCTCGAGACCAACGTCATCTCCGACGACTCCTTCCTCTCCGCCAACTGCATCCATCCCGTCGCCTCGTTCAGCAGCCCCGTGCGCATCCTCTTCGTCTCCGACCGCGACGTCGACGACCAGGGCCGCAAGAACAACAACATCTACGTCATGAACGCCGACGGCTCGGGCATCCAGCAGCTCACCGCCAACGGCTCCGATGACATCCTGCCCTCCTGGTCGCCGACCGACCCCAACGTCGTCTACTTCATGTCCAACCGCGGCGGCGCCTACAACCTCTGGCGCCTCCGCTTGAAATGAGCGCGTCATTGCGAGGAGTCCTCCGGACGACGAAGCAATCCATCTGATCCACCCATCCATGCCCGACGCCCTCCCCCAAGCCTGGCTCGAACTCGCCGACGGGCGCATGCACTGGCTCGACGCGGGCGTCTGCACCATCGGGCGCGCCGCCACCAACCAACTCGTGCTCGATGTCGCCGGCATCTCGCGCAACCACGCCGTCCTCCAGCCCGGCGAGGCCGGCGGGCACGTCATCACCGACCTCCACAGCACCAACGGCACCTACCTCAACGGCCTCCGCCTCGAGCGCAGCAGCACCCCGCTCAACGACGGCGACACCATCGAGATCGGCGGCATCAAGTTCATCTACCGCCGCCAGCAGGGCGGCGACACCCCCACGCCCGGGGCCGCCGCCGGCGCCACCTCCGTCCAGATCCACTCCGGCCACGTGTGGCTGCTGATGCTCGACCTCATCGGCCACACCGCCCACACGCACGCCGTCGGCGCCGAGACCGCCTCCGCCGACTTCAAGCGCTGGATCGAGCTCGTCCGCCCCGTCCTTGTCCGCTCCGGCGCCACCATCAACGCCTACCTCGGCGACGCCCTCTTCGCCTACTGGCGGCAGGACCGCCACCCCGCCGACAAGGTCGCCCCCGCCTTCCGCGAGATCGTCGCCCTCCAAGCCACGAGCCCCCGCCCCTTCCGCACCGTCTTGCACTACGGGAAAGTCGCCATCTCGGGCGGCCTGCAGGGCGAATCGCTCACCGGCAGCGACGTCATCTACCTCTTCCGCATCGAGAAATGCACCAAGCAGCTCGGCTCGCGCTGCGTGCTGAGCGAGCCCGCCGCCAAGTCGCTCAACCTCACCGCCGAGGCCAGGTCCCTCGGCTCGCACCCGGTGCCGGACTACCCCGGCCAACACGCGTTTTTCAGTCTGGGATGAGGGAGGGCGCCGCGGTTCACAGCCGCGCCTGGTATTTCCGCGCCATTTCGAGGGCCATGTCGGCATCGCGCGCGGTGACGGTGAAGTGGCCCGTGTTGGCCACGAACATCAAAGTTTTGCAACCCGGGCCAGCAGATCCGGTAGCGGCAGCACCTCGACATCGTCTTGCAGCGGAAACCCCTCCTTCACCGGAGCGGCAACCCACGCGGCCTCCGGCTTGAGTTCGGCCCGCGATTCCCAGAATCCGCGCCCCACTGTCGGGGTTTCCGAAGCCTTGCACTCGATGGCCACGCGCCGGCGCCCTTTCTGCAGCACGAGGTCGCATTCGGCTCCGGCCGCGGTGCGATAGAAGAACAGCTCCCACCCCGCCGGCAAGCATCCCGCCACCTGCTCGATCACGAACCCCTCCCACGAGCCGCCGTGCACCGGATGGCCCAGCAGCTCCGCCCGGCTGTCGATCCGCAGCAGCGCATGCAGCAAGCCGGAATCACGCACATAGACCTTGGGCGTCTTGACCAGCCGTTTCTTCAGATTGGCTGACCACGGCGGCAGCACGCGGAGCATGAAGGTCTGCGCCAGCCGGTCGAGATAAGCCTTGGAGGTCGGGTGCGACACTCCGAGGGAGGCCGCGATTTTCGCGCCGTTCCACAGTTCGCCATGCGTGTGCGCACACATGAGCCAGAATCGCCGGGCCAGCGCGGCACTGACCCCGATGCCCATCTGCGGAAGATCCCGCTCCAGGAAGGTCAGGATGAATGCTTCGCGCCACTCCATGCTCGCCGTGTCATCTTCCGCCAGAAAACTCCGCGGAAAACCGCCGCGCACCCACAGGCGGGTTTGCAGCGCGCCGCCTTTGGCGGCCACTTCCGGCAGCAGGAATGGCGTGAGCTCCAGATAGCAGATGCGGCCGGCGAGCGTCTCGGCGCTGGTTTGCAGCAACTCGGGCGAGGCGGAGCCCAGCAGCAGCAACTGCCCGTTGCTCCCCGCCGCATCGAGCACGGCGCGCAGCACCGGGAACAGCTTGGGCGCCCGCTGCACCTCGTCCAGGCAGACGAGGCGGCCTTGGTGCGCCGCAAACCAGGTCTCCGGTTCCTGCAGCTTCGCCAGGTCGGAAGGCCGCTCCAAGTCGAGATACACCGCCTCCGGCCTGTCTTTGAGCAGCATCCGCGCGAGCGTCGATTTGCCGCACTGGCGCGGCCCCAGCAGCCCGACCGCCGGGAAACGGGTCAGCCTCTGCCGGACCAGCGCGAGGAGTCGGCGGTTTTTCATCCATGCAATATGAAAGTTATACTTTCATAAAACAAGGATGTATTTTCACAGCCGCGCCTGGTATTTCCGCGCCATTTCGAGGGCCATGTCGGCGTCGCGCGCGGTGACGGTGAAGTGCCCCATCTTGCGGCCGGGCCGCGGCTCGGCCTTGCCGTAGAGGTGCAACCGGGCGGCGGGCTGCGCGAGCAGGTCCTTCCAGTTGGGTTCACCCCGGCCCCACGCGTCGCCGAGGATGTTCACCATCACGACCGGCGAAAGCAGACGCGTGTCGCCCAGCGGCAGGCCGCAGATGGCCCGCACCTGCTGCTCGAACTGCGACACCGGGCACGCGTCGATCGTGAAGTGCCCGCTGTTGTGCGTGCGCGGCGCCAGCTCATTGACCAGCACCGATCCGTCCTTCGCGACGAACATCTCGATGCCCATCACGCCGACGAGGCCGATCTTCTCCGCCAACACGCGCGCGATCTTTTCGGCGGCGGCAGCGGTCTCCGGCGGCACGCGGGCCGGCACGATGGAGAAATCGAGGATGTGGTTCGTGTGGATGTTTTCCGCCACGGGAAACACCCGCACGGCCGCCGACTCGCTGCGCGCCAGCACGACGGAGATCTCGCACGCGAAATCCACGAACTGCTCGATCACCACCGGCTGTCCGGCGAACCGCGCCACGGCGGCGGCGATGTCGCCCTCCGCCATGACCTTAAGCTGGCCCTTGCCGTCGTAGCCGAAGTCCGCCGTCTTCACCACGCAGGGCACGCCGACGGCGCGGATGCCCGCGGCGAGGTCGCCGCCGGCCGGCACCTCCTCGAAGCGCGCGTGCGGGAACTTGTGGTCGCGCAGCCAGTTTTTCTCGCGCGAACGGTTCTGGCAGGTCTCGAGCACGCTCCAATGCGGGCGCAGCTTCGTCAGGTTCTCGATGGCCTTGAGCGGCGCGGCCGGCACGTTCTCGAACTCGTAGGTCAGCACGTCGCACTCGCGGGCGAAGGCCGAGAGCGCGGCGAGGTCGTCGTAGGGCGCGTTGACCTCCTTCTGCGCCACGGCGCCGGCCGGGCAGTTCACCTGCGGCTCGTAGACATGCACGCGGTAGCCGAGCCGGTTGGCGGCCTGAGCGAGCATGCGCCCGAGCTGCCCGCCGCCCAGCACGCCGATGGTTTTGCCGGGAAGGATCATGGAACCCACACAAAGGTCGCTAAGACCGCAAAGTTCCAACCGGAAGCCCTCTTTGCTTCCTTGGCGATCTTGGTGTTCTTCATTGCGGCAGTTTCGCTTTCAGCACCTTCTTGGTCTGGGCGGCGCGGAATTTCCTCCACGCGCCTCTTGTCCTCGCGTCGCTCTGCCCGAGCAGGGAGGCGGCGAAGAGCGCGGCGTTGACCGCGCCGGCCTTGCCGACGGCGAAGGTCGCCACGGGCACGCCGGCCGGCATCTGCGCGATGGAGAGCAGCGAATCGAGACCCTGCAGCGCCCGCGACTCCACCGGCACGCCGAGCACAGGCAGCGTGGTCAGCGAGGCGGTCATGCCCGGCAGGTGGGCGGCGCCGCCCGCGCCGGCGATGATGAGCTTCAGTCCGCGCTTCTCCGCGGACTCGGCATAGGCCACCATCAACCGGGGCGTGCGGTGCGCGCTCACGACGCGCTTCTCGAACGGGATGCCCAGAGCCGCGAGCTGTTCGGCCGCGTGCCGCATCGTCTCCCAATCCGAGACGCTGCCCATGATGATGCCGACGAGAGGTTTCATTGGTGAGCAGTAAGCCGCGAGCCGTGAGCGGTTCAACAGCAACTTCGGGCAAAACAAAAGCGGCCCGAAGGCCGCTTGCTGAAGGCCGACCGCGGAAAGCTGATTACTTTACAGCAGCGACGTGCCCTTGGGCACCTTCACGATGGTCGTGCCGGCGATCTTGTCGTGCCAGCTCTGCTTCTGGTCGTCGAAGGCGACCCAGATGAAGCCGACGCCGGCAGCGAAGAACGACAGGAAACCCGACAGGGCGCGCACGATGGCGATGGTCCAATCAATGGGCTTGTCGTCGAGCCGCACGACCTTGAGGCCGCAGATGACACCGCCGATGGTCGTGCCCTTGTTCCTCCACATCGCGGCGCTGTAGGTGGCGATGGCGAGGAAGAGGAAGCCGGGCATCTCCAGGCGGATGAAATTGTCGAGGATGCCGCAGGAGATGCCGATGAGCAGGAAGTCGAGGAAGGCCGCGCCCGTGCGCAGCCAGAAGCCCGCGCGCGGCATGGTGTCCGCCGTGATGAGCGGCGGTTGGGCCGCCGGCGGAACCGCCGCGGCGGGGGCCGTGAACGGCGAACCTTCGGCCGCGGGAGCCGGCGCCGTGAAGCCGGCGGATTGCTCCGCCGCGCCGGTGAAGCCGGGGCTGGCCGTCGGCATGACGGCGGGGGCCGCCGCGGCCATCGCGGGGGCATGGGTTGCGAGCGGAGCGGCCGGAGCCGGCTTGGCGGGCTTTTCCTTCCGGGTGGCGACGATGATGGTGTAGATGACCATGCCCGTGCCGAGGATGCCGAAAACCGGGATGCAGTAGAGCAGCATCACGATCAGTCCGCCGACGAGCACGGCGAGCAGGTTGTCGCGCGCCATCGTCTCCTCACCGGGCTTGCCGACGATGCGGCGGCCGAGCCAGCCGAGGATGGCGGCCTTGCCGAACAAGCCCGCGCAGAACAGGCCCGCCAGGATGAAGGGCACGATGGCGAGGCCCACGCCCGTGATCGCCAGCAGGATGATGGCCAGCGGCGTGAGCATCATCGTGAGCACGGTCGCGAGGATGGTGTAGCCGGGCTTCTGCTCGAGCGTCTCGGCGCAGCGGGCGACCCCGCGCGGGAAAAGCAGCGTGAGGAAGAGGTAGAACACCAGGAAGCCGGCGGCCACCAGCCAGGCCCAGCCGAGGTTTTCCCCGAACCAGAGCGGCCGCGCCCACAACACGCACTTGAAGAAGTAGGCCTTGATCCAATCGGTTCCCTGGAAGGGCCCGAACCCGCCGATTTGCTGCACGTTGCCGTGCACCACGGCGTCGGGCGAGCGCTGGACCCGGCCCATCACGGCGACGACGTCGTTCACCTCGGCCTGGGGTCCGAGCACGACATCGCCGAGCACGGCCACCGCGACCTGGCCGACCTTGCCGTTGACCGTGGTGTTGCCGAAGACGGAGACGGCGGCATCGCCCACGCTGCCGTTGACCGTGGTGTTGCCGAAGACGGAAACCGCCGCATCGGAGACATCTCCGTCGACGACCGTGTCACCGCCGATGGTGACGGCCTCGTTGCGCGACTTGCCGGCGGCGACCGTCTGCGACATGCCGATGCTCGGCTCGTCGCTGCTCGTGCGGTGGCTGCGGGAACGGCGCTTCTTCGGGGAAGATTTCGGGGAATCCTCGGAGCCCTCCTCCGTGTCGAGGCGGCGCATCTCCGGCTCGCCTTCGCCCGCGGCCTTGGACTCGAGCTTTTGCGCGGCCTCGTCGATCTTGTCGCCGAGCTTTTCCGCGGTGGTTGCAACCTTGTCGGCAGCCCGGTCGACGACCTCGGCGATTTTCTCGTCGGGGGATTTTTCGGCGGGCGGCGGGGGCGGCGGGGCCTTGTCGTCTTTTTGCTGCGCAAAGAGTGCAGCGCCGGTCAACGCGGCGAACGCGAGCAGCAGGGCGGACAAAAGTTTCTTGGAACCGGACGGAATCATGGGGAAATCACTGGTTGCGGTAGAACACGCGGTAGGCGGTTGCGCCGAGGGTGAAGGTGGCGGCGTAGATGGCCATGATCGCGGCGAGGCCGCCCCAGAGCCAAAGCGAGGGGATGTTGGAAACGGTCTGCGTGAGCGAACCGGTGAGCGCGTGGAAGACGGTCGAGATCCACGAGGGCGGCGCGAGCCGGTCGGCGGCCTGCGCCGCGACGGCGGCGGTGTCCACGCCGCGGCCGAAGATGTAGCTGGCGGCCAGGATGGCGCCGCTGACGCCCGTGGCGGCGGCGAGGAAGGCGGCGCGCGCGGCGGCCGGCCAGTATTGCCAGGACTTGTGCCACCAGGCCACGGCGGCGCGGCGCTCGATCTCGGCGAGCACGCGGGCCTCGAAGCCGGCGGGGGCCTTCCGCGGCGGCAAGGCGCGCAGCTCACGGTGGATGAGTTGCTCGAGTTGTTCCGGCGCCAAGGCGGCTTGGGTCTGGCGGGCGGCCAACCGGGCCTGGAAACGGGTTTCAAAGCCGGCCGGCGCCTTCCGCGGCGGCAGCGCGCGCAGCTCGCGGTGGATGAGTTGCTCCAGCTCCTCAGGGGACATTTTCTTGGGATCGTTCATGGCGCCTCAGGGTTGGAAGGTTTCGTGCGGGGTGCCGCTGCGGAGGAGGATCTTCGCCAGCGCCTCGCGGCCGCGGAGGATGTCGGTCTTCACCTTGCTGAGCGAGACGCGGAGTTTCCTGGCGATGTCCTCGTAGGGCATGTCCTCGAAATGGAAAAGCACCAGCGGGATGCGCTGGTGGTCGGGCAGCTTCTCGAGCGCGGCCTCCAGATGCGCGCGGCGCTCGCTGGCGTCCATGCCGTCGAAGAAGGTGTCGGGCGCGGCGAACTCGACCTCCTTCTCGCCGCCCTCGTCGTCCTTGTGCACGAGGTCGGAGAAAAAGCTCCAGCGCTTCTTGTAGCGTTGGATGTGGTTGATCGAGAGGTTGGTCGCGACGGTCTTGAGCCAGCCGCCGGCGGTGGGTGTGCCGCGGAGGCTGTCCCAGTGTTCGTGCGCCTTGATGAAGACCTCCTGCGCAATGTCCTCCGCCTGCGTCTCGTTGCCGATGAGGCGCACGGCGGTGGAGTAGACCATGTCTTGGTAATTGCGCATGAACGTCGTGAAGTCGGTCGGAGCGGCTACGCCCGTGTGGGTGGCTTGCACTGGAGGAGAATCATTCACGCTCAATACACGGCGCGGCGCAGTTAAGTTGCAGATTCCTCCTGCCACCTAAATCCCGGTCCGCCAAGCCCATAAGAGGGTGCGGCCGGGGTCCCGGCAGACCCCTCCGCCTGCGCAACTAGCTGCCTCCCATCGCCCAGCGCGCCGCGGCCAGCGCATGCACCTCGGTGCTGTCGATCAACGGCTCCGTGAAATCGTCCGGCCGCAGGAGCAGGCCGAGCTCGGACGACCCGAGCAGGATCGCCTGCGCGCCCTGGGCGCGCAGGTCGCGCCCGATGCGCAGCAGGGTCTGGCGCGACTCGTCGCGCACGACGCCGCGGCAGACTTCCCCGTAGATGATGCGGTCGAGCCGGTCGAAATCGACCTCGGCGGGCAGCAGCACCCTGATCGGGCGGCGGGGCCGGCCGGGCACGGGCCGGGTGTTCGGACGTTGCAGCAGAAAATCATGCTCCAGGGTGAAACGGGTGCCGATCAACCCGACGCGGCTCGCGCGCGCCGCACGCAGCTCCCGCAACACGGCGTCCCCGATGTGAAGCAACGGCACGTCCACCGCCGCCTCCACGTGCTCGGCCACGTAGTGCATGAGGTTCGAACAGATCGCGATGCCCTCGGCGCCGGCGGCCTCGAGTGTGCGCGCGGCGTCGGCCAGCATCGCGCCCGCGTCGTTCCAGCGGTTTTCCTTCACCAGCAGGTCGAGCGACTGGAATTCGAGGCTGTTGATCAGCATCCGCGCCGAGTAGAGGCTGCCGAACCGGTCGCGCACCGCCCCGTTGATCAGCCGGTAGTATTGCGCGGTGGACTCCCAGCCGATGCCGCCGATGAGGCCGAGGCGTCTCATCGGGGTGCTGGCACGGGGGCGTTTCACGGGTTCCCAGCAGATGCCATCCCGGCCGGACCTTGGCAAGGCGCCCGCCACGCCGGGCTAGAAAAAAATCCGTTTCGTGCTATTAGAACCCGTTAACCCCGCCCCAGCCCCCGGCCGGCCCGTTGCGACCCCGCCGCCGCGGAGGCCATTTCTAGGAAAAACACCCATGACCACGTTCCTCACCCCCGACCCCAAGATCGAAGCCGCCGTGCGCGCCAAGGGCGAACAGCTCTTCGCCCTCATGGACCAGCAGCCGCCCCCGGCGCTGTTCTCCAAGAAGGGCGCCTACGCCCGCCTGATGGACTGGTCGATGAAGGATCCGGCCTTCAAGACCCAGCTCTTCCGCTTCGTCGACGTCCTCCCCTCGCTCAACTCCTCCGGCGAGATCGTCCGCCACCTCCAGGAATACCTCGGCGACAAGGCCGTCGAGCTCAACCCCGCCCTCAAGGCCGGCCTTGCCGCCTCGTCCTTCGCACCCGCGCTCGTCGCCGGCCCGGTCAAGGCCCAGATCGTGGACATGGCCGGCCAGTTCGTCGCCGGCGAGACCGGCGAGGATCTGCTCAAGCAGATCAGGAAGAACATGAAGCTCGGGCTCGCCACCACCATCGACCTCCTCGGCGAGGCGGTCGTCAGCGAGGCCGAGGCCGACATCTTCCTCAAGCGCAACCTCGAGATCCTAGACTCCGTCTCGAAATTCTACGCGAAGGAATCCGAGCCCTGCGTCTCCGACGTCGGCCCCAAGGGCCCGTTGCCGCGCCTCAACCTCTCGGTCAAGATCTCCGCCCTCACGCCCGAGGTGCACCCGGCCGACCCGGAGAATTCCATCAACGCCCTCAAGCTCCGCCTCCGCCCCATCCTGCGCCGGGCCGCCGAGGTCGGCGCGCTCATCAACTTCGACATGGAGAGCTACAAGCTGAAGGACCTTACGCTCGCCCTCTTCAAGTCCATCTTCGAGGAGGAGGAGTTCCGCTCCAAACCCGCCATCGGCATCGCCATGCAGGCTTACCTCCGCGACTGCGAGGCCGACCTCCGCGACCTCGTCGCCTGGGCGCGGAAGCACAACCGCCCGCTCAACATCCGCCTCGTGAAGGGCGCCTACTGGGACTACGAGACCGTCAACGCCCAGCAGAAGGAGTGGCCCGTCCCCGTCTGGTCGAAGAAACCCGAGTCCGACGCCAACTACGAGAAGCTCACCGTCTTCCTCCTCGAGAACGCCGACCTCATCACGCCCAACTTCGCCTCGCACAACGTCCGCTCCTGTGCCCACGCCATCGCGCAGGCCGAGCGCCTCGGCGTCCACCCCAAGCACTACGAGTTCCAGGCGCTCTACGGCATGGCCGACGAGCTGAAGCTGTCGCTCCTGCAAATGGGGCACCGCGTGCGCGAGTATTGCCCCGTCGGCGAGCTGCTGCCCGGCATGGCCTACCTCGTCCGCCGCCTCCTCGAGAACACCTCCAACGAGGGCTTCCTCCGCATCAAGAACATGGGCGAGGCCACCAAGGACCAGCTCCTTGGCAACCCCGTCAACGCCATCGCCGCCGCCCCCGAGCCCCTCGCCCGCAAGCCGCGCCCCGCCGGCTCGTTCGTCAACGCCGCCAACACCGACTTCACCATCGCCGCCAACCGCGACAAGCAGCGCGCCGCGCTCAAGGACTTCGAGGCCACCAAGCTCGGCCAGAAATGGCCCTGCATCATCAACGGCCGGAAGATCACCGACCGCCCCTTCCTCCCCTCCGTCAATCCCGCCCGCCCGAAGCAGGTCGTCGGCTACTGGGCCAAGGGCAACGTGCAGGATGCCGAGGACGCCGTCGCGGCCTCCGTCGCCTTCTTCCCGAAATGGCGCGCCACGCCCGCCGACGAGCGCGCCAAGATCCTCGAGCGCGCCGCCGACCTCATGGAATCGCGCCGCCTCGAGATCAATTCGCTCCTCATCCTCGAGGGCGGCAAGCCCTGGGTCGAGGCCGACGGCGACACCTCCGAGGCCATCGACTTCCTCCGCTTCTACGCCGTCGAGATGCGCCGCATGGCCAAGCCCGTCGTCACGCAGGCCGTGCCCGGCGAAAGCTGCGTGCAGGTCTGGACGCCCCGCGGCGTCGGCGTCGCCGTGGCCCCGTGGAATTTCCCCCTCGCCATCCTCACCGGCCTGACGGTGGCCCCGCTCGTCGCGGGCAATTGCGTCATCATCAAGCCCGCGCGCCAGACCTCCATCATCGGCGCCTATCTGATGGAGATCATGATGGCCGCCGGCGTGCCCGCGGGCGCCCTGCACTACCTTCCCTGCTCGGGCGCAGACGCCGGCGCGCACCTCGTCGCGCACCCGAAGGTGGACTTCATCGCCTTCACCGGCTCGCGCGAGGTCGGCCTCGGTATCTGGGAGGAGGCCGGCAAGACCAAGCCCGGCCAGCTCAACCTCAAGAAGGTCGTCTGCGAGATGGGCGGCAAGAACGCCATGATCATCGACAACGACGCCGACCTCGACGAGGCCATCCCCGCCGCGCTCTACAGCGCCTTCGGCTTCGCCGGCCAGAAATGCTCCGCCCTCTCCCGCCTCATCGTGCTCGCGGACGTCTACGACCACTTCGTCGAGCGCTTCCTCTCCGCCTGCCCGACCATCCCCGTCGGCGACCCCGCACTGCCCGGCACCATCGTCAACCCTGTCATCGACGACGCCGCGCAGAAATCCATCCTCGGCTACATCGAGGCCGGCAAGAAGGAGTGCAAGCTCGCCTGGCAGGCCACGCTTTCGCCCGAGCTGGTCGCCAGCGGCGGCTACTATGTGCCGCCGACCGTGTTCGTGGACTGCAAACCGCACCACAAGATCGTGCGCGAGGAGATCTTCGGCCCCGTGCTCGCCATCCTCAAGGCCAAGGACCTCGACGAGGCCTTCGCCATGGCCAACGACAACGACTACGCCCTGACGGGCGGCTTTTTCTCGCGCAGCCCGAAGGCCATCGAGCGCGCGCGGCAGGAATTCCTCGTCGGCAACCTCTACATCAACCGCGGCTGCACCGGCGCCATCGTGCAGCGCCATCCCTTCGGCGGCTTCAAGATGTCCGGCGGCGGCACCAAGGCCGGCGGCCGCGAATACCTCGAAAACTTCCTGTTCCCGCGCTTGATCGCTGAAAACACCCTCCGCCGCGGTTTCACGCCGCCTGACGAGGAGTAAACGAAAGTTTGCCGCAAAGCGCGCGACGGCCTAGGCCTCGCGCGCTTTTTTATGTCCGGCACCTCCACCCCCAAGGGCCTCTGGAAGATCATCGCGGCCGCGTCGGCCGGCACGATGATCGAGTGGTATGACTTCTTCGTCTTCGGGCTGCTGGCCACCGTCATGGCCGCCCATTTCTTCCCGGCGCAAAACGAGACGGCGGCGCTGCTGAACCAGCTGGGGGTCTTTGCCACGGGTTTCATCGTGCGGCCCTTCGGCGCGCTGGTCTTCGGACGGCTCGGCGACCTCGTCGGGCGCAAATACACCTTCCTCGTTACGCTCGTGCTCATGGGCGGCTCGACCTTCGCCATCGGCCTGCTGCCGACCTACCGGCAAGCGGGTCTGCTCGCGCCGGCGCTGCTCATCCTGCTGCGGCTCATCCAAGGCCTCTCCATCGGCGGCGAATACGGCGGCGCCGCCACCTACGTGGCCGAACACACGCCCGACGCGCGGCGCGGGTTCTACACCGGCGTGCTCCAGACCACGGCAACCCTCGGCCTCATCGCCGCGCTCGTCGTCATGCTCGTCACGCGCAACCTGCTCGGCAAATCCGCCTTCGAGGCCTGGGGCTGGCGCGTGCCCTTCCTCGTGTCGGCCGTGCTGGTCGTGCTCTCCTACTGGATCCGCCGGCGCATGGACGAGTCGCCGCTCTTCGCCCGCGCCAAGGCCGCGGGCCAGCTCAGCGCCAACCCGCTGGTCGAAAGCTTCCTGCATCCCGGGCATCGGCGGAAAGTTTTGCTGGCCATGTTCGGCTTCATCGCCGGGCACGCCGTCGTCTGGTATGTCGGCCATTTCTACGCGACGCTCTTCCTCCAGCGCACGGCCCGGCTGGATTTCGTGACCGTCAACTCGCTGTTCACCTGGGCGCTCGTGGCCACCCTGCCGCTCTACATTTTCTTCGGCTGGCTCTCCGACCGCATCGGCCGCAAGCCCGTCGTCCTCGCCGGCAGTTTCCTCGGCGCCGTGGCCTTCTATCCGATCTACCTCGGGCTCGCGCACTACGCCGCCCCGGTGAACAAACCCGCGCTCTTCGCGCTCATTCTGCTCCAGATGAGCTTCGGCACCATGACCTACGGCCCGATGGCGGCGTGGCTGGTGGAAATGTTCCCCACACGCATCCGCTACACGGCGCTGTCGCTGCCCTATCACCTCGGCATCGGTGTGCTCGGCGGCTGCACGCCCTTTGTCGCCACCAAACTCGTCGCGCTCACCAACAATCCCTACGCCGGCCTGGCCTACCCGATCGCGGTCGCCGCCCTGAGCTTCCTCATCGGCCTGTTCTTCCTGCACGAGGAACGCGGCACCGCGCTCGACCGCTGAGGGCTATCGTCTTCACACCAAGGCCGCAAAGATCGCCAAGGAATTTTAACCCTTTGTGCCTGCATCCTGAATCTCTTCGCGCCCTTTGCGTCCTTCTGTGAGTCATCTTTAACTGCGGCATTGCCGGCCGCAGTCCCGGCCCCCACGCTCCGCGCGCTTTCTTATGAGCCACCCCCACGCCCCCAAGGGCATCTGGAAAGTCATCGGCGCCTCCTCCGCCGGCACCCTCATCGAGTGGTATGACTTCTACCTCTTCGGCAGCCTCGCCACCATCCTCTCGGCGCACTTCTTCCCGGGCGAGAATCCCACCGCCGGCTTCCTCAAGACGCTCGCCATCTTCGCCTCCGGCTTCGTCGTGCGGCCCTTTGGTGCGCTGGTCTTCGGCCGCATCGGCGACCTCGTCGGACGCAAATACACCTTCCTGCTCACGCTCGTGCTGATGGGCGGCTCGACCTTCCTCATCGGCCTGCTGCCGGGCTATGCCGAGATCGGCGTTCTCGCCCCGCTGGCTCTCACCGTGCTGCGCCTCGTGCAGGGCCTCGCCCTCGGCGGCGAATACGGCGGCGCCGCCACCTACGTGGCCGAGCACACGCCGGACTCACGCCGCGGCTTCTACACCAGTTTCATCCAGACCACGGCCACGCTGGGGCTCTTTGTGTCGCTCGGTGTCATCCTTTTTTGCCGCCAGCAGCTCGGCAAGGACACCTTCGAGGCCTGGGGCTGGCGCATCCCGTTCCTGCTCTCGATCTTCCTCGTCCTCATCTCCTACTACATCCGCGTGCAGATGGAGGAGTCGCCGCTGTTCGCGAAGGCCAAGTCCGCCGGCAAGCTCTCCAAGAACCCGCTGACGGAAAGCTTCGTGCACCCCGAGAACCGCCGCCTCGTGCTCATCGCGCTCTTCGGCGCCGTGGCCGGCCAGGGCGTCGTGTGGTATACGGGGCAGTTCTACGCCCTGTTCTTCCTCCAGCGCGTGGCGAAGGTCGAGTTTGTCACCGCCAACCTCATCGTCGTCTACGCCCTGCTGCTCGCGACACCCTTCTTCATCTTCTTCGGCAGCCTCTCGGACCGCCTCGGCCGCAAGCCCATCATCCTCGCCGGCTGCCTGCTCGCCGCCTTCCTCTACGTCCCGATCTACCAGGGCATGATGCGCTTCGCCGACCCGCTCAACCAGCCGATGCTCGTCGCCCTCGTGTTCCTGCAGGTGCTCTTCGTCACCATGGTCTACGGCCCGATCGCGGCCTTCCTCGTCGAACTCTTCCCGACGCGCATCCGCTACACCTCGATGTCATTGCCCTACCACATCGGCAACGGCGTCTTCGGCGGCCTCACCCCCTACATCGCATCCTCGCTCGTGGAGAAGACCGGCAACATCTACGCCGGCCTCGCCTATCCGATCAGCATCGCCGTCCTCACGGTCATCATCGGCGCCCTGCTTATCAAGGAGCGCCGCCACGTCCGCCTCGCGGACGACTAGGCGCCCTCGAAACGCCGGCCTTGCAATTTCGCCGGGCCCGCCCACCGTCCGCCTCCCGTTCTTTGACCGCGTGTCACCCACACCGGTCTCCGTCACCTATCCCTTTCGGGGGTGTTCCGGATTCGACCCTTGGTTGGAGCGCGCAGCTGCCTGTCGAGAGTCGGGGGCCTCTCGTTAATCCCCCTTCGAAAAAACAAATGGCAACAACGAAGAAATGCTAATGGCCGCCTAAGTGCGGTCACGTTCCCACCCTGACTCCTGCTAGGGGCTGGGAACGTCGACAGCAGGAATAGCGGTGGGGGCCGTCGTGACCCCGCCGCCGTATCTTCAACCACGGCTGGCCGAAGGCGGAGCGCGCGTCCACGCGCCGCCCGAGGCGAGATCCAAAGCGACGCTATATGGGTAGATGCTGTGCGTGAAGGCCCGGGGCACAGGGGTTCAACTCCCCTCACCTCCAATTCTCTTTCCGAGGCGGAAAGTATGCCCGCCATAGCCTTGGCGAAGGCGGGCTTGCGCGCATGCACCTATCACGCATGGCGCGGCCATTGCCAATCAGGTGGCGCCTTGGTTCGCTCCCGGCGCCACGAGCCGTGGCCGGTGTCTGCCCCGCGTCATAACCCGCCTGCCCGGGCCGGTTTTGCATTTTTCGTGCGCGGGCTTGAAAGAAAGCCACCGCCGGCTGCGTTATCCCGACATGATGTCAACCACCCCTGCGACCGGCATCGTCGTCGGCCCGGCTTTTCCCCGTGAACGCTCCGCCTCGGACGGCTGGCGCTCCCCGCTCGGCAGCACCCCGGCCCAGGGTGAAGGCGCCGTGAAACCCAGCCAGCTTCGTGCGCTCATCACGCGCCAGCTGGCGGCCTTTCTCGCTCCCGGCGCCCTTCGGATGACCGATGCTGAATTCGACGACGATGTCTATTACCTCCCGTCCCGCGCCGAAGTGGAGACCATCTTTAATACCGACACCCTCCCGGTTCCCGGCTACGCGCGCAATGTGTTCGATTGCGACGACTTCGCCTACCGGCTGAAACTGGAATTTTCCCTCCACCGCTATCTGCACACCGGCCAGACGGTCGCCACGCCTTTTGCCGTCGGCATCCTCTGGACCCGCGACCATGTCATGAACCTCGCCGTCACCTCCGACGCCTGCGTGCTCTTCCTCGACCAGACTCCCGGCACCCGGGGCATCCGCATCCCCCAGGAACCCTTCGAAATCCTCCACGTCGTGATCTGACGCCGCACTTTTTCCATGAAGAACCTCCGCCCCTGTCTGCTTTTCGCCGCCGGCCTCGCGCTGGCGCACCTCGCCCCCGCGCATACGCCCGCGGGCGCCGGTTTCACGCACGATCACCCGCTTTTCAGCGAGGTGACCGCCCGCTACGTCTTCGACGACGGGACCACGGTGGAGTTCAAGACCATCGAGGACGACATCGGCACCTCGGACAGCAACCGCTACACCATCACCATCACGCAAACCGGCAACCGCACCGTCACCTACAGCCTGCTCACGCTCGGCATCCAGGCCGTCGGACACCGGGTGAATATCCTCTCGGCCTCCGCGGCCGGCGGCACCGTTCAGTTCGCGGAAAACCAGACCTCCCCGCTCAAGCCCGTCACCGGGCCCATCCTGCTCGAACCCGTCGGCAATAAGAGCGTCCTCAACCCCGGCCGCACGGAGATCGACGGCGGGAAAATCTCCTTCCTCAGCTTCGACGCCAAAACCTGCGTGCTCGAGGTGCGCGCCCAGGACCGGGTGCTCGTCGGCCGCACAAGGTGGGCCCGGCCCGCCAATCCCGCCGATAGCCACGACAACACCCCTCCCCCGTCCGATCCACGTTGATCCGGAGCTAATCGTTGCGGCCGCGCAGCAGGTGCAATGCGCCCGCCTTCGTCACCGCCGCGATGCTGCGGCCGTCCGGGGCGCTTGCCATGATATGCAACGCCTCTGAGGTGGGGAGTTGCAGGGCCCCGACCTGCAACCACGCCTGCGTCTCAAAGCAAAGAATCTCGCCGCGCGAGCAGGCCACCAGCAACCGTCGTCCATCAGGGGAGAAAATGACGCTCTGCGGCGTGCTGCCGCCCACCGTCACGGTCCGCTGCAGGGCGCCCGTGCTCGCGTCGTGCAATTGCACCTGCCCGTTCTCCAGCACGACGGCCACGGCCTTTTCGTCGGGTGACAAGGCGAGGCTGGGCGCCAGCGCCGGCACCGGAACGGCCCAGACCTCACGGCCGCTGGGCAGTTCAACCAAACGGAACACGTTGTCGCGGCCCGCCGTCCAGAGCCGCCGCAGGGCCCGGTCGGCATCCAGCGCGAAGCGGTGTTGATAGTCCCCGGTGGCCACGGGTTGCGCCGCCGGCTCGCCCACGCGCTCCCACCAGAGGTTGCCCGCGAGATCGGTGGCGCAGACGGCCGTGCCATCGGCCGCGGCCACCAGACGCAGCACATTCTTCGCCTGAGGGAGGATCGGCGTCGCAGGCGAGGCAACCCGCAGCCCCCCGTTGCCGTCCGCGCGCAACCCCAGCAACGCATCCGGCCCGATCCAAACCGGATAGCGCATGCCGGCGATGCGGGTCTTTTCCGCCAGATTTTCCGCATCGAGCAGCGCGACCGACTGCCCGTCCAGCGGGACGGCGAGGCCCGAGCCATCCGGCGTGAAGACCAGCCGGGTGGTGGAACCCGTGGAGTTCCAGATCGGTCGGGTGCGGATGGCCGCGCGCCCATCAGGCTCGGCCGGCCACGCCCGCACCTCGCCCGCCTGTGTGGCGGAATACACCATCCTTTTCCCCGGGTCGGCGACGAGATCGCTGATCATTCCGCTGTGCCCGCGGCCCCGGCGCAGGATCTTGCCGGAACAGTCGAGCCAATAGACCTGCTCGCGATCACAGGCGATGCGCACGGCCCCGAGGTCCGCCGCGCGGCGGATGGTATCGCGCACCAGGTTCTCCTCCGCCCGCGCCCGTTCCTCCCTGTCCGGCCCAAACCGCCACAACACCCCCGTGGAGGTGAGCGCGGCCCACGCACCCTCGGCGTCCACCCCCACGGCGCTGGGGCGATCCGGCGGCACGGCATGGATCACCGCCGGCGTTTCGCCCGACAGATCCACGACGGTCGTGCGGAAAATCGCCGCGCTGTTGTCGCGTCGCACCCACGCTAGGGCGGCCTGCGCGCCATCGGGCGAGATGCCGCCGCGGAAAAATTCCCAGGCTTGGCCGTCGGTCTTGGTGTCGATTGCGACGGAGCGCACGACCTCGTTGCGGTCGGCATCCCAGGCGATGAGGCGGGCCGGGTCCCCGTTCTCCAGCGCGACCACGCCCTGCGAGCCCCGGGTTCCGAGCAGGTAGCGCCCGGCGGGGCCACGACCGGCGTCGGCCGATCCCGTGGTCGCGTTCCAGCGCCGCAGCCGCCCCTCGGCGTCGGTGCCGAGCAGCCATTCGCCGTCGGCCGAGAAACCCGCGAGCCGCTGCACGCCGCGCACCACGCCGGCCGGACGATGGTCGTCGGTGCGGAAGAGCGCCACGGTCTGGTCGCGCCCGTGCACGGCCAGCAACCCGCGCCCGGGGGCGAGCGCCAGCCGTTCGACGGCGGCGCCGGCCGCTTGCAGGACGACGGCCGGATCGCCCTCGGCCTCGGCCGCGAGGACGCCCCATTCCAGGCCGCGCAGGTCCGGCTCGCCGGCTTTGGGCGCCAGCTCCCGCAGGATCTGCCGCGCCTTGCCGTAGCCGCCCGCCCGCAGCGCATGCTGGGCGTTGCCGACGCTGTTGGCGTAGGCGGAGAGGCGCGCCAGCGCGTCGCGCTCGGCCTCGGCCACGGCCCGGCGGCGCATCTCCTCGTCGGCGCGGCGGCGCTCGATCCATGCGCCCGCCCCCGCCACGCCGGCGAACAAGGCGAGGACCACCGCGATGCGGAGCGCGCGGGTCAGACGCCGCTCCGCGCGGCGCAACCGGCGCACCGACTTGCCGGCCTGGATGAGCAGCAGGTCGTCGAGCAGCGACGCGGCATCCGGGTAACGCCGCTGCGGGTCCGCCTCACAGGCATGCAGCAGCACTTCGTTCAACTCGAGGAATTCACCCCGGTCGGCCTGGTCGGCGAAACCGGCCGGCAACCGCGGAAAGTCGGTGCGGTCGAGGCCGGTGGCCAGTTCGTAGAGCAGTTTGCCCAGGCTGTAGACATCGGCCGCCGGCGTGCCCGGGCCCTCGGGCGGCACGAAGCCCTCCGTGCCGACGAAGGTGACCTGCGCCGAGCCCGCCGCCGTCACCAGCCCGACGTCGGCCAGCTTGGGCACGCCGCCCACGAGGATGACGTTCGACGGCTTGATGTCGCGGTGCACCAAGCCCGCGGCATGCAGGCTGCCCACGGCCCGGGCCAGCGCGGCGCCGAGCGCGACCACCTCGACCGCGGGCAGCTTCCCGCGCCGGGCGAACATCTCGCGCAGCGTCAGGGGCGTGTAGCGGGCCGGATCGACCACGCGGCCGCTTTCGGCGTCGTCGGCCAGCTCCATCACGTAGTAGAACCATGCGCCGTCCGACGCGCGGCCGGCGTGCAGCACCGCCAGTTGCGACGGTTCGCGCAGCGACACGGCCGCAAAGCGCGTGATGCCGTCGAACTCGCGTTCATAGGGGCGTGCCTCGGGGAAACGGTCGCGGTGCACGACCTTCACCGCGCGGAAGGCGCCGGTGATGGCGCGGGCCAGCCAGACGTCGCCGTAGCTGCCGCGGCCGATCAGTCGCAACAGTTCGTAGTCGGGGATGCGCGGGGGCGGCGGTTCGGCGGGCGTCACCACCGCCGATTCAGGCAAAAACCCCCGCCGGCGTCCACGTCAAGTTGCACGCCGGCCGCTAGGCGAGGCGGGCGCGCAGCGCCGCCACCTCGGCCTTGAGCTGCTTCGTCAGCCGGTGGCTGACCACGTAGACGGTGGCGGGGTTCACGTCGAGTTCGCGGGCGACCTTGAGCACCGGCCAGTCCTGCCGGCGGTAGAGATCGAAGATCTGGAAATGCTTCGCGGGCACGCGGCGGGCGAGCCGGGCCAGCGCCGTGTCGAGCAGGTGATGCTGCCACTCGGCTTCCCATATCTGCTCGTCGAGGTTCTCCCCCGGCACGCGCTCGATGGTGGCGGTGCGGTCGGCGCGTTCCGGGTCGCGGCGCGCAGGCGCCTGCTTCTCGTGCGGCGCCCGGGCGCGGAACTTGTCGGCGATGCGCCAGCGGGTGAGGTTGAGCAGCCAGCCCCGGAAACTCCCCCGCGCCGGGTCGGCCTCGAACTCATGCACGGTCTCCGCCAGGCGCTTGAAGACGTCCTGGGTGACCTCCTCGGCGTCGGCATGGGCCAGGCCCGAACGCCGCGCGCAGCCGTAGACGAACTGGTAGTAGAGCCGGTAGAACTCCGTCCAGCTGCCCTCGTCCTTCCAGTCGCGCAGACGGAAGAGCAGCGTCGGGCGCGTGCGCAGGGTCGGGGCGGCGGAGGGGCCGGAGTGCATGCAGGCGGCGGTCATACGCTGCTACACGCCGGCACCGGGGGCAATCTTACACAAAAACACCCCGCCCCGCCACCTTGGTTGAAAGACGGCCCCTCCCGCCCGCGTTTACAACGGTGTCATGAACCGCCTCGACGCTCCGGTCTTTTCCTCCCTCGGCCTCTACCAGCTCCTGCTCATCGTGCTGGGCACGGTGGTGCTGACGCTCGCCGCGCTCTGGGCGCGTGATTCCTACATCGAGTGGAAGGACGCCCGCAAATACCGCGAGCAGCGGGCGCGGCAACGGCGGGAGCGGCACGCGTTGAAACCATGAGCCTCGTGCCACCACGCAAGCTTTCCCGGTGTGTCGATTCGGGCCCCCCGGTATCCGGGCCTGCGGGGCAAAGGGAAGTC
Source organism: uncultured Opitutaceae bacterium (assembly GCA_964601365.1). Lineage (GTDB taxonomy): Bacteria > Verrucomicrobiota > Verrucomicrobiia > Opitutales > Opitutaceae > Didemnitutus. The sequence continues at coordinate 41,187 of CAZRNE010000005.1, read as the reverse complement.
AGGGGTTGACAGCCGCGGTGCTCCCCGGGCGGAGCCGCCGTATCACGGCTCGGCCATTCGCGCACCGCGGCTGTCTTTCCCGGCGGCAGGATAAGCGCAGGTTGCCGGGCCACGTGCGGCTTTGCTAACCCGCCCCCCGCTGCCCGGCTGGTTGACGGCCCGCAACCGGACCTTATGACACCATCTCCGCCCGCCATGCCCACCGCCGCACCCGAAAAACCCAAGCCCGCCGACGACACCCGGTCCGTCATCGACATGTCGAAGATGAACCAGGGGCAGCGCGCCGCGCTCGAGATCACCGAGGCGGCCCGCGAGTCGCATGACGACCTCAGCTTTGTCGCCCATCTCTTCATGGGCCGCTGGCGGCCCGACAAGCTCCACCCCCTGACCGACGTGGACCCCGACGAGAAGACGCGCGCGGACCAGTTCCTCGCGCAACTCGGCGCTTTCCTGCGCGAGCACGTCGACCCGGTCGAGATCGACGCCACGGGCGAGATCCCGGATGCCGTCCGCGCCGGCCTCGCGCGCCTCGGCGCCTACGGCATCAAGGTGCCGCGCGAATACGGCGGCCTCGGTTTCTCGCAGACCACCTACTGCCGCGCCTGCACGCTTATCGGCAGCTACTGCTCCAACATCTTCGCCCACCTCTCCGTCCACCAGTCCGTCGGCGTGCCCCAGCCGCTCATGCTCTTCGGCACCGAGGAGCAGAAGCGGAAATTCCTCCCGCGCGTCGCCGGCGGCGAACTCTCCGCCTTCGCGCTGACCGAGGGGGGCGTCGGCTCCGACCCCGCGCGCATGACGACCCGCGCCGAGCCGGACGGCGACGACTTCATCCTCAACGGCGAGAAGCTCTGGTGCTCCAACGGCCTCAAGGCCGGCCTCATGATCGTGGCCTGCAAGACCCCGCCGAAGTCGGTCGGCGGCAGGGCGCGCGACCAGATCACCACCTTCGTCGTCGAGGCGAACTCGCCCGGCATCGAGATCGCGCACCGCTGCCAGTTCATGGGCCACCGCGCCCTCTACAACGGCGTCATCCGCTTCACCAACGTCCGGGTGCCGCGCGCCCACATCGTCGGCGGCGAGGGCCGCGGCCTCAAGGTCGCCCTCTCCACCCTCAACGCCGGCCGCCTCTCCATCCCCGCCGCCAGCATCGGCCTCGCCAAGCGCTCCCTCCAGATCGCCCGCGAGTGGAGCGCCGAGCGCACCCAGTGGGGCGTGCCCATCGCCCGCCACGCGGCCATCGCCGAGAAGATCCGCCGCATCGCCGCCCACGCCTTCGCCATGGAGGCCATGCTCCTCGTCACCTCCCGCATGGTGGACCGCGACAAGCACGCCGACATCCGCCTCGAGGCCGCCATGTGCAAGCTCTGGGGCACCGAGAAATCCTGGCTGTGCCTCGACGACGTCATGCAGATCCGCGGCGGCCGCGGCTACGAGACCGAGGAGTCGCTGCGCAACCGCGGTGAAAAACCTTACCCCGTCGAGCGCCTCATGCGCGACGCGCGCGTCACCACCATCTTCGAGGGCTCCTCCGAGATCATGCGCCTCTTCATCATGCGCGAGGCGCTCGACCCGCACCTCACGGTCGCCGGGGTCGCCCTCAACACCGAGCGCCCCTGGGGCGAACGGATCAAAAGCGCCCTCCAGGCCGCCGCCTTCTACGCGCTGTGGTATCCGCGCCAGTGGCTGCCCTTCGACGGCGGCGCCCCGGCGGACATGCATCCCCGCCTCGCCCCGCACCTCGACGACGTCGCAGCCGGCGCGCGCCGCCTGGCCCGCACCCTCTTCCACCAGATGGTCCGCTTCGGCCCCAAGCTCGAGAAGCGCCAGGTCCTCCTCGGCCGCCTCGCCGACATCGGTTCCGACCTCTTCGCCCTCGCCGCCTCCTGCGCCTATGCGCAGAAACTGCTCCAAGAAGGCGCGGAGGCCGAGAAGGTCTTCACCCTGGTCGACGACTTCGCCCTGCAGGCGCACACGCGCATCGGGCAGAATTTCGCCGGCGTCAGCCGCAACGCCGACGAACACGGCTACGACCTCGCCCAGCAGATCGCCCGCCACGAGCACATCTGGCTCGAAAGCGGCATCCTCTGAGCCTGGTTCAGGTCGGTTTTGAGCGGAACAATTCCCGTTGCTGCGCGTTCAAAGCGGACGTGCCCCGCCTCCCCTTCGCCTGCTTGTTTTTCGCCGGCCTCGCCCTGACGGGCCGGGCCGGGGAGGACGCGGCCTACGCGCAGATGGCGCCGGAGAAATTCGCCGCGCTGCCCGCCTTGCGGAGGCCCATTGACTTGGCGGACTGCGATCGCGCGCTGCTGGCCGCGGCCGTTTTTCACGAAACGAACCGAGTGCGGAAGGAACATGGATTCAGGCCGCTCCGACACGATCCGCGGCTCGACGAGGCCGCCGATCTGCAGGCGGGCATGGCCGCCATGTCGGGTCGCTATGACCATTCCAATCCGTTGCGCGGCCGCGAAACCGTGGCCGACCGGGCCCGCGAGGCCGGCTTGCCCGAGGGCCTGGTCGCGGAAAACGTCGCGACCACGCCGGCGCTCGAACTCGACCCCGAGCTGGGCGTTTCCATCCAGCATCACGGCAACGAGCGCATCTTCCGCGACCCCCGCACCGGTCGGCCGCCCCCGCCGCGCACTTATGCCAGCCTGGCCCGGCAGGTCGTGGCGCAGTGGATGGACTCGCCCCGGCACCGGGCCAACATCCTCAACCGCGAGCTGCGCGCCCTCGGCTGCAGCGTGCGCCACACCAAGGCCGCGAGCGGACTCGACCTGCTCGTCTCCGTGCAGGTCTTCCACACCCCGGTGGGCGGCCTCACGGCGAAATGAACCCGGTCCTCAATCCACGAAGAGGTCCGGAAACGGTGTGTCGGCGTGCGCCGGATCCACGGCGTAGCGGCGGAAATCGGTCCACCCCCGCGTCCGCAGCAGGTCCTCGTCGAGCAGGCAGCGGCCGTTGAGTGATCCGTCGGTGGTCGCGAGGATTTCCAGGGCCGCGTCCGCCATGATGTCCGTCGTCCGGCAGCGCGGCAGCAGGGCCGGCCCGCCGACGGCAAACTCGATCGCGGAGGTCGCGATCGTGGTCCGCGGCCAGAGCGTGCTGACGGAGATCTTCGCCTGCGCGAACTCGCCGGCCATGCCCAGCGCGAGCAGGGTCATGCCATACTTGGACAAGGTGTAGGGCGCGTAGGGCGCGAGCCACTTCGCCGCCAGGTTGACGGGCGGCGACAGGCTGATGATGTGCCCGGCCGGCGACTGGCGCAGCAGCGGCAGGGCGGCCTTGGCGCAGACGAACAGCGCGCGGGCGTTGACCTGCTGCATGAGGTCGAAGCGCTTCACCGGGGTGTTCTCGACGTTGGTCAGCGAGATGGCGCCGGCGTTGTTGATGAGCGCGTCCAGACGGCCGAATTCCCGCTGCGTGGCCGCGAGGGCCTCGTTGACCTGGAACTCGTCGCGCACGTCCACCTGCAGCGGCAGGGCGCGGGCGCCGAGCGCGCGCACCTCCCCGGCCACGGTGTGGATGGTGCCCGGCAGCTTGGCGTGGGGTTCGGCCGTCTTGGAGGCGATGACGATGTGCGCGCCCTCGCGGGCGGCGGCCAGGGCGATGGCGCGGCCGATGCCCCGGCTGGCCCCGGTGATGAAGAGAACGCGGTCTTGGAGTCGTTTCATGTGAAAACCACCTGTTCCATCGGCGTCTCGGCCGGCGCGCGCCGGCGCAGGTGCAGCCAGAGCGCGCAGGCGGCCACCGTCTGGCCCGCCTCGTCCACGAGGGCGATCTCGTAGCGCCGCTCGATCTTGGCCGCGGTTTCGAGCGCCCGCCGGATCTCATCCAATTCCGCCGGGGTGATCCGGGCGGTGGCCCGGAGCACACCGCGGCCGGGCCGGCGGAACTCGACCTCGGCCCGCTTCATCCAGATCAGGTAATCGGGCCCGAGGTTGGCGGCCAGCAAGACGGCATGCAACGGGTCCACCGCCGCATACATGGCGCCGCCGAAGATGGTCCCGTGCAGGTTGCGCGTCGCCCGGGTCAACGGCAGCCGGATGCGGGCCTCCAGGCGATCCTCCGCGATGTATTCCACCCGCGCCCCCGTGCGGCGGTAGGCCGGATAGAGGTTCATTTTCCACCGCAGCAAGCGCGTGCGCCACGATTCGGCCATGGGTAGAGGGGTTGACCGGGCATTGTCCGCCCGCCCTCGCGCCGCGGCGAGCAGAATCTCTCCGTCCGGGCTTGATTGACGAGCGCGGTCGCAAGGCTACGTTGATGGCGTCGGCGCGGGGCGGCCCGCGCGACGCTGATCCGCCATGGCGCACACACAACTGACCCGGCACTGGCACAGCCTCGACCGCGAGGCCGTGCGCGCTTTGCAGGGCCGCAAATTGCACTGGTATCTGCGCGAGTGCGTGCTGCCGTTTTCCAAACACTACCGGAAGGTCTTCGCCGACGCCGGGCTCACGGCCGACAGCATCCGCTCGCTCGACGACCTGGCGAAACTCCCCTTCACCTCCAAGGAGGACCTGCTGCCGACCCCGGAGAACCCCCGCCGCTCGCTCGACTTCGCGCTCATCCCCGACAAGGCCGTGCTGGCGCGCCGGCCCGGCGTCATCCTGCGCGCGCTCCTGCGCGGCAAGGCCCGCGTGCAGGACGAGCTCGACCGCGAGTGGCGCCCGACCTTCATGACGGCGACCACCGGCCGCTCGACGGAGTCGGTCCCCTTCCTCTACTCGCAGCACGACATCGCCAACCTCGGCAAGGGCAGCGGCCGGGTGGCCGACATCTGCGGGGTGACACGCGAGGAGCGCATGCTGAACATGTTCCCCTTCGCCCCGCACCTGGCCTTCTGGTATATGTATTACTCCGGGATCGAGCGGAACATCTTCGCGCTCGCCACCGGCGGCGGCAAGGTGATGGGCACCGAGGGCAACCTCCGCGCCATCCAGAAGATCCGCCCGCAGCACCTCACCGCCATGCCGACCTTCCTCTACCACGTGCTGACCCAGGCCGTGGAGGAGAAGCTCCGGATCGAGGGCGTGCGCGGCGTGCTCTTCGGGGGCGAAAAGGTGGCCGACGGCACGCGCCGCAAGGTCGCGGAGCTGCTCGCTCAGCTCGGCTCGCCCAACGTCAACGTCGTGGCCACCTACGGCTTCACCGAGGCCAAGCTGGCGTTCACCGAATGCCCCTTCCCGCTCGGCCACACCCCGCCCGGCTACCACCTCTACCCCGACATGGGCATCTTCGAGGTCATCGATCCCGAGACCGGCAAGGTCCTGCCCGACGGCCAGGCCGGCGAGATCGTGTGGACGCCGCTCGAGCAACGCGGCACCGTCGTGCTCCGCTACCGCACCGGCGACCACATCGAGAACGGCCTGACCTACGAGCCCTGCCCGTATTGCGGGCGGCGCATGCCGCGCCTCCTCGGCCGCATCTCGCGCGTGTCGGACTACCGCTCGCTCCGCTTCCAGAAGGTCAAGGGCACCATCATCGACTTCAACGAGCTCGAGCACGCCCTCGACGACGTGCGCGGCCTCGGCTCCTGGCAGATCGAGCTGCGCAAGGCCCACGACGATCCCCTCGAGCTGGACGAGATCAACATCCATGCCACGCGCACCGACGGCGTGGACGAGGAAGCCCTGCGGCTGTCCATCACCAACATGCTGCACAGCCATTTCGAGATCCGGCCCAACAAGATCCTCTTCCATCCGCCCGAGAAGATCCGCGAGCTGCAGAAGGTCGGCGTCGCGCTCAAGGAGCAGAAGGTCGTGGACAACCGCCCCAAGGCCGTCGCCGCCCCGCACCAACCCCCGCCTCCCCGCCCATGAAGGAACCGCTCTACATCGTCGACGGCCTGCGCACGCCCTTCGCGCGCATGGGCACCACCCTCGCCGCCTGCCCGGCGGACGACCTCGGCCGCACCGCCGCCGCCGCCCTCCTCGCCCGCACCGGCCTCGATCCCGCACTGGTCGACGAGGTCATCTTCGGCTGCGTCGGCAACCCGGTCGAGGCGGCCAACGTCGCGCGCGTGATCGCCCTGCGCGCCGGCGTGCCCGAGTCGGTGCCCGCGATCACGGTTTCGCGCAACTGCGCCTCGGGCTTCGAGGCCGTCACCCTCGCCGCGCAGAAGGCCGCGGCGGGCGACGGCGACCTCTTCCTCGTCGGCGGCACCGAAAGCATGAGCAACTACCCGCTGCTCTACAACGCCGGCGCCACCAAGAAATACGGCGAACTCGCGAAAGCGAAGACCGCGGGCCAGAAAATCGGCGCGATCCTCAAATTCCGTCCCGCGGACTTCGCCCCCCGCATCAGCCTGCTGCTTGGCCTGACCGATCCCGTCTGCGGCCTCGGCATGGGCCAGACCGCCGAGGTGCTGGCGCGCGACTGGAAGATTTCCCGCGAGGAGCAGGACCGCTTCGCGCTCCGCTCGCACCAGCGCGCCGAGGCCGCGCGCGCCCGGCTCGCCGAGGAGATCACGCCCGTCTATCCGCGCGGCGGCCGGGACGCCGCCGCGGTGGAGGCCGACAACGGCGTGCGCGACGGCCAGACCATGGAGGCGCTGGCGAAGCTGCGCGCCGTGTTCGACAAGCGCGGCGGCACCGTCACCGCCGGCAACGCCTCGCAGGTCACCGACGGCGCGGTGGCGCTGCTCGTCGCCACCGAGGCCGGCCTGAAGAAGACCGGCCTGGCTCCGCTCGGCCGGCTCACCGGCTACGCCTACGCGGGCTGCGAGCCGGCCCGGATGGGCCTGGGCCCGGTCTACGCCATGGCCCGCGCGCAGCAGCGCACCGGCCTCACGCCGGCCGACGCCGACCTCATCGAGATCAACGAGGCCTTCGCCGTGCAGGTGCTGGCCTGCCGCGCCGCGGCGGCCTCGGCGGAGTTCTGCCGCCAGCATCTCGGTCGCGACACCCCGCTGGGCGAGATCCCGGAGGACAAGCTCAACGTCAACGGCGGCGCCGTCGCCCTCGGGCACCCGGTCGGCGCCTCCGGCGCGCGGCTGGTGCTGACCGCGCTGAAGGAGCTGCGCCGCCGGAAGGCGAAACGCGCCCTCGTCTCGCTCTGCGTCGGCGGCGGCCAGGGCGGCGCCCTCTGGCTGGAGGCCCTATGAACATCCACCTGAACTTCGGCGGCGACGGCGTGGCGGTGTTGACCTTCGACCGCGCCGGCTCCTCGGCCAACGTGTTCGACGAGGCCACCCTGCTCGAACTCGAGGAGCGCATCGCCGCCCTGGAGTCGCGCCGTGACCTCAAGGGCGTGGTGCTGCTCAGCGCCAAGCCGCGGATCTTCATCGCCGGCGCCGACCTGAACTCCTTCGCGAAGGACTTCACGCCCGAGGCGCTCGGCCGCATCGTGGACCACGGCCACCGCATCTTCACGCGCCTCGAACGGCTGCCCTTCCCCTCGGTCGCGGCGATCAACGGCGTGTGCCTCGGCGGCGGGTGCGAGCTGGCCCTCGGCTGCGACTGGCGCGTTGCCGCGCTCGACAAGTCCGTCAAGATCGGCCTCCCCGAGACCCAGCTCGGGATTTTGCCGGCCTGGGGCGGCTGCGTGCGCCTGCCGCGGCTCGTCGGCCTGCCCGCGGCGCTCGGGCTCATCTTGCCGGGCAAACAGCTCGTGGCCCAGCAGGCCCTGAAGGCCGGCGTGGTGGACGAGGTCGCCCACCCCGAATACCTCGAGGCCGCCGCGCGCGCGTTGCTCAAGCGCGGCAAGCGCCCGGCCCCCGCGCCAAAGGGCATGCTCAACTGGGCCGTGCTCCGCCCGCTCGTGACCGCCAAGGCACGGCGCGACGTGCTGGCGAAGACGCGTGGCCACTATCCGGGACCGCTGAAGGCGCTGGAAGTCTGCGCGGCGGCGGCCGGCCGGCCGCTGGAGGCGGGGCTGGCGCTGGAGCGCGCGGCCTTCCTTGAGCTGGTGCGCACGCCCGAGTGCCGCAACCTGATGGGCATCTTCTTCCTCCAGGAGCGGGCGAAAAAGATGAAGCCCCCCGCCGAAGCCGAGGCGCGCCCCGTGCGGCAGGTGGCCGTGATCGGCGCCGGGGTGATGGGCGCCGGCATCGCGCAGTGGGCCAGCGCGCGCGGGCACGGCGTGCTGCTGAAGGATGTCGCCCCGGCCGCGCTGGCCAAGGGCCTGAAGGCGGCGGAGAAGATCTACCGCGATGCGGCCAAGCGCCGCGTCTTCACCGAGGCGGAGGCGACCGCGGGCTTCGACCGCATCCGGCCCGTCGCCGCGGACGTGCCGCTCGGCGGCGTGGACCTCGTGATCGAGGCCGCCCTCGAGAAGCTCGACGTGAAGCAGAAGATCTTCCAGCAGCTCGAACGTCAGGCCGGCCCGCACACGGTGCTGGCGACCAACACCTCGGCGCTCTCCATCGACGCGATCGCCGGCGGACTCACGGACCCGGGCCGCGTGGTCGGCATCCATTTCTTCAACCCGGTGCACCGCATGCAGCTGGTCGAGATCGTGCAGGGTCCGCGCACCTCGCCCGCCACCGTCGCGACCGCCCTGCAGTTCGTGAAGAACATCGGCAAGCTGCCGGTGCTCGTGAAGGACAGCCCCGGCTTCCTCGTCAACCGCGTGCTCCTGCCCTATATGGTCGAGTCCGTGCGGCTGTTCTGGGAAGGCTGCCCGGTCGAGCGCATCGACCGGCTCATGCTCGACTTCGGCATGCCGATGGGCCCGCTGCGGCTGACGGACGAGGTCGGGCTCGACGTCGCGCAGCACGTCGCGGCCGACCTGCAGGCCCGCCTGGCCAAGCCGGTGCCGATCAACGACACGCTTGTTCGCCTGATGGAGAAGGGCTGGCTGGGCAAGAAGAGCGGCCGCGGTTTCTATGCCTTCGCGGGCAAGAGGGAGACGGTGAACCCCGAGCTGGGCTTCGTGCAGACCCGGGGCGCCGCGCCCGGCCAGGACGACGCCACGCTGCGCGACCGCATGGTGCTCGTGATGGTCAACGAGGCCGCGCGCTGTCTCGAGGAGGGCGTGGTCGCGGCGCCGGAGGACGTGGATTTCGGCATGATCTTCGGCACGGGCTGGGCGCCGTTCCGCGGCGGCCCGCTGCGCTATGCCGATGCGCGCGGCGTCGCCGACATCACCGCGCAGCTCGACCGGCTCGCGCGCGAGGTCGCCCCGCATTTCGCGCCGTGCGACAAGCTCCGCGCCATGGCGGGGGCCTCGGCCAGATTCTACCCAGCCTGAAGCGAGTCCACCACCGGCAGGTCGGCGGGTGCGAGGTCGTAATCCCACAGACGCGCCGGCTCGCACCAGGCGACGGTGATGTGCTTCCGCCTTCGCTCCCGGACGAGCTACGGCGGACAAGCATGCAGCATGCTCACGATCGGCAAGTCCGCGGGAGCCAGATCGTATCGCGTGAGCTGCGCCGCGTGAGTCCACTCCACCGCCACATGTTCGCATGGATGCGGTTCGGCGGAACCGTCCGCCAACGCGCAGACGAACGGGATCATTTCGATGACCACGGTGCCGTAATCATGCGTGAAGCGGGGCAACGCCCGCGTGATGACGATTGCGCAACCCAGTTCCTCGCGGATCTCCCGCACGATGGCCGCCTCGGGCGTTTCACCCGCGTCGACCTTCCCGCCGGGGAATTCCCACTTCAGCGGCAGGTGCTTGTGGGCCGGCCGTTGCGCGAGGAGAACGCGGCCGCCGCGCCCGATGACGGCGCAGACCACGGGAACGGGTTGGCGGGAGGGCATGCGACATTCCCAGCGGGCGATGCGGCCGGCTGCAACTTTTCTCCCGGTGCGGTGTGCTCAGGATGACCATGAAAACTTTCCTGAAAATCCTCGCAACCGTCGCCCTCGTGGCGGTCATCTGGCATTTTGCGCCGGTGCTGCTCGTGCCGGTCATCATCCTGGCCTTTGTCAGCCTGGCCGTGGGCGTGGTGCTCGGGGTGCTGGGCCTGATCCTCATCGCCGGCCTGCTCGCCCTCGCGCTCGCGCTGATCGGGGCGCTTTCGCCGATCTGGATTCCCGTCCTGTGCATCTGCGGCCTGATTTGGCTGATCAAGAAGCTGACCGCGAAGCCGGCCAATCCGCCCGTGGTCACGGTCTGATTTTTTCGCAAGCAACAGGGGCAAAAGCAAAGCGGCGGCTTCCCGGGCGGAGCCGGCGCATGTTTTGCGGTGGCCGCGATAGAACGCCGGAAACCCCGCAGCAAGCTGCGGGGGAATGTGGCAGCATTCAATCCGCGAGCGGGTTGCGCCATTTCAACCCGGGAAAACGGGCGAAGTCTGTATCGGTGGAAAAAAGCACCGCGTTGTGTTCGACCGCGAGCGCAGCCAGGTGCGCGTCGGAAACCAGATTGGCCGTGGCATTGCCACCGCGGAGCATTTTTTGCAGGATGGCCCAGTGTTGCTCCGTCGGATGAATGAGCCGGACACAGGGTTGCTCGAACCAGCTTTGCACGCGTTCGGTGGCCTCGCGCAACGTAAGCGGGCGGCGCTGCAGGCGGACATTGGTGCCGATGCGCAGAAAGGCCGTGAGCACCGGCCAGCAGAGCAGGACCGGTTCCGAACCGCCAAGCTGGGCGTCCCACCACGCCAGGGCGGCTTCATGCTGCGCGGACAACGAGTCCTCCGCATAAAGCGGGATGTTGGCGTCGACGAGAATCACGAGTGATCCTCGCCTTCCGCGCGGGCCAGCAACTCGGCGATGTTATCGTAGCTGAAGCCCGCACGCAGGCCGAGCGGACGCGGCTTCGTGCGATAAGGCTTGGCGGCGGCGGGCCGGAGCATCTCCTCCAAACCCGCCCGCAGCGCAGTGTTCACGATCTGCTTGAATGGTTTGCGCTGGCGGGCCGCGACCTGGCGCGCCTTGGCGGAAACATCGGGGTCAAGGGTCAGGGTGGTTCGCATGGCAGGCATCATGATGCTATTATATGGAGCGTCAAGATGCCTAATACGCCGGAAAGAAAAGCGGGACCGTCAATCCCGCCATTGTTGCCCCGGGAAAGGAGCCCCGGCGTCACTTGATCATGTCCGCCACGAAGGCGCGCTCCTCGACGAGCTCCTTGTTGGTGGCGGCGAGCTTCGACTTGGCGAAGTCGTCCATCGTGTAGGTCGTGATGACCTCGTAGCTGCCGGGCGCGGTGGTCTTCACGGGCATGCCGGCCCAGACGTTGGCGTCGAAGCCGTAGTGGCCGTTGGATTTCACGGCGAGCGAGTGGATGGCGCCGGGCGTCACGAGGTCGCGCACGTGGTCGACGAGGGCGTTGGCGGCGGAGGCGGCGGAGGACAGGCCGCGGGCGGCGATGATGGCGGCGCCGCGCTTGCCGACGGTCTCGCAGAAGGGGCCCTGCAGCCAGGCGGTGTCGGTGATGACCGAGGTAGCCGGTTTGCCGTTGATCGTGGCGTGGGCGTAGGCCGGGAACATGGTCGGGCTGTGGTTGCCGTAGATGAAGATGTTCTTCACGGCGGTGAGGTCGGCGCCGGCCTTCTTGGCCAGCTGCGTCTGCGCGCGGTTCTGGTCGAGACGCACCATGGCGGTGAAGCGCTCCGGCGGCAGGCGCCTGGCCTGCGAGGCCGCGATCATGCAGTTCGTGTTGGCCGGGTTGCCGACGACGGCCACGCGGGCGTCGGCCGCGGCGACGGCGTCGATGATGCGGCCCTGTTCGATGAAGATCCTGCCGTTGTCCTTGAGGAGGTCGGCGCGTTCCATGCCCGGGCCGCGCGGCTTGGCCCCGACGAGCAGGCACCAGTTGGCGTCCTTGAAGCCGACGGAGGCATCGGAGGTCTGGACAATGCCCTTGAGCAGGGGGAAGGCACAGTCGTCGAGTTCCATGGCGACACCCTCGAGGGCCTTGAGGGCCTTCTCGATCGGGGCCTCGATGAGCTGGAGGATGACGGGCTGGTCGGGTCCGAACATCGCGCCGGAGGCGATGCGGAAGAGGAGCGAGTAACCGATCTGGCCGGCGGCGCCGGTGACTGCGACACGGATGGGAGCTTTCATAGAAAAGTGCAGTTAAGCATCCAACCTTGCGAACACACGGCTGAATTTCCGCCCTCGCACGGGATTTAGCCCGGGGAATGCCACCGATAATGCGCGGGCCCGCACGGACCCAGGTGGAAAAAGAAAAGGCGGGCCGCCTACCCCTAGACGGCCCGCCATTGCTTTCTTAGTTACCCCAAAACTCCCGCTAGGCGGGAGAAGCGGAAAGTTGGATTGCCTCATAGGTAGGTTGTTCCTTTGGTCCGTCAACTAACTCGCGTGATTTTCCTTAAGGCTATCTGTTACGAAAGCGTCAAAGCTCAGAATAAGGCATCGTAATTGCTTATTCATGTCCCTTTTGAACAATATTTTAAGAAATCCAGCAGCCGCTCTGCGCATAAGTGGTGCTGATGCTAATACATACCTTCAAGGGCAGTTCACGAACGACCTGAAGGGCCCTTTGGGCCTGGCACGGCACGGCCTTTGGCTTGACCACAAAGGCCGGGTCCAAGCCGACAGCGATCTGCTCCGCATCGGCGAGTGCGAATGGCTGTGTTTCTCCGATTCGCTGCCCGGTGCTGCGCTGGCCGCTCATCTGCAACGCTCGATCATCGCCGATGAAGTCGTGGTGGTGGATGAAACCGCGCAATGGAAGGGCGCTGTGCTCTGGGGTGACGGCATCGAACCGCAGCTCGCCGGATCGGGTCTGAGCATGCCGACCGACGGGCGCTTCGTCGCCCAATCCGATCTCATCGCCTTTCGGGCGCGCGCGCCGCGAGCGGGAGCGGTGCGTCTGGCCTGGCGGGTCGACGCGGCGGACCGGATCACGACCCGGCTCCGGTCCGCGGGTGCGGAATCCACTCCGGAAGATTTCGAGCGCGAAAGGATTCTCCATGGGATTCCCGCCGTGCCACAGGACCTCGGGCCGAGGGATCTGCCGCAGGAGGGCGGTCTCGACCGCACATCGGTGTCCTTCACCAAGGGCTGTTTTCTCGGGCAGGAAGTCATGGCGCGGTTGCAGAGCCGCGGCCAGGTGCGCCGTCGCCTGCACGTGCTCCGCGGGAAAGGAACCGCTCCCGCCTACCGGAGCGCGCTGTATCAAGGCGGGAAATCGGTCGGCGAAATCCGGAGTTCCGCCCCGGATGGCGGCGGATTCGTGGCGTTCGCCATGCTCACCCTCGCGGGGCTGGACCCGGCGCGCAACCTGTCCGCAGGAGCATCGGCACCCGAGGACATCAGCATCCATCGCCATGGATGAACTGTCCGCGCTTCGGGATTTTTTCCAACGTCTGGGCGCCGATGCCAGCCGGGCGGACATCATGGCCCGTCAACTGGCCAAGCGGGCCGATCAGATCGCCGCGCAACGCGGAATCCCACGCGAACAGGCGCTGGCGGAACTGTTGCGGAAGGTGGCGGAAGGCCGGGCGGGAAATGCCCCCGGGGAACGAGCGAAGCCCTGACCGGCCGGAAGCCGTGCTGATCACGCCGGCCGGCCCGCGGAACGGCGGTTCAGAACAGCAACGCGAGGTTCGCGACGTAATCATCCACCCAGCGGTGCGCACCGAACAGGTAGATCAGGCCGGCCACGCCCAGCATCGGCCCGAAGGGCACGTGCACGCCGAGGCCGAGTTCCGCCGGTTGGCCTTCCGGGGTTTCGGCCTTCGGGGCGATCGGGGCGGCCCGGCCGGTCGCCTTCTGCCACAGCACGGCGACGACAAACCACAGCGTGCCCAGCATGGCGCCGGCGAACATGGCGAAGACCGCGCCTTGCCAGCCGACGAAGGTGCCCACGGCGCCGAGGAATTTCACATCGCCGAAGCCCATCGCCTCCTTCTTCAGGATGGCCTCGGCGAAGAGCGCGATCCAAAGCACCAGTCCCGAGCCGACAAACAGGCCCAGCAACGCCTCGCGCGCCGCTCTCAATCCGGCGACGAAATGGTAGTCGTGCAGCTGGCCGTGCAGCGACGGCAACGCGAGCGACAGGGCCAGCCCCGCAGCGGCGCCGCCGATGGTGAAGACATCGGGGATGATCATGTGGTCGAGGTCGATGAAGACCGCGCAGACCACGATCGCGCACAGCACCGTCGCGCCCACGGCCTTGCCGGGCGGGAAGAGCAGCACGCAGGCGACGAACAGCACCGCCGTCAGAAGTTCGACGAACGGATAACGGAAGCTGAACGGCCGGCCGCAGCACCGGGCCCGGCCCCGCAACAGGAGCCAGCTCAGCACCGGGATGTTGTCGTGCCACTTGATCGGCTGCCCGCAGGCGCAATGCGACGGCGGCGACACGACCGACTCACCCTTGGGGATGCGGTGGATGCAGACATTCAGGAAACTCCCGACGCAGGCGCCGATGACCGCCGCGAACAGCGGCCAGAACCAGGGTGCCTCGACGGAAATGGTGCGGAGCGTTTCCATGCTCAGAGTTCCGCCAACGCGGCGGCGGCGGCCCGGCGCATCACCGCCACATCCGGCCCGGCGCCGCTCCAGAGGCGCAGTGCCTGCGCGCCTTGGTGCACCAGCATGCCGAGGCCGTTGGCGTGCCGCAGGCCGAGCGCGGCGGCTTCCCGCAGCAGCGCCGTGACGGGCGGATTGTAAATCATGTCGTAGACGCTGAGTCCCTCCGGCAGCCGGCGCAACGCGATTGGAGCGGGGTCCGCGGTGTTCAGCCCGGCCGAGGTCGCGTTGATGAGCACCGCCCCCGCGGGAAGCGAAGCCGGCGGTTCCGCCGGGTCGAAACCCTGCAGGGGAATGCCGCCCGCTTGGGGGCGCAGCGCCGCGAGCAGGGCGTCGAGGTTCGGCCGGGTGCGGTTGCCGATCCACAGTCCTGCGCACCTTTGCCGGAGGCACTCGACGGCGGCCGCGCGGGCCGCCCCGCCGGCGCCGAGCAGGATGACCGCCGCGCCGGACAACTCGACCCCGAGATCCTCCTGCAGGGCCGCGGCCAGCCCGTGGCCGTCGGTATTATGCCCGCGCCAACCGTTGACGGTGCGTTGCAGCGTGTTCACCGCGCCGACGGCCCGCGCCTCCGGAGCGATCTCGGCCACGAGATCAAAGGCGATCACCTTGTGCGGCGCGGTGAGGTTGAGGCCCACGAATCCCGCAGCGTGAAATTCCGGCAGGGCGGCGGCCAGCTCCCCCGGGGGGATGTCGAAGCGGAAGTAATTCCACGCCGCAAAACGGGGGTCCGCCGCGGCCAGCGCCACCAGGGCGGCGCGGTGCATCGGGGGGCTGAGCGAATGCGAGACCGGATGGCCGATGACGGCCAGGGCGGGGCCGCGACGGGGCCAAGCCGCGAGGTCGGATCGGGTGAAAGCTCCCGGACTTTCGTTTTTCCGTTTCAGGCCCGGAGTGAAGCAGCGCCAGGGGGAGCGCGCCAAACCGAAAATCGCGGCTCAGGTGGCGTGCCGGGCGTGGGTGGTCTCGAACTCGGCCACGAAGTCCGCGAACAGCCGCGCACGGGCGGGATCGCCGGCGGTGCCGTAATGATGGGCGAGATTGCGGCAGCAGCGGCAGAGCACCTCGCGCACGGGCGTCGGGGCGAGGTCGGTCAGGTCCGCCGGGGTTTTCTGACGGCGCAGGGCGCGCAGCAGCTCCAACGGCCCGCAGACGGCGCCCTGCCGGAAGGCGTCGATGAAGAACGGCGCGCGGTCGGCATAACAGCCGACGTAGAAATGCCCGGGCACGCCGACCGGATAGAGTTCGAGCCCGAGGCGCTGCGCCACGAGCAGGTAGACGACGCAGAGGGTGAGCGGCAGGCCCTTGCGGCGGGCGATGACCTCGTCGAGCAGGCTGTTGCGCGGATCGGTGTAGTGCTCGGCGTTGCCCCGGAAGCCGTGCTCATGGAAGAGCACGCGGCTGATGACGTGGCACTTCTCGGCCGGCGACATCGGCTCGCGGATCAGCTCGCGGCAGCGGGCGGCGACCTGGTCGAAGAACCGGCAGCAGGCGCCGGCGTCGAGGGCCGGGTTCACCGTGCGGGCCAGCAACAGCGCGCCGGTCTCCAGCTCGTAGTTGAGCGAGCGGATGAAGCTGCGGAACTCCGCCACGGGGTCGGCAAAGCGCAGTTCGCGCAGATACCACAGCGCGTGGCGGCCCAGGACGCGGTTGGGGCCGTGGGCCACCCCGGTGAGGAACCGCGCCGCCGGCTCCTGGTGCCGGGCGAAATAATCGAGCAGGGCCTGGCGCACCGCCGGGGACGAGTCGTCGAGCAGGTCCGCGAGGGCCTCGGGTTGCGCGAAGGTGGAGGTGGCGGCTTCCACACCCGCAAGGCAATGCAGGCCGCGCAGGCGGGCAAACCGGAAACTTTCCCGCCCGTGAATTATTTTCTGGAACTTTTCCGTTCAGGTGCGCGGGCCGAACAGCGCGGTGCCCACGCGCACGAGCGTGCTGCCCTCGGCCACGGCCTCGCGCAGGTCGCCCGTCATGCCCATCGACAGCTCGGGCAGCGCCACGCCGAAGCGGGCGGCGAGATCGTCACGCGTGGCGCGCAGACCGGCGAAGGTGCGGCGCGCGCGGTCCGCGGTCTCGGCCGGTGTGCCCCCCAGCGGGGCGATGGTCATGAGCCCCTCGACCACGAGGTGCGGGCAGCCCAGCGCAGCCTCGAGCAGGCGCGGAGCGGCGGCGGTTTCGGCCCCGAACTTGGCGGGATCCTGGCCGGCGTTGAATTGGAGCAACACGGGCAGTTTCTTGCCGAGCTCGCCGGCCGCGCGGTCGAGATGGCGGAGGAGTTTTTCGCTGTCCACGCTCTGCACCCGGGCGAAGTGCTTCGCCGCCAGCCGGGCCTTGTTGGATTGGAGGTGGCCGATCAGCTCCCAGCGCACGGGCGCCGCGGTCTGCGCCTGCTTGTCCACGGCTTCCTGCACGCGGTTCTCCGCGACGGCGGCGAGGCCGCAGCGGGCGGCGTATTCCACCGCGGCGGCCGGATGGTTCTTGGTCACGGGCAGCAGGCTGACCGTCGCGGGATCACGCCCCGCGGCCTGGCAGGCCTCGGCGATGACCGCGCGGATGGCGCCGACCCGCCGGCAGAAGGTATCGTAATCGGGAAACATCTCAGAAAGGCGGCTTTTGAGGTGGATTTGGGATTAGGAACATTTATACGAGTCGCACTCCCCCGCGCTATGCAAATCGAGAACTTCAAGATTTTCGCCGACCTCGTAGAGACAAAGAGTTTTTCCAAGGCGGCGAAGCTCAACGGCATCACCCAATCCGCCGTGAGCCAGCAGGCAAGGTCGATGGAGCGCAACTTCAAGACGCTCATGATCGACCGCAGCCAGAAGCAGTTCAACCTGACGCGCGAAGGCCAGCGCATCTACGACGCGGCGAAGGAGATCCTGCACGTCTACGAAAAGCTGCAGAGCGAGCTGCAGGAGATGAAGAAGGTCATCAGCGGCACGATCCGCATCTCGACCATCTATTCGATCGGCCTCCACGAGCTGCCGCCCTACATCAAGAAGTTCCTCCACGACTACCCGTCGGTCAACGTCCGCATCGAATACCGCCGCTCCAACCTCGTCTACGAGGACATCCTGCACAATTCGGTCGACTTCGGCCTCGTGGCCTTCCCCCAAAAACTGCGGCAGATCGACATGATCCCGTTCCGCAACGACCGGCTCGTGCTCATCACCCACCCCAACCACCCGCTGGCCAAGACCTCCGACGTCGACCTCAAGGCCCTCGCCGGCCAGCGCTTCATCGGCTTCGACCCGGACATCCCGACGCGCAAGGCCGTCGACCAGATCTTCCGCGACCACAAGCTCGAGATCACGCCCGTGATGGAATTCGACAACATCGAGACCGTGAAGCGGGCCGTGGAGATCGACCACGGCATCGCCATCGTGCCCGGCGCCACCGTCGTCCAGGAGGTCAAGCAGGGCACGCTCGTCTCGATCCCGTTCAAGGGGAAGGAATTCACCCGCCCGCTCGCCATCCTCCACCGCAAGGGCCGCGTCCTGACGCCCGCGATGAAAAAGTTCATCGACACCCTCTCGCACGAGATCGTCGACGGCAAGCCGGTGGCTTGACTGAAGGTGGGATGTCGCCGCCGGGGACGGCGGCGACCACCTTGGAATCCAGGAACAAACCATTGTCTCGCGCCTCCTATCCCGCATGAGAAACCTCGCCCGCCTCGTCCTCGCTGCTCTCACACTCACGGCCACCGCCCTCGCCGCCGATCTCCCCCGCCCCGCCCCGGCCTGGACGCTCAAGGACCTCGACGGCAACGCCGTCTCCTCCGAGCAGTTCAAGGGCAAGGTGGTCGTCGTGGACTTCTGGGCCACCTGGTGCGGGCCCTGCATCGCGGAGATCCCCGGCTATGTGGAGCTGCAGAAGAAATACGGCCAGGACGGCCTCGCCATCGTGGGCGTCTCGCTCGACCGCATCAGCCCCGCCAAGGTGAAGGCCTTCGCGGAAAAGCACGGCATGAACTACACGGTCGTGCTCGGCACGATGGACATTCAGGACGCTTTCGGCGAGGTGCCCGCCCTCCCCACCACCTTCCTCATCGACCGGCAGGGCCGCATCGTCCACCAGAAGACCGGCGCCTGGGAACACGCCGAATACGAGGCCCTGGTGAAGCGTTTCCTCTGAGCCTGCACGCGGTGGTTGCATCCCGCCGGCGAATGCCTTTGTTCGCGTCAGCCGCCACCTTCCATGTTTGAACCCCGCCTGTCCGAGGAAATCGATGCCCTGCGCGAAAGCGTGCGGAAGTTCTGCGCCGCGGAGATCGCACCCCGCGCCGCCAAGATCGACCACGACAACCAGTTCCCCGCCGATCTCTGGAAGAAGCTGGGCGCGCTCGGCGTGCTCGGCGTGACGGTGCCGGAGGAGCACGGCGGCGCCGGGCTCGGCTACCTCGCGCACGTCGTCGCCATGGAGGAGATCTCCCGCGCCTCCGCCTCCGTCGGACTCTCCTACGGCGCGCATTCCAACCTCTGCGTCAACAACCTCTACCTTAACGGCAACGCCGAGCAGCGCGCGCGCTTCCTGCCGAAGCTCTGCTCCGGCAAGTTCGTCGGCGCGCTGGCCATGTCCGAGGCCGGCGCCGGCTCGGACGTCGTCGGCTCGATGGCCTGCACCGCCGTGAAGAAGGGCCGCCACTGGGTCGCCAACGGCACGAAGATGTGGATCACCAACGGCCCCGAGGCCGACGTGCTCATCGTCTACATGCGCACCGCCCCGAAGGACCACGGCTCGAAGGCCATGACCGCCTTCCTCGTCGAGCGCGGCATGAGGGGTTTCCGTTCCGCCCAGAAACTCGACAAGCTCGGCATGCGCGGCTCCAGCACCTGCGAACTGGTCTTCGAGGACTGCGAGATCCCCGAGGAAAACGTGCTGGGCGAGGTCAACGGCGGCTCCCGCGTGCTGATGAAGGGCCTCGACACCGAGCGTTGCGTGCTTTCCGGCGGACCGCTCGGCATCATGCAGGCCGCCCTCGATCTCGTGCTGCCCTACGTCCATCAGCGGAAACAATTCGGCGCGGCCATCGGCACCTTCGGTCTCATGCAGGGCAAGATCGCCGACATGTATGTCGCCCTCCAGAGCGCCCGGGCGTTCAGCTACCAGGTCGCCCGCGCGCTCGATTCCGGCGCCGGCCGCGCCGCCCGCAAGGACGCCGCCGCGTGCATCCTCTACGCCTCCGAGTGCGGCGTGAAGGTCGCCCTCGAGGCCATCCAGGCCCTCGGCGGCAACGGCTACATCAACGAATACCCCGCCGGCCGCCTGTTGCGCGACGCCAAGCTCTACGACATCGGCGCCGGCACGAACGAGATCCGCCGCATCCTCATCGGCCGCGAGCTCTACAACGAGAGCGCGTAGCGGCGGTCCGTTCTCGCGGAGGGTTGCAACCTCCGCCCGCGTGCGGTGTTCTCGGGACGTGGACTACGCCATCTGGACAGTCGTGATTCTGATGATGCTGGCCGGGCTCGTCGGCTCGGTCGTGCCGATGCTGCCCGGCACCACGCTCATCTTCGCCGGCGCCCTGCTGCAAAAATGGCTGCTCGGCGGCACGATTTCGTGGACCGCCGTCATCTGGATCGGCGTGCTGTGGCTGTTTTCCGTCGCGGCGGACATGGTCTGCACGCTCATCGGCACGCGCCTCTTCGGCGGCGGCAAGTGGGGCATGGCCGGCGCGTCCGGCGGGGCGCTGGCCGGCATGTTCATCTCCCTGCCCGCGCTGCTGCTCGGCGCGATCTTCGGCGCCGTGCTCGCCGAGAAATTCGGCGCGAAGCGCCCGGACCGTGACGCCTTCAAGGCCGGTCTCGGCGCCGCGCTCGGTTTTCTGGCCGGCACGATCGTCCGCCTCGCCATCGCGCTCGTCATGGTCGCCATCTACGCCGTCGCCGTCTGGCCCGCGGCCGCGGTGGCGCCAGCTCCCTAAAAGTCGATGGTCTTGAGTGGACCGATCTTGACGTTGAAACGCTCGTCGTAGGGCGTGACGCGCTTGAAGTCGCGGCGCTTCACCTCGCCCTTCGCCCCCACGGGCACCAGGAGGATCGTGGCGCGGCCTTCGCCGACAATGCGCGTCACGGCCGGTCCGTGTTCCGGCTTCACCGTCTCGAAACCCAGGTGGGCTTCGCCGGACTTCACGTTGACGACGCCCGCCACGCGCCAGGATTTCTTCAACTGGACGTCGATGGCCCGCAGGGTCTGCGCGCCGCGGTTCAGCGTCACGAGCACCTCGAATTTCTCGGGCGGCAACCGGTTGTTCTCATCCTTCTTCAAAGGCACCTCGTAAACCAGCTCGTCGCCACTCTCGCGGACCAGCTTGGCTTCCGGGAGCACCAGCAGTTCGCCCAGCGTGCGGCGGTTCTTGCTCATCTTGGTGCGCTCTTTCCGGAATTTCTTCGCCTGCGACTCGGTGGGCTCCTTGCCGTTCTGCTGCAGCAGCGTCCACTGCACATCATAATGCTGGGAGGGGTCGAAGCGGGCAACCTGCTCCTGTTCCACCCGGCCCTTGCGGTCGTATTGGATGATGTGCTGCGTGTAGGCCCAGCGGCCGGCGTCGCGACCATAGGCGCGGATGGCCGCGGCCAACGGCTCCGGGCAACCGACCAGCGGGTCCATCGGGTCATCCTCGGCGGCCAGCCGGGGCGTGACGGCAGCCAGACCCAGCAGCAGGAAAAGCAAACGGCGCATGACCCTGAGACCATGCGCCGGAAAAAGGTTTCCGCAACGGCGGCGTGATGAACGGTCGCCGGGCTACATCATGCGGCAGATGAGCAGCTCGCGCTCGAACAGGAGTTCCTTCGGGAGGTGCGCGTGGAGGTCGAGGAACAGCTCCTCGTGGCCGAGCACCTCGGCGCGCCACGCGGCCTTGTCGAAGGCCTGCAGCTCGTCGAACTTCTCCTGGGGGAACGAGAGTCCGGTCCACTCGATGTCCTTGTAGCGGGGCACCCAGCCGATGGGGGTCTCCTTGGCCCGGCCGCCGGCGCGCACGCGGTCGACGATCCACTTCAGCACGCGCATGTTCTCGGAGAAGCCCGGCCACATGAATTTGCCGTCCTTGTCCTTGCGGAACCAGTTCACGTGGAAAATGCGCGGCGTCTCGGTGAGGCCCTTCTGCAGGTTGATCCAGTGGCGGAAGTAATCGCCCATGTTGTAGCCGCAGAACGGGAGCATGGCCATGGGGTCGCGGCGGACCTTGCCGATGGTGCCCGCGGCGGCGGCGGTCATCTCGGACCCCATCGTCGCGCCGACATAGACGCCGCTGGACCAGTTGAAGGCCTGGTAGACGAGCGGCATGGTGCTGGCGCGGCGGCCGCCGAAGACGATGGCGTGGATCGGCACGCCGTCGGGGTTTTCCCAGTCGGGGTCCATCGTGGGGCACTGGCTGGCGGGGGCGGTGAAGCGCGCGTTCGGATGCGCGGCCTTGGCGCCGGATTTCTTGGCGATTTCGGGCGTCCAGTCGTTGCCCTGCCAGTCGATGGCATGCTTGGGCGGCTCGTCGGTCATGCCCTCCCACCAGACGCCGCCGTCGTCGGTGAGGGCGACGTTGGTGAAGATGGTGTTCTTCGACAGCGCCTTCATGGCGTTCGGGTTGGTCTTGTCGCCGGTGCCGGGGGCGACGCCGAAGAAGCCCGCCTCGGGGTTGATGGCGCGCAGGCGGCCGTTGGCGTCGGGCTTGATCCACGCGATGTCGTCGCCGACGGTCCACACCTTCCAGCCCTGCTTCTGGAAATGCGGGGGCGGGATGAGCATGGCGAAGTTGGTCTTGCCGCACGCGGAGGGAAAGGCGGCCGCGACGTAGGTCTTCTTGCCGGCGGGATTCTCGACGCCGAGGATGAGCATGTGCTCGGCCATCCAGCCCTCGTCGCGGGCCATGGCGGAGGCGATGCGGAGGGCGAAGCACTTCTTGCCGAGCAGCGCGTTGCCGCCGTAACCGGAACCGTAGCTCCAGATCTCGCGCGTCTCCGGGAAGTGGACGATGTATTTCTCCTTGTTGCAGGGCCAGGCGACGTCCTTCTGGCCCTTCTTCAGCGGGGCGCCGACGGAATGGACGCAAGGCACGACGCGCTTGAAATCCTTGTCGATGAGCTCGAAGACCTTTTTGCCGATGCGCGCCATGATGCGCATGTTGACGACGGCATAGGGCGAGTCGGTGAGCTGCACGCCGATCTGCGACATGGGCGAGCCGAGCGGGCCCATGCTGAACGGTAGCACGAACATCGTGCGGCCCTTCATGCAGCCGGCAAAGAGGCCGCGCAGGGTCTTGCGCATCTCATAGGGGTTGACCCAGTTGTTGGTCGGCCCGGCGGCCTCCTTGGAAAGCGAGCAGATGAAGGTGCGGTCCTCGACGCGCGCCACGTCGCTGGCGTCGGAGCGGGCGAGGTAACAGCCCGGCCACTTCTTCTGGTTCAGCTTGATGAAGGTGCCGCCGGCGACCATCTGCGCGCAGAGGGCGTCGTATTCCTTCTGCGAGCCGTCGACCCAGTGGATCGCGTCCGGCTGGCAGAGCTCGGCCATCTTCTTCACCCACCGGAGGAGGTGGACGTTGGTGCTGAGGGGCGGGTTGGACTTCATGGGCGGAGCGTAGGAAGCACACGGGCCGACTCAACGGGAAAGACCGTCCGGCTGGGGCAAGAAATTGGCGTAATCCTACGCATCAGCGCGGGCACAGTGCGCGCCCTTGGATTCCAACCCGGCCTGAATGCCTGCCGATCGCCGTCCGGCGCGGGAATTTTCAACCTCGGCAAGGGCGGGCTCGCCGGCCGCGCGCCCGGACTGCATCCTGCGTCCATGAAATTCCTCCCCGCCCTACTCGCCTTGGCCCTGCTCGGCTCGCTGTCCGCCCAGGAGCAGGCCGCTCCGCCCGCAGCGGCCCCCGCCCCCAAGCTCCCGCCCGACATGACGGTTTATTATTTCTGTCTGCTCACCCGCGGGCCGAACGCCGGCAAGGGCACCAAGGAGGAACTCGCCGCCGGGCAGGCCGCGCACATGGCCAACATCCAGCGTCTGGCCGACTCCGGCAAACTGCTCGTGGCCGGGCCGTTCATGGACCGCGGCGACTGGCGCGGCATCTTCATCTTCAAATGCGCCTCGCTCGAGGAAGCCAGGGAACTCGTGGCCTCCGATCCGCTCATCAAGGACCAGCGCCTCATCGCGGACGTCCGCCCGTGGCTGACCATGAAAGGCAACATCCGCGACCCGGAGTTTCCCGCCCCGCTGTTCACGCCAAAGTCGTGAGCCGGCTTTGCATCTTCGCCGGCACCGCCGCCGGCGGCTACGCCGGCTGGTTTCTGGGCGGAGCGCTTGGTTTCGAGTTCTTCGGCTGCTTTCTGCTGAGCGGCGCGGGCAGCCTGGTCGGCGTGTGGGCGGGTTGGAAGCTCGCGCAACGGTTCAAGTAATACTTGGATCCTTCGTCCGCGTTGCGGACTCAGGATGACCATCCGGCGAGCGGATGGTCACTTCATCGGCTCGATGTGGACCGACACGTCGCTGATGCGGTGCGGCGCGGACGCCAGCAGTGCGTCCTTCACGGCATGGGCGATGTCGTGGCCCTGCACGACGGTGAGCGAGCCGTCCACCCGCACCTGGATGTCCACGAGATGGCTGAGGCCGCTCTTGCGCACGCGCACCTTGTCCAGCGCGCGCACCCCGGGAACGGCGAGCGCAAGGTCGCGCACCCCCTGCTCGAATTCCGCCGAGGCGGCCGTGTCCATGACGTCGCTGAGGGCCTTGGTCAGGACGCCGAATCCGTTGAAGGCGATGATCACGCAGGCGAAGAGCGCCGCCCAGTCGTCCGCCACCTCCCAGCCCGGCCCCCCGAGCAACGCGATGACGATGCCGACAAAGGCCGCCGCGGAGGTCAGCGCGTCCGAGCTGTGGTGCATCGCCTCCGCGCCCAGCGCCGTGCTGCCGACCTCCTCGCCCGCCAGGTCGAGCCGGCGTGAAAAGAACAGTTTCGCCGCCACCACGCCGCCGAGCACGAGCAGCGTCCACCACGCCGGCGTGTGGTGTGGCGTCATGATCTCGCGGGCGGCGTGCCAACCGATCCAGCCCGCGACGAGGAAGATGAACAGCGCGACCGCCAGCGCCGCCAGCGGCTCCGCCTTGCCGTGGCCGTAGGGATGGTTGGCGTCCGGCGGGCGTGCCGCCACGCGGAAACCCGCCCACACGAGGAGCGAGGTGAGGATGTCGAGGCACGACTCCGCCGCATCGGCCACGAGCGCATAGGTGTGGCCGAAGATGCCGCCGGCCAGCTTGGCGGCCGCCAGCACGGCGTTGAGCGCCACGCCACGCAGCACCAGGCCTGCGCTTTGCCGGGCGCGATCGCTGGCCTGCTGGTGAGCCGCGTGCATGTTTGGCAAAGGTTCGCGCCTTTTCCCCCGCATCACAAGCCTGCGCACGCCAAGCCCGTCATTGACCCGCCGCCGTCCCGGCGTATTCTGGCGCCACTCCGATGACCGACACCGCCGTCCCGGTCGCCGCCGATCCCGTCAAGCAGTTCTCCGTTTTCATCGAGAACCGCGTCGGGCGGCTGTTCGACCTCGTCGCCATGCTGACCGCCCACCAGGTCCACATCATGGCGATGACCACCATCGACACGACCGACACCGCCATCGACCGCCTCATCGTCGACGACCCCGACCGCGCCCGCGAGCTCTTCGCCGCCAACAATTTCGCCTTCACCGAGTGCGACGTGCTGGCCGTGGAATTCGCCGACGAGTCGCAATTGAAGCACATCTTCGGCGCGCTCGTGGCGGTGGAGGTCAACATCCACTACGCCTATTCGTTCCTGATGCGGCCCGAGGGCCGGTCGGCCGTCGCCATGAGCACGGAGGAGAACGACCTCGCCGCACAATCCCTCAACTCCCGCGGTTTCAAGGTGCTCACCCAGCGCGACATCTCGCGCTGAGTGCGGTGTATTCTCTGCGGAACCACCGGGCTCAGGCGGGCTCCGGCGCGCAAGGCCGGCGCCCGCCTGAGGGTTCCCCTGGTCGCACCTAGAAGCTCCACCGGAAACCGGCGGAAAAATCGCCCGTCACCCGCGCGTGGTCACCGCGGGCACCGGCATAGCTCGCGCTGAGCACGAGGTTCGGCCGGAGATACCATTCGGCCTCGAGACCGGCCTCCACGGCGTCGCGGTCGGCGGGGCGCCCCGGAGCGCGGTAAAAGCCGGTGCTGGCCGGTGCACCCGCCAGGCGCGCGAGGAAAGTGCGGTCTTCCTCCAATTCCCGCACGGCGGTGATCGACGCGCGCAGCCGCAGCTTGTCCTGCGCGAGCCGCACCGCCGCCTGCACGCCGGTCCGCAGCTGCCGCGAATCGAAATCCAGACCGGCCAAGGTCAGTTCGCTGCCCGAGCCGTTGGTCTCCGTGAATCCATCCCACTTCACGGCCGTGTTGGTGTAGGCGACCGACGCACCCAGGCGCCAACGGCCCTTGTCCAAGTGGTAACCGAGTTCGCCGGAATAGAGCCGCAATTGCGTGTCGGTCGTGCCACGCGCCAGCGGACCTTGCCCCGGCGTGCCGACCAGGCGGCGCAGATTGGCTTCGCCCCGGCCGGCGGCCGCGATCATCTGGGCGTGGAAGCCCTTGGTCCGGTAGCAAACCGACAAGGCGGCGTTTTGCATTTCGCGCTCCGCGAGGCTGCCCTTGTGATCGAGCTCGGTCTCGGAGTCATCCTGCGCGACGAAAAGCCCCGCCGTGACATCGCCGAACGCCCCGATCATGCCTACCATACCGCCGGCGGAACTGTCGCGGGCCTCCGGCAAACCCTGGATGGCATCGAAACCGCTGCGCCGGGAATTGCCGGAAAACACCGTCGTGAACCCCCTGGGGCGGCCGGCAGAGGCCATGAGAGACTGGGCCACGGCATTGCGGAGGGACCGACCCGATTGCAGCGCGCTGTCGAAGGCCGCGCCGTAGACATCGGGCACGAGTGACTCGATGACCGCGGTCAACGAGGCGGCGGAAATCGTGTTCATCTGCGAGACCAACGAGCGCAGCGGGAAGGGAATGTTGAAATAATCATCAGCAAAGGCGTCCAGGTGCCGGCTCATGGCCAGGCCGGCCGGCGTGCTGCCGAAATCGGAATAGGGGCGCAGGCTGAAATCCAGGCTGACCGCGGCGGGAGAGTAACGGGTCTCCATCCGCACGCGGGCCACGCTGTTGAACAACACGGTGTCAAAGCGTCCAGTCACGTTGCCCGCCGTGAGAAGCGTGCGCGTGGCGGGCATGCTGGATGAAAGCAGGAGGCTCGAGCCCGGCCCGGTGACTTCGAGCCGGCCGGCCAGCGTCGCCGTGCCGGTGATCTGCAGTGCCGGCGGAGGCGGAAACTGGACGCCGAGAAATGTGCTGGTCACGGCCAGGGTGCTTCCGGCTGACTGGGTGAGGTTGCCGGCGACCTGACGGTTGCCCCCGATGCTCACCTCAATCCGGCCGGCATTGACCAGATCACCCTGCACATTCGAGGAGGACAGTCGGAGCGTGCCGGCCGGGCCCACCGTCGTCCGCCCGAGCACTTGACGGAAGGCGCCCACCGTCCCCTCGCGCACCTCCAACGGCACCGCATAGGGCAGCGTGGTCGGCTCAAAGAAAAGATCGAGGTTCCCCGGGCCCACCTTGACCAGGCCGCCGCCGGTCATCGTCTGACCGGAGCCTGATTGGTAGACGCCGACATCGGTGATGATGCGCAGCGCGCCGCTGCCGATCAGCAGCGTGTTGGAACCCAAGGCGACGATGTTCGTGGTGGCGTGGCCCACGGCCACGGTGCGCGCATCATCGGCCACCACCGAGGCGGGGGTGCGGTCGAGCGTGGCGGCGCGCGTGCGGCCGGTCGTGCCCGTGCCGGTCGAGGCCCCGCTGATGTCTAGGCCGTGGGCGAAATTGATCCGCACCTGCGACCCATCGGATTGGTCGGTGAACTCGACGTCCGACAACCCGAAGCCGGAGGTGGAGATCAGGGCCGAACCGGCGCTCGACCGGCCCTCGAAGCGCAGGATGTTGCGGTCGGCGTGGTTCAGGGTGGTGAAGTTGAGCTGGGCGCTGCCCGCCGTGGCGTTGTCGCGGAAGAAGACCCGCGTGCTGCCCCGGGCGAAAATCGAGCCGGTGCCCGCCGAGCTGTTGTCGCTGAACACCACGATGCCCGTGGTGTCGATCCGGCCCGACCCGAGGGTCTCGTTGCCGGTGTAGCTCGTGTGGCCGGGGCCGACCACCTGGGCTTGGGCGAGGCTGATGAGGGCAGCCAGCAGCAGCAGACGGGCACGCGCCGGGTGGATCGCGGTAAGAGTGGTTGAGTTAAGGATCGATTTCATGGCGGAAGGTAATTCGCCCTCCGCGACAATCGTGGCGCCTGCGACCCGCTACTCTTCGGAAAATTTTCCGCGGCCAATCCGGAGGCTAATGGGACCGATCAGGGCCGCCTCAGAATGCCGCGGTGACGGACAGCGAATACGTGCGGC
The DNA here is from genome assembly GCA_964601365.1 of uncultured Opitutaceae bacterium. Lineage (GTDB taxonomy): Bacteria > Verrucomicrobiota > Verrucomicrobiia > Opitutales > Opitutaceae > Didemnitutus. The sequence goes on along the minus strand of CAZRNE010000005.1, from coordinate 13,349 downwards.
CGCGCCAGTCGCCGTAGGCGCGCAGGCCGGCGGCGGAGATATCGTGCGCGTAGCGGGGAAAATCGGTGCCGAAGATGTTGTTCACGCGCAGCTGGGCGGTGAGACCGGTGCGCGGACCCTTCCATGGCACCCAACGGCCGAGGTCAGCCCGCACGTAGGCGTCGAACTGCCACCAGGGCTTGATCTGCTTGTCGCCCTGGCCGGGGCGCTCGAGGCGCGGCAGGATGCGCGAGTGGAAATACAGGCCCTCCGCCCCGAAACCGACGCGGCGCCCGGCCCAGCTGGCCGCGATGTTGCCCCGGGCACGCAGCAAGCCCGGCGCGGTGCCGTCGGGTGCGCGCAATTGGTCCACGATCGGGGTGTTGGCAAAAACCCGTCGCTCATAGCTCTGGAACCAGACCACGCGGCTGCGCAGTTCCAGCGTGCCGCCCGCGAAATCACTCCAGGCGTAATCGAGCGCGGCGTTCCAATTCTGCGAGTGGCGCCACGAGGCGTTCACGCTGCCCGGATAGACCTGCGTGATGCGCCCGACGGGACGGGGGTCGCCCGGGGCGGGCGCGGCGCGCACGACCCGGCCCGGGAACAGCGCCTCGCCGTTCACCATGGCCTGCGTGTCGAGCATCAGCAGCTCGTTGGTCTTGCGCGTGTCGACATAGTCGAGCGCGGCGCGGATGCGGTGGCGTTCGCCCCGCTCGAAGATGAGCCCGGCGGTCTGCGTCACGGCCTCCTCGGCCGAGATCGCGGGATTGAGCAGCTCGTCCGAGCGGGTCTCGTAGGTCTCGTTGCGCTGCGGATCGAAGACCTCCTCGCGGTTGATGCCGATGTCGGGGCCGCCCGGAGCCACGACGACCTTGCTCAGTTGCGGCGTCGGGAACCGGTTCGAGGTGCTCACGCTGCCGCGGAACGCGAGTCCGCCGTCGAAGGCCGCCTTCACGCTGAACGTGGGCGCGACGTTCGACTCGCGGGCGAGCGCGGAGGCCACGTAGCGCACCGCCACGTCCGCCTCCAGCTCGCGCATCCCCCGGGGGAGCTTCTCGCGGGGCCAGAGCGCCCCGCGCAATTCCGTGAAAAAGCTGTAGCGCTCGAGGGTGCGCCCGCTGCGGGCATCCGCGTTCACCGCGACCGTGCCATCGCCGTAACGGAACTCGTCCTGGAAGGCCGCGAGCTTCTGCCAGCGATAATCCGCTCCGAGCTGCAACACGCCACGGCCCGTCGGCAGCGGCAGCGCCTGGTTCACGAGGCGCGCGGCGGCATCAAGCGTCTGGTAGTCTCCGGTTTCCAGGAAGCGGTCGCGCCCGCCGCGGTAAACGAGCACTTCGTCGTAGAAACGGGCTGGGGCGGCGTGCACCTGCGTGTCCCGCAGCGGATTGTAGGCTCCCTGCGCGACAAGCGCCTCCCAACGATCGCGGTCGGCGCCGGCCAGGCCGCGAAAGCGCACGACGTTGTGCGCATATTGGGCGTCGAAGGAGGCCTGCCAGTCGCGCGGGAACCGGAGCAGCAGACCGGCGACGCCGGAGGTGAAATCAATGCGCGTCTCGTTGTAGTTCTCCCCCAGCATCGTGGCCTGCTCGGTGAGCGAGAGTTCCACATCCTGTCCGAACGGGTTCAGCGGCGCCGTGGCCGGCATGAACAGGTCCGCGGCCAGGACGCCGTGGCCGCGGTTGATGACGGTGCGGGAGGTGGTCACGTCCACGCCCAGTTGCAGCCACGGGAACGGATCATAGGTCACCGAGCCGAACCATGCGGCGCGACGTTCGCGGCGGCCATAGGGCGAATCCAGGCTCGTGGGCGAGGCGGCGAGGCCGCCGGGTCCATCGAAGAAGTCGAGATTGCGCACGCCGGCCCGCCCCGCAAAGGCGCCGAGGCCGGCCGTTCCATTTACCCCCGGCGCGACCGAGGTGAAGGTGGCCGTGCTGCCCGCCAGCAGCGGGGTGCCGTCGGCACTGCGGATGTTCGGGGTCGCGCGGTGGGGGTTGAGCTCGACCATCGGCCGCGTGCTGTCGTGCCGGCGGCGGTGGCCGAGTTCGGCCTCGGTCGGCGGCTCGCTGCGGGTGAAATTGGCGCTGAGCCTCAGGCGCAGCCGGCCCTCGAGCAGGGACTGGCCGTGCTGGAGCGAGAGCGAGGACTGCGGGGCGTCGAATCCGGCGAGACCATTGGTGTAGGTGGCGGTGACCTCGGTCGCCGTGACATCGGGCCGCAACACGATGTTGATGACACCGCCCACCGGGTTGCCGCTGTAGAGGGCGGAGGCGGAGAGCGGCAGCACCTCGACCTGCTGCACTAGGTTGAGGGGGATGAAATTCACGTCGGGCGGCTGCACCTCGCTGTCGCTGGTGAGGATCTCGGGCAGCCGGCGGCCGTTGATGAGCACCACGGTCTCCGTGGCACCGTAACTGCGGAGATTGAGATTGCGGCTCCCCGCGACCGGACCCGCGCTGCCGAGCGACTGCTCGGGGGTGGGCGAGGTGTCGCCCTCGAGCACGGCGCGCTGGAGGAAGTCGTTCAGGGACACCACGCCGCTGCGGGCGATCTGCTCGCGGGTGAGGACAGCGAAGGGCAGCGCGTCGTTCTCGGTGCGCAGCAGGTCGATATTTCCCGTCGCCCGGCGCTGGCCGAGCATCGAGGCGCTGTCATCGAGCAGCTTCATCCGGGCGGACCGGGCCTCGACGACGATAGGGTCGAGGCGCGCCAGCTCCTCGGTTTGGAATTTCTGCGGCGCCACCTCCGTCAGCTCGTTGGCGGCGACGACGACACGGTCGAGGCGCAGCTGCTGCCAGCCGGCCGCGCCGGCCACGAGCTGGTGGGTGCCGGGCGGGACGGAGGAAAACTCGAAGCCGCCATCAGCGCCGGTGCGGACTTTCTCCCCGGTGTGAACGAGCACGACCTCCACATCGCCGGCGCCGGTTCCGTCGGGCGCGAGGAGGCGGCCGCGCACGGTGCCCGTGGGCCGCCGGAAAGCAGTGACCACGTATTTGCCGCCGCCGTTGCGACGGACGACGAAGCCCGTGTTGCGCAGCAAACGATGGAGCGCGTCAACCGCCTCATAATAACCTTGCAGCGCCGGGCTGCGGACCCGGGCGAGTTCGTCGGCGGGAAAGATGACATCAATGCCCGTCTGCTTGCCAAAGGCGACCAGCGCCTCGGCCGCGGGTTGCGCAGGCAGGTCGAACTTCACCGGCTCGGCTCGAAGAGCTCCCGTCAATGCGAGCAGCACGGCCCAGCGGCGGCAGATGGATTCGACCCGGAGCACGGCGGTCAATCGCGGGGCAGCACACGGACCGCGCCGGTCTGGGTGTCCGGCTGCACGCGCACGGCAAACGCGTCCTGGATGTCGCGCAGGAAGCCGTCGAGGTCGTCGAGCCGGTAGGTGCCGCCGATCTTGTATTCCGCGGCACGACCGACGACGCCGAGGTCGCGCCCGTGATAGCGGGCAAAGTGCGCAAGGGCGTCGCCGAGCGGCATGGCGCGGAAGACTGCCTGGCCGCGCCGCCAGGCCAACGCATCGTCCAAGGCCTCGGGTGACAGGAAAAAGGTGGCGGGGCTCTGATCGGGGCCGGTGGTGAATTGCTGCCGCGCCACCAAGGGCACAGCCGGGCCGGCGATGGGAACGGCTTGCACCGAGCCCTCTGCCACCGTCACGGCGAGACCGCCCTCTCGGTCCGCCCGCACGCTGAATTGCGTGCCGGTGACCCGCACTTCGCCCGCCGGAGTTTCCACGACGAAGGGCCGGCCGGTATCCTTGGCGACGGCGAAGAAGGCTTCGCCGTCTTCCAACCGCACGCGGCGCACCTCGCGCTCGAGCGTGACGGTGAGTGAAGTGCGGGCGTTGAGCTCGACCGTGCTGCCGTCAGCCAGCGCGAGGGAGCGCCGCTCGGCCACCGCGGTGGCCAGGGTTTCCGGGCGGGCGGGCCGGTCGCCCACCCAGATGAGCAGCGTGACTGCCGCGGCCGCGGTCAGCACCGCGCCGGCCAAGGCCGGCCAGCGCAGCCAAGGGGACGGCCGGGCAGCATGCAGCGCTGTGGGAGTCTCCGCCGTCTCGTCCCTGATGCCTTCCAACAACGGCATTTGCTGTTCGAGGTCGGCGGAAAGCTGGCAATACTCCGCGAGCGCGGCGCGGTTGGCCGGATCGGCGGCGACCCAGGCATCGAGGCGGGCACGGTCGGCGGTGGTGAGTTCGGAGCCGTCGAGCCGCATGGCCCAATAGGCGGCCTGTTCGTCGCGGCCGGCCAAGGAAAGGTTCGTGGTTTTCATGTCGTGTTCTCCTCGGAGGTGGCACCGGGCTGCAGCGCGGCGCGGAGCAGGCGGAGGGCGCGGAGGTGTTGTTTCTCGACCGTGCTGACGGCGATGCCGAGGCGCGCGGCGATTTCCTTGTGGGAAAGCAGCTCGAGCTTGCGGAGAATGAGCACCTGCCGGCAGCCGGGGGGAAGCGCGTCGATGGCCGCCTGCAGGCGCTCGAGTTCCTGGCGGGCGATGACCTGCTGCACCACCCCGGGTGCGGGCGAGGCGGCCAACTCGGCCTGGTCGGCGACCGGCGCAACCGGAGAGATGGCGCGGCGCTTGAGCTGGTTGGCCGCGAGATGGCGGGCCGTGGTGTAGAGAAAGGCCTCGGGCTGCTGGACGCGCTTCTCCTGCATGGCGGGGTAGACGCGGGAATAGGCGTCATGGGCCAGTTCCTCGGCATCGGCCTCGTTGCCGGTCAGGCGGCGCAGGTAACGGCGCAACGGACCGACGGTGGCCTCGTAGAAACGCGCGAAATCGGGCGGACTGGACGGTTTTTCCGACATGACGGGCGTGTCGGATGCTGGGGAAAAGCGGGGCGATGACAAACCCGGTTCGATGTCCGGTTCACGTTCAGCAATGGCAGTCATGGGCGTCATTATCCGCCCTCCCACGACAATCTGGCGCCCAAAACCCGCTATCCGCCCGGGCTACCCCTTCACCTCGACCTGCTTTTCGCCTTCGAGCAGGTAAATGCCGGTGAGATAGCCGTTTTCGAACATCTCGCCGACCTTCAGCTTGCCGGCGAAAGTGATGGGGACATCCATCAACGGCTTGACGCCGCCGCCGGTCATCTTGACCACGACCCATTCGTTGATGCGCGGCATCATGCCGTAGCAGCACATCATCGGGTCCTTCACCAACAGGAACTCGGTCACGAGGCCGCCATCCATCTTCACGGGGAGCATGAAGCCCGTCACGGCCACGGGTTGGTCGTTGAGTTTCTTGATGCGCTCGGGGATCTGCTTGTCGCCCTCGGAGGGCTGCGGGTTGCCCGAGGCGTCGTAGCCCGGCGGCTCGAAATTGAACGACGACAGCTTGTCGAAACCGACGAGAATGAAACCGCCCTCGATCTTTTTCTCCTCGGCGGAGCCCGTGTCGGTCGAAACCGGCCGGAGGCCGCCGCTTCCACCGCCGGTGGACTCTGCCGCCATGGTGTTGATGGTCGCGAACAGATGGTTGGGCGCGGGCGCGTCAGGATTGGCCCGGCTACGCGGACCGCAACAAAGCGTGTGGTCCATCAACGCCGGGTTGAGGGCCGGGTTCGCTCCGGGGTTGAGCCAGTCCCATTGCGCGGGCGCAGGTGCAGCCAGCGACACCGCGAGCACCGCAAGGGCGGCGGCGTTACGGCGTGTTTCGGGTGCGAGGGTGCTTTTCATGGTCGGCGGCGCGCGCATCCGTCTGTTTCCAGGCAAAGCGCACGTTTTCAAAAGTGGTCCCGCGGAAAGTAATGCTCATCACCGTGGCGTCAAAGGGAATGCTGCCCTGCAGCCACTCGGCCATGCCCTCGAACTGGGCCGTGTCGCCCACCGTCTCACCGGTGGCGGGATTGGCGACGGCCTTGAGCACCAATGAGGTTCCGATGTCGCCGCGCCGGATGGACAGCTCGATCTCCGGCTGGGCCAGACGCACGAAGTTCGCCGCGTGGCCGTCCAGAGCATAGGCGGTCAGCTTGCCGGCCACGGGGTCGCGGACGAACTCGAGGTTGTATTGGTGCGCGCCGATCTCGACCAGCAGGCCGCCGTGCGGCGCCTGATGCACGTGCGCGTGGCCGTGGGCCGCGGCGTTGTGGGCATGATCGTCGTGCTTCTTGCCGCAGCCGGCGAGCAGCAGCGGCAACAGGAGCCCGAGGCGGGGGAGGATGGTCTTCATGGAATCAGGAGATGGGTGCGATCGTCTCGGCAACGGGGACACGGTAGGCCTTCACGGCGGGCACGATGCCGCCGAACACGGCGAGCGCGGTCAGCACGGCCGGCGCCCACCAGAAGACATCGTTCCAACGCAACGGCTCGAGCACGACGCCCGTCTGCGCCTGGATGAGAGCGGCGACGCCGGCCGACAGCCCGGCGAAGACCGCGAAACCCGCCAGCGAGCCCAGCAGGCCGATGGCCGCAGCCTCGCCGATGACGGCGCCGAAGACTGTGCGCCGCCGCGCCCCGAGGGCGCGCAGGATGGCGAGGTCACGCGCCCGCGCGCTCATCGAGCTGTAGATTCCGACCAGCACCGAACCGGCCGCCACGACGGCGACGAGCCACGCGATGAGCGTGAGCACGCGGTCGAACCAGCCGATCTTGTTGAACAGGTCGGCCACGATGGCGCCGATGGGATAGGCGAAGGTCAGGCGGTTGCCCTGCTTGTTGATCATCGTGTCAAGCATGAGGCCGGCCGTGGGTGCGCGGAGCTGGATGAGCACGGCGCTCACGTCGGCCGCGGCGCGGGGGTCGTGCCCGCCCATCGTCTGCACGCCTTTCAGCGGAATCCAGATGACGCGGTCCACCGGCGAATTGGTCGGCGCCAGGATGCCGGCCACGGTGAACACCTCCTCGTGCTGCGCCCGCGGATCAAAGGCAAGGCCGTGATACGGCGAGAAAGTGTCCCCGACCTTCCAGCCGAGCTGCCGCGCCGCGAAGGATCCGACGACCGCCTCGCGCGCGTCGTCTTTGAAGAGCTGCCCGGCAGCGAAGGCGTATTTCCGGCCTGGCAGGTATTCGACGTCGAAGAACTGCGGCGTCGTGCCGACGATGCGCCAGCCGCGGTAGTTATCGCCGACGGCGATGGGCACGACGGCCTTGATGGCGGGGCCGACCATGGGATTGCGGCGCACGGCGTCGAGGTCCTGCGGGTTGAGGTTCCCCGGCGAGGCCTCGAGGTGGAAGATGGCGTTGAGAACGAGCTGGAGCTTGGAACCCCGCGCACCGATCACGGCGTCGTAGCCGGAGTTGGTCGCGGCGAACACGGCCTGCGCCTGCGTCTTCACCACCCACACCGTCAGCAGCAGCCCGGCGGCGAGCGCGATGCCGCCCGCGGTCACGAGCGTGGAGAGCGCGTGCTGGCGGAGGCTGCGATAGATGAGGTTGAAGATCATGGTTTCAACACGAAGTTCGCAAAGAGCGCGAAGAGGTGGACAGGCCGGCGTGATTCATCGTGGCGGGACTTTGCGGGCTTTGCGTCCTTGGTGTGAATTTCAGGTCGTTTGCAGCGCGCGGTTGAGCGCGGCGAAGTCCTGCACGGCCTCGAACTGCGCGAGCACGGCCTCGTCGTGGCTGACAAGGAGCAGGGCGGCGCCCTCCTCGCGGCAGACCTCGCGGATGAGGGCGAGGGCCTCGCGGGCGTTGCGCGCGTCGAGGTTGCCGGTCGGTTCGTCGGCCAGCACGAGCTTGGGCCGGTGCGCCAGCGCGCGGGCGACGGCGACGCGCTGCTGCTGGCCGGTCGAAAGCTGGCGGGGGAAATGGGCGAGCTTGTCGCCAAGGCCGACGCGTTGCAGCAGCGCTGCGGCCCGGGCGCGGTCCACGCCGCGGCCGAAGGCCATGCCGAGCTCGACGTTCTCGAGGACGGTGTGGCCTTGGAGCAGGTTGAAGGTCTGGAAAATGTAGCCGATCGACTCGGCGCGCACGCGGTCGCGCGCGGCCTCACCGAGCGCGGTCAGCTCGCGGCCGTCCAGCGTGATGCTGCCGGCATCGGCGGCGAGGATGCCGGCGATGAGATGCAGGAAAGTCGTCTTGCCCGAGCCGCTTTCGCCGCGCAGGGCCCGCTGCTCCCCCGCCCCGAGCGCGAACTCCGCCACGTCCACCACGCGCTGCGGCGTGCCGTCCGGCCGGCGGTAGGTCTTGGCCAAGTCCTTGATGGTGAGCAGCGGCATCAGATTCGGATTAGGGGCATGGCAGCGAGGATTAAGGCTGCTAACAGGTCAACGCTGCGGGCGATTTTTCCAGAGAAAAAACTGGCTTCGTCATAAGGCGGTTGCCAAGTTCGCCGGCTTCACAAACCCCCGTTCCTCAAACCTGTTATGTTGACCCGGCACACCACCACCAAACTGGGCGGCCTGCTTTTCACGCTGGCAGCGCTCGCCACCCCGGCCCTCGCCGGCGATGCGAACATCCGCATCCCCGACCTGAACGCCATCAACTTCAACGTGTTCGGCAACGCCGTCAACGGCCACACGTTGCTCTACCTCTCGATCGTCGCCTGCCTCGTCGGCGCGGCCTTCGGCCTCGTCGAATACGTGAAGGTCAGGAATCTCCCCGTGCATGACTCCATGCGCGCGGTCTCCGACATCATCTGGGAGACCTGCAAGACCTACCTCCAGACGCAGGGCAAGTTCCTCGCCATCATCGGCGCCCTCATGGCGGTGTGCATCGCGTATTACTGCTTCGGCTCGCTCGGCCGCGACGCCACCACCCACCAGATCGACTACGGGCGCGGCGGCAGCCTCTTCGTCATGGTGCTGGCCTTCACCGTGCTCGGCATCCTCGGCTCCTACGGCGTCGCCTGGTTCGGCATCCTCATCAACACCCGCGCCAACAGCCGCGCGTCCTTCGCCGCCCTCGCCGGCAAGCCCCTCCCCGTCGTCCAGATCCCCCTCCAGGCCGGCATGTCCGTCGGTCTCATGCTCGTGTCCGTCGAGCTGCTCGTCATGACGGGCATCCTCCTCTGGGTGCCGCCCGCGCTCGTCGGCGTCTGCTTCCTCGGCTTCGCCATCGGCGAGTCCCTCGGCGCCTCCATCCTCCGCATCTGCGGCGGCATCTTCACCAAGATCGCCGACATCGGCTCCGACCTGATGAAGATCGTCTTCAAGCTCCCCGAGGACGACCCGAAGAACCCCGGCGTCATCGCCGACTGCACCGGCGACAACGCCGGCGACTCGGTCGGGCCTTCGGCCGACGGCTTCGAGACCTACGGTGTCACGGGCGTCGCGCTCGTCACCTTCCTCGCCATCGCCCTCACCGGCAGCGAATACGCCGTGCTCTGCGGCAAGCTCATCGTGTGGCTCTTCGTCATGCGCGCGCTGATGGTGTTCACCTCGCTCATCTCCTACTGGCTGAACAACATCATCACGAACACCAAGTATGCCCTGCGCGACGACTTCGACTTCGAGCAGCCGCTGACCAACCTCGTGTTCATCACCTCGGGCGTCTCCATCGCGTTCACCTACGCCGCCAGCTACGCCCTCCTCGCCAACCTCACCATCACGCACGGCGGCGTCGAGCAGGTCTTCCCCAACCTCTGGTGGATTCTCTCGACCATCATCTCCTGCGGCACGGTGGCCGGCGCGCTCATCCCCGAGTTCACCAAGATCTTCACCAGCCCGCACTCGAAGCACGTGCAGGAGGTCGTCACGGCCTCCCGGCACGGCGGCGCCTCGCTCAACATCCTCTCCGGCCTCGTCGCGGGCAACTTCTCCGCCTTCTGGAAGGGCCTGCTCATCCTCGCCCTCATGTTCGCGGCCTACCTCGTGGGCAAGCACCCCGAGTTCGTCGCCATCATGCCGTCGGCCATCGCCTTCGCCGCGCCCATCTTCGCCTTCGGCCTCGTCGCCTTCGGCTTCCTCGGCATGGGCCCGGTCACCATCGCCGTCGACTCCTTCGGCCCGGTGACCGACAACGCCCAGTCCGTCTACGAGCTCTCGCAGATCGAGGGCCGCCCCGGCATCGCCGAGGACATCAAGTCGAAGTTCGGCTTCACCCCCGTCTTCGAGAAGGCCAAATACTTCCTCGAGAAGTGCGACGGCGCCGGCAACACCTTCAAGGCCACCGCCAAGCCCGTGCTCATCGGCACCGCCGTCGTCGGCGCCACCACGATGGTGTTCGGCATCATCCTGCTCCTCGAGCGCGTCTACGGCACCGGCGCGGGCCATGCCTCCGTCATCGCCTCGCTCTCGCTCGTCAAGCCCGAGGTCATCTTCGGCCTGCTCATGGGCGGCGCGGTCATCTACTGGTTCACCGGCGCGACCATCCAGGCCGTCGTCACCGGCGCCTACTCCGCCGTCGTCTTCATCGAGAAGAACATCAAGCTCGACGCCAAGAGCGCCTCCATCGACGACTCGAAGCACGTCGTGCGCATCTGCACCGAATACGCGCAGAAGGGCATGTGGAACATCTTCATCGCCATCTTCGCCCTCGCGCTCTCGCTGGCCTTCTTCAATCCGTTCTTCTTCATCGGCTACCTCATCGGCCTCGCCTTCTTCGGCCTCTTCCAGGCCATCTTCATGGCCAACGCCGGCGGCGCCTGGGACAACGCCAAGAAGGTCGTCGAGGTCGACCTCAAGATGAAGGGCACCCCGCTCCACGCCGCCTCCGTCGTCGGCGACACCGTGGGCGACCCGTTCAAGGACACCTCCTCGGTCTCGATGAACCCCGTCATCAAGTTCACCACGCTCTTCGGCCTCCTGGCCGTCGAGATCGCGGTGTCGATCCAGAGCGACGCCACCAAGCTCGCCGTCGCCGTGCCCATCTTCGTCGTCGGCCTCTACTTCGTCTGGCGCTCCTTCTACGCCATGCGCATCCCGACCGAGAAGGCCGGCGCGCACTGAACGACGGATTCACGGTGGAGCGCGTTGACCTCAACGCGCTTTCCAAAACAAGCCGCGGCCCGAGCGCCGCGGCTTTTGTTTTTCCGATGAGGGCGCGGCTGCAATCCCTGTAGGAGCGGCTTTACGCCGCGATAATGCACGAGCGGCCAAACCGGCTGCGTCGGGGCCTAAAGCCCCTCCTACAGGAATCGCGCACGCCGATGGTCACGGATACCGGTCTACATCCTCCGATCCGTGTCATCCGCGCCATCCGTGGTTTCTTTGTCGCCCGGTTCAGCTCCCCGCGTGCCCTAGCCCATCGGCTAATCGCAGGTGCGGAACTCCGGTGTAAGGTTCGCGGTCGTTCCGCGTCTTCCTGATACCAACCATGAAAAAACTCCTATCCACACTCGTGCTTATCACCGGCCTCGCGGCTTCGGCCCAGGCCGCCACCGTCATCGTCGGCGTCGACGCCGGCTATCTCATCGACAGCGAGGAGGAATACCTCTCCGCGCGTCTCGGCTTCGAGGTCGCCCGCACCGGCAACTTCGCCCACCACCTCGAGTTCGAGGTCGGCTACACCGACGAAAAGGAGGGCGGCATCAAGGCCGACCTCGTCCCCCTGACCGCCAACTACCGCTTCACCGCCCCCGCTTCGGGTCAGTGGAGCTACTATGCCGGCGCCGGCCTCGGCATCGCCCGCGCCCGCATCGACGGCGTCAGCATCTTCGGCCCGATTACGCTGCGCGACGAGGCCTTTGCCGTGCAGGCCTTCGGCGGTTTCACCTACCAGGCCAGCCCTGCCGTCGCCCTCACCGTCGGCGCCAAATACCTGTGGGTGGACGACGTCACCTTCGCCAGCCGCCGCACCGAGGTCGGCGACGACGTGGCCGTGACCGCCGGCATCAGCTTCCGCTTCTGATCCCCGGTCACCGCCGCGCCTGTTCCAAGCCGTCCCTTCCCGGGACGGCTTTTGTTTTCCGCAAAAACCGGCGACCTTCTTGTGTCAGCTCCTCGGCCAATCCCGCAACGGCATCCTCCGTGCCGAGCGAATATAGAGGATGCGCAACCCATCCCCGCGCACTGTGTAGGTCACATGGTATTTAAACCGCCGCAGGTATCCGCACCGGATTCCCGGAGCGATCTCCGGGCACGACTCCGGAAAGCGCAGCACCTGCTTCTGCCAAGCCTCGAACTCCAGGAGAAACTGCCGCCCCAGACCGGCTTCCGCCTGCAGGTATCGCGCAGCGGCGATCAACTCCTGTTCCGCCAACCGGTTGAAGCTGGCTCTCACCGCAAGGCGGCGCGTGCTTTCTTCAATGCTTCGACTGCCGGCACACCTTCGTCACCATCGATGTCCATCTGGAGCGCGCGCAGCGAACTCACCGTGGCCAACTCGATCTGCACCAGCCGGCTGTTGATATCCGCGCCGGCCAGCCGGCGCGACGCCGGGGAGCGACGTCGGGGGGCAACGCTTTTGGCAGCAATACCAGGCATGCCTCACGGATAAAATCACCCCGCATGAAGGCAAGCCCGGCTTCTGCCTGCCTCCCCTCCGCGCTCTCTGTGGCTTCCGTGTTAAATGATCTTGCCCCGGCTTCCGACCGGATCGATCCGATCAGCGCGTGCCTCGGAAACTCAAGACTGCACGCACGCCCAGGGTGGGCCGCGTTGACCCCAACGCGGTTAAGAGATCCCGCCGACCGCAGAAACCCGCGCCGCCGAACTATCCTTCTTACGACGACGTCTTCCGCCCCGAGGACGGCATCGTCCGCGAAGGACCCGACGTCTTGCAGCCGTCGAAACTCGCCTACCGCGACGACGCCCGCGGCCTCTGGCTCTACCACGGCGACTGCCTCGAGGTCATGGACCACCTGCTCGAACGCCACCCGCACGGCGTCTTTGACCTCATCTTCGCCGATCCGCCCTACTTCCTCTCCAACGGCGGCATCACCTGCCACGCCGGTAAGATGGTGAAGGTGGACAAGGGCGACTGGGACAAATCCCGCGGCCCCGCCGAGAACCACAACTTCAACACCGAGTGGCTCCGCCGCTGCCAGGCCCTCCTCAAGCCCAACGGCACCCTCTGGGTCAGCGGCACGCACCACGTCATCTTCTCCGTCGGCTACGCCATGCAGCAGCTCGGCATGAAGCTGCTCAACCAGGTCACCTGGCAGAAACCCAACCCGCCGCCCAACCTCGCCTGCCGCTACTTCACCCACTCCACCGAGACCCTCCTCTGGGCCGCCAAGAACGAGAAAAGCCGGCACGTCTTCCACTACGACGACATGCGCGCCGCCAACGGCGGCAAGCAGATGAAGGACGTCTGGACGCTCACCGCGCCCAAGCCCGACGAGAAACTCCTCGGCAAACACCCCACGCAGAAACCCGTCGCCTTGCTCGAGCGCATCCTCCTCGCCTCCTCCAACCCCGGCGACCTCGTCCTCGACCCCTTCATGGGCAGCGGCACGACAGCTGTGGTCAGCGTCCGCTTGAACAGGCAGTTTGTCGGCCTTGATGCTGATATTCGCTGGGTGGAGCTCACGACACGTAGATTACGGGG